>NZ_JBDSQX010000121.1:0-34387 GCF_039929605.1 Roseateles sp.
AGTGCATCATGAAGCGGTCTTCGAACTCGCCGTCCAGCGCGTCGATGCGCTGTGCGTCACGGTCCGTGCCCAGCGTCGCGATGACGAGAGCCTGGGTCTCGCCGCGCGTGAACAGCGCCGAGCCGTGGGTGCGCGGCAGGATGCCGTTGCGGATTTCGATGGGGCGCACGGTGCGCGTGTCGCGGCCGTCGATGCGCGGCTCGCCGGCCAGGATCTGGCTGCGCACGATGCGGGCTTCGATCTCGAACAGCAGGCCTTCGACCTCGACCTTGTCGAAGACGACGCCTTCACCCTTCAGGGCAGCGAAGACGCTGGACGTCACGCTGCGGCAGGCTTGCGTGCGGGCTTGCTTGGAGCGGATTTGGTAAGCCTCGCGCAGCGGGCCTTCGGCCAGGCCGTTGACCTTGGCGATGAAGGCTTCGTCCTTGGCGGGCGCGGCCCAGGTCCAGGCCGGCTTGCCGGCGTCACGCACCAGGTCGTTGATGGCGGCGATGGCGACATTGCCTTGCTCGTGGCCGTAGACGATGGCGGCCAGCATGACTTCTTCCGACAGGCCAGACGCTTCCGACTCGACCATCAGCACGGCGGCTTGCGTGCCGGCGACGACGAGGTCCATCTGGCTGTTGGCCAGCTCGGATTTGCTGGGGTTCAGCAGGTACTCGCCGTTGACGTAGCCCACGCGGGCAGCGCCGATCGGGCCGCTGAACGGGATGCCGGAGATGGCCAGCGCTGCGGACGAGCCAATCAGCGCTGCGATGTCGGCCTGCACTTCGGGGTTCAGGCTCACCACGTGGATGACGACCTGGACTTCGTTGAAGAAGCCTTCCGGGAACAGCGGGCGGATCGGACGGTCGATCAGGCGGCTGGTCAGCGTCTCGTGCTCGCTCGGGCGGCCCTCGCGCTTGAAGAAGCTGCCAGGGATCTTGCCGGCGGCGTAGGTCTTCTCGAGGTAGTCGACGGTCAGCGGGAAGAAGTCCTGGCCGGCCTTAGCTTCGGTCTTGGCGACCACGGTGGCCAGCACGACGGTGCCTTCGATGTTGACGAGGACAGCGCCGCTGGACTGGCGGGCGACTTCACCCGTTTCCAGCACCACGTTGTGACGGCCCCATTGGAAGGACTTCGTGACCTTGTTGAAAATGGACATGCTCATCTCCTGGTTGTTGTGGGTGCGGGGGCACCCGGAAGAACCGGGAACGAGACTGGGTTTGGTCCAGATGCCATTCCAGGGCGGTTCAGCAAACCGTCTTGGAATGATCCGACACCACGTCAGCTCGGTTCCGGCAGATAGATGGACGAAGAGCCTGTGCTGGGCTAATGGACCAGACAGGCTCCTCGTGGAATGAGGCGAATTACTTGCGCAGGCCCAACTTGGCGATCAGCGCGACATAACGGCTGGAGTCAATGCGCTTCAGATAGGCCAACAGACTCTTGCGGGTGTTAACCATCTTCAGCAGACCGCGACGACCGTGGTGGTCCTTGGCGTGGGTCTTGAAGTGGGGGGTCAGGTCGTTGATGCGGGCGGTCAGCAGGGCGACCTGGACTTCCGGCGAGCCAGTGTCATTGGTGCTGCGAGCGTTGGCCTTGACGATCTCGGCCTTGTTCATATCGGCGACGGACATTTTTTTCCAAAAGGTTTCGGAAGTCCGGCCGGGCGAGACGCACTACTGAGCGCTGCCGCAGACGGTTTCCGGGGTTGACTTGCGGACAAGGGGGAAACCGCCCCAAGCCGTGCTGGTGCTTTGCATACAAGATATCAAGTACGCAAAACCGGCGGATTCTAGCCCAAGGCGGCAGAAGGCTCACAACTGCACCAGGCCAAGCGAGCAGACATGTGGCCGGCTCGCCCTGGTTTCAAGAGCCCGAACCGCCCTGCCCCGCAAATGCGTGACTTCTCTGCATCGGCGCGCAAACCGCTCTTGAAGGGCTTCGCCGCCACCCTATCTCTCGGTCATCGGGGTGCTGCTCCCGACCCGTGAAGCAGCGTTCACAGCCACTGGAGTTCACCATGTTCTATCTGACCCACCCCCGCCACGTTGCCCGCGTCCTGCGCCAGTTCGATGCCGAGGCCGACACGGCCCGTACCCCCGCCCTGGACGTCAGCGAAGACGACAAGGGCTATCACGTCACCGTCGACATGCCCGGCGTGACCAAGGAGGCCGTGAAGGTTCGCGTCGAGGGCCGTCGCGTGCACATCGAGACCGCGACCGAGGAAGCCAGCGCGCCGACCGACGGCTCCCGCCTGCTCTACCGCGAGCGCCGCGCCGCCAGCTACGCCCGCAGCTTCGCGCTGCCGGCCGAGATCGATCAAGGCCAATCGCAAGCCCGCTTCGAGAACGGCGTGTTGACGCTGAGCCTGGTCAAGCGCGTCGCCGAGAACGGCGGCCAGTTGACGGTCAACTAAGCCGTCCCGAGCTCCCAGCGCGGGCGGACTTCGAAGCCGCCGTCGCGCCTGGGATTGGCCGTGCCGCGCTGCACCCGCAGCGCGGCGGCCATCGCAATCATGGCGCCGTTGTCGGTGCACAGGTCCAGTTCGGGGTAGTGCACACGCACGCCCCGTTTGGCGCAGGCGGCGTTCAGTTGCTCGCGCAGCTTGGCATTCGCGCCCACGCCGCCGGCGACGACGAGGCGCTTCAGCCCCGTCTCCTTCAGCGCCAGCAGCGACTTCTTCACCAGCACGTCGACGATGGCCGCCTGTGTGGACGCGGCCAGGTCGGCTTTCGTCTGCTCGCAAGGTGAGTCACCGATCTTCTTCACCTGCGTCAGCACCGCGGTCTTCAATCCGGCAAAGCTGAAATCCGGCTTGCCGCTGTGCATCAGGGGGCGTGGCAGCGCGTAGGCCTCGGGGTTGCCGAACTCGGCCATGCGCGCCAGATGCGGGCCACCGGGGTAAGGCAGTCCCAGCAGCTTGGCGCTCTTGTCGAAGGCCTCGCCGGCCGCGTCGTCGATGGTCTCGCCGAGAATTTCGTAGCGGCCCACATCGTCCACGCGCATCAACTGCGTGTGGCCGCCACTGACGAGCAGCGCGACGAAGGGGAACTCCGGCGCGTCAGCCGACAGGAAGGGTGACAGCAGATGCCCTTCGAGGTGATGGATGGGCAAGGCTGGCACATCGAGCGCGGCGGCCAGCGACACGGCGACGCCCGCACCGACGAGTAGCGCACCCGCGAGGCCAGGCCCCTGCGTATAGGCGATCAGATCGACGTCTGTAAGCGCCAAGCCGGCTTGAGACAGCACGTCGCGCGTTAGCGGCAACACGCGGCGCACGTGGTCGCGCGAGGCCAGCTCGGGCACCACGCCGCCGTAGGCCTGGTGCATGGATATCTGGCTGAACAACGCCTGCGCCAGCAGCTTGGGCGGTGCGTCACCATCCACCTCAACCAGCGCTACCCCGGTCTCGTCGCAGGACGACTCGAAACCGAGGATGCGCTGGACGGCAGTCACTTGCCTTCCTTGGCGTGGTTGATCGAGTACTTGGGGATCTCGACCGTCACATCCTGCTGGCGCAGCAGCGCCTGGCAGGACAGGCGCGAGTCGGGCTCCAGCCCCCAGGCGCGGTCCAGCATGTCTTCCTCGTCCTCTTCCATCTCGGACAGCGAACGGCCGCCCTCGCGCACGATGACGTGGCAGGTCGTGCAGGCGCAGACCTGATCGCAGGCGTGCTCGATGTGGATGTCGTTGGCCAGCATCGCTTCGCAGATCGACGTGCCGGGCGCTGCCGTGATGCTGGCGCCGGCGGGGCAGTACTCGGCGTGCGGGAGGATCTTGATGACGGGCATGTTGTTCTCTTAAAGGGCCGAGACGTTGCGGCCGGTCAGCGCGCGGGCGATGGAGCGGTTCATGCGCTCGGCGGCAAAGCCTTCGGTCGCCTCGGCCAGCGCCTTGATGGCGGCGTCGATGGCATCCGCATCGTCGGCCATCGCGGTCAAAGCCTGCAAGCGCGATTCCAGCGCCTCGCGCTCAGCGACGGGCAGCAGGTCGCCATCGGCAGCCAACGCGCTGCGCGTGGCCAGGACCATGCGCTCGGCCTCGACCTTGGCCTCACGCAGCTTGCGCGCAGCCATGTCGCCCTCGGCACTGTTGAAGCCGTCCTTCAGCATGTTGGCGATCTCGTCATCGCCGAGGCCGTAGCTCGGCTTGACGGTGATGGCCGTCTGCACGCCTGAGGTCAACTCCTCGGCGGAGACGTTCAGCAGCCCGTCGGCATCGACCTGGAAGCTGACGCGGATGCGAGCGGCGCCGGCCACCATCGGTGGGATGCCGCGCAGCTCGAAGCGCGCCAGCGAGCGGCATTCGCTGACCAGCTCGCGCTCGCCCTGCACGACGTGGATCGCCAGTGCGGTCTGGCCATCCTTGAAGGTCGTGAAGTCCTGGGCCTTGGCGACGGGGATGGTCGAGTTGCGCTCAATGACGCGCTCAGCCAGGCCGCCCATCGTTTCGAGCCCCAGCGACAGCGGGATCACATCCAGCAACAGGATCTCGCCGTCGGCCGCATTGCCGGCGAGCTGGTTTGCCTGGATGGCGGCGCCGAGCGCGACAACTTCGTCTGGGTTCAGGTTGGTCAGCACGTCGCGGCCGAACAGCTCACTCACCGCACGGCGCACGATGGGCATGCGCGTCGAGCCGCCGACCATGACGGTGCCCACCACGTCCACGGCCTTGACTTTCGCGTCGCGCAGCACGCGCTTCACGGCCGACAGGGTCTTGGCGATCAACGGCTGGGCCAGTTGCTCGAACTGCTTACGGGTGACGACGACACGCAGCTTGTCCGCGTCCAGCGCGGCGACCAGTTCGGTCGACTCGGCATCCGACAGCGCCTCCTTGGCCGCGCAAGCGGCGACGAGCACGGCGCGTTTGTCGTGCGCCGTTTCGACCACGCGACCGCCAAGCGCCCAGTCGGCCAGCACGCGGTCGAAGTCGTCGCCGCCCAGGGCCGCGTCGCCGCCGGTCGCGACGACTTCGAACACGCCACGCGTCAGGCGCAGAAGCGAGATGTCGAAAGTGCCGCCGCCCAGGTCGTAGACCGCATACAGGCCTTCGCTCGCGTTGTCCAGGCCGTAGGCGATGGCTGCGGCGGTGGGCTCGTTGATGAGACGCAGCACCTTGAGGCCGGCCAGTTCGGCGGCGTCCTTGGTCGCCTGGCGTTGGGCGTCGTCAAAGTAGGCCGGCACCGTGATGACGGCGCCGAACAGGTCGTCGGCAAAGCTGTCCTCGGCGCGAAAGCGCAGCGTGGCCAGGATCTCGGCGGATACCTCGACGGGGCTCTTCACACCGTCACGCGTGGCGATGCCGAGCATGCCGGGCCGGTCTTCGAACTGATACGGCAGATGCTCGCGGTTGGCGACGTCGGCCAGGGCGCGACCCATGAAGCGCTTGACCGAGACGATGGTGTTCTCGGGATCTTCGGCTTGCGCCGCGAGCGCGTCGGCGCCGATCTGGCGACGGCCCTCGGGCAGGTAGCGAACAGCGGACGGCAAGATCACGCGGCCCTGCTCGTCGGGCAGGCATTCGGCCACGCCGTGGCGCACAGCGGCGACGAGGGAATGCGTTGTGCCGAGGTCGATGCCGACGGCGATGCGGCGCTGGTGCGGGTCGGGCGAGGCGCCGGGTTCGGAAATTTGCAGGAGGGCCATGGGTTCAGGCGTCGAGCGCGGCTAGGCGCTGGTCGATGTCGGCCCGAAAGCGCTGGATGAACATCAGCGCGCGGACCTGGGAAGCGGCGGCCGGCGCGTCGCCGGCTTCGTCGAGCAGGCGCTGCACGGTGGCGAGCGCGTTGGTTTCGGCCTGGGCAGCGTCGTCGTCGAGGGCGGTCAGCGCGGCCTCGTCGTCGGCGTCATCCAGCGCCTCGCGCCATTCCATCTGCTGCATCAGGAAGGCGGCGGGCATCTGCGTGTTGTTCTCGGCCTGCACGGGGGCGTCGCGCAGTTCGCACAGGTAGGCCGCGCGCTTGAGCGGGTCGCGCAGGCGCTGGTAGGCCTCGTTCACGCGCATGGCCCATTGCATGGCCACGCGCTGGGCAGCGGCGCCCTCGGCGGCGAAGCGGTCGGGGTGCACTTCGGCCTGCAAGGCCTTCCAGCGCGCGTCGATGTCGGCGCGCACCTGGGCCTGCTGTTCAGGCAGGCCAAAGAGCTGGAAGTCGTTGTCGGTCAGGCGCATGGTGAGGTGAAAAAGCAAAAAGCGCGGCCGGTGCCGCGCTCAGCAAGAACTCAGGGTCGATCAGACACGGAAAGACTCGCCGCAACCGCACTTGTCTTTCTCGCGCGGGTTGCGGAACTTGAAGCCTTCGTTGAGGCCTTCACGGACGAAGTCCAGCTCGGTGCCATCGAGGTAGGGCAGGCTCTTGGGGTCGATGAGGATCTTGACCTCATGGCCCTCGAAGATGACGTCCTCAGGCGCGAAGTCGTCGGCGTATTCGAGCTTGTAGGCCAGGCCCGAGCAGCCCGTCGTCTTCACACCCAGGCGCACGCCCACACCTTTGCCGCGCTTGGCGATGTAGCGCTTGACGTGACGGGCAGCAGCTTCGGTGAGCGTGACGGACATGTCAGCTCGCCACGGCGGCGTGCTTGGCGCGGTAGTCGTCCACGGCGGCCTTGATGGCGTCTTCGGCCAGGATGGAGCAGTGGATCTTGACCGGCGGCAGCGCCAGCTCTTCGGCGATGTGCGTGTTCTTGATCGTCAGCGCTTCGTCCAGGCTCTTGCCCTTGACCCATTCGGTCACGAGCGAGCTGGAGGCGATAGCCGAGCCGCAGCCGTAGGTCTTGAACTTGGCGTCCTCGATGAGGCCGGTCGCCGGGTTGACCTTGATCTGCAGCTTCATCACGTCGCCACAGGCCGGCGCGCCGACCATGCCGGTGCCGACGTCGTCGTCGCCGTTGTCGAACTTGCCGACGTTGCGGGGGTTTTCGTAGTGGTCGACGACCTTGTCGCTATATGCCATGAAAGTTCTCCTTGCCGGCTCAGTGAGCGGCCCACTGGATGGTCGAGATATCGACGCCATCCTTGTACATATCCCACAGCGGGGACAGATCACGCAGCTTGGCCACGCGGTCCGCCAACACGCTGATGGCGTAGTCAATTTCTTCTTCGGTCGTGAAGCGGCCGATGGTCATGCGCAGCGAGCTGTGCGCCAGTTCGTCGCTGCGGCCCAGGGCGCGCAGCACATAGCTGGGCTCCAGGCTGGCCGACGTGCAGGCCGAACCCGACGACACCGCCAGGCCCTTGACGCCCATGATCAGCGACTCGCCCTCGACGTAATTGAACGAGATGTTCAGGTTGTGCGGGACGCGGCGCTCGAGGTCGCCGTTGATGAAGGTCTGCTCGATGCCCGAGAGGCCCTGGATCAGCCGGTTATGCAACGCGCGGATGCGTTCGTTCTCGGCGCCCATTTCCTCGCGGGCGATGCGGAAGGCCTCGCCCATGCCGACGATCTGGTGCACCGGCAGCGTGCCCGAGCGCATGCCGCGCTCGTGGCCACCGCCGTGCATCTGCGCTTCCAGGCGAATGCGGGGCTTGCGGCGCACGTAGAGGGCGCCGATGCCCTTGGGGCCGTAGCTCTTGTGCGAGGCCAGGCTCATCAGGTCGATGGGCAGTTGGGCCATGTCGATGGCGACCTTGCCTGTGGCCTGGGCCGCATCGACGTGGAAGATGACGCCCCGCTCGCGGCACAGATTGCCCAACGCGACCACGTCCTGGATGACGCCGATCTCGTTGTTGACGAACATGACCGAGGCCAGGATGGTGTCCGGGCGCAGTGCTGCCTTGAAGGCTTCCAGATCGACGAGGCCGCTTTCCAGCACGTCGAGATAGGTCACGTCGAAGCCCTGGCGCTCCAGCTCACGCATGGTGTCGAGCACGGCCTTGTGCTCGGTCTTGACGGTGATCAGGTGCTTGCCGCGTGTCTTGTAGAACTGCGCGGCGCCCTTGAGTGCCAGGTTGTTCGACTCGGTGGCGCCGGAGGTCCAGACGATCTCGCGCGGGTCGGCACCGATCAGCTCGGCGACCTGCACGCGAGCCTTCTCGACCGCTTCTTCGGCTTCCCAGCCCCAGGCGTGGCTGCGTGATGCCGGGTTGCCGAAGTGCTCGCGCAACCAGGGAATCATCGCGTCCACCACGCGGGGGTCGCACGGCGTCGTCGCGCCGTAGTCGAGGTAGATCGGGAAGTGCGGGGTCATGTCCATGGAACGACTTCTTTTGAGTTCTTCTGACTTACTTGCTGAACGCGCTGCTGAGAGTGCTACCCAGGGCGAACACCGAGTTCGGCGCCGTGATGCGGATGGGCTTGAGCACCGGCTGGCTGGAGATGGCGCGCTTGACCGGCGCGGCCTCGACCTCGAAGCCCTTGGCGAGTTGCTCATCGGCGAGCTTGCGCAGGGACACGGAGTCGAGGTACTCGATCATCTTGGCGTTCAGATTGGTCCAGAGTTCATGCGTGATGCAGCGGCCACTGTCTTCACCCTGGCAGTTTTCCTTGCCGCCGCAGCCGGTGGCGTCCAGCGCCTCGTCCACGGCGACGATGATGTCGGCAACGGTAATGTTCTCGGCCTTGCGACCCAGCGAGTAACCGCCGCCCGGGCCACGGGTGCTTTCCACCAGTTCATGGCGGCGCAGCTTGCCGAAGAGCTGCTCCAGGTAGGAGAGCGAAATCTGCTGCCGTTGGCTGATCGCCGCCAGAGCCACGGGGCCCGTGTTCTCGCGCAGCGCCAAGTCCAACATCGCGGTGACAGCAAACCGGCCTTTGGTGGTGAGACGCATACGAAACTCCTTTGCGAGACGCCCGGACACGATTTGTCCAGGGCATTAATTCGGGGTTAACCCGGGATGAGCGGGACAATAGCCGACTAATTCATTTCCGATCATTTTACTCGACTAATCGGCCGCGTCGCAGGGTTACTAGGTAGCCCTAGCCGTTGCAGGCCTTTTGGTGCGCCGCAGCAGCGCCATCAGATTTCAGCGTGCCAAGCCCTTGCGCGCGCTGTCCAGCGGCACGATGTTGTCGTGCACGCGCGCGCCGAAGGCTTGCTCGCGCAGTTGCCCGAGCTGATCGCGAATGCGAGCGGCCTGTTCGAACTCCAGGTTGCGGGCGTGCTCCAGCATCTGCTTTTCGAGCTGGGCGATCCGTTTGGCCAGATCCTTCTCGGACAAGTCCTCGACCTTGGCCGCCGCCAGCAGTTTGGCGTCGTCGCGGCCGGATTCGGCGGAGTACACGCCGTCGATCAAATCCTTGATGCGCTTTTGCACGTTGCGCGGCGTGATGCCATTGGCCTCGTTGAAGGCCGTCTGCCTGGCGCGGCGGCGCTCGGTCTCGCCGATGGCCTTGCGCATCGACTCGGTGATGCGGTCACCGTAGAGGATGGCCTTGCCGTTCACGTTGCGCGCGGCGCGTCCGATGGTCTGGATCAGGCTGCGCTCGGCGCGCAGGAAGCCTTCCTTGTCGGCATCCAGGATGGCGACGAGCGACACCTCGGGAATATCCAGCCCCTCGCGCAGAAGGTTGATGCCCACCAGCACGTCGAAGGCGCCCAGGCGCAGGTCGCGCAGGATTTCCACGCGCTCCACCGTGTCGATGTCCGAGTGCAGGTAGCGCACCTTGACGCCGTTATCGCTGAGGTAGTCGGTCAGCTGCTCCGCCATGCGCTTGGTCAGCGTGGTGATCAGCACACGCTCGCCGACCTCCACGCGCAGGCGAATCTCCTGCAGCACATCGTCCACCTGATGCGTGGCGGGCCGCACTTCGATGAGCGGGTCCACCAGGCCGGTCGGACGAACGAGCTGTTCCACCACCTGCCCGGCGTTGTCCTGCTCGTACTGCGCGGGCGTGGCCGACACGAAGACGGCCTGGCGCATCTTTTTCTCGAACTCGGCGAACTTCAGCGGCCGGTTGTCTAACGCGGACGGCAGGCGAAAGCCGTACTCCACCAGCGTCGTCTTGCGCGCCCGGTCGCCGTTGTACATGCCGCCGAACTGGCCGATCAGCACATGGCTCTCGTCCAGGAACATCAGCGCGTCGGGCGGCAGATAGTCCACCAGCGTGGGGGGCGGGTCACCGGGCTGGGCGCCGGACAGATGGCGCGTGTAGTTCTCAATGCCCTTGCAGTGGCCCACCTCCTGCAGCATCTCCAGGTCAAAGCGCGTGCGCTGCTCGACACGCTGCGCCTCGACCAGCTTGCCCTCCTTGATGAAGAAGGCGACGCGGTCGCGCAGCTCCTGCTTGATCGCGTCGGTCGCGGCCAGCACGCGGTCGCGCGGTGTCACGTAATGGCTGCTGGGGTAAACCGTGAAACGCGGGATCTTCTGGCGGATGTGGCCCGTGAGAGGGTCGAACAGCGACAGGCCCTCGATCTCGTCGTCGAAAAGCTCGATGCGGATCGCCAGCTCGGAGTGCTCGGCCGGGAACACGTCGATGGTGTCGCCGCGCACGCGGAAGTGGCCGCGGGTGAACTCCATCTCGTTGCGCGTGTACTGCATGCGGATCAGGTGGGCGATGACGTCGCGCTGGCCCAGCTTGTCGCCCACGCGCAGCGTCATCACCATCTGGTGGTAGTCCGCCGGCGAGCCAATGCCATAGATGGCCGACACCGACGCCACGATGATCACGTCGCGCCGCTCCAGCAAGCTCTTGGTGCAAGACAGGCGCAGCTGCTCGATGTGCTCGTTGATCGCGCTGTCCTTCTCGATGAACAGGTCGCGCTGCGGCACGTAGGCCTCGGGCTGGTAGTAGTCGTAGTAGCTGACGAAGTACTCGACGGCGTTGTTCGGAAAGAAGTCCCGAAACTCGCTGTAGAGCTGAGCTGCCAGCGTCTTGTTGGGCGCAAAGATGATGGCCGGGCGGCCCAGTTGGGCGATGACATTGGCCATCGTGAAGGTCTTGCCCGAGCCGGTCACGCCCAGCAGCGTCTGGTAGCTGAGGCCGTCGTTGATGCCCTCGATGAGCTTGGCGATGGCGGCCGGCTGGTCCCCGGCAGGCGGAAAAGGCTGGAACAGCTGGAACGGCGAGCCTTCGAAGCTCACGAATTCGCCCTTGCGCTCCTCGGTGTCGCCTTCTATGGCGGGCATGGCGTTCAAAGCGTCTGGCATGGGGATATCTCTGGGTTCACGGGCAAAATTGCTGCCCTGCGCAATCCGTCAGCCTATCGCAGTGCCGGGTTCACCGCCCTCCCCCTGCTGCCACCGTCCTTTCAGGAATCTCGCCATGTCTCTCTTTGCCGATGTCGCCCTCGCCCCCCGTGATCCCATCCTCGGCTTGAACGAGCAGTTCAACGCCGACACCCGCCCGGGCAAGGTCAACCTCGGCGTCGGCGTCTACTACGACGAGAACGGCAAGCTGCCGCTGCTGAAGTGCGTGCGCGAAGCCGAAGCCGCCATGGCCGCCGCCCCCAAGCCGCGCGGCTACCTGCCCATCGACGGCATCGCCGCCTATGACAAGGCGGTGCAGAAGCTTGTCTTTGGCAGTGAGCTGAAGAACGTCGCCACCGTGCAGGCCATCGGCGGCACGGGCGCGCTGAAGGTCGGCGCCGATTTCCTGAAGCAGCTCAACCCGGCCTCCAAGGTGCTGATCTCCGATCCGAGCTGGGAGAACCACCGCGCGCTGTTCACGCAGGCCGGCTTCACCGTCGAGACCTACCCCTACTACGACGCTGCCAACAAGGGCATCAACTTCGACGGCATGCTGGCCGCGCTGAACGATGCGCCGGCCGGCACGGTCGTCGTGCTGCACGCCTGCTGCCACAACCCCACCGGCTACGACATCACCGCCGCCCAGTGGGCCGAGGTCGTTGCTGTCGTCAAGGCCAAGGGCCTGACGCCTTTCCTCGACATGGCCTACCAGGGCTTCGGCTTTGGCTTGAAGGAAGACGGCGAGGCGGTGCGCCAGTTCATGGCGGCTGGCGTCGGCTTCTTCGTGTCCACCAGCTTCTCCAAGAGCTTCTCGCTGTACGGCGAGCGCGTCGGCGCGCTGAGCGTCGTCTGCAGCAGCGACGAGGAAGCCGTGCGCGTGCTGTCGCAGCTGAAGATCATGATCCGCACCAACTACTCCAACCCGCCGACCCACGGCGCCCAGGTCGTTGCCCAGGTGCTGGCCGACGACATCTTGCGTGCGATGTGGGAGGAAGAACTGGCCGGCATGCGCGTGCGCATCAAGGCCATGCGCGGCGCACTGGTGGCCGCACTGAAGGCGGCTGGCGTGACGCAGGATCTTTCCTTCGTCACCGAACAGCTCGGCATGTTCAGCTACTCAGGCTTGAACGCCACCCAGATGCAGCGCCTGCGCAGCGAGTTTGGCGTCTACGGGGTGGACTCCGGCCGCATCTGCGTCGCCGCACTGAACGAGGGCAATCTGCCCACCGTTGCAGCAGGAATGGCCGCCGTCATCAAGGGCTGAAGGCCTTTTCGCACCAGTGAAGTGCGCAAGATTGGGATTTAACCCCCCAATCCATGTTGCAGCGCACAAAATTGACAACGTTTTCTGGCACCATCAGAACTTCCTGATCCTCGCCAAGGCCGCCATGCTGTACCAGCTCTTCGAAACCCAGCGCGCACTGATGAGCCCCTTTTCGGAGTTCGCCGCCGCATCGGCCAAGCTGTACAGCCACCCGCTGTCGCCGCTTGCGCACACGCCGATGGCCCAGCGCCTGTCGGCCGGGCTGGACCTGATGCATCGCCTGGCCAAGGACTACGAGAAGCCGGAGTTCAACATCCGCTCGGTCGAGGTCGACGGCGTCGACGTGGCCGTGCAGGAACTGGTGGCGCTGGAGAAACCCTTCTGCCGCCTGCTGCGCTTCAAGCGCTACACGGACGAACTGAGCGTGCTGTCGCAGATGAAGGACCAGCCGACCGTCCTCGTCGTGGCGCCGCTGTCCGGCCACCACAGCACGCTGCTGCGCGAGACCGTCAAGCAATTGCTGAAGACCCACAAGGTCTACATCACCGACTGGACCGACGCGCGCATGGTGCCGCTGGACGTCGGCGCCTTCCACCTGGACGACTACATCGCCTACGTGCAGGAGTTCATCCACCACGTCGGCGGCGCCGACAGCCACGTCATCTCCGTCTGCCAGCCCACCGTTCCGGTGCTCGCCGCCATCTCGCTGATGGCCAGCGCCGGCGAGGCCACGCCGCGCAGCATGACGATGATGGGCGGCCCCATCGACGCCCGCAAGAGCCCGACCGCCGTCAACAACCTGGCCATGAACCGCAGCTACAGCTGGTTCGAGAACAACGTCATCTACCGCGTGCCGACCAACTTCCCGGGCGCCGGCCGCGCGGTCTACCCGGGCTTCCTGCAGCACACCGGCTTCGTCGCGATGAACCCGGACCGCCACCTCACCTCGCACTACGACTATTTCCTCGATCTGGTGCGCGGCGATGACGACAGCGCCGAGTTCCACCGCAAGTTCTACGACGAATACAACGCCGTGCTCGACATGCCGGCCGAGTACTACCTCGACACCATCAAGACCGTCTTCCAAGACTTCGGCCTGGTCAACGGCACTTGGGAGGTCGACGGCCAGTTGGTGCGCCCGCAGGACATCACGACGACCGCGCTGCTGACCGTCGAAGGCGAGCTGGACGACATCTCCGGCGCCGGCCAGACCAAGGCTGCCCACGACATCTGCTCCGGCGTGCCCAAGCAGCACCAGTTCCACTACGACGTCGCCGGTGCCGGCCACTACGGCATCTTCTCGGGCCGCCGCTGGCGCGACAACGTCTACCCGCAGGTGTGCGACTTCATCGCCAAGTACGAGGCGTCGCCGCTGAAGAAAACCGCCAAGGCCATCGCGACCAAGGCCACCGCTAAATCGTCACCGACCCGCAAGCGCAAGGCGTGAACCTTGCGGAGCTGATCGACGCCGCGCTGCCGCAAACCCAGTGCACCCGCTGCGGCTACCCGGACTGCCGCCGCTACGCTGACGCAGTCGCCGCAGGTGAGGCCGACATCAACCAATGCCCGCCCGGGGGTGCCGAAGGCGTCGCACGCCTGGCCGCCCTCACCGGCCGCCCTGCGCTGCCACTGAACCCGGCCAACGGCATCGAAGCCACGCGCGGCGTCGCCGTCATCGACGAGGCTTGGTGCATAGGCTGCACGCTGTGCATCAAGGCCTGCCCAGCGGACTGCATCGTCGGCGCGCCCAAGGCCATGCACGTCGTCGTCACGGCGCAGTGCACCGGCTGCGAGCTCTGCGTGCTGGCCTGCCCGGTCGACTGCATCTCCATGCCCGAGGTCACGACCGCCACCGGCTGGGGCGCCTGGAGCCGGCCGCAGGCCGACGAAGCCCGCGAGCGCTACGTCTTCCGCCAGTTCCGCCGCCACCGCGAGGTGCAGGAGAACGACGCGCGCCTCATGCAAAAAGCCGAGGCCAAACTGGCCGACCTGCCGGCCGCGTCGGCCATCACCGATCCAGCCCAGCTCGACCTCAAACGCGCCGCCATCGAGGCGGCGCTGGCCCGCGCACGGGCCAAGCGCTCACCCGGCTGATCAGCGCGCGCTGCGGCGACGCACTACGAGGCCGGCCAGACCCAGCCCACCCAGCATCATCAACGCGCTGGACGGCTCCGGCACCGCCGACACCTCGATGTCCACCCGCGCAAATGCGCCCTGGCTGCTGAAGTCCAGCGCGCCCCACTGGTAGCCGGCCGGCACGAGGTCCTGCCCCGCAAAGCTGGTGTACGGGTTACCGGTGACCAGATGCACCGTGCCGTGCTCGTCCATGCCCTGGTTACCTCCGGTCTGCCCGCCGCCCAGGCCGTAAGCCCCATTGGCCAGCGAATAGTTGAAATCGTTGACCTCGGTGCCCGCGTCCCAGACGTGGCCCGCGCCACCCACCATCAGCGACAGCTTGCCGCCGTTTGCGAGGCTGGACAGGTCGAACTGCGTCGCGTTGTCGTTGCCGATGAAGAAGTCGTTGCTCACCACGACCATGGCGGCGTAGCTGAAATAGCGGTTGATGCCGGCCAGGTCCACGCCGGTCAGGGTCAGCGTGCGCACGGCGCCCGGGAATGCCGGCGGGCCGGGCAGTGTGCCCTGCACGCCGCCGGAAGCGGTGGCCCCGAAGATCGTGCTGAGCTGGGCGGCGCTGCCGTCCTCGGCGGCACGCTCGATGCCCAGCGACGCGGCGTAGCCGGCGTCGAAGGAATCGAAGCTGCCGTTGTGAAAGCCCACCCACAGCGGCGCGATGCCGACGCCACCCGTCGGTGCGAGCTGGGTCAGCGTCACCTTCACGTCCACCGCCTGTGCTGCGCCTGCGAAAGCCAGCGCCCCTGCCGCGAGCGCGCGGCCTGCCATGAGCCAAGTCTTCATAGATCCACCTTGAGGAATTACCGTGGAAAAATCCACAGCACGCATCGTCGGCAGCGCCGCGTGTGCAGTCCTCACAGCAAGTTCACGGCGCCGTGAAGTCTGAGTCAGGCTGGCCCGCTCCAATCAGCGGCCCCGGAAAAACCCCTGTAAGCCCGACTCGCCCGTGCCCGACTCCCTGCCCATGCCCCCTCGCCTGCTGGTGGTCGAAGACGACGACGCCATTGCCGACCTGCTGCAGCAGCAACTGCAGCTGGCGGGCTACGCCGTGCACCGCGAGGCCGATGGCCGCCAGGCCATGCTCGCCATCGACGCCGAGCGCTTCGACCTGGTACTGCTGGACCTGATGCTGCCCGGCGCCGACGGCTTCGATGTCTGCCGCCACCTGCAGGCCCGCCACCGCCAGACACCGGTCATCATCATCAGCGCCCGCTCCGCCGAGGCCCACCGCGTGCTCGGGCTGGAGCTGGGGGCGGACGATTACCTCGTCAAACCCTTCTCAATGCTGGAACTGGTGGCCCGCGTGCGCGCGCTGCTGCGGCGCGTGGAGTTGCTGCGCCAGCCGCAGGCCGAGGCCACGCTGCGCTTCGGGCCGCATCACCGCCTCGACACCCTCAGCCGCGAACTGCAGGTGCACGGCGACACCATCCCGCTGACGCTGCGCGAATTCGACCTGCTGTACTTCCTGGCCCGCCACCCCGGCCAGGTGTTCAGCCGCGGCGACCTGCTCGACCGGGTCTGGGGTCAGGGCTTCGACGGCTATGAGCACACCGTCAACAGCCACATCAACCGGCTGCGCCACAAGATCGAGGCGAACCCGCAGCAGCCGCGGCTGATCGAGACCGTCTGGGGCATCGGCTACCGCTTCTCGCCGCCGCAGCGGGTGGCGGCATGAAGCTCGGTTTCAGCGCCCGCCTCAGCCTCGCCCTCGTGGCGCTGCTGTGCAGCTTCGGCGCCGGCGTCGCGCTGGTGGGCGCACGCGCGCTCGAGACTCACCAGCAGGAGACGCTGCAACGGCTCTCGCAGGGCCTGGCGCGCCACATCGTCGAGCACTGGCCCGGGCTGAACGAGGCCCAGGGCGGCGATGCCGACCGCCGCAGCCTGGACGCGGTGCTGGACATGCTGATGGTGGTCAACCCCGCCATCGAGGTCTATCTGCTCGAAGCCGACGGCCGCGTGCGCGCCTACCTGGGCGACCCGCAGGCCGTGCACCAGTCGCGCGTGGCACTGGCGCCGGTGCAGGCCTTCCTCGACGGTGCCCCGCTGCCACTGCGCGGCACCGATCCCCGCACGCCAGCGGGCCACGCGGGCAAGATCTTCAGTGCCGCGCGCTTTCCCGCCAGCGCCAGGCGTGCGCCGGGCTATCTCTACGTCGTGCTTGAAGGCCAGGCCGCCGCGCAGATCGCCGGCAGCATCAGCCACCAGCGGCTCTGGCAGGGCGGCCTGCTGATGCTGGGCGTCGCGCTGCTGGCCACGCTGGTCGTCGGCCTCAGCACGCTGATGCAGCTGACCCGGCCGCTGCGGCGGCTGGCCTTGCGCATGCAGGCCTACCGCCCCGGCGACGGCGATGCCGCTGCGCCACCGCAGGCCGACGAGGTGCGCGCCATCGAGCAGGCCTTCGAGCGCATGGCCGCGCGCATCGAGCGCCAGACCACCGAGCAGGCCGACACCCAGGCCGCTCACCGCGAGGTCGTCGCCAACGTCGCCCACGACCTGCGCACGCCGCTGACGGCGCTGCACGGCCATCTGGAGGCCTTGCTGCGCGAACTGCCCGAGGCGCCGCCGGCCGCGCAGCGCCATCTGCGCATCGCGCTGGATCAGAGCGACAAGGTGCGGCGCCTGTCGCAGCAGCTCTTCGAGCTGGCCAGCCTGCAATCCAGCCAGCAGATCGCCCACGTCGAGTGCTTCCGGCTCGACGAGCTGGTGACCGATGCAGTGCAGAAGTTCAGCTTCGCGCCAGGCTCGCCGTCGGTCGCTCTCGCCGGGCCGCCGCCGGGGCCGCTGGTGCTGAAGGGCGACCTGCAACTCGTCGAGCGCGCGCTGACCAACCTGATCGACAACGCGCTGCGCCACGCACCCGACGCCGGCACGGTGCAGGTGAGCGTGCAGCGTGATGCGGCCCAGGTCAGCGTCGTCATCGAAGACCAGGGGCCGGGCCTGCCCACCGAGGTGCGACGCCGGTTGGACGCCGGCCTGAGCCTGCGCGAGCCCCCCATCAGCCGCCCGGGCGGTGGCTTCGGCGGCCTGGGCCTGGCGATTGCACAGCGCATTGCCCAGTTGCACGGCGGCAGCTTGAGCACGCGGCCCGCCAGCCACGGCGGCACGGTGCTGTGCCTGGCGCTGCCGCTCGCCGCCTGAACCACAATGCCGGGCCATGAGCCCGCAGCAAATCGAGCATTTCTTCGCCACTCTCCGGGCCGCCAACCCGGCGCCGCAGACCGAGCTGGAGTTCGCCAGCGTCTTCGAGCTGCTGACGGCCGTGCTGCTGTCCGCCCAGGCCACCGATGTCGGCGTCAACAAGGCGACCAAACGCCTGTTCGCCGCTGCCAACACGCCGGCCCAGATCCTCGCGCTGGGCCAGGACGGGCTGGAGTTCCACATCAAGACCATCGGCCTGTTCCGCAGCAAGGCCAAACACCTGCTCCAGACCTGCCGCATGCTCATCGACCTGCACGGCGGCGAGGTGCCACGCAGCCGCGCCGAGCTGGAGGCCCTGCCCGGCGTCGGCCGCAAGACGGCCAACGTCGTGCTCAACGTCGCCTTCGGCGAGCCGACGATGGCCGTCGACACGCACATCTTCCGCGTCAGCAACCGCACGGGCCTGGCGCCGGGCAAGACACCACTCGCTGTGGAGTTAGGCCTGCTGGACCGCATTCCCGAGGCCTACCTCGTCGATGCCCACCACTGGCTGATCCTGCACGGCCGCTATGTGTGCCAGGCGCGCAAGCCGCTGTGCACCGTTTGTGCCGTCATTGACGACTGCGACACCGGACGCCTCCTAAAATCGGCCTCCGCCTGAGAGGATGAGAGGAAATCCCGCATGCCCGCTTTGACGCCCAGAAACGCCCCGCTCTTCGTTGCAAATGCTCGCCGTAGCCCGAGCTACGGCTGCGCTTTGCGCCTCGATTGGAGCGTTTCTGGACGCCCTCTCGGGCATGCGGGACTCCCTCTCACCCTCTGACCCGAGCCCATCCATGGCCAGCCTGACCGACCTGACAGACCGCGTGGAGCGCCTGCTCGTGCGACACGACGAAATCCTTCGTACCAACCTGCTGCTGCAGGTGCAGCTCACTGCCGTCACCCAGGAGCGCGACAGCCTGCGTTCCCGCCTGAGCGCGGCACGTGCCCGCGTCGACGCGCTGCTGGAACGGCTGCCTGCCGACACACCCAAGGAGGATCGGCCGTGAAGCAGATGGAAGTCACCATCATGGGCCAGAGCTATTTGCTCGGCTGCCCCCCAGGCGGTGAAACCGCGCTGACCACCGCCGTGGCGCAAGTGGACCGCGAGATGAGCGCCATCCGCGACGCCGGCAAGGTGAAGGCGCGCGAGCGCATCGCCGTGCTGGCCGCGCTGAACCTGGCGTATCAACTCGCCGAAACGCCGAAGGAAACGTCCACGGAAGCGCCCCGCGAAGCGTCGAGTTCTATGCCTGTTTCATCGGCCGAAGTCGATACCCTCATCAAGCGCCTGGATGAAGCACTCGGACACGACGGCCAGCTGCTCTGAGACTTAGAATTCGCACCGTCCACTGCTTTCCCCGGGGCTTTATTTCCTTCATCCGATGCTCTACGAGCAAGGGCTTGGAAAATGCCGGATGGGCGTGATCGTCTCGCGTCAGATGAACCCGAAGTCCGGCTGACTTCGCCCACCTGATTACCCCTGGGTGTTCAGGATCTCGGCCTCCAGGATCGCGGTGGACACCTCTTCTCTATGAACTACTGGCTGATGAAGTCGGAGCCGGACGAAGCGTCCGTCGCCCACCTGGAACGCGCCGGCACCCTGCCCTGGGCCGGCGTTCGCAACTACCAGGCGCGCAACTTCATGCGCGACGACATGCAGCTCGGTGACGGCGTGCTGTTCTATCACTCGTCCTGCCCCGAACCCGGCATCGCTGGCCTCGCCGAGGTCTGCAGCGCGGCCTACCCGGACGCCACGCAGTTCGACCCGGCCAGCCACTACTTCGACGCCAAGTCCAAACCCGAAGCGCCGCGCTGGGTGCGTGTGGATGTGCGCTGGCGCGAGACGACCCCGCTGCTGAGCCTGAAGGCGATGCGCGACGCACCCGAGCTGGCCAGCATGCAGGTGCTGCAACGCGGCAGCCGGCTCTCCATCACACCGGTCACGCCCGCCGAGTGGCAGGCTGTGCTCAAGCGGCTGCGCGCGGCATGACGGCCGGCTTCGTCGCCGAGTTGCTGGTGCTGGGCCTCGCTGCCGGCTTCCTGGCCGGCTTGCTGGGCATAGGTGGCGGCATGGTGCTCGTGCCCTTCCTGACCTTCATCCTCGGCCAGCGCAGTGTCGAACCCGGCCTGGCCGTCAAGACGGCCATCGCCACGTCGATGGCGACCATCATGTTCACGTCGCTCTCCAGCGTGCGGGCCCACCACCAGCGCGGCGCCGTGCGCTGGGACCTCGTCAAGGGCCTGGCCCCGGGCATCCTCGCCGGCGGGCTGCTGGCGGGCGCGGGCCTGTTTGCACTGCTGAAGGGCGCCTGGCTGGCCCTCGTCTTCGCCGCCTTCGTCAGCTTCTCGGGCTGGCAGATGCTGCGCAACAAGCGCCCCGCGCCCAGCCGTCAGATGCCCGGCACGGCCGGCCAGTTCGGCGCGGGAGCTGGTATCGGCTTGCTGTCCGGGCTGGTGGGCGCCGGCGGCGGCTTCGCGAGCGTGCCCTTTATGGTCTGGTGCAACGTGCCGGTGCACTTCGCCGTGGCGACCAGTGCAGCGCTGGGCTTCCCTATCGCCGTTGCGAACACGCTGGGCTACGTGGTGGGCGGCTGGGGGATGGAGCCGGCACTGCCGGGCGCTTTCGGCTATCTCTACCTGCCGGCACTGGCGCTGATCGCAGCCGCCAGCGTGACGATGGCGCCGCTGGGTGCCCGCGCGGCACACGCCATGAACGTAGCGCAGTTGAAGAAGGTCTTCGCGACGCTGCTGTTCGCGCTCGCGGCCTACATGCTCTGGAAGGGGCTTGCCGAGATTTAGCCGAAGGCGATGGACGCCAGCACGACTTGGTTGCCGCCGCGGCGCTGAGCCTCGTGGACGGCAGCCTCGCTGGCAGCCACCAGCTCTTCTTGGCGCGAGGCCGTGTGCGGAAAGCTGGACACACCCATCGAGATCGACAGCCCCAGATCCTGGCCGTTCAGCACGACGATTTGAGCCGCGCATTGGCGGCGTAACTGCTCCATGCGAGCGTGCGCCGTAGCCAAGCCGACACCCGACAGCAGCACGGCAAAACGCTGCACACCGATGCGGCAGGCAGAGTCCATCGCCCGCGTGTTGGCACGCAGCATGCGGCCGATGCCTTCGAGAAGCCGCTGCTGGGCTTCATCGCCCAGGCCTACTGCCGCCGGCAAGGCGTCCAGCGCGATGACGACCAGCGCGAACTCGCGATGCTCACGCGACGAGAGATCGATCTCGCGCAGCAGCTGATCGTCGAACTGCGGCCGCATGTACAGGCCCGAGATATCGTCGCGGCCCGAGCCCAGTTGCAGTTCGCGGCGGATCTGCTCGATGGCGTTCTGCTGCTGCTCGATCTGGGCCAGCGCACGCTGCAGATGCGACTCGCGGTGACGCTCCTCCGTGCGCTCATGCCAGACGGACAGCAGGAACTCCTGCCCCAGCGCCAGGCGCGTGACGCTGAACTCGCGGCGGCGACCGTTGATCTCTAGCTTGTGCTCGGACACGACCGGGTGGCGCTGGGCCATGACGGTCTGTTCGACACGGCGCAGCGCCGTGGTCTCGTCGGGTCTGAGCAGTTCCGCGTCGGTATGGCCGAGGACGGTTTCGCACTCGAACAGCTGGGCAAGACCGCCGCTGGCGAACACATAACGGCTGTTGGCCACGGTCTTGATCGCCGCTTGGCTACCCAGGGGTTCGATCAGCGCCACCAAGCCGGCCAGCGCATCTCCGCCCAGGTCGGCATGCCCCGCCAGCCAATGGGCCAGGCTGCCAGGCTGCGTCGCAGAAGGATCGGCTGTGATGTCCATGAACTCGTTTTGATGCGATCGCTTGCCGTCGGTAGGGAACCGGGCCGGGCCAGTGTCAAAGGAATGTAGTGGGGCGCTAACGCGGCCAGCAAGGCCGGGCCACCCCACAAATCGGGCCTCCCCCTAGAAGGCCCGCTGCATCACTTGGAGAGCATCCTACAGATTTTCAACACCCTGACCCGCGAGAATGCGACCCCATTCACGGGAGGCTTATGCAGGGATTCGATGCGGTGGTGGTGGGCGCGGGCGCGGCAGGCCTTTTGTGCGCGGGCCTGGCGGGCCAACAGGGCCTGCGCGTGCTGCTCGTCGACCACGCGCCACGCCTCGCTGAAAAGATCCGTATCTCGGGCGGCGGGCGTTGCAATTTCACGAATCGCGAGGCAGGGTCTGCCAATTTCCTGTCCGAGAACCCCGCCTTCTGCCGCTCGGCGCTGGCGCGCTACACGCCGCAGGACTTCATCAAGCTCGTGCAGCAGCACGGCATCGCCTTCCACGAGAAGCACAAGGGCCAGCTGTTCTGCGACGGCTCTGCCGAACAGATCATCCAGATGCTGGTCAAGGAGTGCGAGGCGGGCGGCGTGACGCGCTGGCAGCCATGCACCGTGGCGGACGTCCGCCTGCTGCCCGACGGCGGCTTCGAGCTGGATACCAGTCAAGGGACGGTGAAGGCGCCGCGAGTTGTCGTTGCGACGGGCGGATTACCGGTGCCCAAGATCGGCGCCAGTGACTGGGGCCTGCGCCTAGCCAAGCGTTTCGAGCACACCATCGTCGAGCCGCGCCCTGCCCTGGTGCCGCTGACCTTCGATGCCGACGCCTGGGCGCCCTTCGCGCCGCTGGCCGGGCTGTCGCTGCCGGTCGAGGTGTCCTGCGGCAGCGGCAAAGCGCGCGGTCGTTTCCTGGAGGATCTACTGTTCACGCACCGCGGGTTGAGCGGCCCGGCCATCCTGCAGATCTCCAGCTACCGCACGGCGGCCGACCAGCCCTTGCAGATCAACCTTGCGCCCGAACTGCAGCTCGACAAGGAACTCGTCGAGATCAAGTCCACGTCGCGTCGCCAGCTCGGCAACGAGTTCGCCGCCCGCCTGCCCCAGCGCCTGGCCGCCGCCTGGCTGGAGCGCGCCAAGCTGGACACGGCACGCCCACTGGCGGAGTGCCGCGACGCCGACCTGCAGCGCCTGGGCCGCAGCGTGCACGACTGGCAGCTGACGCCCAGCGGCGACGAAGGCTGGCGCAAGGCGGAGGTGATGCGCGGCGGCGTCTCGACTCGTGACCTGAGCTCGCAGACGCTGGAGAGCAAACGCGTGGCCGGCCTGTACTTCATTGGCGAAGTCGTCGACGTGACGGGCTGGCTCGGGGGCTACAACTTCCAGTGGGCCTGGGCCAGCGCGGCCGCCTGCGCGCGAGCGATGGCCGAGGCTTCAACACCCACCTGAGCAAATCTTGGCAAGTGCTTGATTTTCTGGCTACAATCCTCGGCTTTGCTGGCAAACCCCGCGCATCGATTCGCTGTAGCTATTAAAAAGGCGACGCAGTAATCCGGAACCTGCTGCTGAACCTCAGCCGCGAACACCGAGCGCAATTTGAAGGAAATACATGACCACTATCCGCGTCAAAGAAAACGAGCCGTTCGACGTCGCCCTGCGCCGCTTCAAGCGCACCATCGAAAAGCTGGGCCTGCTGACTGACCTCCGCGCCCGCGAGTTCTACGAAAAGCCCACCGCCGAGCGCAAGCGCAAGAAGGCTGCGGCCGTCAAGCGCCACTACAAGCGCGTGCGCAGCATGCAGCTGCCCAAGAAGCTGTTCTGACGCGACCTGGAGCCTCTTGCAGGCTCCGCTCGGTTGAACCCAAAACCCGCCACAGGACGCTGTCGCGGGTTTTTGTCTTTTTGAACAAGATTCCCCCATGAGCCTCAAAGACCGCATCACTGAAGACATGAAGGCCGCCATGCGCGCCAAGGACGCCGACCGGCTGCTGACCATCCGCGGCCTGCTGGCTGCCGTGAAGCAGAAGGAAGTGGACGAACGCGTCGTCGTCGAAGACACGGCTCTCGTCGCCATCGTGGACAAACTGATCAAGCAGCGCAAGGACTCCATCAGCCAGTTCGGCGCCGCCGGCCGCGATGACCTCGTCACCAAGGAAACCGCCGAGCTGGTGGTGTTGCAGGGCTATCTGCCCGAGCGCTTGAGCGCCGAGGCCGTGGCCGAGAAGGTCGCTGCCATCGTGGCCGAGCTGGGCGCCAGCGGCCCGGGCGACATGGGCAAAGTCATGGCCGCCGCCAAGGCTGCCCTGAGCGCCGTTGCCGAGATGGGTGCCGTGTCGGCTGCGGTCAAGGCCGCGCTGGCCAAGTAATGGGATCGCCATGAGCCTGCCCCTGCAAGCCCTCACGCCCGACATCTGCGCCGCGCCGCAGCTGACGCCCGAAGCGATGGCCGAGGCTGCGGCCCTGGGCTTCAAGAGCGTGGTGAACAACCGCCCCGACTTCGAGCACGGGCCGGACCAACCGACCTCGGCCGCCATCCAGGCCGCTGCGGAAGCGGCGGGCCTGGCCTACCGGCACCTGCCGGTGGCTGGCGGATATCAGTCGCCGGAAGAGATCGCCGCCTTCGCCGTTCTGCTGGCGGAGCTGCCGCGCCCGCTGCTGGTCTTCTGCCGCTCAGGCGCGCGCTCGGCCCGCCTCTTCATGCAGGCGCAGCAACTCTGAAGTCGCACGCAGACGCTCCCCGGTGTTTTCCCGACTCCGGGGGCGGCTTGCGCAGCAACCTCGCTTTGTCTCCGTACAGTGGCGCCGCCCGGCCGCAGCACCTGTTCGGTCGGCGCCACAAGATATCTGGAGACAACGTGTCCTTACTATTACAACTATCCCGCGCCATCGACAGGCTCAATGAATGGGTCGGGCGCTGGGTGTCCTGGCTGGTACTCGCTGCCGTGCTGATCAGCGCCGGCAACGCGGTCGTCCGCAAACTGTTCAACAACAGTTCCAACGCGCTGTTGGAAATCCAGTGGTATCTGTTCGCTGCGGTCTTCCTGCTCGCGGCCGGCTACACGCTACTGCGCCAGGAGCACGTGAAGATCGACGTGGTGCTGAGCCGCTTCACCAAGCGCACGCAGATCAAGATCGAGATTTTCGGCATCCTGGCCTTCCTGCTGCCTTTCGTCGTCACCGTGATCGTTCTGGTCTGGCCGCTGGTGACCAAGGCCTATATCAGCGGTGAGGTGTCCGGCAATGCCGGCGGCCTGATCCGCTGGCCGGTGTTCGCGCTGGTGCCAGCGGGCTTCACGCTGCTGGGTTTGCAGGGGCTGTCCGAGCTCATCAAGCGCTTTGCCTTCCTGCAAGGGCTCATCGACGATCCGACGCGAAAACCCGAGGCCAGGTCGGCCGAGGAAGAGCTTGCCGAGGCCATCCGCGCCCAGGCCGAAGCAGGAGCGCGCAAGTGATGGCATTCCTGCAAACCAACATGGCACCGATCATGTTCCTGGGGCTGATCGGCTTCCTGCTGATGGGCTACTCGGTCGCCTTCTCGCTCGCGGCCGCCGGCCTGGCTTTCGGCCTCATCGGCATCGAGCTGGGCATGCTGCCGGCCTCGCTGATGCAGGCGCTGCCGCTGCGCATCTTCGGCATCATGCAGAACGAGACGCTGCTGGCCATTCCGTTCTTCACCTTCATGGGCCTGATCCTGGAACGTTCGGGCATGGCGGAGGATCTGCTCGACACCATCGGCCAGCTGTTCGGCCCGATCCGCGGCGGCCTGGCCTATGCGGTGATCCTGGTCGGCGCCATGCTGGCGGCCACCACCGGTGTCGTCGCGGCCTCGGTGATCTCGATGGGCCTGATCTCGCTGCCCATCATGCTGCGCTATGGCTATGACCGCCGCATCGCCTCAGGTGTCATCGCGGCCTCTGGCACGCTGGCCCAGATCATTCCGCCCAGCTTGGTGCTCATCATCATGGCCGACCAGCTCGGCCGCAGCGTCGGCGACCTCTACAAGGGCGCCTTCATCCCGGGCTTCGTGCTGACGGGCCTGTACCTCGGCTACGTGCTGCTGATCACGCTGGTCAAACCGCAATGGGCCCCGGCCCTGCCGGCCGAGGCGCGCACCATCCGCGAGGACGACGGCACCGCCGGCCTGCGCTCGCTGGGCCTGCTCACGCTGCTGGCCACCGGTTGCGCCCTCACCTTCGCGCGCAGCCGCCCCGAGGGCACGGCGACGGACGAACTCATCGTCACGTCGCTGTGCGTGGGCGTGGGCACGGCTTTCGTGCTGGCCGTGGTGAACCGAACGCTCGGCCTCAAGCTGCTGTCGAAGATGGCCGAGAGGGTCACCTTCGTGCTGATCCCGCCGCTGGCGTTGATCTTCCTGGTGCTGGGCACCATTTTCCTTGGCATTGCGACACCGACCGAAGGCGGTGCCATGGGCGCCGTCGGTGCGCTGGCGATGGCCCTCGCGCGCAAGCGCCTGTCCATCCCGCTGCTTCGCCAGGCCATGGATTCGACGATGAAGCTGTCCTGCTTCGTTGTCTTCATCCTGCTCGGCTCGACCGTGTTCTCCCTGAGCTTCCAGGGCGTCGACGGCCCGCTGTGGGTGGAGCACCTGCTGTCCGGCCTGCCCGGCGGCCAGCTCGGCTTCCTCATCGTCGTCAACCTGTTGATCTTCTTCCTGGCCTTCTTCCTCGACTTCTTCGAGCTGTCCTTCATCGTCGTGCCGTTGCTCGCACCGGTCGCCGAAAAGCTGGGCATCGACCTCGTCTGGTTCGGCGTGCTGCTGGCGGTCAATATGCAGACCTCCTTCATGCATCCGCCGTTCGGCTTTGCGCTGTTCTATCTGCGCAGCGTGGCGCCGACCGAGGACTTCAAGGACAAGCTGACCGGCCGCCTGATCCCCCGGGTGACGACGGGGCAAATCTACTGGGGCGCAGTTCCCTTCGTCTGCATCCAGGTCATCATGATCGCGCTGGTCATCACCTTCCCCGGCATGGTGTCGGGTGGCCTCGAGAAAAAGGGCGCGATCGACATCAGCAACGTCCATCTCGACGTTCAGCCGCCGGACGAGGAGAAGAAGGAGGTCGACATGAACGAGCTCTTCGGCATCCCAGAGGCGGCCAGCGCAGCATCCAAATAGCGCGGGTAGAGCGGCAGGTAGAGCGCCGGAAGGCCTCGCGGCGCGAGGCCATCAAAAAAGGCCCCGCGTCGCGGGGCCTTTGTCTTCGTGAACGCTGCGGCTTACAGCTTCTGCGACTGCATGAAGTCGTCGAACCCTGCCTCGGCGAAGCGGAACCACAGGTTCTGGTCGCGGCGGAAGACAGCCATGTCCTCGTAGACCTTCTTCCAGTTCGGGTTCTTGGCAGACAGCTCGCTGTAGATCGCCATCGACTCCTTGAAGGCCGAGTCCATCACGTCCTTGGGGAAGCGGAACAGCTTGGTGCCCGAGGCCACCAGCTGCTTCAGGGCCCCGGGGTTCTTGGCGTCGTACTTGGCCTGCATGTCGACGTGGGCCACATGCGTGGCCGCCTCGAAGATGGCCTTGTACTCGGCGCTGAGGCCTTCATAGGCCTTGGTGTTGACGAAGAAGTCCAGCTGCGGGCCGCCCTCCCACCAACCGGGGTAGTAGTAGTTGGGCGCCACCTTGTTGAAGCCCAGCTTCTGGTCGTCGTAGGGACCGACCCACTCGGCGGCGTCGATGGTGCCCTTCTCCAAGGACGAGTAGATCTCGCCGCCGGGGATGTTCTGCGGCACGCCGCCCATGCGCTCCAGCACACGCCCGGCGAAACCGCCGATGCGCATCATCAGACCCTTGATGTCGGCGACGCTCTTGATTTCCTTGCGGTACCAGCCACCCATCTGGGCACCGGTGTTGCCGCCCATGAAGTTGATGATGTTGTAGTTGCGATAGAACTCGCGCATCAGCTTCAAGCCGTTGCCCTCCACCATCCACGCCGTCATCTGGCGGCTGTTCAGGCCGAAGGGCACGGCGCAGCCCAGCGCAAAGGTTTCATCCTTGCCGAAGAAGTAGTAAGGCGCTGTGTGTGCCATCTCGACCGTGCCGGCCTGCACGCCGTCGACGACGCCGAACGCGGGCATCAGCTCGCCGCCCGCGTGGACGGAGATCTGGAACTTGCCGCTGGTCATCTCGGAAACCTTCTTGGCCATCACGTCGGCCGCGCCGAAGATGGTGTCCAGAGATTTCGGGAAGCTCGACGCGAGGCGCCAGCGCACCTGGGCCTGGGCATGCACGATGGCGGGGGCGGCGCCTGCAGCCAGCACGCCCGCAATGCCTGCGTGGCGCACGAAAGAACGGCGTTCCATGGACATGGATGTCTCCTGTTTTCGGTTTGCAAAGAGAGA
The DNA here is from genome assembly GCF_039929605.1 of Roseateles sp. GTDB lineage: Bacteria > Pseudomonadota > Gammaproteobacteria > Burkholderiales > Burkholderiaceae_C > Pelomonas. The sequence goes on from NZ_JBDSQX010000121.1 coordinate 27,831, forward strand.
GGAAAGCCGGGCCATTCTAGGAATCGCCTTTCAGCCGACCGGCCCGGATTTACCCGGCGCCAGAATTTGCAACTGGGCCGAGCGCCGGGCCGCTCCCAAGCCGGCCCGCGAGGCGATGCGCTTGCGGCTCGATGCCGCAAGCATCGCCGTCCCCACGGGGGACCGACTGGGCTGGCCTGCGTCCAGCAGGGCCAGACCAGGCGAGGGGCGTCAATTCGCGCCTGCCAGCTTCATCCCGGTGACAAGCACCGAGCCGATGGTCTTGGTGCCCATCGAGAACTCGTCGGCGCCGATGCCGACGATGTTGTGCAGCATGTCCTTCAGGTTGCCGGCAATGGTCACTTCATGCACGGGGAACGCAATCTCGCCGTTCTCGACCCAGTAGCCGCTGGCGCCGCGCGAGTAGTCGCCGGTCACGTAGTTGACGCCCTGGCCCATCAGCTCGGTCACGAGCAGGCCGCGGCCCAGGCGGCGGATCATCGTCGGCAGGTCGTCGCCAGGCGCGGTGGCTCGGCTCGTCATGCGCAGGTTGTGCGAGCCGCCGGCATGGCCGGTCGTTTTCATGCCCAGCTTGCGCGCCGAATAGCTGGACAGGAAATAGCCCTGCAGCACACCGCCCTGCACGACCGAGCGCGCGCGGGTGGTGACACCCTCGTCGTCGAACGGCGAGCTGCCCTTGCCCTTGGGCACGTGCGGGTCCTCGGCGATGTCGATGTGCGAGGCCGTGACCGGCTTGCCCAGGCTGTCCAGCAGGAAGGTGGTGCGGCGGTAGAGCGCACCGCCGCTGGTGGCCTGCACCAGCGCGCCGAGCAGGCCGATGGCCACCGTGCTCTCGAACAGCACCGGGATCTCGGCCGTGGCGACCTTGCGTGCCTTCAGGCGCGACAGCGCGCGCTCGGCGGCGTAGCGGCCGATGGCCTCGGGCGAGGCCAGGTCGGCGGCAGAACGCATGGAGCTGTACCAGGCGTCGCGCTGCATGCCCGCACCCCGGCCGGCAATCGGCGCCACCGACAGCGAATGCCGCGAGCTGGCATAGCCGCCGCGAAACCCGCGCGTGTTGCCCATCCAGAAGTGCGACTGCTGGGCCGACACGGCCGCGCCCTCGCTGTTGGTGATGCGCTTGTCCACGCCCAAGGCCGCAGCCTCGCAACGCAGCGCGATCTCAGCGGCCTGCGCGGCGTCGATGGCCCAGGGGTGAAAGAGGTCCAGCTCGGGGCGGGCCGCAGCATCCAGCGCCAGATCGGCCGCGTCGGGCAGGCCGGCGAACTCGTCCTCGGCGGTGAACCGCGCGATGTCGTAGGCGGCGCGCACCGTGTCACGGATGGCCTGGGGCGAAAAGTCGGACGTGCTGGCATTGCCGCGGCGCTGGCCGAGATAGACCGAGATGCCGAGCGACTTGTCGCGGTTGCGCTCGACGTTCTCCAACTCGCCCAGCCGTGCCGACACCGACAGGCCGCAACCCTCGGATACCTCGGCACCGGCATCGCTGGCGCCGAGCTTCTTGGCCTCGGCAAGGGCGTCTTCGATCCACTGCTGGAACTGCTCGGGGCTGTAGGCGAAACCGTCTTTGGCTTGGGACATGAAAGGCACTGAATCGGGGTGGGCGACAATCATAGGACTCGCCTGAACCAGGGGCCTGCTCACGCTACGGGAGCAGGCCGCGTTCCGTAGCGTGAACAGGCCCCTGATGCAAGAAACCACTCCTGATTTCGAAGACGACGACGACTTCGACCGCCCCAGCAAGTCCCAGCTCAAGCGCGACATGACCGCGCTGCAAAAGCTCGGCGAAGATTTGCTCGCCCTGCCCGAGAGCCGCTGGGAGCCGCTGGCCCTGCCTGAGATCCTTTACGACGCGCTGCGCCACGCCAAGAAGATCACCAACTTCGAGGGCAAGCGCCGGCAGATGCAGTACATCGGCAAGCTGATGCGCAAGCTCGACTCCGAGCCCATCCGCGAGGCCGTCGCCACCTACAAGCTCGGCCATGCGCATGACAGCCTGCGGCTGCATCAATCCGAGCGCTGGCGCGACCGCCTGCTGGCCAGTGACGATGCGCTGCCGGAGTTCCTGAACGAGCACACCGAGGTCGACATCCAGCAGCTGCGCAACCTCGTGCGCGCGGCACGCAAGGACGCGGCCAACGAGCCCGAGAAGCGCAGCGGACGCGCCTTCCGCGAGCTGTTCCAGTTCATCAAGGCGTCTGAACCTGCGGCCGACGACGATGAGTGAGTCGGCGCCTGAACCCGTCCGGATCGGCATCGTCTCCATCAGCGACAGGGCATCGACCGGCGTCTACGAAGACAAGGGCCTGCCGGCCCTCAAGGACTGGCTGACGAGTGCGCTGCACAACCCCATCGAGTTCGTGCCTCGCCTCATCCCCGACGAGCAGGCCGGCATCTCGGCCGCGTTGATCGAGCTGGTCGACACCGAGCGCTGCGACCTCGTGCTGACCACCGGCGGCACCGGCCCCGCGCCGCGCGACGTAACACCCGAGGCCACGCTGGCCATCGCCGACCGCGTGATGCCCGGCTTTGGCGAGCAGATGCGCCAGATCTCGCTGCACTTCGTGCCGACGGCCATCCTGTCTAGACAAGTCGCCGTCATACGCGGCAAGGCGCTGGTCATCAACCTGCCCGGCCAGCCCAAGGCCATCGCCGAGACCTTGGCGGGCCACGAGAAGGCCAGCGGCATCTTCGCGGCCGTGCCCTATTGCATCGACCTGATCGGCGGGCCTTATCTCGAAACGCGGGACGAGGTGTGCAAGGCCTTCCGGCCGAAGTCGGCGATCAGAACGCCGGCTACTTGACCAGCCGGTTCAACTCTGCGGCGTCGAAGGCTTCGTCGCGCTGGGCATCGCAAGGTACGCAGTCACCCACCGGCTTGCCCAGCTCAGTCGAGAGCTTGCACACCGCGTTCCACAACAGCGCGATCTGGTGCTCGTGGCCCGAGGCGCTGTCGATGAGGCCGCGCATGGCCAGCGCCACCGGGTCGTCGCCTTGCGCGACGCCGTAGGCCGAGAAGCCCATGCGGGCGGCGGCTTCCTCGCGGGCCTGCTCGCTGGCGGCTTCGATGATGCGCGCCGGGTTGCCGACGGCCGTCGCACCGGCGGGCACCGGCTTGGTGACGACAGCGCCCGAGCCGATGCGTGCACCGGCGCCAACCGTGAAGCCGCCCAGCACGCAGGCATTGGCGCCGACGATAACGCCGGGGCCAAGCGTCGGGTGACGCTTGGCGCCCTTGACGAGCGACGTGCCGCCCAGCGTCACGCCTTGGTAGATGGTGCAGCCCTCGCCGATCTCGGCCATCTCGCCGATGACGATGCCCATGCCGTGGTCGATGAAGACCTTGCGGCCGATGCGCGCGCCCGGGTGGATCTCGATGCCGGTGAGGAAGCGGCCCCAGTGCGAGACCCAGCGGCCCAGCCACCTGAAGCCGTGCGTCCACAGCAAATGCGCGCGGCGGTGCATCCACAAGGCGTGCAGGCCGGGGTAACAGGTCAGCACCTCCCAGGCAGACCGGGCAGCCGGGTCGCGCTCGAGGGTCAGGGCGATGTCTTCGCGCAGGCGCTGAAACATGGTGTGTCCGGGCAGAAGGGCTGGCCAGTCTAGGCGCGTGTTCAAGAACCTGCCCGGCCTGCGGTTTTCATCATCTGCCGGGCGATGCCGCGCAGGATGTGCACTTCCTCGTTCGTCAGCCCGGCGCGGTTGAACAGCTGATTCAACCGCGGCATCAACTTTCGGGGCGCGGCGGGGTCGAGGTAGCCGATGTCGACGAGCGCCGTCTGCAGATGGTCGAGCAGGCCCTGCACGGCGCGTGCGTCGGCCCGCTGGGGGTCGGGCGTGCGCGCCTGCACGCCAAAGCCGCCCACCGCTTGCCGAAGGTCGTAGGCCAGCAGCTGCACGGCCTGCGCCAGGTTCAGCGAGCCGTAGTCCGGGTGGGTCGGGATGCTCAGCACCGAGTGGCAGCGGTAGACGTCCTCGTTGCTCATGCCGTAGCGCTCCGAGCCGAACACCAGCGCCAGGCGCGGCGCGGCTTCGCGGGCGGCCAGCTCGGCGAACAGCGCGCGCGGCTCGCACGTCGGTGGGCCGAAGTCGCGCGGTGTCATGGCCGTGGCGCAAGCATGGTCGACACCGTCCAGCGCCTCGGCCAGCGTGGGCACGACGCGGGCGCGGGCCAGGATGTCCGCCGCGCCGCTGGCCATGGCCACGGCTTCCTCGTGGCAGAGCACGTCGGGGAAGCGCGGCGCCACCAGCACCAGGTCACGGAAACCCATCACCTTCATCGCCCGCGCCGTGGCGCCGACGTTGCCGGCATGGCTGGTATTGATCAGGACGAAGCGTGTGGATTCCACGGGGTTTCTACGGAGGTCAGCAGCTAGAATCTCGCGATTATCCGGGCCACCTTCACGGCAGCCCGTCGCTCTTTCCTCCTGTCAGCCCCTTCTTCCCAGCGAGTGCCACGCATGCTGCAAACGTCTCACCATCCCATGCTCAATGTCGCCATCAAGGCGGCACGTACGGCCGGCGCCATCATCAACCGCGCGTCGCTGGACCTCGAAGCTCTGCGCATCAGCACCAAGAGCCCGAACGACTTCGTCACCGAGGTCGACCACGCCGCAGAAGGGGTGATCATCGAGACGCTGCTGGGCGCCTACCCGGACCACGGCATCCTCGCCGAAGAGTCGGGCCGCACCCACGGCGCCAAGCACTCCGAGTACGTCTGGATCATCGATCCGCTGGACGGCACCACCAACTTCATCCACGGCCTGCCGATGTACTGCGTGTCCATCGCGCTGGCGCATCGCGGCGTCGTGCAGCAGGCTGTCGTCTACGACCCGACCCGCAACGACCTCTTCTACGCCACCAAGGGCCGCGGCGCCTTCCTGAACGACCGCCGCCTGCGCGTGTCCAAGCGCACCCGCCTGAGCGACGCGCTGATCGGCACCGGCTTCCCCTTCCGCCGCGGCGACAACTTCAAGCGCTACGTGAAGATGTTCGAGGACGTCATGCAGGTCTGCGCCGGCCTGCGCCGCCCGGGCGCGGCCGCACTCGACCTCTGCTACGTAGCCGCTGGCTACTACGACGCCTTCTTCGAGACCGGCCTGCAGCCCTGGGACGTGGCGGCCGGCTCGCTGATCATTGCCGAGGCGGGCGGCCTGATCGGCAACTTCACCGGCGAGAGCGACTTCCTGCACCAGCGCGAGGTCCTGGCCGGCAACCCCAAGATCTACGCGCAGCTCGTGACGATGCTGTCGCCATACACGCGCGTCATCAAGGAAGAAGACGTGACAGCTTCCGCACCGGCTGTAGACGGCGAGGCGGCAGCGGCGCCGGCGCCTGCATCGGCGATCAAGAAGCGCGTGGCCGTGCGCCTCAAGAAGGAAGACATGGGCGGCGACGCGCCGGTCTGACCTGCCGACGAAACCTTGACGAAGCCCTCCTCGCGAGGGCTTCGTCATTTCTGGCCGTGAAGGAGTTGGCAGACCCTGCGGCTACGGGTGAACCCGCCCCCGGCGCGTGACTTGTGCACGGCATCACCCCTTACTCGTGGGGGGCGAATGGCCAGAATGCGAACCAACGCGGCCAAGAGCCGCATCGCTTCCACTCAAAACCATCCGAAAGAAACCATGTTCGCTCGCTCCGTTCTCGCCCTCACCCTCGTCGCCGCTGCGTCGCTGGCCCATGCCGACGCCAAGGTCCTGAAGAAGGTGGCTCCCGAGTACCCCAACGAAGCCGTGAAGAGGAACATCACCGCCGGCAGCGTGCGCGCCAAGATGAACATCGCCGGTGACGGCAAGGTGGCCAACGTCGAAGTCGTTGAAGCCGAGCCCAAGCGCGTCTTCGACCGCGCCGCCGTCGAGGCCCTGAGCCAGTGGAAGTTCGAAGGCACCGGCGCCGCACAGACGCACGAAGTGAAGCTGGTGTTCAAGTCCGAGGATTGATTCGGTCTGCAGGCTGACGAAAGGCCCGCTTCGGCGGGCCTTTGCATTTGTGGCGCCAGATAATGCGCGCCCCGATGAAAACCGAAACCGCCACCCCCGATCTCGCACCCCACACGCCGATGATGGTCCAGTACCTGGGCCTGAAGGCGGACTTTCCGGACACGCTGCTGCTGTACCGGATGGGCGATTTCTACGAAGTCTTCTTTGATGACGCCCGCAAGTGCAATGCGCTGCTGGACATCACGCTGACGCAGCGCGGCCAGAGCGCCGGCCAGCCCGTCGTCATGGCCGGCGTGCCGGTGCACGCGCTGGAGAGTTATCTCGCCAAGCTGATCAAGCTGGGCGAGGCGGTGGCGATTGCCGAGCAGGTCGGCGAGGTCGGCGCGGGCAAAGGGCCGGTAGAGCGCAAGGTCGTGCGCGTCGTCACACCGGGCACCATCACCGACACCGAACTGCTGGCCGACAAGCAAGACGCCGTGCTGCTGAGCGTCAGCGGCCACGGTCGCCGTCATGGGCTGGCGTGGCTGTCACTCACGCAAGGCGAAATCGGGCTGGCGGAGTGCAGCGACGCGGAGCTGCCGGCTTGGCTGGCGCGCCTGGCGCCGGCGGAGATCCTGG
>NZ_JBDSQX010000122.1:0-32835 GCF_039929605.1 Roseateles sp.
AGGTGCGTGCGCCCCTGCATGAAGCCCAGCAGCAGCAGGCGGTCACAGCCGATTGATGCGCCGCGGGATGCCATTGCTGGCCTTGTGAATGGCCGGAAAGGCGTCGTGGTCGAACGTGGGTTTGCCCAGTGAGCCCGCGCACTTCAAGCGGTGCTCCATGTAGCGCTGGGTCTCGTCCTCGTCCAGCGGGCCGATGTGGCAGGTTGCCGCCACCCGCTGGCGGAACTGCTCCATCTCGGGCTTCTGCAGGATGCTGCGGAACTCCGGTTGGCCGACCAGAAAGGTCTGCAGCAACGACTGGTTGGCGAACTGGAAGTTAGACAGCATGCGCAGCTCTTCCACGGCGCGCGCGGTCAGGTTTTGCGCTTCGTCGACGATGAGCAGGCAGCGCTTGCCCTGGGTCACCTGGTTGACGAAGAAGGCTTCCAGCGTCATCAGCAGCTCGGACTTGGGCGCGTCCTTGACGCGCACGCCAAACGCCGCGCCCACCATGCGCAGCGTGTCCTCGGCGTCGAGTTGGGTCGTCACGACATTGCCGATGACGACATTGCTGCGGTTCAGGCTGTCGAGCAGGCCACGCAGCAGCGTCGTCTTGCCGGCGCCGATCTCACCGGTGATGACAATGAAGCCGTCATTGCGCAGCACGCCGTAATCCAGGTAGGCCTTGGCCCGGCGATGCTGCTTGCTACCGTAATAGAAGTTGGGATCCGGACTGAGCTGGAACGGCTTGCTGCTCAGGCCGTAGAAGGCTTCATACATATCAGTGGTGCCCTACCGCGATCAGCGGCCGACGCGGCTGCTGATCGCGCAGCGAGCCAATGGGGCGCAAGGGTTGTCTCATGTCAGAACTGCTGAGTCAGGCTGGCGTACACCGCATTCTCAGTGTAAGAAATGACACCTTCGAAACGCGAATTCCGCGCACCCAACTGCGCCACGAGCCGCGGCCCCAGACGAACATTGCAGTTCGCCATCAGACTGGTCAACTGCTGGGACCGAAACTGGTTGCTCACGTTGCCGGTCGTTTCCTGACGCGACGCCGACACCGCGAGACCGGTCAGTGGCGTGAACTGGTGGCTGGCCGTCAGCGAATAGGACCGCTGCTCGATGCGCCCGCTGCTGGCAAGGTCGCCCTGATTCTGGTTGTCGCCCAGCCGGCTCGTTAGCGAACGATTGATCTGCGCCGTCAGGCTGCTGCGCACGCCTTGCAAGGTCACACTGAACACTTGGCTGCGCAAGCGGCTCGGACCGGCCGACAAAAAGCCACTGGCAATCGCAGCATCAGGCGACAGCCCCTGCGACTGCAGATAGGCGCGCACGAACGTGTCGCGCTTCACTGGGTCGGGTTCGATTGACGCGAACAGCAGGAAGAACTGGTCATAGTTGCTGCGTACGCCGCCGCTGGAGCCGGTGTTGCCCAACATCACACTTTGCGTATCGGACAAGCGCCAGACGGAGCGCGACATGCGGTGCTCGACGCTCAGCGCATGGCTGTTGCCGTAGTTGTGCCGCTGCCAATCGGCGTTGACATGAGTCCGGGGCGTGGGCGTCCATTCCGCATTGATGCCTGAGGTGACGCCATTGGCGTTGCCGCCGCCCAAGTAGTTGCTGCGCTCATAGCCCGTGTTGGCACGGAGGCTCCAGTCGGGATCGGGGCGATAGTTCAAGCCAATCCTCAGCGTCTCGCTGCGATTGGACTCGGTCAACGCAGAGTTGACCCGCTGGCTGTTGGCTTGCAGCCACCAGCTCAGCACGCCAGCATTCGCCTGGTTGACGAATATCGAACCGCCGCGGCCACGGCTGTCGCCGAGGTTGCTACCGCGCACCTCGGTGCGGGTGAAATCGCCACGCAGTTCATACGTGGCCAGTCCGCCCAGCATGCCGCGCAGCAGCGGCGACACGGTCAGGGTGCCGGTCTCTCTTTGGTTTTCATTGAGCAGACTGGCCGTCGAACTCTGCGAGTCCAGCGTCGGCGCGCTTTGCACGCCGAATGCCGAGGTGCTCTGCTGGCCAATCGAAGCCAGGACATTGACGAAGAACACGCGACTGACCAACTCGGCCTGCAAGTTGGCAGACAGCGCATTCTGGAGGCGGGCGGGCTGGTCTGACTTGAGGTATGCAATCCCGTTCAGCGAATAGTCCAGTGTGCCGCGCAATGAACCGCTGTTGCTGACAAGGTTGATACCCGGCGACACCGTCGTGATCAACGCGGCATCCTTGTTTTGATCGTTCAGGCGTAAGTTGTCCGTCCAGGTCTGCGTCACACCCAGGCGTGGCACCAGAGTCATGCCGCCACTTGCCGCAGCTCCGTTCTGCTGGGCCTGCGCCAGCGCTGCCGAAGTGGCGAGTGCGAACGCGAGGCAGCGCAACTCAGCCCTGCGCCGAGTCATTGCTGCCATATCCGTAGCCGTAGCCGTACCCGTACCCGTAGCCATATCCGTAGCCGTACCCACCCGCAGCGTTGGGGCTGGCCTGGTTGAGCAGCATCATCTTCACCGGGCAGGTCTCGATGGCAGCCAGGGCCTGCTGCACCGCGCTCTGCGGTGTTTTCTCGGCATGGACGACGATGATGATCTGACCCATGTGCGAGGCCAGCACGCGCGATTCGGTCGTCAGCAGCAGCGGCGGCGAATCGAAGATGATGATGCGGTCTGGGTAACGCTTGGCCATGGTGTCAAGCAGATGGCTCATCGCGTCGCTGGCCAGCAGTTCAGTCGCGCGCGGATGCGGCGTGCCGCTGGGCAGCAAAGTCAGCTTCTCGACATTGGTGCGCAACAGCACCTCGGACATGTCGACCCGCTCTTCCAGCACGTCAAGCAGACCCGGCCCCTGCGGCAAGCCCAGCATGCGCAGCACCGAGGGTCGCGCCACGTCGGCGTCGACGAGCATCACCGTGTTGTCAAGTTCGGCGGCGATGCTCAGTGCGAGATTGACTGAGGTGAAGCTCTTGCCCTCGCCAGCCAGGGCGCTGGTCACCATCAACAGATTGGCGTGGTTGATGGTCGCCGCGCCCTTGCCCATCGCGTTCTTGATCAGCGGCCGCTTGATGACGCGGTACTGATCGCCGGTCTGCGACCGCGGGGTGTGAGGCATCAGAAAGCCCTGAGCAGCGAGCGCCACCACATCCAACTCGACGCGTTTGGACGAGGGGTGCGGGCCGTCATCGACCACCGAGATGCCGACCGCAGGTGGCGCCGTCTGCACCCGAGCTCGCGCCACTGGGTCCGCCGCCGCCGTCGGCGCAATGACCGGCGGGCCGGCGGAGGCCGTAGCTGTGGGCAACGTCTGTTCGTCCCCAGGCAACACCACGCCGGCCTGGCGCAGTTGTTCGAGCCGCTGAGCGGCCTGTTCGATCAAGCTCGCCATGTCAAACCACCTGCCGACTCAGTTGAACGGCCAAGACCGTCAGGGCAACGGCAAACATCGCCAACAGCCCTCCAGCCCCCGCCGAGAAGCGGATCAGATCGACCCGCAGGCGCGCGCGGTCGGCATCCGTGACAAGCCGGGTGACCACGCCCAGGATGGGCAGTTCGACACGAGCGCGCAGGTCGTTGGCATCATGAAATACCGGTCGCAGCTGGCTGGCCGCGAACGTCGTGAAGAATCCAATCGCCAGTGCCACAACCATCGAACCCGCCAGCAACAACAAGCGGTTGGGCGCCACCGGCTTCGGATTGGCTCGCGGCGGGTCGATGACGCGGAAGTCCGCTACGCCCGACGCCACATCCAGCTCGCCCGAGATGGAGGCCTGCTCGCGACGCTGCACGAGGTCCTCGTAGTTCCTCTTGTTGATCGCATAGTCCCGATTCAACTGCGCCGCTTCGGCCTCGACCTGCGGCGCCGTCTTGAGGGCGGCCAAGGCCTGGGTGTAGCGCGCGGAATACTCGTCCACGCGTGCACGCAGGGATGCCACCTGCACCTCAGTGGTCGCCAGGATGCGCACCATTTCCTGCGTCGCAAGGCTGCCGCCACCCAGGCCCATGTTGACAGTTGGGGTGGCAGCCGCCGCCTTGCGCAGTTCGACAAGTTCGCGCTTGCGCTGCTCCTCGAGGTCCTTGATCAACTTGCGCGTCGCGATGATGTCGGGATGCTGATCTGTGAAGCGCTGCAGCAGGCCATCGAGGTTGCGCCGCTGTTCCGCCAGCCGCGCATCCAGTTCGGGCGTGCTGACATTGGCGTTCGCCTCCTGGAGCAGGCTCTGCGCCGTCGTCTGAGCGCCACCACGGGTCCTTTCAGCGTCCAGTTGCGCCTTGGCGGCATCACGTGCGTTCATTGCCTCGCGGAACTCCAGCCGCGCCCTCTCCAACTGGCCGCTGATCTCGGCGATGTGGGACGCCGAGTCCTTGCCGTCGCCCGAGCCGGCCATGGAAAGGTTCTTCAGCCGAAACTCCTTCAGCCGCGTCTCCGCCTCCTCAAGCTTGGTCTCGTAGGCCTTGATCTGTTCGTTGATGAATGTCGTCGCCGTCGAGGTGCCTTGGCGCGTTTGGCCCAAGCTGGACTCAACGAAGATCGAGACCAGCGACTGCACCACGCGCTTGGCCGTTTCGGGATCACTGTCCCGGTAGCCGAGCACGTACAGGTTGTCGCGCCCGCTGCTCTGGATCGAGAGGCTGCTCGTCACTGACTCGATCGTGGCGTCCTGCTGCGCCTTGGACTGATTCTTCAAATCCAAATCCGCCATGCGGACCAGCTTCTCTACATTGGGCCGGCTGATCAGCGTGCGGCTCAACATCGTCACCTGCTGCTCGACGTTCGGCTGCACGGCGAGGCCCTGCATCAGCGGCTTCAGGATGGACTGCGTATCGACGTAGATCCGTGCGCTGGCCTCGTACCGGTCCGGCAGTACAAAAACCACAACGGCTCCAACCACGCCAGTCACCCAGGCCACCACCAGGCCGATCCACCGGTACTTCCACATGCGCCGGACGACGACCAGCAGCTGGGCAATCAGCAATTCCATCGAAAACGGTCTCGGTTAATGCTTTTTGAAGCGGACTCTCAGCACGACGCCAGTGGCCCGCTCCTTCCGCAACTTTCAGAACAAGCTTTGGGGAATGATCAGGATGTCACCTGGCCGCATCTCGACATTGGCCGAAACATCGCCACGCTTGATCAAATCCTTCAGGCGCACCGAATACTGTTGGTTGCCCTCGGCGGTGCGCAAGATGGTGGCACTGTTGCCAGCCGCGAAGTCAGTCAAGCCACCCACGGCGATCATCACGTCGAGCAAACTCATCTTCTGCTTGAACGCAAGGAACTGCGGCTTGGCGGCCTCCCCCACAACGCGAATCTGCTCGCTGTACGGGCCGACAAAGTTGGTGACGATGACGGTCACCACAGGATCGCGCACGTACTTGCTGAGTTGTTGCTCCACATCGCGCGCGACCTGCACCGAAGTTTTGCCTTGCACAACGATCTCATCTACCAGCGGCGCAGCAATCTTGCCGTCGGGACGCACCGGCACCGACATAGACAACTCGGGATTGCGCCAGACCTGGATGTTCAGGTTGTCGCCGGCACCGATGATGTAGCTGTAATCCTGCGCCGACGTAGACGCCGGAGCCGGAGGATAGGTGCTGCCGAAGCTTGAGCAACCGGCAAGCGTACAAACAGTAAGCAACAGCAGCAAATGCTCGAGGGGACGCAGGAATGAAGCGGTTTTCGTTTTCAAGGCAATCCTCACAGATCGAAAGATATTAAGCGCCGAGAGTTTGTACCCGCCGAATTGAAGGCGCTGACCGCAGCCAAGGAGCGGCGAGATGATGCCATGGCACACGCGCTTGGAGACTACGGGCCCCTCCTCGGACGGGCCCCAACCGAGCATGATGCCACGCATCGGAACCCGCCGCGCCGGGAATGCGTCGCTTGGTATCCCTCAGTTGGGGTAGCCCATGGCCTCTGGCCTAGGATTTCAGCAACGGCCGGATCAGCATCAGCATCAGTCGCTGAATCGGATTGGCGTTGCCAAACGGCCGCCAGGTGAAGCTCAACTTTTGGCGGTAGGCATCGAACTGCATGGCCCACGGCGCCGACCTCAAGTCACCGCGCTCAAGGAGCAGCTTGAGCACGGCAGTACCCATCACACCGGCGCACAGGTCGCAGGACATCATCGTCGAAGGACCTCGCCGCTCTTTAAAGTTGACCGCATCCGGCGCCACCAGATATTTGCGCTGCAGCATGGCCGGGGACAAACCGGCGATGAAGCGCGCATACTGTTCATTCTCGCCGTGGCCTTCGACCTGGAAATATTGCTCAAAACTCATACCGCCCGGCTTGAAATACATCAGCGCCACGCCCATACCCAACGGCGCCGCCGTCACCGCAGGGATACCACGCTCATAACATGCCTTGAACAACATGCGCCTGGCCGGCAGCGCGAAAAAGTCGATGCCATCCACATACACATCTACATCGCGCAGAAATTCGTCGAGATTCGTTTCGGTGACACCCTCCGAAAATACTTGGATATCCGCTTGGGGATTGATGTCGCGCGCCATTTCATCCAGAACCTGAGCCTTTGGCCGATCAACAGTCGACATGAACGCGCCAACCTGCCGATTCATGTTGTGAACACCGAACTCATCAAAATCGGCAATGTTGAAGTGGCTCAGGCCCAGCCTAGACAATGTCAGCAGATGGGCGCCGCCAACCCCGCCAAGCCCGGCGATCGCTACACGTGCGGAGCGCAGCTTTTCCTGCTCGGTTTCGGTCACCCAGCCAATGTTCCTGGAAAATGCGCGCCCGTAGTCGAAAGTCGAAGCTTGGTTCAAGTTCCCTCCTTTGTGCCGGACTGAGTCATCATCAAGGCAAAGCCGACGTGTGAGCCGGCGTACCGTGTGGCCATCCTGCGGCAATCAGCAATCTAAGAATGGGCGCAAACCATGGATTCATCCACCACTGTCCTGCAGATTCTCGATTTTGCACGATGGGCGCCGAGCGGCGACAACACCCAGCCCTGGCGTTTCGAAATCATCGGCCCCAACCGCGTAGCCGTTCATGGATTTGACACGCGCGATCACTGCGTCTACGACCTTGACGGACATCCGAGCCAAATCTCCATCGGCGCCATGATCGAGACGGCCGCCATCGCCGCCAGCCACCATCAGCTTCGTACCGAAGCGAGACGGCGCCTGGACTCGCCGGATACCCACCCGGTGTTCGATCTCGAGTTCATTGCCGACCCGGTGATCGTCCCCGACCGACTTCTTGCCAGCGTCAAGACCCGCAGCGTTCAGCGTCGACCATTGAAGACGCAGCCGCTGACGACTCAGCAGAAGCAAGCGTTCGCAGCCAGTGTCGGGCCAGACTACTCGATCGAATGGATCGAGCGCGGCGCGGAGCGGCTGAAGGTGGCCAAGATGCTGTTCCATTCCGCCAAAATCCGGCTTGTCATACCCGAGGCCTATCGCGTTCACAAGGACATCATCGAGTGGCAGGCGCGGTTCAGCGAGGAGCGCGTACCCGACCAAGCCTTGGGCACCGATCCAATAACAACCCGATTGATGCGCTTCGTGATGCAGAGCTGGGACAGGGTGGAAATGTTCAACCGATTTTTCGCCGGCACGTGGGCGCCTCGCCTCCAACTGGACTTCGTCCCGGGACTGGCCTGCGCCGCCCATTTCCTGCTGCTCGCCAAGACGCCCGCGCGCACGATCGATGAATACGTCGCGGCCGGCCGGGCGACACAGCGCTTCTGGTTGACCGCCACGCAGCTGGGTCTGCAGCTGCAGCCCGAAGTCACGCCGCTGGTCTTTACTCGCTACGCTCGCGAAGGCATCGCCTTTTCGAGCAAGCCGGGCTCGCAGCAGATGGCTCAGCGGCTGGGTCAACGCTTTGTAGATGTCGTAGGCGAGCATGCGGTAGCTCATGCGGTATTCATGGCCCGTGTCGGCAACGGTCAACAGCCGAGCTCGCGCTCGCTGCGCCGGCCGCTGGACAGCCTGCTGATCAAGGGAGCGGCTCAGTGACAACGCTCGGTCGCCCCCTGCGGATCGCACTGTTTGCCGAAGCGGTGACCCTCGCCCATGTAGCGCGGCCGATCGCGCTTGCGCGGGCCATCGCACCGGCAGGCCATCAATTGCTGCTCGCCTGCGACGCACGTTATGCCGCCTTTGCGGCTGACGGCCCATGGCAGCACGAAGACATCCGCAGCATTCCGAGTGCGCAGTTCAACGAGGCACTTGCTCGGGGGACGCCGGTGTACGACTTCGATACGCTGGAGTCCTATGTGGCGGAGGATCTCCGGCTGATCCAGGCATTCAAGCCGGATCTAGTGGTCGGCGACTTTCGACTGTCGCTATCGGTCAGCGCAAGGTTGGCCGGCGTACCCTACATGGCAATCACCAACGCCTACTGGACGCCGCAGTACGAGGGCGGCTACAAGCTGCCAGTGATTCCGCTGAGCCGAGCCTTGCCGCTGCCGCTGGCCGCCGCCCTGTTCCACACGTTCCGGCCACTCGCCTTCATTCCCCATTGCCAACCGATGAACCGGCTGCGCAGTCATCACAAACTGGCGTCGCTTGGCTATAACTTGCGGCGCGTGTATACGGATTCCGATCACCTGCTGATTCCTGACCTAGCACCGCTCTACCCGCTTGCTGGTCCAGGGAACACCCACAGCTACATCGGTCCGCTGATGTGGTCACCGGCCATACAGCTGCCAGACTGGTGGGCCGAGTCCATCAGCGAGGAACTCGGCAGCGTCTACGTCACGCTGGGCAGTTCCGGCAACGTCTCGCTCTTGCCGCTCATTCTCGAGGCGCTGAAAGACCTGCCAGCGCGTGTACTTGCGTCCACGGCCGGCGCTGCAGCGCCGTCAAAGACTCCAGAGAATTCTCGTCTAGCGAGCTATCTGCCAGGCGATGCAGCAACGCAGCGCTCACGGTTGATCATCTGCAATGGCGGCAGCCTCAGCACCCAGCAGGCGCTGGCTGCTGGTATCCCGATACTGGCCGTCGCGAGCAATATGGACCAATTCTTGAACATGGCTCCGATTGAGGCCGCTGGCGCCGGCATCACGCTGCGCACCGACCGGCTGAGCGTCGCAGCTGTTCGACAGGCTGCAGCGACATTGCTGCGCTCTGAAGCGGCGACCTTGGCCGCAAGAAAACTCAAGCTCCTATTTGAGGCCCCCAATGGGGTGGGAGCGGCGTTTGATGAAGCCGCTGCCCGCTTGTTAGCGTCCCGCAGTGAGCGACCCTCTGCCGATCAAGAGGCGCCGTAAGAACAAAAAAAGCCCCGAAACCCGGGGCGTTTTCTATTGCGACCGGCTGACGCCGGATCCACTTACTTGCGGCGGCGAGCGACGAAGCCGAGGCCGCCCAGCGCCAGGCCAACCAGGGCCAGCGAAGCCGGCTCGGGAACCTTTGCGGTGAACGTCTGATTCGCATCAGCCTGGAACACCACTTGACCAGCAGCGATGGCCGTAGCGTCAACCTTGGTCGGCGCGCTGAAGGACGTCACAGCGGAGCCAAGTTGCAGCGTCGACGTCACGTTCGTGCCCGACAGCACCGGCGTGATATAGGCGGTGTTCGTGTAGGTCACCACGCCGTTCAGGTTGGCCTGGCCACCCGTCGACGTGTTGAACAGCTGCGGCGTCTGCGCAAGGTTGAAGTTACCGGAAATGAGCTTGGTACCGTCCTCAAAACCGCTCCAGGCGCCATTCTTGACGATCTTGGCGTTGGATGCGGTGTCGTAGTAGATGTCGAAAGCGCCGGAGGTGATCTGGAACGTGCAGCTGCTGAAGTCAGCGGTGCAGGCTGTCACCGTCTCCTGGAAGGAGGCGAACACCGTGTACTCGTACATGCCAGGAGCTTCGGGCACGCCGTTGGCGACGGAATCCAAATGCGGCGTGAACATGTTGTTGCCACCCGTGTCGGTCACGTTCGTGGCCCAACCGGCGTAGTACAGGGTGAAGGTGCTGCCAACCGAGCCAACATAGCCAGAGGTCCAGGCCGCAGAACCTTGGGCCCAGTCGAAACCACCGAACGGCGTCTTGGTGCCGTCGAGGTTGGTGATGCTGGGATCAGCGAAAGCGGTGCCGCAGAAAACGGTCGCACCAGCGATCGAGAGCGCGGCGGCAATCTTTTTGAAGTTCATGACATCTCTCCTAACGTTACGAGCATGCGACCTTCGCATGATCTTGCAGTTGTATAAGCAGTAGTTGTGCCAGGATCCGCAAGTGCTTGTCAGATATAGAATTTCCCTTAATTTGGACGGGCCGTAGCCACAACCGCAAGGGAACTGTCAAGTTTTCCGACAGCGGCCCTTATAGGCTCGCCAGTAGCTTCCTGACTTCCGACTGCGCAGCAAAGCCGTCGCCCATCTGCGTAAGGCGCACCAGATGCTCACGTGCTTCCGGCTTTCTACCCGCATTCGCGTAGTACTGCGCCAAATGCAAGCGATGCATTCCATGGTCTGGAGACCTACCCACCGCCTTTTTCTGCAACTCGATTGCCTGGTCCAAGCGACCCGACGCGGCGAACACCTGGGCCAGTGTGTCCATGTAGTCGGCGTTTTCCGGCGCCAGCTTGTTAGCCTTTTCAGCGTACCCGAGCGCCTTCGGATCTTTGTTGCGGTTCAGCAGCCAAGCAACGTTGTTTGATGCGTTGGCGTTGTCTGGCTGCAGCTTGAGCACCGACAGATAACGATCCAGGGCCGGAGCGTAGTTCGCCTGCAGAAGCGTGGCGTCCGCGGAATAGATGAGGAACTTGAGATCGTTGGGATGAGCAGTCAGCCAATCTGCCTCCATCTGCTTGGCCTCGGGCAGCTTACCGCTGCCGATTAGCACGCGGTGCAGTTTGATAGCCACGTCGACTTGAGGCAGCAATCTCAGCGCCGTCCGATAGTTCAAGGTAGCCGCGGTCCAGTCCTTCTGAACGGCCGCGATATCACCGATCATGGAATGCACGAGCGGATCGTTCGGGTACAGCGCCTTCATCGACTCTGCCAACCGATGCGCCTCCGCGAAGTTTCCAGCCGCAATTTCATTGACGATCAGCGCACGCTGAGCTGGCTGGTAACCAGGCTTGAGTTTCAGGGCCCGCTCCATCGCCTGAATCGAGGCTGCCTTGTCGCCCCTTGCAGCGTAGGCCTGGGCCAGCAGCATCAGCGGTTCGGGCGATTTGGGCTGCAATGAGATGAGCTTGTTGTAAGAGCTGATGGCCTGGTTGTAATCGCCCGACATCGCCTGCGCCCTGGCGAGATAGCGCAGCACGGCGGGGTTGTCAGGCAGCGCGGCCGCTGCCTCGGTCGCAACTGACAAGGCGGCCTTGGTCCGTTGCCGGCCCAATTCCAGCTCGATCAGGCCCAGGCGAGGACGCGGCTCATCGGGCATCTGCTTGATGAGCTTCTCCAGCGTGGCCACGAGTTCCTCCTTGTTGGCGCCGGCCTGTTCACGCAGCCCGACGACGGCCATGTTGGCCGAAACACTGTTCGGGTTCACGGCCAGCAACTTTTGGAAGCGTGCCATCGCCGCCTCGGGCTTCTTGGCCTGCATGTCGAGCGCCGCCAAGCTGGCTGCGGCCGGGAAGTAGGCCGGGTCGAGCTTCAAGGCCGATTCAAAGGCCTGTATCGCGTTGTCCTGTTTGCCTCGAATCAGTTCGATGCGCCCGCGAAGGTTGCGTGGTCCGGCGCTGTCCGGCGTCTTACGCTCGAGCGTCTCGATCGACTTGAGCGCCTCGTCCCACTCCTTGCGCTGCATGAATGTCGTCACAAGGGCCAGGTCCGCCACCGGGCTGACATCGGCGGCCGACAACGCTTTCAGCGCAGCAATGCCATCCTCGGTGCGACCCTTAGCGATGCTGACCAGCGCGAGCGCCGATCTGCTAGGGACGTCGTTCGGATCAATTCTCGAGATCTTCGTGAAGGCAGCCTCAGCGCGCTGCGTGTCGCCGGCCTGCAGATAAGCCTCGGCCGCCAGGCTTAATGCGGTCACGTTGCTGCTGCCCTCACCGAGCAGGGGCTGCAGGGTGTTCAGCGCCTTGCCCGGTTCACCGGCACGCAAGCTGGTCTGAGCCAGTAGCAGCCGGGCCTTCTCAAAGTTCGGGTCGGTATGGATGGCCATGTTGAGATAGCCCTCCGCTTCAAGTAACGCACCTCGGCGGAACGCAACCACTCCGGCCAGATGCTGCACCCGCAAATCCTGCGGCGCCATCTTCACCAGCGCCTGGACGTTGTCCCGCGCGATGTCCAGATCCTGGCGCTCCAGCGCCAACAACGCGGTCAGAAGGTGTACCTGACCCTGGGCACCCCGGACCTTGCGCAGCGCATCGATCTCAGCCTTGGCGGCGTCAAGATCCTTCTTGGCCAGCAGCAGATGGAAAGCGCCGACGTGCGCCAGCAGGTGCGCCTTGTCAAGCGAAAGTGCCTTGCGATAGGCCTCCAGTGCCTTGTCGGTATGGCCGAGCAGACTCTGGAAATCACCTTTGACCTGCCAGCCGTCGGCGCTCTGCGGCGACTTCGCGAGCACGGCATCGACGGCAGCGAGGCCCTCCGCCGGTCCAGCCGCGGCAGCCACAAGCCGAACGCGGACCAATTGCGCCCGCACATTGTCCGCATCGTCTGACACCGCCTCATTGGCAAGCTCCAGGGCCTTGGCGGCGTTGCCGGTTGCACTGTAGGCCACGGCCAGCGAAGCCTTCAAGTCGGCGCTAGCGGTGTTCGAGGCCGGCTTCGCCTCGCCGTATGCGGAAATAACCTTGGCAAACTCGTTTTGACCCAGCATCGCTTGCGCGATCAGAGGCTCAAGCTTGTCGTCCTTTGAGCCGAGCGCCTTGGCCTTGCCCAGTTCGCTCAGCGCGCCAACTGCATCGCCGCCCTGCAGCAGCGCCTCCCCAAGCAGAACACGGGCCTCGGGGAGCGAGGGATTGCCTTGGAGCGCATTCTTCAGCTGAATGACCGCCGCGGCGGTGTCCTTCTTGGCCAAGTCTGCTTTGGCCGCGGCAATGTATTGATCGGCCGATTTGTCAAAACAGCCACCCAGCAGTGCACTCGAGAGCGCCAATCCGGCCGCCGACCAGCGTTTGGCGCCAAATCTAGATGACGAAGCTTTATTCATGAAATCAATTAATAGATATTGCGGCACGATTGTGCTGCGGGTGTAGCGGCGAGAAGGTGGTCAGCGGGGGGTGAGCCGTAGCCCTTCCAGCGCGTCCGGGTGAGCTTCGAATGAGTGGTTCACCAAGCGTTCGATCACCGCATACAACGGTTTGATCAAAGGCCGCAGATTGCCCACGACCTTGCTCGAACTGAGCACAGAAGGAACGCGCGCACCCCGATGCTCGATCTCGTCGCCGATCGGGTGGATGTCGAAGCCGAGGCGAACGAAGTGACTGGCCAGACGTGGCTCAGTCAGCACGAACACGTTCTCGATGCCAAGTCGCCGTGCAATTGCCGCAGCGCCGAGATACAGACTCATCGGAATGAACGGGAAACGCGGTTGACCGTTGCGGGATTCGAAGTCGCGTTTGTCAACCGCCACGGGTTCCTGACTCTCGCCCTGGCGCTGGCGAAACGCGCTCATCACAGCCAGCCTGGAGACTTCGCCCACGTCGTTCCGGGGCAGTTGGGCAGGATCGAATCGGTCACGGTGGATCACATCACGACAACTGAGCTCGAACGGCAACGGGAAAGATGGGTCTTCTGGCCGGGCGAGCACGAGGCGCGAGCAACCGACGAGCTCGCCGCTGCCGCGCTTGAGTAGAAGGCAATGGACGGAATGCCTGTCGTAGCCGTCAATCTCAAGGCCATCTTTGCGAACCGCTTCCCAACCGAGTTCACGACAATAAACATCGTGCCGAATTCGATACACCATCTCGATGCTGGGGGCATCAAGGGCGACCGAGAACTCGAACAGATCCTCAAACCTGTTGCCAAGGTTGCCGCCGCCGCTTGAAGTCGATGGGTCCACGAATTGCCTCAAAGTCGGCTGATCGTATCAACTAACGCAAGCGGTGCCAGGGCGGATGGCACGGATATCGCCGTGCTGTCGAAGGCCCGCCAGCTTTGCCAAAGGCAGGGCCTGGATGGCTCGGCAGAAAGCAAAACCTGGGGTATCGGGTCGGCAGCACACCGATCATCACTTCGCCGCCTTGGCGGATTCGATCAGCGGCCCAAACAGCGAGGCCGGGATCGCATAGCTGATCCCCGAGGGTTGCGTCAGCGCGGACTCCTTGCCGGCCTTGGTCAGCACCATGTTGACGATGCCGACGACCTCGCCCGTTTCCTGATCCAGCACCGGGCCGCCGCTGTTGCCCGGGTATGCCGTGGCGTCGAGTTGCAGGATGTCGAAGCTGCCAGCACGCAACTGCCGCAGCGCTCGCGGGTCCAGGCTGCGGGCGTTGGCAGCGGGCAGCGAGATTGGCGTGATCGCCGAAATGATGCCGCGGTGGCTGACGGTGGAAAAGCCTAGGGCACCACCAATTGGGAAACCCATGAACAACACAGCCCGCCCTTCGCGCGCCAGCGCAGGGTCGGCGACGCGCAGCGGCGGGAGGGTCGCACCCTCAAAGCTCAGCGCCACCAAGTCGTGGGCACGATCAAGCGACGCGACGCGCGCAAGCCGCAAACCCCACTCGCCATTCGCGGCACGCACCTGGATGCTGACCCGCTGCTCGGTTTCCGTCACATCGGGCGACGGCAGGACGTGCGCGTTGGTGATGACAAGGCTACCGTCCGCAACAGCGAAGCCAGTGCCGCGGAAACCGAAGCGCGGGCTGTCGGTCGGCGAGAAGGTGCCGACCAGCACAACAGAGGGTTTGCTGCGTTCGATCAACGCCGGCAGATCTGTTGCGGTCGCCCAAACCGGTACGAGGCTCAGCCCTAGGAGCAGACTGCGGCGCCTCATTGCAGCAGGTCCCGCGACGTAAAGCCGCCCTCAAGCGCCGCGACACAACGGCGCCAGGTATCGTCCGGCTCGCTGACCCGAAAGCCATAAAAGCGGCTCCCGTCGGACTGCTTGGAGCGCACCACGCACACCTCGCTGCGCGACCAGTCCTGCCGACCAAGCTGGACGCGGGCCTCGCCTCGCATGTTGAGCGGCAGGTCGAGCCGGGATTCGGCCTGGAAGCCCGACTGCGAGACCTCGACGACATTGAAGACGAACAGGCGCTCGACACCGTCGATCTCGAGCTTGAGCTCGGCGGGTGCGCGCAGCGAATAGCGCTGATGACGGCGCAGCGGATGCCCGGCGGACTCCTCGTCGCTGACGGGAGGCAGTACGCGGCGGTATTCGGGGCTGTTGTAGATGGCCGCGAGCAAGGCTTTGCGCCGGCTGTCGAGGCTTCGCAAAACCTGGGTGCGCCGGTTGAAGAAATAGTCGAGCAGTTCAGGGGTCATGACCGGGTCATTGGTCGTGAAGTACCGGCGCTGCGGCAACTTGATGTTCGGCATCTTGAGCTCGAAAAAATAATGGTGCAGGTCCTTGCGCGGTGGCCGGTCGCGATAGCCGCGCCTAAAGATGGCGGGCGCCGCCTGGAGGTCCAGCGTCGCTCCGACGGCGGGCGCATCGTTGGCGAAGTCATATTTGGTGACGGGCGGGTCGCGTAGGCGTTCAAAAAACAGCAGCGCCTCGTAGCGGTCGATGTGATCCGGGTTGACGGCGATGAGCAGATGACGGGTGTCGGACATTCCGACGCAGTATTCCCGCACGAACTTCATCAACGGGAACAGGATGGTGCTGCCGCTCTTGCGGAAGTCCGGGTGCACGGCCAGCCCCGAGATCTCGGCGATCTGGCCGTCGTTCTTTCGCACCTGTTCGAGGTTGAAGTTGCTTTGCAACGGGAAGCCAAAGACGCCCTCACGGATGATCGAAATCGTCCCGACGACTCGACCTTTCCATTTGGCGCAAAGCGTCGTCGTCGTCGGCAGGGCGTGATAGATCGTGACCCTCATGCCCGCCGGGTCGGGTTTCATGAAGCCCCTCGCGACATAGGCGTCATGCAGAATCCTGAAGCAGTCTTCCAGTTCCTGCTGGGTCTCCGCCACCTTGAGCTCGAGCCGCAAATCAGGATCAGGATCGCAATCCACCGTGGCCCGGTACATCGCAAAACGGGCATCAATCGGAAAGTACGCAAAAATCCGGCGCATCGCGTGGTGCAACCATCGCTGCGCAGGAGAACGTCGAGTCGTGCTCATGGCAAGCTCCCTGTTGGCCTTTTGAATGTCAGGGCGATCCTCGCGCCCGCGAACTTGGCATTAGCGCACCAGCAGCGCCCGTCGTGAGGCCCTGGGCTTTCACCTTCATGACTTGATCTGCAGCCGGTTCATCAGGTCGTAGAGCGTCGGGCGGCTGACGCCGAGCAGTTCGGCTGCCTTGACGATATTGCCGTCGGTTCGTGCGAGCGCAGTGATGACGGCCTGACGCTCTGCAGTCTCGCGCACGGCGCGCAGGTCTAGCACGGCATCGGCAGTGGCGGCCAAGGGCTCAGCGCGCAAGCCCAGATCGACTGCGGCGATGCGATCCTCCTCGGCCATGATGACGGCACGCTTGAGCATGTTCTGCAACTCGCGCACGTTGCCAGGCCAACGGTGGGTTTCGAGGGCGCGCACGGCGTCGTCAGACAGCGTGGGCACGGGGCGCCGCATCTCGGTCGCGAAGCGGCGAGCGAATGCGTGCGACAGCAGCACTGGATCTCCCACACGGTCACGCAGCGGTGGGATGTCGACGACGATCTCGGCGAGCCGATAGAAAAGGTCTTCGCGGAACCGGCCGTCGGTGATGCGTGCCTTGAGATCCTGATGGGTCGCGCCCACGACGCGCACGTCGATAGGAATCTCCTGGCGGCCGCCCACGCGCTCAATGACGCGCTCCTGCAGGAAGCGCAGCAGCTTGGCCTGCAGTGGCATGGGCAGATCGCCAATCTCGTCGAGCATCAGCGTGCCGCCGTTGGCCGTCTCGATCTTGCCCAGCGTCGATTTGGTGGCGCCGGTGAACGCGCCCTTCTCGTAACCGAAAAGTTCGCTCTCCAGCAAGGTTTCAGGGATGGCAGCGCAATTGATCGCAACGAAGCGGCCCTTGCGCTTGGAGGCGTCGTGGAGGCCTTGCGCCAGCACTTCTTTGCCGGTGCCGCTTTCACCGAGCAACAGCACCGTCGCATCGCTTGGCGCCACCTTCTCGATCATGCGGCAGACTCGCTGCATGCCGGGGTCGCGCGTGATGAGGCCGGAGAAGACGTCGCTGCTCTGCTGCGTTTGCAGGCGACGGTTCTCCTGCTGCAGTTCGTAAAGGCGGTAGGCGCGCTCGACCGTGAGGCTCAGCACGTCGGGGTCGACCGGCTTGGCGAGGAAGTCGTAGGCGCCCATGCGGATGGCGCGCAGCGCGTTGCCCTGGTCGTTCTGGCCGGTCAGCACGATGACCTTGACGCCGGGGTCAAGTTCCAGCAGTTTC
The DNA here is from genome assembly GCF_039929605.1 of Roseateles sp. Classification (GTDB taxonomy): domain Bacteria; phylum Pseudomonadota; class Gammaproteobacteria; order Burkholderiales; family Burkholderiaceae_C; genus Pelomonas. The sequence goes on from NZ_JBDSQX010000122.1 coordinate 17,384, forward strand.
TCCAGGCACTTGAAGCCCTCGGAAACGGAATCGCGGTCCGGCGGCAGGCCCAGGTCCATGGTGACGACTGCCGGGCTATGCCGACGGAACTGCAACACCGCGCTGGCAACATCGTCGGCAGTGACGGACTCGAAGCGGTCCAGCGACCACTTGAGCTGCTTCTGCAAGGCCAGGTCGTCCTCGACGATCAACAGCGGCGCATGCCTGGGCGTGGTCATCGCGCGTCCAACGTGGCCAGCGGCACGTCGGCCTGGGCGTGGAACAAGGGCAGCAACAGCGTCACGGTGGTGCCACGGTTCAATTCACTCTGCACGCTGATCTTGCCTCCCAATTCCTGCACGTATTGATAGCTCTCATGAGCACCTATGCCCATGCCACTTGCTTTGGTGGTTTGGAAAGGCTTGAAGAGCCGATTCTGAATGAAATCCTCGCTCATGCCGCAGCCAGTGTCGGTGACACGAACCCGCGCCTGGCTGCCTTGGGCGTCGAGCGTCAGGCAGACGTCGCCGGCCGGCGGGGTCGCATCGAAGGCGTTCTGCACGACATGGCCAAGCACTCGCTCGACGCGCTCGGCATGGCCGCGCGTGTTGACGCCAGGCTGCAGTTCCAGTGTCAGCACCCTGCCCTTGCTTGAGGCCGCCGCAGCCAGGCGCTTGGCGATCTGCTCGAGATCGACCCCGCTCGTCACGCCATGCGGCTTGTCGCCCTGGCGCAGTTGCAGCATGAGCTGGCGCATCTTCTCGAGCGAGTTCTCGACGGTGTCCAGCATGTCCTGCTGGAACTCGGGGTTGTCACGCAGGCGCTTGGCGTTCTTCATCATCAGCGACAGCTGGGTGACGATGTTCTTCAGGTCATGCACCACAAAGGCCGACATGCGGTTAAAGGCGTCGAACTTGCGAGCTTCCAGCAACGCCTCTGTAGCCTGGGCCTGGGCAAGATAGCCGGACGCCTGACTGGCCGCAGTGCGCAGCAGGTCACGCACTTCCCAGTTCAACTCGACAACGACGCGGGGCTTGCCGAGCACTGCGAAGCCGATCAAGACCTCGCGCACGAGCAAGGGGACCACCAGCCAGCAACGCGGCTCGTCCACAAGCCAGGCGGGCAGTTCCAGGCCCGGGTAGGCATCGCGCCGAGCGCGCCACTCGTCCACGTCGATGATCCAGGCGCGCTCTTGCCAGAACGCCGCCAGCGAACCATCGCGCCCCTCGCTCCCGGCCTGGGCGGGCAGGTTCCAGCGCGCCGCCTGCACGAAGTCGGCATCCGCCGAACGCTGCATCCAGAGCATGCCGCTCGGGCTCTCGACCAGATTGCACAGCGCACGCACAGCGGTTTCAGCGGTGTGCTCGGGCTCGACGCTGCTGGCCAACATTCGAGTGAAGCGCAGCCACTCCTCGCGGTAGTCATAGCGATAGCTGAAGAAGTTCTTGCTGATGTAGACGCGCAGCCTCGCACGCACCGAGCCTGAAGCAACGACCAAGGCCAAGGCAATCAGCGCTACGAAGACCAGCGCCACCGACAGCGCCCGCCCCCATTGCCCGCCGGTATAGCGCACGTAATAGCCGACACCAGCAACGATCAGAAGGTAGGCACCAACCAGCAGCAAAGCCGCCGAATGGAAGACCGCAGCGCGCGACACGTGGAGCTTGCCCAACCAGCCGCCATGCCGGCGCGATGCCACATAGAGCAACGGTACGGCCGCTGCATGCACAAGGGAACGAACGCTGACCGCATCGCCATCAAAGCGCAGGAAAAGTGCTGCCTGCGAGCCGATAAAGAGGTCAAAGACGAAGATGCCGCCCAGGCCGAGACAGAAGGGCTTGACGTTCCAACGCGCGTCGGCACCCGCGTTGCGCAGCATCTGTTCAACCAGCACCAAGCCCAGCACTGCCAGGCCCAGCGCACCGAAGGCTTGTGGCCGCGCCAAGGCCGCAGGCGGCAGGCTGTCGGCCAGGAAGATCAGCGCCAGTTGTGCCAGCACTGTGAGGGCAACCACCGGCCGCACCCAACCCAAGCCACCACCGCGCCGCGCCGGTGGCAGCAGCATCAGCAGGAAGGCAAACCACAGGGCAAAGCGCAAGAGATCCAGGCTCGGCACGACCCAGGCCGGCAAGCGATCGGACCAATGCCTGAGCCCATCCGTCAGCGACAGGCCGGCCCACGCCGAACTTGCCGCCAATGCCGCGAGGAATACGACGGCCAAGGCCGTCACGGGCAGACTGCCGCGCAAAAATCGCTGCGCGAAATAGAGCGCCAACAGTCCGTAGGCCGCCGAGCAGATCAAATCCCCGAGGCTGCTCAAGGATGCCATGTGCGCAAGCGCCTCAAGCAGGGCACCTGAGGCGGAATCCAACTCGGCGCGGGCCATGACGGATTCAAGCATGCGCCGCGCACCTGCCGCATCGGCGCTTGTGCCGAGGCCAGCAGCAGGGGCTCAGCGAGCGCCCTTGCCGGTCAGGACGACGGCCACCGTCTCAAGCATGATCAGCAGATCAAGGAAGAGCGAGTGGTTCTTGACGTAGTAAAGGTCGTACTGCAGCTTCTCGACCGAGTCTTCGATCGTCGAGCCGTATTCGTAGCGCACCTGCGCCCAGCCGGTCACGCCCGGCTTCACGCTGTGACGCACGGCGTAGTAAGGAATCTTGGTCACCAGTTCATCGACGAAGAACTGGCGCTCCGGGCGTGGGCCAACCATGCTCATCTCGCCCCAGAGCACATTGAAGAGCTGGGGCAACTCGTCGATGCGCACCTTGCGGATGAAGCGGCCAACGCGGGTGACGCGATCGTCGTTCTTGGTCGCCCAGCGCGGCTTGCCGTCTTTCTCGGCATCGGTGCGCATGCTGCGGAACTTGATCACCTTGACCGGCACGCCATTCAGGCCGACACGCTCCTGGCGATACAGCACGGGGCCGCGCGATTCGAGGCGAATGGCCAGTGCCGTGGCCAGCATCAGCGGCCATGACACCGCCAGGATGAGCACAGCGAAGATCACGTCGCAGACACGCTTGATGGCTGCCCGCACCATGCCCTGGCTGAAACCGTCACCGAACACCAGCCAACCGGCGTTGACGTGCTTGATGTTGATCTGGGCCAGCGTCTTCTCGAAGTGGGTGGCGATGTCGACGACGCGCACGCCCGACAGCTTGCAGTCCAGCAACTGGCGAAGCGGCATGCTGCCGCCGCGGCGCTCGCTCAAGGCCACGACGATCTCGTCGACGTTGTGCCGCAGCGCAGCTTCAGTCAGGTTGGCGCCGTCGTTGACGATCTCGGCGTGCGGCACTTCATGTTGCTCTTCGTTGGGGCCGGCGTAGTAGCCCACGATCTGTGCATGCGGGTCCGAGGCGCGCAGCGTGTTGCCTACCGTGCGTGCAGCGTGACCCGTGCCGAAGATCAGGATGCGACTGCGCATGCGGGCTTGCGTGCCCGAATGCGCCGCATAAACGCGATGCACCATGACGGCCGCGACAGCAGCCATCGCCACGAGGGTCAACAGGTCACGGTGGCTGGTGGCCGAAGGCACTAGGCTGAAGATGGCATAGGCCAACGGCAGACCGAACAGCAGACCGAACAGCGCACGTGCGCAGGACTCAGTGACAGAGCGGTTGTGCACGTGCTGATAGAAGCCCGTGGCCGAATTGATGACAAACATGCAACCGGCCAGAGACAGGCCATGAGAGGCAGCGAAAGGCAACACGGTCTGGGCGGCCTCGCCCTGGCTCAACACGACGGCGATGACCGCAAAAACGATCAGGCCTAGATCAAAGAAGACCTGGAGCAAGGTCTGTTTGTGCAGGTAATGGTTGAATATTCGAATCATTTTGGTCCCCGATCACTTCCGCTGGGCGCCTTCCGCATTTGCCATCCGATCAACGAAATTCAGAATTCATATCCGATATTCATTCATCCCGGAGCGGAGGCTGCCGGAACATTGCTCGCCTGTCGTCTTGGAGACCGCCAGGCGAGGCCTGGAAGTTACGGGCTTGACGCCGCAACGCACATAGTCCACCCCACCTTGATCGCGCCGGCATCATGCCTCCGGCACCTGGGCTTGAAAGCCCCCCGTTTGGAGGGTGCTTGCCCCTTGAATCCGTCTCGTTCGAGAATTGCACTCAAAGCTGCGGAGAAGGTCTTTTTCACGCAGCGGCAGTAGAACCGAAAGCAGGCGACCGCACCATGACAGCCTGCCGCATCGCTCGGCAAAACGTGCGAAACGCACAGGCAGACATTTGAAATTCGGCGAAACCTATTTCTTAAAGTTTCGATGCAGCCGGGGCGAACATCGGCTTCATCGTGAATATTGCACGGCAATATGACCAATTCAGCGCTGGCGTCGATTTTGTCCACCTCACTGCCGCTTTGCACCGCTCTGTCGTCCAAAGATCCGCGTAGTTTCAAAACAGCCGCCGTAAGGCAACGAACCCGCCAAAGGCGGGTTCGTTGTTACCGGAAACGCTCGCCAATGACTGTCGAGCGTTTCCCTGCAAGGATCAGCGCACGACGGCGATCTGCTCGCGGTTGCCACCCTTGTAGGTATAAAGCGTCAGGGCACCATTCTTGATGTCACCCTTGGCATCAAACGAGATCACGCCGGTCACACCCTTGTAGCCACTGGTCTTTGCCAACTCGGGCAGATACTTGGCCGGCTCAGAGGACTTGGCGCGGACCATGGCGTCGACCAGCACGTTGACTGCGTCGTAGACGTAGGGCGCGTAGATCTGGACGTCGATGTTGTACTTGGCCTTGAACTTGGCGCGGAAGTCGTCCATCGACTTCTTGGCTTCGCCCTCGACCCCACCAGCCTCGGCGCAAACCACCTGGCCGTCGGCCATGGTGCCGGCCGACAGTTTGGGCAACTCGCCGGTACAGATGCCGTCGCCGCCCATGAACTTGGCCTCGATGCCGAGTTGCTTCATCTGGCGCAGCATCGGGCCGGCCACGGCGTCCATGCCGCCGAAGAACACCACGTCGGGCTTCTTGGCCTTGAGTGTGGTCAGGATGGTGGTGAAGTCGACGGCCTTGTCGGTCGTGAACTCATGCCCCACCACGGTGGCGCCCTGGCTCTTGGCGCCCTTCTCGAATTCCTTGGCCACGCCCTGGCCATAGGCCGTGCGGTCATCGATGACGGCAACCTTCTTGGCCTTCAGCGTTGTCGCGGCATAGCGCCCCAGCGTGCCGCCGAGCTGACCGTCATTGGCCACCACGCGGAAGGTGGTCTTCAAGCCACGGCTGGTGAACTCCACGGCCGTTGCTGACGGGCTGATCTGGGGAATGCCAGCATCGCTGTAGATCTTGGAGGCGGGGATGGACGTACCCGAGTTCAGGTGACCCACGACGCCGTTGACCTTGGAGTCAACCAGCTTGGCCGCCGCAGCCGTGCCCTGCTTCGGGTCGGCAGCATCATCTTCGGCCAGCAGTTCGAACTTGGCCTTCTTGCCGCCGATCATGACGCCCTTGGCATTCAAGTCTTCGATGGCGAGACGGGCGCCCAGCTCGTTGTCCTTGCCCAGGTGGGCGATGGCGCCGCTGGTCGGGCCCACATGGCCGATCTTGACGATCAGATCCTGGGACATCGCTGCACCGCTGAGCAGCGCAGCCACAGCACCGACCACTACATTTACTTTGACTTGCATGGATCAACTCCGGTTGGAAAGAGGAAGAGAGAAAGAGACTCGCAACAACTGTTGAGTATTCAACGAAATGAACATATCCCAAATCCAAAGGCTACTCATTCGGGAAAGCATGCAGCCGAGGCAATCAGCCTGCTGCTGAAAAGTGGTCGAGCGTGGCACCGGCCTGCTGGTAGGCGCGGTAGCGCACCCGTCCGGACTCAACGGCCGAGCGCTCGCAACCGATGACCTCTAGCACACGCTCGAATGCAAAGGCATCTCCGGGCAAATCCTCGGCCAGGTTCAGCAGCAGACCGCGGTGCGGCAGCCCAACCGCGTCATCGACGAGAAGCACCTCTCCGGGCTCGGGAGGTGTCGTGCCGTCCCAACACCGATGGGGGATGAACTCGGTCGCATCGAAGCTCCAAAGCAGTTTGTCCAGCTGCGGCATCAGCGCCGGCGGCACCCGCACGCCCACCGGCTTGCCCGAGGCGAGGGCCCGGCGGACCAGCCGGCAGGCGTAGCGCAGCGGGTCGGCCGCGTTGCTGTAGAAGCTGACCTGTTGCGGCACTACTTGGCCTGGCTCAGCACGAAGTGCGTCAGCAGACCGACGGGCCGGCCTGTCGAGCCCTTGGCGGTACCACCCTTCCAGGCCGTGCCGGCGATGTCGAGATGGCCCCAGCGGTACTTGCCGGCAAAGCGCTGCAGGAACTTGGCCGCCGTGATGGAACCACCCGCCCGGCCCGCGATGTTGGGGACGTCAGCGAAGTTGCTCTTCAGGCCTTCGGCGTATTCGTCGTCCAGCGGCATACGCCAGCATGGGTCCAGCACCGCGTCACCGGCGGCCATCAGCGACGCGGCAAGTTCGTCATCGCTGGCATACATGCCACTGCGCACGCCACCCAGCGCAATGACGCAGGCGCCGGTCAACGTGGCCACGTCAACGACGACGGCGGGCTTGAAGCGCTCGGCATAGGTCAGCGCATCGCAGAGGATGAGGCGGCCTTCCGCGTCGGTGTTGAGGATCTCGATGGTCTGGCCGGACATTGACGTGACGACGTCACCCGGCTTGACCGCGCCACCGCTGGGCATGTTCTCGCAGGCGGCGACGATCATGACGAGATTGAGCTTTGGCTTGAGTTCGGCCACGGCGCGCAGGGCGCCGATGACGGCGGCCGCGCCACCCATGTCGAACTTCATCTCGTCCATCTCGGCGCCCGGCTTGAGCGAGATACCGCCGGTGTCGAAGGTGATGCCCTTGCCCACCAGCACGACCGGCGCCACCGTCTTGGCCGCACCTTCGTAGCGGGCAACGATGAAGCGCAACGGCTCATCAGAGCCCTTAGCGACGGACAGAAAACTGCCCATGCCGAGCTTCTCGACGGCCTTGCGGTCCAGCACGTCAACCTTGAGGCCATGCGTCTTGCCCAGGCCCTGCACGACTTCGCCAAGATAGGTCGGCGTCGCGTAATTGGCGGGGCGGTTGGCGCATTCACGCGCCAGCTCGATGCCGGCGGCAATCGCTTCGCCGCGCGCCAGGCCGGCCTTGGCCGCCTTCTGGGCGGCCTTGCCGACGAGCAGCGCCAGCTTGACAAGTTTGGACGCGGCGGGCGCGCTGGGTTTGGTGTGGCGGTAGACGTAGACGGCGTCGGTGCCTGTGATCGCGGTCTGCTCCGCCAGCGACTCGGCCAGCTCGGCCTCGAAGCCGGCAAACGCCACGGCCGCACTGGCCGCCCCGCGCGCCTTGATCTGCGCCAAGCCCGTAACCAGCGCCGCACGCGCGGCGGCCAGCGTCGTCTTGCCACTGGCTGCGAGCACGAGGCGGGGCGCCTTGATGCCGTCGGCATACGTCAGCGTGACCGCCTGGCCGCTTTTCAATGCGAAGTCACCGAGCTTGATCGCAGCCTGCGCATGTTTGGCGACGGCAGCATCAAGACCTTGAGGCAGCGAGTCGCCACCGAGCACCACGATCAGAGCGTCAGCACCTGCGGTAGCAAGTGCGGCCAGCTCTGTGGTTTGAACCTTGAAGTCCATAATGACCCGAAGTAGAAAGAAGTGCGTTTGATGTTATTCGATTCATCCACGCGGTCAGAGTTGGCGAAGAGCTTCGGGGTCACGCTGGTGGTCATCCTGACCATCATGCTCACATCGACATTGATCCGCACGCTGGGCCAGGCTGCAGGCGGCAATGTTGCGCCACAGGACGTCGTGCTGCTGATGGGCTACGCCACCATCAGCCACATGGCGACCATGCTCATCCTGTCGCTGTTCGTTGCCGTCGTCATCACGCTGGGGCGCTTTTACCGCGAGTCCGAGATGACGATCTGGTTCGCCAGCGGCATCCCGCTGTCGCGCTTCGTGCGGCCGGTGTTGCGCATGGCCTGGCCCGTGCTGCTAGCCGTGGTTGTGCTGGAACTGATCGTCTGGCCCTGGGGCAACCAGAACAGCGCCGAGCTGCGCGACCGCTACCAAAAGCGCAGCGACCTCTCGCGCGTTGCGCCGGGGCAGTTCCAGAGTTCGCGCGATGGCAGCCGCGTCTTCTTCATCGAGCGCGACGGCGACAACGCGGCCACCGGGCGCAACGTCTTCATCCTCGCCAACCAGCATGACCGCGAGTCCGTGACGACAGCGTCGCGCGGACAGCTCAACATGGAGGGTGATGACCGCTTCCTCGTGCTGGACCACGGCCAGCGCAACGAGACCCAGCTCAAGACCGGCGAAAAAAGCCTGGCTCGCTTCGAACAGTACAAGGTGCTGACTGACACGCAGGTGCTGGCCAACGCCAGCCAATTGCCGCCCAAGGCGATGGCCACGCTGGACCTGCTGCGCCTGCCCATCCCCAAGAACCAGGGCGAACTGGCCTGGCGACTCGGCATGATCCTCGGCGGCATCAACATGGCCCTGCTGGGCGTCGGCCTGTCGGCATCCAACCCGCGCCGCGCCAGCAACTGGAACCTGCTCTTCGCGCTGCTGACTTTCGTCGTCTACTTCAACCTCATCAACCTGTCGCAGTCCTGGGTCGGCAATGGCCGCACCTCGCTGCCCCGGGCGCTGATCGGCGTGCATGGAAGCGCCCTCTTCCTGGCGCTGGCCGCCATCTGGGTGCGCGACAACGGCAACCGCTTCTGCCTGCGTCGGCGCACGAAGGAGGCTGCGGCGTGAGGACCGTCCGCAGCCTGCTCTACAAGGACATCGTCGGCTCGGTCGTCATGGTCGCGCTGGCCTTCCTGTCGCTGTTCTTCTTCATCGACTTCGTCGACGAACTGGAGCGCATGGCCCGCATCGGCGCGGGCGGCGCGCAGGCCGCGCTGCTCGCGGCGATGGAGCTGCCCGGGCATTTCTACGAGCTCTTCCCCATCGCAGTGCTGATTGGCGGCATTGTCTCGCTGGCTCGCATGGCGCAGAGCAGCGAGTTCACCATCCTGCGCACCGGCGGCCTGGGGCCCGCGCGGGCACTGAGCCTGCTGGCCGGCCTGGCCGCCGTATTTGCGGTGTTGACGTTTGTCATCGGCGACTACGTGGCACCGCAATTCGAGCGCCAGAGCGACGAGATGCGCGCCCGTTTCAGCCGCAATGCCAATCCGCCCAAGCGCGGCGCCTGGCTCAAGGACCACCGCAAGGTCGATGGCCAGGAACGCAGCTACTCCGTTCAGGTTGGCCGCGTGGGCAGCGGCGGCGAACTGGAGGAAGTGCGCATCTTCGAGTTCGACAACGAAGGCCGGCTGATGTCGCGCACCGAGGCGGGCAAGGTCGACGTGGACGGCCAGGGCCTTTGGCATCTGCAGACCGTCAAGCGCACGGTCTGGAACGCGGGCACGCCGACGGCCAGCGGCTCGGTCGGTGAGGTCGTCGTCAGCGAGCAGCAGATCGACAAGCTCGATTGGCAAAGCTCGTTGCATGCCGGCGTCATCGCCGCGGCCGTGCTGCCGGCCATGTCGATGTCGACGCTGGAGCTCTACCGCTACACCGCCCATTTGTCGGCCCAGGAGCAGTCGGCCCAGGCCCACAACATCCAGTTCTGGCGCAAGGCGTTCTACCCCTTCGCCTGCTTTGTCATGGTGGCGCTGGCCCTGCCCTTTGCCTATCTGCATGGCCGCTCGGGCGGCATCAGCATCAAGGTCTTCGGCGGCATCATGCTGGGCATCAGCTTCGTGCTGTTGAACAACGTGGCGGGCCACTTGGGCCTGCTGAAGAACTGGACGCCCTGGGTCGTCGCGGCGACACCGAGCCTGCTCTACCTGGGCCTGTCGATGGCGGCTTTCACCTGGCTCGTGAGGTATCGATGAAAGAGGGCCTGCTGCTGTTCGCCCATGGCGCGCGTGACTCGGCCTGGGCGCGGCCTTTCGAGATCGTCACCGAGCGGCTGCGCGCCGCAAGACCCGGCACGCCGTTGGTGATGGCCTACCTTGAGTTCATGTCGCCCGACATGGATGCAGCCGCCGAGCAACTCGTCGCCGCCGGCTGTACGCGCGTGCATGTGATGCCCCTCTTCCTCGGTACTGGCGGTCATGTGCGGCGCGACGTGCCGCCGTTGCTGGACCGCCTGCGCGAGCAGCATGGCGCCGCCATCGAATGGCAGCTGCACGCGCCGCTCGGCGAACAGGACGCCGTGCTGCAAGCAATCAGCCAGGCCTGCTTGAACGTCCTCGAATGAATCTCCACCAATTCCGCTTCGTCCAGGAAGCCGCCCGCCGCAACCTCAACCTGACCGAGACGGCCAAGGCGCTGTTCACGTCGCAGCCCGGCGTGTCCAAGGCCATCCTGGAGCTGGAAGAAGAGCTGGGTGTCGACATCTTCTCGCGCCACGGCAAGCGGCTGCGTCGCATCACCGAACCCGGCCAGCAGGTGCTGGCCTGCGTCGAGATCATCCTGCGCGAGGTCGCCAACCTGAAGCGCATCGGCGAGGAGTACTCGCGCCAGGACAGCGGCACCTTCTCGATTGCAACGACCCACACGCAGGCCCGTTACGTCCTGCCCACGCCGGTCGCCCAGTTGCGCAAGAACCTGCCGCAGCTGCGCATCAGCCTGCACCAGGGCAGCCCCGACCAGGTCGCCCGCATGCTCATCGACGAGACGGCCGACCTCGGCCTCGCGACCGAGTCGCTGGCGCAGTACCCGGAGCTCGTCACCCTGCCCTGCTATGAATGGCAGCACGTGATGGTGGTGCCGCGCGACCACCCGCTGGCCGGCGTCGAACGCGTCAACCTCGAACAGCTGGCCGCCGAGCCGCTGGTGTCCTACCACCCCAGCTTCACGGGCCGCACGCGCGTCGACAAGGCCTTCGCCGCGCGCCACCTCACGCCCAACATCGTGCTGGAGGCCATCGACTCCGACGTCATCAAGACCTATGTGCGACTGGGCATGGGCGTGGGCATCGTGGCCGAGATGGCGATGCGCGAAGAGCCGGCGAACAGCGACCTCGTCGCGCGGCCGCTGGGCGCGCTGCTGGGCAGCAACGTGACGCGCATCGCCTTCAAGCGCGGCGCCTACCTGCGCAACTACGTGTACAGCTTTGCCGAACTGCTGTCGGAGCGCCTGAGCCGCAAGCTCATCGAACGGGCAATGACGGGCGAGGCCGACGACTTCGCGATGTAGGCGGGGCCGAGCGCCGGGCCGCTCCCAAGCCGGTCCCACAGGCGATGTGCGCGCGGCTCAACGCCGCAAGCATCGCCGTCCCCTTGGGGGACCGGCCAGACATGCCCGCGTCCAGCGCGGCATGCCTGGACGAGGGGCCTCAGCCCTCGCCGAACTTGGAGTCGAGCGGCAGCATCAGGTCCACGTCGTCGCTGCGCAGGCCGGCCTCGAAGAGATCGCGCGCCACGCCGTAGAGCGTCAGCAGGTCGCGGTAGGCCGGCAGGTCGAAGTGCGGTGCGGCGGGGCCGGAACCACGGGACAGCAGATCCCGCAGCATCTGCATGGCCGCGCCCGGGTCGGACCAGACCACCTGCAGGTGTGCGATGACGCTCGGGCTGGCGTCCAGCGTGCGGCCGCGCGACAGGCTCTGCGTCCACTGCGGCGCCGCCGTGCGAAAGCGCTGCTCGAACTGCTTGACCAGCTCGGCAAACACCTCAGGCTCGCCGCGCTGCTGGCAGATCTCCATCAGCAGCAGATAGGCCATCGCGCCGCAATTGCCACGTGCCAGCCGCGCGGCGAGCAAGTCGGCAGCCGCCTCGTGCTGGGCGAGCAGTTGCAGGAAGTCGACCTGTTGCTGTAGGTCCAGCAGCTCGTCGGCGACGGTCAGCTCGTCGGACGGCTGTGGCTCCGCAGCGACCCGCACCGGCATCGGCTGCGTCGCCTGCATCGAAGCCGGCAGTGCGGGCAGCACAGCGGGTGCGGCCGGCGTGGCGGGGGCAAAGGGCGCAATAGGCGCAATAGGCGCGGGTGGCCAAGCCATGGGCCGTGGTTGGGGCCGCGTGGCCTGGTGCTGCCCTTCGTCGGGCAAGGGCGCCGCGTTGCTGAACACCGCCGGGGCAATGCCGGGCGATGGCGCGGGCGGAGGCTGCGCCGGCAGGGGGTGTGCAGCGCCCTCGGCGGCGTGCATGGCGCGCCAGTAGGCCCGCTCACGGCGGGCACGCTCGTCACGCCAGCGGCTGCCGTAGAAGGCCGCCGAGCCGGCCAGCAAGCCCAGGCCCAGCGTCAGCACCCAGGTCATGGGATCGCGATAGGGCGACGGCCGCGTGGCGCTCGGCGGTGGCGGCGTGGGCGCTGACGCGAAAGCTTCAGGGGTCGGTGCTGCGGTGAGGGCGGCGGCCGATGCGGCAGCGTCCTGGGCCTGTAGGCGGGCCTCCAGCTCGGCGCGCAGTTGGGCCACGGTCTGCTCGAGCTGGGTGATCTGGGCTTCGAGCTCCGGCGTCACGTCCGCCTCGGGCGCGTTCGTTGCGGCGGGGCGCTGCGGGGCCTGGCTGACGAGAATTTCGGGTCGTTCCAGCACGAGGCGCGGCCCGGTCGCTTTCGGCTTGGGCCGGGCGCGCACGCGGGCTGCTGGTGCAGGGGCGGGGCTGGCTGCGGCAAAAACGCGCGGCGCAGGCTCCACGGCCTGGGGCATCGCGGGAACAGGCCCCGGCGCGGCCGCAGGCACGGCGGCAGCGCTGGCCGGCGGGTCAACGAAGGCGTTGAACTCGCGCGTCAGGCGCAGCGGGCAGCCCAACGCGAGCGTGATGCGCAGGGCCGGCTCGTCGATACGCACCAGGCTCTGCAAATGGATGCGCTGCTGCCCAGGCTCGCCTTCGACACGCATCTGCAGCAACCCCGCTGGCACACGCGCATCGCCGGCCGTGACCTCGGCGCGCACGCAATTTTCCGGCAGTTGCTCGCCATAGGCGAGGATCAGCGGGACGCTGGCATCCAGCGGCTTGCCAAGGGCGGAGTGGACCTGGGGGCGGCCCAGCCCCATGGCCTCGGCCCCCTGGGGCATCAGTCCGAGCAACGGGCCGAGCATCAGTGCCAAGGCGGGGGTGAGGGCACCCAGCAACGTCGGGCGCACGGCCGTAATGGGCATTGAAAGCGGGCAGCTACAAGCGGTTGAACGAGGGTGAGGGGCAGTGCAGTTCACTCTAGCATGGGGTCATGCGCCCGCAGGGGTTGCACAATGCACCAGGGCCTGTTCACGCCACGGTAACGGGTCGCGTTGTCATCAAGAGGGCCGCGAGCAAGGCGCAAAGCGGAGCCGGGTTGCGCACCCGGCGAGCATTTGCAACGCCGCGCGCGGCCCTTTTGGTGACAACCCTTCGGGAAGCCCCGTCGCAAGGGACCAAGCAAGGCGCAGCGCGCCGCCCGCACTCGCGTGCGGGCCAGCGGTGCAACGCCGAGTGGCCCCTCGCGACGGGGCTTCGCGATCCATTGCCGTGGCGTGAACAGACCCTCATGAACGTACTCGCACTCACCCCCGCCGAACGCCAACAAATTGACCAGGGCGTCTGGTTCTCCAGGTTGTCCGAGGCGCTGCGCAACGACATCCTGCAACGCGCCTTCGTGCGCCGTTTGACCGACGAGACCATGCTGTCCCACCGCGGCGAGCCGGCCGAGGAATGGTCGGCTGTCGCCAAGGGCGCCGTGCGCGTCAGCTCGGTGTCGCTGGCCGGCAAGCAGATCTCTCTGACCTATGTCGAGCCCGGCACGTGGTTCGGCGACATCGCCCTCTTCGACGGCCTGCCCCGCACGCACGACGCCTATGCCCACGGCGAGACCACGCTGCTGTGCGTGCGCAAGGCCGACTTCCGCGTGCTGCTGCAGACGCATTCCGAGCTGTACGACGCGCTGCTGCGCCTGAACTGCCGGCGCCTGCGCCTGATGTTCGACATGATCGAGGACCTCAACACCCGGCCGCTCGCCGCGCGCCTGGCCAAGCAGGTGCTGCTGCTGGCGCGCTCCTACGGCGTGCAGGAGGGCGAAGAGATCCGTATCGGCCTGCAACTCGCGCAGGAAGACCTGGCCCAGCTGCTCGGCGCGTCGCGCCAACGCGTGAACCAGGAACTGAAGGCCTTCGAGCGCGAAGGCGCGGTGCGCGTGGAGCCGACCCGGCTTGTCGTGCTGAGCCGAGAAAAGCTGCTGGCGGCCGCGTCCCGTTGACGACACTTCGGCCCGCGACCTGCTCGCAGAATGGAAAGTTCACGTCTCGCGCAACGACCTCCATGGAAGCATTCACCGGCACCCGCCCCCTCGCCCAGGCCCTGGACACCGCAGCGCTCGAAGCCTGGCTGGGCACTCATGTCGACGGCTTTGCCGGGCCGCTGAGCCTGGAGCAGTTCAAGGGTGGCCAGTCCAACCCGACCTATCTGCTGACGACGCCGGGCGCGCAGTACGTGATGCGCAGCAAGCCCGCTCCCGTGGCCAAGCTGTTGCCGTCGGCCCATGCCATCGAGCGCGAGTTCAAGGTGATGGGCGCGCTGGCCGGCACCGCCGTGCCCGTGCCGGCGATGCGCGCGCTGTGCGAGGACGAGGCCGTCATCGGCCGCGCCTTCTACGTCATGGAGTTCATGCCCGGCCGCGTGCTGTGGGACCAGAGCCTGCCCGGCATGAGCCCGCCTGAGCGCGCCGCTCACTACGACGAGATGAACCGCGTCATCGCGGCGCTGCACCAGGTCGATGTCCAGGCGGTCGGCCTGGAGGCGTACGGCAAGCCGGGCAACTACTTCGAGCGCCAGATCGGCCGCTGGAGCAAGCAATACCTGGCCTCGGTCACCGAGCCCAACGCGGCGATGGACGCGCTGCTGGCCTGGTTGCCGGCGCACATCCCGGCCTCGGCGCGCGACGAGAGCGAGGTAGGCATCGTCCATGGCGACTACCGAATGGACAACGTCGTCTTTCACCCCACCGAACCGCGCGTCATTGCCGTGCTCGACTGGGAGCTGTCCACGCTCGGCCACCCGCTCGCCGACTTCAGTTACCACTGCATGAGCTGGCACATCCAGACCTCGGGCGCGGCGCGCGGCCTGGGTGGCAAGAACCTCGCCGAGTTGGGCATCCCGAGCGAGCGTGACTACGTGCAGCGCTACTGCGAGCGCACCGGTCGCACGAATGTCGATGCTGTCATGGCCGACTGGAACTTCTACATGGCCTACAACATGTTCCGCATCGCGGCCATCGTGCAGGGCATTGCGAAACGCGTGGTGGACGGCACGGCCTCCAGTGACCAGGCCAAGGAGACCGCAAAAAGCGCCGGGCCGCTGGCGGAACTTGCCTGGAGTTTCGCGCAGAAGGCCTGAACTAAACCACGTCGCCGGGGCGCGTCGACGGCGTCCAGGCGATGGATGTCGTCGTCGGCCAGGCGCCGGTGTCCGACAGCCGGGCGTTCACGCGCAGCGCCTCGCGCGCCGCGCATTCGAGCAGGCGCACCAGGCCCTGCACCTT
>NZ_JBDSQX010000123.1:0-2659 GCF_039929605.1 Roseateles sp.
GAAGCTGCCGCGGCTCGCCTGGGACGTGGGTCTGGCCGGGCGCATGGCGCGCGAGCGGGACATCGGCGCCTTGCTCGAACACCCGCACATTGCGCGACTGTACGACGCAGGCGTGGACCGCCACGGGCGGCCTTACCTGGCGCTGGAATACATCGACGGACAGCGGATGGACACCTGGTGCGACGCGCGAAATCTGGGGGTTCGGGAACGGCTGCGACTGTTCCAGCAGGTCGCGCGCGCGGTCGCCTATGCCCATGGCCGGCTGGTCGTGCACCGCGACATCAAGCCCTCCAATGTGCTGGTCACAGCCGACGGCCAGGCCCATCTGCTGGACTTCGGCATCGCCAAACTGCTGTCCGAGGCCGCCGCAGGCGCCGGCCTCACGCTGACCTCGGAGCGCCGCCTGACGCCGCACTACGCCTCGCCCGAACAGCTGCGCAACGAGCCTGTCACTGTGGCCACCGACGTCTACAGCCTGGGCGTGCTGGCCTTTGAGCTGCTGACCGGTCACACGCCCTACCGTCTCGCGCGCGCCTCCCGCGCGGCCTGGGAAGAGGCCGTACTGGCCGACGAACCCGAGCTTGCCAGCAGCCGCTGCGGGGACCGCACGACGGCGCGTTCGCTGCGCGGCGACCTCGACGCCATCCTTGCCAAGGCGCTCAAGCGCGACCCGGCCGAGCGCTACGCCAGCGTGGACGCCTTCGCCCAGGACCTGGAGCGTCATCTGCGCGGCGAGCCCGTGCTGGCACAGCCAGACAGCACCTGGTACCGCCTCGGCCGCATGTTGAGCCGCCACCGGCTGGCATTCGCGACGACGGCCATCGTCGTTGCCGCGCTAGCCGTAGGTGGCGGCCTGGCCCTGCGCCAGGCCCAGCGGGCCGAGCTGGCCGAGCAGCGCCAGCAAGTCGTCACCGGTTTTGCCGCAGCGCTGCTGCGCGCCGACCAGGCCGCCTTTTTCGCCCGCACCGATGCCCGCTACCCAACGCCCGAACTGACGCTGGCCGACAGCGCCGCGCTGATCCAGCAGCGCTTTCCCGGCCAGCCCGAGCTGCAAGCCGACTTGCTGGGTGCCGTCACGCGGCTCTTCCTCGAGATGGACCGTCCCGAGCTGGCCGCCGAGCATGCGAAGCGCCAGCACGAGGCGCTGCTACGTGCCGGCGCTGGCCCCGAGGCACTGGCGCAGGCCCGACTGCTGGCTGCCGAGGCTTGGCTCGCGGCCAGCCGCTGGACCGAGGCCCATGCCGCCGCGCAGGAGGCCCTGAAGCTGGCGGGCGATGACGCGCTGCTGCGTGCCGAGGCCCTGGCCTCGGTCGCCCAGGCCGCCTGGTCCGGCGGTCATGTAGATGCTGCTTGGGCAGCGCTGCTCGAGGTGGAGGCCTTGCTGCCCGGGCAACCCGCCACCTCGACGGCGCCCGCCCGCACCCAGGCCCTTCGGGCCGAGATGGCCGAGCAGGCAGACAAGCCCGCCGAAGCCGACGCCCGTCTCGAACACAGCGTCGCGCTGGCACTCACCGCGCAGGGGGACACATCGCCACTTGTGCATCGACTGCGTTATCTCGCCGCGCAAAGCCTGATCGAGCATGGGCGCGCAGATGCCGCCGCACCGTTCATCAATGCCGTCGTGCGCAACCTGAACGCAAGGGGCGGCCAGGCGGTCATCGAAGCCCGGGTCATCCAGACCGAGTTTGCGCTGGCCCGCTACGGGGCGGGTCTGGCCCGTCACGCTGAAGCGCAGGAAGCGGCGGACTCGGCCGCTGCCTTGATCGAAGCCCAGCCGGAGCCGCCGAAAGCCCTGGAACTCCGCCTGAACCTGGCGCGCAGCCGCCTGGCTTACCTGCACGGCGATATCAAGCCGGCGTGGCAATTTCTGCACTCCAGCTTCCCGTCGTCCTCGGAGGGCAGGCCGCCAAGGTACTGGCAGCGCCTGCAGTGGACCGCGTCCGACATCTTCGCGGCGGCCGTGGGCGCCACGTTCACCCAGGGCCACGAGGTAGGCGACTATTGGAAGAAGCTCATCCGCGACGGGCAGATGCGGCCCCTCGACCAGGCCGGCGACCTGGCGCGCTTCGGGCTCTGGCTGACAGCGGCGGGTGATGCCGAGGAGGGGCTGCTGAAGCTTGAAGCCGCGTCGCCCACACCAGCCTCGCGCGCCCTGCTCGCCTGGGTGAAGGCACAGATCCTGCTCGACCTGAATCGGCCAGCCGACGCCGTGGTCGCCGTGCAGGGGCTGTCACCCGGGCCCACACCAGACCTGCCACCCGAGCGTTTCGCCGCCGAGGCAGTCGCCGCGCAGCTCGACTGTTTCCAGGGCCTCGCCGCGGCTGGGCGCGACAGGCTCGTCGTCCAGGCGGAGGCCCTGCTGCGTGACCGCAACCCGAACTCACCCCGGCCCGCCTGGCTGCGCGCCCAAGCCGGCCTGTGCGCCCTGGCGGCGGGCGACCGCCCCGGCGCTCTCACTCTGGCAGCCCAGGCCCGCCAGGCCCTCAAGGCACAGCCCGACGTCGCGCCCTACTTCAAGCTGCCGCTGGCGAAACTCGAAAAGGCGCTGGCCCGGCCCTGACCTCGAGCCGACATGAGAGCGTCCCGAGGAGGCTGTCGGGCTTTGGGTCGGGTGCGCGCCGGGGCGAGTTGCGGGGCGAGGCAAGGCGCCGACGAGGCG
>NZ_JBDSQX010000124.1:0-40776 GCF_039929605.1 Roseateles sp.
GCTGCTCGTGCGATACGAGAAACTCGATCGCAGCTTCCTCGCGCTCAACCACATCGCCGCAGCGATCATCGCGTTCCGCAAGGTGCCGCTGACAATAAACATTATTTACGGATAGGCTCTAAGTCCCCGCGATGTAGCGCGCCCTGGTTTGGGATGGCCTGCAAGGCGCAAACCGCAGTCATAGCTGGCTATGGCGAGGATTTGCAACGCTGCAGGCCGCCCAAAGCAGGGATGCGCTGCGCGCGAGGGACTTGTTCAGCGTTGCCTTAGGTCGTCGCCGTCGGTGAATGCCGGCGCATCAGCGACGTCACGACGAGCGCCGCCACACCCGCCAGTCCCACCCACTTGGCCAAACTGGCGCCGAGCAGGAGCAGCCGCAGCGGCCAGACCCAGACCGATTCTTCACCCACGGCCGCCAGCGCCAGCCCCGACAGCAGGTCTTCCAGCACATCGGCGCCCACGGCGAGCGGCAAAGCCCAGCCGGCGAGATTCAACCAGGCCGAGGGCTGCTGGCCAACATGGATGAGGCCGGCATGGCGAGCAAAGGCCCGGCAGACCCAGGGCGCCAGCAGTTGGGCCCAGGTGGCGATCAGCAAGATGTCCAACAGCAGCGCGTTGATGGGGCGCTCGAAGCTCTTCGCGGCAGTCGCCCAGTCGGCGCCGAAAGGCAGGCTCAGCTGCCAGGACTGGAAACGCAGGTTGGCGTCGAAGGCCGCTCCAACTTGCGCCAGCGGCGGTAGCCAACCCTGTGGCGCGAGCAGTGCCCATCCCATCATGGCCAGCAGCAGCGTGAGCAGCAGCAACGTCGCCGCCAGCTTGGCCCAGGACTTGGCGCCGCCGCGCTCGCGCCAGGCCGTGCCGTCAGGAAAGGCGTGCATCCATTGCATGACCGACGGGTGTGTGCCCATGCGCACAGGCACACCGGCCTGGTCGTCCACTGCGGCATGCGCCGTGTCGCGTACCTTCAGGCCTGTCAGTGCCCACAGCGGCGTCGTGTAGGTCTGGCTGTTGATGCGAGCTGCCTCCCGCGCGGACGGCTCGGGGTCGAGCTCGGGCATCACACGGTTCACGTCGGCTTCGGTGACAAGCACCGGATGCTGCGCATTGGCGGGCAGGCTCAAACCGCAGCCGATGGCTTGCGCGACCAGCCACGCGAATGGCGCGCGGGACAACTCGCTGTACGGGTAATGGTTGCCGCCGCCGATATCGCAATGAGAGCCTCGGAACCAGCATTGCTTGACGTCGCCCTGCTGCTCGTTGGCCATCGGGTAGTCGCCGTCGTCCTGTTGATAGGCGCGGGGTAGGAACTGGGCGCGTTGCTCGTCCAGCGCCAGCGCTTGGCGGACATGCCGGAAGCGCTTGAGCGCCAGCGTCGGCTTCGCGGTGATCTTCAGGCCGAAAGGTGGCAGGCCAACGCTGGCGACGGTGTCCCAGACGCCGACGAAATGCACCTCGGGCCACTGCGCCGGCGTGCCGCCCTGGCCGAAGAGGCGCGCGGCTTGTTCGGTGATGGCCTGGCGCGTCGGCGACGGGCTGGAGAAATAGGTGGCAACCAGGCTGGACACCAGCGTGTCCTGGTTGCTGTCGATGATGCCGAACGCATTCACCAGGCCGGCGATTGAGCGTGCCGTGAAGGCGCCACGCGAGAAGCCGAACACGAAGATCTGGTCGCCCGGCTGCCAGTTGGCCATCAGGAAGCGATAGCCCTCGGAGATGTTGTCGAACACGCCGCGGCCAAAGGCCAGGCCGTCGATGCGGTCCCGCACGCGGCGGAACTTGTCCGTCACCGTCGTGGCGGGCAGCTGGCCCGGGTTGCCGACACCGGGGTCGTAGTAGACGAGCCGGTTGGGGTCCGGAAAGAGCCGCAGCAGCTCCGCCATCAGCACCACATGGGTGTCCGAGTGACGACCGCTGAGGTTGTTGTTGGTGCCGTCGCACAGCAGCACCAGTTGGCGTGGCGAATTCATGGCTGGAGCCTGATTTCCGGGTGATTCTCCAGTTTCGCCTGCCGCAGGCGCTAAACGTCTACTTCAGCTTGGGGACGAACCAGGCTACCAACGCGTTTGCATGGCCGTGACCCACGCCGTGCTCGGCCTTGAGGTGGTTGACCAGCTCCATGTGCTTGAGCGCCCCCGCCTTGGCGATGACCTGCTCCCAGTGGGCAATGGGTTGACCGTAGGTCTTCTCGATGGACGGGAAGTACGAGGCCGGGCCTTTGACTTTCTCTTCGCTGGGCATGGCGGTTCAATCGCTGTCTGTCTCGTACGACGATTGCGTTGCGGTGGTTTCGACAACGGCCTTCAGATCGCGGCCAGGTTTGCCTGGAATCGTTCGAAGAAACGGCCCACATGCACGCCGTCGCACAGCGAGTGGTGCACGTCGACGGCCACCGGCATCAGCAGCCGGCCGCTCTCCTCCTTGAACCGCCCGAAGGCCACCTTGGGTCTGTCGTCGCCCACCCCGCGCGCGTGGGTGAAGGCGGTGAAAGCGAGCCAGGGCAGCGCGGTCATGTGCACCAGCATCTCCTCGCGCACGTCACCGGGCTGGTCGGCAGCAAAGAGATCGCCAGTGGCCCGGCGGACGCGCTCGATATTCGGCTTGGCGCGCGCAGCGAACTCCGCCAGCGAGGCCTCCTGCGGCAGCGTCACAAAGCCGAAGCTGCCGTCGTCGCGCAGCACCGTGCTGCTGGCGTGGATGGCGGCGAACTCACGCACGCCGCTGCCGTCGGCCAGCATGGTCTGGCGCATGCCGTCGACGGTGTTGGCCGCCTCCAGTGCGGCATGGTGGTAAGCCAGCCACGGCGTCGCGCCGTGGCTGAGGGCGCGCTCGCGTAGACCCGTCACGTCCACCGGCACGGTGACGCTGAAGGCTGGCTGAGCCATGGTGCGGAAGTGCTGGAGAGCGGCGCGGCGCGGCCAGGCGGCCAGGGGGATGTCACGGTCTTCTTGCATGGGCCTGCATGCTCGCATGCCGGGCAAGAAAAAGCCCAGGTCGCTGTTGCGCCTGGGCTTTGCAAGAAGGGACTTCGGCAAGAAGCAGTTCGGGCCGGGCCGGGCTCTTAACCGGCGGTGCTCGGCTGCCTCATGCCGAAGTCATGCAGCGCGCGTTGAAGTTCTTCAGCGCGATCTTCACCCAGGTCACCGACGAGTCGGTAGGTCGGCGTACTACGGATCTGCCCGATCTGGTTGTAGCCCAGCGTCTTGGCTCGGTCCAAGGTGCGCGAGGACAACGACAGGCAGTCGAGGGGCGCCTGGTCGGCGAGGCTCAACAGCCGGGCGTAGGTTTCGGGGGAGATGGACACGGCAACTTCACGGACGGCAGTTTTGGGGTCACTCAAAGACTGGCTATGCATGCACTTGCAAATACTAGGACGAGAGGGACGATCAACTGCTAACCGCTTATGACGCCATGGGAGCAGAGTCAGTGCAATCAACCGCCAAGCACGGGAAGACCAAGCAATTCGTAAATGATTTCGATGAGTTTCACGGCAGTGTCCTTGAAGAGCGTGGAGGAGTTCGCTGACCCGAACTGTCTCCTTAAGTCGCCATCTTGAAACCTAGCAGGTCTGCCAGGTTGCGTGCCGAGCATGGGTCAAAACAGCCCGGCGGCGACGCACTTCAGCACCGCTTGATACTTTGACGTGACTTGCAATTTTCGCATCACGTTGCCGAGGTGGAAGTTCGCCGTCTTTTCACTCATACCAAGAATGACGCTCACTTCCCACGCCGTTTTTCCCTGAGAAGTCCAACTCAATACATCCAACTCGCGTCGGGTTAGCTTCGGTATCTCGGTTTGGTCAACTTCGGGGCCGAGCAATCTGTCCGCAGCTGTAAGTGCGTGAGCCGCTAGCAGTTGGAGGCCGGCAACCATGTGCATCAGTTGTGCGCCGGGCGCGGGCAGTGCCTCGTCGCGATCCACGCCCAGTAAGAAGCTTTTGTTGCCAGGCAGATGGAGCTTTAGGGCGATGCCTGTCTTGAAGCCGTATTGAGCTTGTACTTCCCAGGCTTCGCCTAACCCCACAGTCGTGTACGTTTTTTGGTCGTAAACGGTGGGGACGGATTGGGTCATCAGAGCTGCCATGACCGGATCACGTCGCGCAACGTCTAGATCTTTTGCAACCTCCAAGTAGCCTTCAGGAGTGTTGCCAATTGACTTGATCCGCACCCGTGGGTCGTGTAGTGCTCCGCGCATCAGCACGCCAGAGATTATGGGAAAGCCCATTGCGTCAGCTGACGCGACCAGCCGGCGCTCGAAGCTCTCGAAGTCTTCGCTCATGCCGACGTCGATCAACTGCTGATAGTTCATTTCAGGAACGCCCATACCTGCCAAGTCTGCCAGCTTGTCCCACCCCCCGCTGTGACCGGAGACTGCTTCCCGTTCGAATTACACGACCGCGAGGTACTCAAATGTCCACTCTGATTCGCCTGCCGGAAGGCAGCGTTTGCTGGCCCGTGAGCGCGTTGTCCAGCGCCGCCCAAGATGTCCGCCACTCCAAGACCCGCGTCGTCCGATCGACCACGGGCGAACGCACCGTCGGCGGCATGACACGTTGGGAGCGTCGCTATGCCGACGTCAGCGCCTGGGTGGAGTGGGACTGGGTGGAAATGGACGAAGGCACCGTCGTGCAGGCCGACCCACTGAATGTGCGGTCCAACGTGCTGCTGCTGGACGAACGTGGCCGCCCGCTGCTGTCGTCGCGGCGGCGCGCGACGCTGGCGACGCTGGTCTATCTGCTGCCGTGGCAGGGGGCGGTCCTGGACGAGCTCCGCCGCACCGCACCGCATCGCCGAGCCGTTATGGAACCGATGCGACTCGCCGCCTGAACCGAGGCGACAGCGCCGTTCGGCGCGTTTGCGGAAAATCGGTGGCTCAACCTTTCGAGCTGCCGCCATGACGACCTCTGCGCCCCCCTCACCAACGCACGACGACATCCTCACCCAGTGGCGTGCCGGGGAGGCCACCGTGCTCGCGCGCCAGCAGCCCGATACCGGCCTGGCCTCGCGCGCCATGCTGGCCGGCAAGACCGGGCTGCAGCAGATGCAGGCCATGCTGGATGGCCTGGCGCCGCGGCCGCCGATCAGCGAGACGCTGGACTTCATGCTGATCTCGATTGCCGACGGCGAATGCGTCTTCCAGGGTCGACCGCAGTTCAAGCACTACAACCCGCTGGGCAGCGTGCATGGCGGCTGGTTCGCGACCTTGCTTGACTCGGCGCTGGGCTGCTCGGTGCACACGACGCTGCCCGTCGGTCGGGGCTACACGACGCTGGAGTTCAAGGTCAACCTCGTGCGGGCGCTGACCGATCAGGTGCCGCTCGTGCGTGCTCGTGGGCACGTCGTGCATCGCGGCCGCCAGGTGACGACGGCTGAGGCCGAACTCGTCGGCCATGACGGCAGGCTGTACGCGCATGCGAGTACGACCTGCCTGCTGTTCGACCAGAAATGACGCCCCTCGTCCAAGGAGCACCTTGGACGGTCCCCCGAGGGAACGGCGATGCATGCGGCATCGGGCCGCATGCACATCGCCAATGCGGGCCGGCTTGGGAGCGGCCCGGCGCTCGCCCCGCAGGCTTCACCCGCGAAGAGCAGCAGCCTCCTGCGCCAGCTTGGTGATGCGCGCCCAGTCCTTGGCGTCGACTGCATCCTGAGGCGTCAGCCACGAACCGCCGCAGACCTTGACGTTGGGCAGTTTGAGGAACTGTGGCGCCGTCTCCAGCGAGATGCCGCCGGTCGGGCAGAAGGCTACGTCCGGGAACGGGCCGCCGAGGGCCTTCAACAGATTGACGCCGCCAACCGCGACGGCGGGGAAGAGCTTCAGAAAGCCGAAGCCGGCGGCGTTGGCCTGCATCACTTCGGAGGCGGTGGACACACCGGGCAGCAGCGGCAGGCCCTCGGCCTTGCAGGCGGCGGCCAGCGCATCCGTGTAGCCGGGGCTGACGCCGAACTGGCAGCCGGCGTTCTTCGCGTTGGTTACGTCCTGCGGGCTGCGCAGCGTGCCGGCGCCGACGATGGCGCCGGGCACCTTGGCCATGAGCTCCATGGCTTGCAGTGCGACAGGGGTGCGCAGCGTCACTTCAAGCACGCGCACACCGCCGGCCACAAGGGCTTCGGCCAAGGGCACTGCGTCTTCCAGGCGCTGGATGACGATGACGGGAATGACGGGGCCGTAGCTGGCCAAGCTCAGGGTTTCAAGCATTTCGTAATTCTCATAGCCAAGTGATGGCGCCCTCTTCGGCGCTGAGGACATTGCGGCGCAAACCTGCGAAGAGTTCGCGGCCCAGACCGTGGGCATTGACGTCGGCTTCCGCCGGGTCGAGCTTGGCAACCTCGCGCGCGGCCCAGTCGGCCTCGCTGACAAGGGCCGACAGCGTGCCCGTCGTGGCGCACATGCGCACGACGTCGCCGTCACGCAGCCGCGCCAGCGGGCCGCCGGCCAGCGCCTCGGGGCTGACATGGATGGCTGCAGGCACCTTGCCCGAAGCGCCGCTCATGCGGCCGTCGGTGACGAGGGCGACCTTGAAGCCCTTGCCCTGCAGCACGGCCAGCGGTGGCGTCAGCTTGTGCAGCTCGGGCATGCCGTTGGCGTGTGGGCCCTGGAAGCGCACGACGACGACGACGTCACGCTCCAGTTCGCCATTCTTGAACGCAGCCAGCATGGCTTCCTGCGTCGTGAAGACGCGGCATGGCGCCTCGACGGTGTGGCGGTCTTCCGGCACGGCCGAGACCTTGATGACGGCGCGGCCGAGGTTGCCGTCCAGCAACTTGAGGCCTCCGCTCACGCTGAAGGGCGCAGCAGCGCCGCGCACGACGCTGTCGTCACTACTCACGGCCGGCAGGGCTTCGCGGACGACCTCGCCGCCCTGCCCCACCGACTGCGGCACGAAGGTGTAGGGGCGCAGGCTGTTGCCACCGACGCTGATGACGTCCTCGTGCATGAGACCGGCGTCCAGCAGCTCGCGGATGACGAAGCCAGGGCCGCCGGCGGCCTGGAACTGGTTCACGTCGGCGCTGCCGTTGGGGTAGACGCGGGACAGCAGCGGCACCACGGCGGAGAGGTCGGAGAAGTCCGTCCAGTTGATCAGGATGCCGGCCGAGCGCGCCACGGCGACCCAGTGGATGAGGTGGTTGGTGGAGCCACCGGTGGCCAGCAGCGCGGCCATCGCGTTGACGATGCAGCGCTCGTCCACCAGCTTGCCGATGGGCTTGGCTTCATGGCCGCCAGCCAACGGGCCGCGGCCGCTGATCTTCAGCGCCGTGCCGACGGCTTCGCGCGTCAGCGCCGTGCGCAGGTCGTCGTGCGGGTGCAAAAAGGCGCTGCCGGGCACGTGCAGGCCCATCGCCTCCAGCAGCATCTGGTTGCTGTTGGCCGTGCCGTAGAAGGTGCAAGTGCCGGCGCCGTGGTAGGCGGCGGACTCGCTTTTCAGCAGCTCGTCGCGGCCGACCTTGCCCTGGGCGTAGAGCTCGCGCACCTTCGCCTTGTCACTGTTGGAGATGCCCGAGCTCATCGGCCCGGCCGGCACGAAGACGCAGGGCAGATGGCCGAAGTGCAGCGCGCCGATCAGCAGGCCCGGCACGATCTTGTCGCAGATGCCCAGCAGCAGGGCCGCGTCGAAGACGTCGTGAGTCAGCGCAATGGCCGTGCCCATGGCGATGGTGTCGCGCGAAAACAGGCTCAGCTCCATGCCGGGCAGGCCCTGCGTGACGCCGTCGCACATGGCGGGCACGCCGCCCGCGACCTGCACGGTGGCACCCAGGCGATGCGCCTCGACGCGGATCTGCTCCGGATAGGTTTCGTAGGGTTGGTGGGCCGAGAGCATGTCGTTGTACGACGTGACGACAGCCAGATGCGGCGCCTTCTCGGCCACGATGCGTAGCTTGTCGTTGGCCGGCAGCGCCGCCACGGCGTGCGCCACGTTGGCGCAGCCCATGCGCTCGAAGCCGCGCTGGCGGTTGCCCAGCTGGGCGATGCGGGCAAGATAGTCACCGCGCAGCTTGGCGCTGCGTTCGCGGATGCGCTGGGTAACTTCGATCAGGGTGGAATTCATTGGGGTCTCCTGGCGCCTCGGTCTCGTAACCGGACCTTGAGAATTTAAGTAACCATATTACTTTGCTAGCGGGGCTCACGGGTTACGGCCTGGGTACCGGCATGAGAATATGAAGGCGATGGCGGCACAGGCAATCCACATTCCCCACGGCCCGGCGCGCAGTGCCCACCTGCTGCAGCGCACGGCGGCCGAATGGCGAGACAGCGGCGACGACCTGCTGCTGTTCGCCTACGGCTCGCTGATCTGGCGGCCGGAGTTCGAGTATGCCCAGGCCCTGCCGGCCAAGGTGCTTGGCTTTCACCGCGTGCTGCGCATGAGTTCGCGCGTGAACCGCGGCTCGCCGCAGGAGCCAGGCCTCGTGCTGGCGCTGATCTCGGGCGGCAGCTGCCGCGGCCTCATCTACCGCATCCCACGCGCTGAAGGCGAAGAGGTGCTGCCCAGGTTGTGGGCCCGCGAGATGCCCAACGGGGTCTACGAGCCGCGCTGGCTGAACTGCGACACCGATCTTGGCCGGCAGCGCGCTCTTGCCTTCACGCTGTCACGCCAGAGCCCCAACTGGACGGGCCCGCTGCATGAGCCCGAGTTGCTGCACATTTTTCAGCACGCGCGTGGCCGTTACGGCACCACGCTGGACTACCTGCTGCGCACCGTCCAGGGTTTGCGCGAGCATGGGATCCGCGACAGGGAATTGGAGCGTCAGGCCCATCTGGCGGCTCAGCACGGGCTGTGCGGGCCGCTTTGAGTCAGCTCAGGAGGCGTGCAAGGTCCTCGGCGGTGTCCACGTCGATGTGCACGCCGGGGTCGTCGACGGTGATCGGCTGGGCCGCATAACGGGCCACGATGCGCCGCGCGCCCTCGTCTCCCTGCAGGGACATCAGCTCGGTGTAAAGCTCCATGCCGAAGCCGACCGGGTGGCCTTGAATGCCACGGTATTGCGCGTAACAAACCGGGTAGCGCTCCAGCCCTGCGGCCACCGCCAAGATGGTGGCAGGCTGCACCAGCGGCATGTCGGCGGGCAGGATGAGCCAGCCGTCCGCATCCCCCGCCGCGCTGACGCCCGCAACGATGGAATGCCCCATGCCTATTGGGTGTGGGCGGCCTTCAAAGTCGTGATCGGACAGCGTCACGACATCGCGAGCCGCGATGAAACGGTGCACCGAGGGTGCCAGCGCCGAGGTCGTCACGACGACCACCGGCAACTGGGTCGCGATGGCATGACGCAGCGTGCGCGCAAGCAAGGTGTCGGCACCGTTCGTGCCGTCCAGTTTTTGTTCCAGCTTGTGTCCCGGGCCGTGGAAGCGAGTGCCGCGTCCTGCGGCAAGCACGACGACAGCGGGGCGTCGTTTGATCATCAGAAGGCCTGCTCAAATTTGCTGCAGTGCGCAAGCATGCCGTTCGGCTCTGCCATCGAGAAACTGGGGCGTTCACTTAAGGGAAGGTCTGCATACTTCGGGAAATGAGCAAGTTGAGTGATTTCCGCAAGAGCTACGAACTGGGCGAACTGGACGAAGCCGAGGCCGCCGATGGCCCGTTGGCGCTGTTCAACCGCTGGATGGAAGAGGCCATCGGCCACGACGTGTCCGAGCCGACCGCCATGACCGTGGCGACGGTGGGCGCCAATGGCCGGCCGTCGACGCGCGTGGTGCTGCTCAAGGGCTGCGACACGCGCGGTTTCGTCTGGTTCACGAACTACGAAAGCCGCAAGGGCGAGGAGTTGGCGGGCAACCCGTATGCCGCGCTGCAGTTCCACTGGGTGGAGATGGAGCGAGTCGTGCGCATCGAAGGCCGCGTCGAGAAGACCTCGGCCGAGGAGTCGGACGACTATTTCAAGAGCCGACCGCTGGATTCCCGCCTGGGCGCCTGGGCGTCGCCGCAGAGCCGCGCCATCAGCTCGCGTGCAGTGCTGGTGGCCAATGCGGCCAAGGCGGCGTTGCAGCACGGGCTCAACCCAGCGCGGCCGCCGCACTGGGGCGGTTACCGCCTGGTGCCGGAGCGTTTCGAGTTCTGGCAGGGCCGCCGCTCGCGGCTGCATGACCGGCTGGTGTTCAGCCGCGATGCCGACCGCTGGGTGCGCGAAAGGCTTGCGCCCTAGTTGACGGCGTTGCCGTCTTCCACGCGGTAATACAGGCCGTAGGGGTCGTCCATCAGCACGGCCAGCTGGCCTTCGACGACGACCGCCTCCAGCGTGTAGCGCACCGGCTTCTTCGTGCGCACCTCGATGAGGCCTTCGGGGCCTGCGGGCACGCAGAAGGAGCACGTCGTGGGCACCGAGGACAGCAGGAAGTGCTGCTGCTTGTCGCCCGCCTCCAGCGGCATCATGAAGCCCTGCACCTTGACCGTCTTGCGGTCCAGCGCCTGCACGGCGGCGGGGAAGGTCGGCACAAGCTTCTTCTTCTCGGCCTTGGCAGTGACCTGGGACAGCAGCTTCCACGACAGGATGTCAGCGCGCTCCTCCAGCGGTTTGAACGGGCTGCGCGGGTCGTGATAGCCGGCGCCCTGGCCGATGGCCGGGGGTGTTTGGGCGAAAGCGGCTGCGGCGGCGAAGCAGAGGAAGAGAACAGGCTTGAACTTCATGATGGCGGGATTGTCGAGGGTCAACGCGGAGCTTGCAGCAGCGTCGTGACATCCAGACGATAGGCCCGCCAGGCCGGCCACGCTGCGGCAAGCAGAGCCAGCCCTGCGGCCAGCAAGGGCACCAGCCATTCGGCTTCGCTGAAACCCAGGTGGCCTAGGCGCAGCGACTGGCGCTCGGCCAGCAGCCGCTCCAATCCGGCGACGAGGCCATGCCCGGCCGCAAGGCCGAGCATCGTCGCCAGGCCGGCCAGCAGCAAGGCCTCCAGCGCGATCAGCGCGGCCACGCGCCGAGCCGGCGCACCCAGCATGCGCAACATCGCCAGATCGCCCTGGCGGGCGCGCACCGCATGCAGCAACGCGACCCAGACGGACAGCCCGGCAGCGGCCAGCAGCACGATGCCGAAGCCACGCAGCACCTCGGTGCCGGTGCCCACCAGCCGCATCAGCCGCGCGGTCTCCAGCGCCGGCGCGGCGGACTGCAGGCCGTCCTGTGCATTGACCCAGCGCGGCAGCATCACTGCCGCGAGCGGGCTGCGGTAGCGCACGAGGGCCAGCGTGATCTCGCGGTGCTCATCGTCGTCGGCGTGGGCAGCATGGTCTTCATGCACCTCCCAGACGGAGGCGAGGTCGGTCAGCACGAGGCGGTCCAGCACGCTGCCCGATTCGGCCAGCACGCCGACGACCTCAAAGGTGTGCTCGCCATGCGCGCCGCCGCCTTCGGCCAATCCATGGCTGCCGGCAAAGCGATCGCCGATCTTGAGCCCGCTGCTGCGCGCCACCTCCGCGCCGAGCACTGCCTGCATCGGCTTGGCCCACAGCGCGCCATGCGCCATCTTGGCGTCGTAAAGATCGATGTAGTCAGGCGTCGTGCCGGCGATGCGGTAGCCGTGGAACGAGTCGCCCAGCGACAGCGGCACCGCCTGGGCGACGAGAGGTTGCTGCTTCAGCAGGTCCAGCGTGGCGAGCGGGATGTTGCCGGTCGGCGCGTCGAGGTGGAAGACGCCGGCCAGCATGATCTGCATCGGGCTGCCCTTGGCGCCGACGACGAGGTCGATGCCGGCGAGGTCGCGCTTTAGCCCGGCCTCGACTTGGGCGCTGGCACGCAGTACGAAGGTGACGGCGGCGAGGCCCAGCGTCAGCAGCAGCAGGTTCAGCGCCGTCGTCAGCGGGCTGGACCACAGGTAGCGCCAGGCCAGCCGAATCACAACACCACCTCGGCCACGTCATCCCGGGCGCTCAGCGCCTCGACGACGCGCGCATCGTGGCTGGCGATGACCAGCGTGCAGCCCTCGCGCTCGGCCGAGTCCAGCAGCAGCGCCAGCATGTGCAGCGTGTGCTCGTCGTCCAGACTGGCGCTGGGCTCGTCGGCCAGCAGCAGCTTGGGGCGGCGCATCAGTGCGCGGGCCAGGGCCACGCGCTGGGCCTGGCCGACGCTGAGCTGGTGCGGCCGGCGCGCGGCCAGCTCGGCAATGTCCAGCGCCGCCATCAGCTCGGCCGCGCGGGCCGGGTCGGCGCTCTGCCCTGCGGCCAGCGCGGGCAACGCGAGGTTCTCCGCCACCGTCAGCGCTTCGCTCAGATGCAGCCGTTGCGGCACGACGCCGAGCGTTGCGCCACGCCAGGCGTCCAGCGCGCGTGGGCTCAGACCTGGCAGCGCGGTGCGGGCCACCTCAAGCTCGCCCTGCTGCACACGCAGAAGCCCCGCCAACAAAGCCAGCAACGTCGACTTGCCTGAGCCCGACGCGCCGCGCAGCAGCAGATGCTGGCCGGCTTGCAGCGCGAAGTCGGCGTAACGGATCGGGGCCGACGCGCTGGCGTAGCGGTGGGCCAGCCCCTCCCAAGCCAGCATCACTTCACCAGGCGCTTGAAGCTGGCCAGGAACTTGTCCACCTTGCCCGCCACGACGAAGGCGCAGTAGCCCTGCTCGGGGTTGCGGGCGTAGTAGTGCTGGTGGTAGGCCTCGGCGGCGTAGTAATCGGTCTCGGACAGCAACTCGGTGACGACGCGGCCGCCATGGTGGTCGTTGGCCTCCTTGAGCACCTCGGCCGCGAGCTGGCGCTGGGCTTCGGTGTGCCAGTAGATGGCAGAGCGGTACTGTGTACCCGCATCGGCGCCCTGGCGGTTCAGCGTCGTCGGGTCGTGGATGGTGAAGAAGACTTCGAGCAGCTCGCGCAGCGAGACCTCGGCGGGGTCGAAGTCCAGGCGCACGACCTCGGCGTAGCCGGTGTTGCCGCTGCAGACGGCTTCGTAGGTCGGCTTGGGGCCTTTGCCGTTGCTGTAGCCGTTCTCGACGTGGTGCACGCCGCGCACGCGCTCGTAGACGGCCTCCAGGCACCAGAAGCAGCCGCCGGCCAGGGTGATGCGTTCGAGATTGCTTGCAGTCATGGGGGACCTTTCAGTGGGCGCCGAGGGAGAGTTCGACGTGGGGGCGCCAGCCGCTCGCGCAAGCCCCGTTGCAGAGTTTGGGCGCGGCCAGGAAGAGCCGGGCATTCGGCGCGCCGCGCGCCAGCAGTGTGTCTCGCACGGCCACGGCACGGGCGACGGCGAGCTGGCGCAACGTCTCGTCGTCGACTTCGTAGCTGGCCATCAGCAGGCCGCGCATCTGGGCGGGCGGCAGGTCCTTGGCGAGACCGATGACGTTGCGTGGCTTGTTGGGCAGCTTGCTGGCTTCGTAGAGACGCTTGAGGGCCGCCTCGGGCGAGAGATTCGCAAGCTCGGCGTTCTCGGCCTTCAGCGCGGCGGCCAGGCGCCGTTCGCGGATGGCGGGCACCTCGGTTTCGGAGTCGGCCCAGCCGGTCAGCGTGAGCTGCACGCCGGGCTTGTCGGCCAGTTGCCTGGCGATGTGGTCGAGCTTGTCGGTGGCGCCCAGCTCGGCGCTGGCGGGCGCAAAAGCGACATCGGCCGCCTCGGGCGAGTCGCTGCCGCTGAAGAGCGAGAACGGCGATGTCAGCGCCTTGCCGATGAGGTTGAGGAAGAGCTTCCAGGCCACGCCACCGACGCTGAACTCGGGGTCGTTCAACGAGCCGCTGACGGGCAGGTTGAGGTCGATGACGCCGTTGCCGTCCTTCAGCAGCGCGGCGGCGAAGCGCACGGGCAAGTTCGTCGCCTCGGGGCTCTCCACGCGGTCGCCGAAGGTGAGCTGGTTCAGGATGATCTGGTTGCTGGCCACGAGTTGGCCGCCCGGCTCGACCTTGTAGTTCAGCTTGGCCGACAGCTTGCCGCGCTCGATGGCATAGCCGACGTATTTGCCCGCGTAGCCGGACAGCGGCGCCAGTTCAATGTCCGTCGCGTTCGCCTGCACGTCCATGGCCAGCGGTGCGCCGGGTTTGAGCTGGCCGTCGATCTCCAACAGGCCGGTGCCGGCCACCTTGCCGCGCACGGTCAGCTGCGCCATGGCCGGACTGGCGGACGAGAAGGCGCCGAGCGAGCCTTGCAGTTCGGTCAGGCGCGCGCTGTAGCCGGGCTTCACGAAGCGGTCGTTGAAGTCCACCGTGCTGCGGTTGACCTGGATGCGCTCCACGGCGAACTCGGGGCGTGGCGTGGATGCGGCCGAGGCAGGCGCGGAAGCAGCCTGGGCTGCATCAGCCGGGCCAAGGTCACGCAGGTTGAAACGGCCCTGCTCGTTAACGATGAGGCGCGCGTAGGCCTCGTCCAGTTGGGCCTCGCGCACGGCCAAGCGTGGCGGCGCGCCGGGTGCCAGGGCCAGCTTCAGGCCGTTGAGTTGCAGCGTCTGCCAGCTCAGCAGGTCCTCGCCGACGACGCGCTGGCCGTCGACGAGGCGGGTCTGCAGCAGCGCCAGCGGGCCGACACGCACGTCGCCCCCGAGCGTGGTCTGCCAGGCACCGCCGGCTTGGCTTGTGGTGTTGAGTTCGGCCTTCAGCCCCAGTTCGGCACGCTGCAGATGCAGGCCCCAAGCGGAGTCGAGATAGGCGTTCAGCAACTGCAGCGGCAGGGCCTGGGCTTGCAGGCTGCCGCTGGCCGACAGCGGCGCCAGGCCGACGCGGCCGTTCCACTGCAGGCTGCCGGCGCTGGCGGCCACGGGCTGATCGTTGGCGCCCAGCGCGGCGAGCTGGGTCGTGAGTTGGGCTTGCACCGGCGCTGTGGCGGGCCAGGTGAGAGTACCGAGCGCTAACCGCAGCGGCTCGACAGCCAGGGCCACGGGTGCGATGCCGGCAGGCACGGCGGCGTCGCGCCAGCGCAGCGCGCCGCGTTCGACCTGCAGCGCGGTGAGTTGCAGCTTCCAGGCCGGGCCGGCAGCCGAGGCGGCGGGTTCGGGCGGCAGCAGCGGCGCGAGGTTGAGGCGGCCGTCGGCCTCGCGGGCGAGCTGGGCGCGCGGCGCATCCAGCTTGAGCGTACCCAGGCGAAGCGAGCGGCCGGCGGGGTCGATGTCCGCCTGGTCGAGCTGAGCACTGACCAGCGTCAGCAGCGGCTTGGCGGCCAGGCTGAGGCGAGCGTCGTTGAGTTGAAGCTCGCGCAGAGTCAGCTGGGCGCGGTCGGCGGCGCCTTCGGCCAGCGGGTCCTTGACGTTGAACGCTGCCTTGCCGGAGACGGCCGCTGTGAGCCTGGCGCCCTTCGGCAATGGCAGCCAGGCGGCCAGGCGTTCGATGGCCAGGCCTTGCAGCTCGGCCTCGGCCTGCAGCGCTTCGGGCGACAGCTTGGCTTGCGCGTTCAGCGTTCCCTCGCCCAGGCGCAGGCTGGCGTCGAGTTGGGTGGGCGCCTTCAGCGGCCAGGCGGCAGCGGCGAGCTTGATCTGGATGGCTTCCAGGTCAAGGTTGCTCACGTTGACGCGGCCATCCTTGACTTCCAGCCCGGCCACGCTGATTTGCCACGGCGCTGGTGCGTTGCCACCCTGCCCTGTCACCGCTGCCGGCAAATGACGCCACCAGATGCTGGGCGAATCGAGCAGGATCTGGCCGAAGCCGAGCTCGCGGCGCAGCGGCTGCGCGTCAGCCAAAGGCAGGCTCAGGTGCTTGAGGTTGAGCAGAGGCTTGCCGTCGGGCTGGGTCAGCGACAGCTCGTGCAGCTGCAGGCCACCGCTGAGCTTGACGCCCGGGGGCTGCTTGGGCCGCTCGGCAAAGTCCAGCGCCAGGTCCGCGTCGAGGCGGCCGCCGGTCAGGCGCAGCGGCAGGCTCTCCGGCACGTAGGCCGCCAGCGGGGCGAGGTCCAGGCCGGCGAGCTTGAAGGACAACCGTGCGCTGGCATCGTCCTCAAAAGGCAGCGCCTCGGCGCGGCTGTCGAAGGCGACGCCGTCGAGCTTGCCGCTAAGTTGGGGCTGCACCTTGACCTTGACGTCGGAGGCCAACGTCGACACAAAAGGCAGGGCCAGGCGCAGCGCCGCCAGCTCGTGCTTGCGCTTGACCGGGCGGTCGTCGAACGACACGCGGCCCTCGCTCAACTCGATGTTGTAGACGGCGAACTCGGGGTCGTCGCCCTCCGGTGCGCCCGGCTTGGCGGCAAAGCGCTGCAGCAGGTCGTCGAGGTCGTAGCGGCCTTCGGCCACGCGGGCGACGCGCAGCTCGGGCCGGGTGAGTTCCAGCGATTCGATGACGGCATGGCCGCGCAGCAGCGAGCGCAGTGACAGGGCGGCGTCCAGCTTGGCGAGCGTCAGCAGCGGCGGCTGGCCGGCGGCGGCGCCATCAATGCGCAGACCGTCGACGACGACGGCGAGACGCCAGGGCTGGAAGTGCGCCTGCTCGATGCTCACCGGGCGGCCCAGCTTCTCGCTGGCCAGCGCCACGCCGCTGCCGGCGATCCAGCCCGGCAAGGCCAGCGTCACGATGATCAGCACGAGCGAGATGACGGCCGACAGCGCGACGAGGGTCCAAATGGCGATTCTGGCGATTCTGGCGATTCTGGCGATTCTGGCGATGCGAACGGGGGAGCGGGGAGTGATCTTCACGGCGGACGCATTATTCATGTCGGCGAAGATGTGACTGTGAGCTTCGCCTTCGACTATTCCGGCTTCAAACCCCTGCTGCTCGCCGCCCTTCTGCCGCCGGCGCCGATGCTGCTGCTGGCCGCCTGGGGCGGCTGGCGCCTCAAGCGCAACCGGCGGGGCGGCGGTTGGATGCTGGGCCTGGCGCTGGCGCTGACCTGGCTGTCGGCAACAGATGTGGCAGGCGAGTTGCTGAGCCGGCTCGCCGGTCAACCCGAGCCGCTGAACCCTGCGCAGGTGGTCGCTCTTCGCGGCCAGAAGGATGGTGCGGTGCTGGTGCTGGGCGGCGGCGTGCGGGGCTACGTCCCTGAGTTCGGCTACGGCCGCCCCAGCCAACTCACCGGGGAGCGCCTGGCCTATGGCGTCTGGCTGGCGCGGCGCAGCGGTTGGCCGCTGGGGTTTTCCGGCGGCATCGGCTGGATGGCGACGGAGTTGCACCAGTCCGAGGCCAGCATCATTGCCCGCGTTGCCGCGCAGGACTACGGCCTGCCGCTGCGCTGGGCCGAAGGCAGTTCGCGGGACACCCGCGAGAACGCCGCCAACACGCTGCCGCTGCTGGCGCAGGCCGGCGTCAAGCAGGTGTTGTTAGTGACGCACGAGGAACACATGCGCCGGGCGCTGCGCGCCTTCGAGGCCCGGGCCGCGCCGCTGGGCATCCGGGTGGTGCCGGCGCCCGTGGGCCTTCGCCCCGATGGCGCCACCAGCTTCGACGATTGGTGCCCGTCGACGGATGGCTTCCAGCGCGTGCGCTACGTCGTTTATGAGACGCTGGCTCTGTGGGCCGGCCGCTGACGCCACCCCAAAAAGTAGAAACCCCGCCGGGCTTGGAGGCCGGGCGGGGTCGGGTGGCGAGGCCACCATGGGGCTCAGAGGCGATTTGCCACTGGGCTCCTGGCGCGCAAGGGATTGCGCCAGAGGTTGTGCCTGAAAAGGCATCCCAACATTAGGCGAGCGCCGTCAGGCCTTCAAGAAGAGTTGCCCGAATAGCGCTTCGGCCCGCGCCGTGATATCGGGCGGCAGCGTGATGCCCCGGCCCCATTCGCGGGTGGTCTCACCGGGCCATTTGTTGGTCGCGTCCAGCCCCATCTTGCCGCCCAGGCCGCTGACGGGCGAGGCGAAGTCGAGATAGTCGATGGGCGTGTTGTCCACCAGGGTGGTGTCGCGCACCGGGTCCATGCGCGTGGTGATGGCCCAGATCACCTCCTGCCAGTTGCGCGTGTCGATGTCGTCGTCCACCACGACGATGAACTTCGTGTACATGAACTGGCGCAAAAAACTCCAGATGCCGAACATCAGCCGCTTGGCATGGCCGGGGTAGGCCTTCTTGATGGAGACGACCGCCATCCGGTAGCTGCAGCCCTCGGGTGGCAGGTAGAAGTCGACGATCTCCGGAAACTGCTTCTGCAGGATGGGCACGAAGACCTCGTTGAGCGCGACGCCCAGGATGGCGGGCTCGTCCGGCGGCTTGCCGGTGTAGGTGGAGTGGTAGATCGGGTTCTTGCGCTGGGTTTGGCGGCTGATCTCGAAGACGGGGAACCAGTCCTGCTCGTTGTAATAGCCGGTGTGGTCGCCAAACGGGCCCTCGAGCGCGTGCAGGTAGCCGCCCTTCTCCTTCAGCGGCACGCCACGCTCGCTGACGCCGGTGAAGCCGGGCGCGGCGGGCGGGATGTGGCCTTCGAGCACGATTTCGGCCGAAGCAGGCGCCTGAAGCGGCTGGTTTTGGCCCACGCCGGTGTTGACCAGCTCGGTGCGCGAGCCCCGCAGCAGGCCGGCGAACTGGTACTCGGACAGGCTGTCCGGCACCGGCGTGACGGCGCCCAGGATGGTGGCCGGGTCGGCGCCTAGGGCCACGGCGATCGGGAACGG
The DNA here is from genome assembly GCF_039929605.1 of Roseateles sp. Taxonomy (GTDB): domain Bacteria; phylum Pseudomonadota; class Gammaproteobacteria; order Burkholderiales; family Burkholderiaceae_C; genus Pelomonas. The sequence goes on from NZ_JBDSQX010000124.1 coordinate 18,417, forward strand.
CTCGCCCGGGTGGGCCAGCGCGTGGTCGCGGAAGTCCAGCGCCCCACCCCGGTGGGCCAGCCAGCGCATGATGACTTGGCGGGGGCCGATGAGCTGCTGGCGGTAGATGCCGAGGTTCTGGCGCGTGCGTGTCGGCCCCCGGGTGATGACCAGACCCCACGTGATCAGGGGGGCTGCGTCGTCCGGCCAGCAGGTCTGGATGGGCAGGCGGCCGAGGTCGATGTCGCTGCCCTCGAAGACCTCTTCCTGGCAGGGCGCTTTGCGTTGCACTGCGGGCTTCATGTCCCACAGCGCCTTGGCCATCTGCAGCAATTTGCCGGCGTCCTTCAGGCCCTTGGGCGGGTCGGGTTCCTTGAGGCTGGCCAGCACCCGACCGACATCCCTCAAATCGGCCAGAGATTCAGCGCCCATGCCAAGTGCGACGCGGCGCGTTGTCCCGAAAAGATTGGTCAGGGCGGGGGTGGAATGGCCGGCCGGGTTCTCGAACAAAAGCGCCGGTCCGCCGGCGCGCAAGACCCGGTCGCTGAGGGCCGTCATCTCCAGCACAGGCGAGACTTTTTCACGCACGCGCTTGAGCTCGCCCAGGCCTTCCAGGCCGGCGATGAAGTCCCGCAGGTCGCTATATTTCATAACCAAAAGTAGTTTAGAAGAGCTGCAACACCCTTGACGGGTTATCTTCGGCCCGTAAAATTCAGCGCTTCGGGTTTGTACTGAACCCAGCCCGGTCGGTCTTCAGGGCGCGCAAGTGTCAACGGACCAGCGCAGCAACCGGGAAATTATCACCGTCGCCCCACTCAGACCGCCGCACAAAACCGGCAGCCTGTGGTGGGCTTCGACACAAGGGAGTCGCATGACGACACGTCAAGACCTGATGACCCTGGCTGGCCACATGCGGCAGTCGGCGTCGCTGTTCATCCAGGACATCGGCAACGGCCTGCTCGTGGTGAGCCACAACACGCTGGCCCTCGTCGGGCTGGCAGTAGTGTCGGTCATGCTCGTGTTCACGAGTCAAGCAGGCCTGCGCGAGAATTTGGAATCAGCCACGCTGGGTTGGCTGAACGCCCGCCACGAGGCACGCGCGGAGGCCGACGGCAACACGCTGCTGGCCACCGCAGAGCCGGATGCCATCGCCCGCGCCACGGCCATCGACCCGCGCGACCTCAGCCGCCAGCAGGCGGCCGTTGCCCACTGGCTGGCGCGCCGCTACAGCGTGGCGCCTGAACCCATCAGCCGCCTCGTTCAGGAGGCCTGGGCCGTAGGCAATCGCGCCAAGGTCGAACCGACGTTGATCCTCGCCATCATGGCCATCGAATCGCGCTTCAACCCGTTTGCGCAGAGTTCCGTGGGTGCCCAGGGCCTGATGCAGGTCATGACCCGCGTGCACGACGACAAGTACGAGGCCTTTGGTGGCACGCTGGCGGCGTTCGACCCGGTGACGAATCTGCGCGTGGGCGTGCAGGTGCTGAAGGAATGCATCCAGCGCGCTGGCGGTCTGGAGGACGGCCTGCGCTTCTACGTCGGCGGCGCCAATCTGGCCGAGGACACGGGCTACACCGCCCGCGTGATGGCTGAGCACGATCTGCTGAAGTCGGTGGCGTCCGGCCGCTCGGTGCCGGCCAACACCATCCCGAACATCGTCCGCCCGATGCGCGAGGCCGCGTCGGCGCCCACCGGTGGTGATTCCGCGCAGATCGCTCTGTTGCGTTGAGCCGCTGATTTACACTGCCCGCTCACGCGACTGGCGATCAGGGTCACAAGCTGACCTGAGGTGGGCCACCACCGGGGAGCGTGAGGCGGTTGTCCTCTGTCGATATGGCAGCCGCTTTCAGCCGTTCGCCTGGGCAGCCTTGGACGTCACGCCAGCCGTGAGCGCCTTGGATTTACCGCCTGACCTTCGGAAACACCCGCCATGTTTGACCGCAACACCTCCACCCTCGCCTTGGTCGACCCCGAACTCTGGACCGCCGTCCAGAACGAGACCCGCCGCCAGGAAGACCACATCGAGCTCATCGCCAGCGAGAACTACACCTCGCCCGCCGTCATGGAAGCCCAGGGCAGCCAGCTGACGAACAAGTACGCCGAGGGCTATCCCGGCAAGCGCTACTACGGTGGCTGCGAGTACGTCGACGTCGCCGAGCAACTCGCCATCGACCGCGTCAAGCAGCTCTTCGGCGCCGAATTCGCCAACGTGCAGCCCAACTCGGGCTCGCAGGCCAACCAGGGCGTGTTCTTCGCGCTGCTGCAGCCCGGCGACACCATCATGGGCATGAGCCTGGCCGAAGGTGGCCACCTGACCCACGGCATGGCGCTGAACATGAGCGGCAAGTGGTTCAACGTCATCAGCTACGGCCTGGACGCCAATGAAGCCATCGACTACGACGCGATGGAAGCGCTGGCCCGTGAGAAGAAGCCCAAGCTCATTATTGCCGGCGCGTCGGCCTACTCGCTGCGCATCGACTTCGAGCGTTTCGGCAAGATCGCCAAGGAGATCGGCGCCTACTTCATGGTCGACATGGCTCACTACGCCGGCCTGATCGCCGCAGGCGTCTACCCGAACCCGCTGCCCCATGCCGACGTCGTCACGTCCACCACGCACAAGAGCCTGCGCGGCCCGCGCGGCGGCATCATCTTGACGAACGACGAAGCGATCGCCAAGAAGATCAACTCGGCCATCTTCCCCGGCATCCAGGGTGGCCCGCTGATGCACGTCATCGCCGGCAAGGCCGTGGCCTTCAAGGAAGCGCTGACGCCCGAGTTCAAGGTCTACCAGGAGCAAGTCGTCAAGAACGCCAAGGTGCTGGCCGAGACGCTGATCGAGCGCGGCCTGCGCATCGTCTCCGGTGGGACAGAGAGCCACGTCATGCTGGTGGACCTGCGCCCCAAGAACCTGACCGGCAAGGAAGCCGAGGCTATCCTGGGCGCCGCCCACATGACCTGCAACAAGAACGGCATCCCGAACGACCCGCAGAAGCCCATGGTCACCAGCGGCGTCCGCCTGGGCACGCCAGCCATGACGACGCGCGGCTTCAAGGAAGAACAGGTGCGCGCCACCGCCCACCTGATCGCCGACGTGCTGGACAAGCCGCACGACGAGGCCAATTTGGCTGCCGTGCGCGAGAAGGTCGCCGCGCTGACGGCTGCTTTCCCCGTCTATCGCGGTTAAGTAGACGCCGCCGTGCGCTGCCCGTTCTGCTCTCACACCGAAACCCAGGTCGCCGAGACCCGGGAGTCGGACGAGGGCGACGTCGTCCGGCGCCGGCGCCGCTGCCTGTCCTGCGACAAGCGCTTCACGACCTATGAGCGGCCCGACATCGCCATGCCCTCGGTCGTCAAGAAGGACGGGCGGCGCGCCGATTTCAACGCCGGCAAGCTGCGAGCGTCCATGCAACTGGCGTTGCGCAAACGACCGGTCAGCGTCGAGCAGATCGACGCGGCCATCAACCGCATCGAGGAAAAACTGCTCGCCAGCGGTGCCCGCGAGATCGCGTCCACCCGGCTGGGCGAGTTGGTGATGCGCGAGCTCAAGCGCATCGACAAGGTCGCCTACGTCCGCTTTGCGTCGGTCTACCGCAGCTTCGAAGACGTCGACGAGTTCCGCCAGCTGATCCGAGAGATCTGACTGGGGATTTCCCTATCCCCCTTCAGGGGGAGCCCCGGGGGATGCCGCCAGCGCTCTCCCCCTTCGCTCCACCCTAAGGGGGAAAGACGTGCGGGGCCCCGCTTCCTAGAGTTCGTTCATCGACAACGAACCGCAGGTAGCCCCCATGAACCGCACCGCCAACACCCATCGCCGCAGCCTCGGTTTCACCCTTGTCGAGCTGTGCGTCTGCGTCAGCATCGGTGCCACCTTGGTCAGCCAGGCGGTGCCCAACCTGAGCAAGATGCGTCAGGAGCGTGCGCTGCGCGCAACCTCCGAAGCCCTCGCCAGCGACCTGCGTTTCGCACGCAGCGAGGCCGTCCGTACGGGCGAACCGGTCTACTTCCGGATCAGCGGCAAGGGTGCCCAGTCCTGCTACGTGTTGCATACCGGCGCCCGCAACGACTGCGACTGTGCTGGCGGCCAAGCCGTCTGCCACGTGGCGGGCAGCGCCGTCATCAAGGCCGAATGGCTACCAGTCGGCAAGGCGATGCATCTGCGCAGCAATGCGGAGACGATGGAGTTCCAGCATCGCCAGGGTCTGGTGACGCAGACCGGCAGCATCGAGACCTATCTGGACAACGGCGTAGGCATCCGCCAAGTTGTCGCCATCACCGGTCGCGTGCGGAGCTGCTCCACCGGCGCAGTCAAGCTTTCCGGCATCACCAAGTGCGCCTGATCCCTTGTTCGTGGTGGCTGGCGACCGGCGGTCGCCTGCGGGCGATGAGCGGCGTTCCAGTAACCGTTCATCTGCGCGGTGCCACTGAAAATTGCGCTGCCATGAGACTTTTGCCACAACGCCACCTCAAGGGATTCACGCTCATAGAGCTGATGATCGCTGTCGTGGTGGCCGGCATCCTTGCTGCGGTGGCCTATCCGGCCTTCACTTCATTCATCGCGCGCGGGCGTCGGGCTGATGCGATAGCTATGTTGACCAGCATCGTGCAAGCCCAGGAGCGGCATCGCTCCAACAAGAGTTCTTACGCTGAATCGTTCCCGGTCTTGAATATGGGCGAGACCGTTTCTACCAAGTATTACGACTTCAGCATGAGCGGCATTTCTGGAAGCTTCGTCATCGGCTACCAAGTCACCGCGACACCGAAAACGGATGGCGCCCAGGCAAGCGACGCCAGCAAATGCGCCACGCTGAGCGTGAAATTGGATGGTGGGCAACTCAGCTATCTAGCAACCGACTCCAGCGAGCATGACACCTCGACCACCTGCTGGTCGCGTTGAAAATGAAGCGCCTTCACTCCCCTCGTGCACGCTCCGGCATCACGCTGATCGAGATGGTGGTCGGGCTTGCAGTGGTGGGCGTAGTCGTTGCAGCCGCCATCCCCTCGCTGACCGGCATGATCGAAAGGCGCCGCGTCGTCGCAGCAGCAGGTGAAATCGCCAGCATCTTTGCCTATGCGAAGTCAGAGTCGAATGTCGTCGCCGATCCAATGAGCCTCCACATGGAGCCGGTGCCGAGTTCGGTGCGCGAATACAGCAGTTGCCTACGTCTGGGCCAGACTGCCGTGATAGGCGACTGCGCCTGCAATCTCCCCCCCTCCGCGCCCTGCACCATCGGCACGGGCGCGGTGTTGCGAGAGTTCGTGATACCGCGTGACCAGTCCGTTACTTTCGCGCCCACCGAAGCCAGCAGCGCTGGTAGAAAGAAGTACGTCCTCGGCTTCTCGCGCAACAACCGTTACACCGGCACGCAAGACGTCCAGATCGACGTGAAGGGGGCGCGGACCGGCGCAACCCTGCGTGTGGAATACAACAACGCCGGACGGCTGCGTACCTGTTCGCCGGATGGCAGCATGAGCGGGTTCCCCAGATGCTGACCACCGCCATTAACCGCACAACCATGTCCGTTCGACAACGTGGGCTGGGTCTTGTTGAGCTGATGGTGGGCATCACAGTCGGCCTCATCGTCGCGGCCGGTGCGTCCATGGTCGCCGTCAACCAGATCAACGAGCACCGTCGCCTGATGCTGGAAACTCAGATCCAGCAAGACCTGCGAACGACTGCCGACATTCTGCAGCAGGATCTGCGTCGTGCGGGCTTCCGCGGCCGGGCTGAGCTGGGCGTTTGGGCTCCGCCGACCGACGTCGGCACGTTGGGTGAAACGGCAGCCCTTACGGCATCGGTCAACCAGTTCACAGCATTGGTCAAGACTGACAACGCTTCGTTGCGCTCGCTGACCTATCAATATGCCCGCCCTTCGAGCGGCAGTGACTACAGCGAGACCGGCGTACTCCGTGAAGTCGAGCACTTCGGGTTCAAGTGGGACAAGCGCGAAGGCGTGCAGGAGCTTTATCTACTGGTCGGTGCGGTGGGCGGAGAGAACTGGCAGCCGATCACCGACCGTGCCAGTGTGAAGATCAAGGGTTTCGACATCGACATCGATGAGCAGTCCGTCTATGTCGGTGAGTTCTGCGACAAGCCTTGCAACCTGCCACCGGCCACTACAGGCCTCTGCCCCAAGCACGTGGTACGCAAGGTCCGCTTCACCATCGTTGGCGAGGCTGCCCACGACTCCAACGTCAAGCGCACCCTGTCTGGCGTGGAGCGCCTGCGTGCCGATGAGGTTATCGGAGCTTGCCCGGCATGAAGCTGTCCATCTGCTCCTGGCACTCGCGACAACGAGGCGCGGCGACGCTGGTGGTCGTCATGGTGCTTTTCCTGGTCATGGCGCTACTGGCGGCCTATGCCAATCGCAGCCTGCTGTTCGAGCAACGTATCGCGAGCAGCTACTTCCGTGCCAGTGTCGCACAGGAAGTCGCTGAAGCGGGAGTGGAATGGACGTTGGCCCAGCTCAACGGCACGGCGATTGACGCGGCTTGCAAGCCTGTTGATACGGGTGGGCAACGTTTTGCCGACCGCTATTTGCTGATCAACACTGCTGACCGCCGCATCAGTCCCGCAGATACCACCCTTGATTGCGCCCGCGACACTGCCAACGAGGGTTGGTCCTGCCGCTGCCCTGCTACGAGCGCAGCACACACCGCGCAGACTGCCGTGGCAGGAAGTGATTTGGTGCCGAGCTTTAACATCGGGCTCCAGTCCGGGAATCGTGGCGGCACGCTGACGCTGAAGGCTCTCGGATGCACGGATAGCGTCGCAGACCAATGCGATAGCGCCATCAACATGGTCGCTATTAGCAAGAATCAATTGGCCCGAACCAACCTGACGGTAAAGATTGGCCTCGTCGGCGCTGTGCGCAGTCCGCCTGCCGCACCGCTTGTCGTCAGGGGCGACATCGCTTCGACGGGTGCTGGCTTGGGCCTGCACAACGGCGATCCCCGTTCAGCCGGTCAACTGGCGGTCATGGGCGGCAGCTGGACGGGTAAGGTCGATGGTCGACTCGAAAGCGTGCCCGGCACGGCGACCGGCCAGGTCGTCATAGAGACCGACACCACCCTCGCCGACACCAGCCTCACGGCCGAGGGGGTGTTCAAGATGTTCATGGGTACGAACCTCGCCCGCTACCGCAAGCATCCAGCTTTACGAACAGTCACGTGTGCCAGCGATTGCGCAACCGCGCTTGAAACTGCCTACACGGCCGGCCAGCGCATCCTCTGGGTCCAGGGCAACCTGAGGATCGCGAGCAGCAAGGTTTTGGGAAGCGTGAGCGACCCGGTTCTCATCGTGGCCAATGGCGACGTCACGTTGGCTGGCCCCCTGCAGATCAACGGCATGCTGGTGGCTACGGGTGCGCTGGCTTGGAGCAACGACAGCGCCATGCCTTCCGTAGTCAACGGCATGGTGCTGGTTGGCGGTGGCATGGCAACCTCCGGTCGCATGGATGTGATCTACCAGCAGGCTGTGGCCGACCAAATGCGCAACCGCTTGGGCAGCTATGTGCGCATTCCCGGCGGCTGGATCGACATCAACTGATGATGGCCATGAAGTCCTTTCAAACCCAAGCCTCCCGCAGCCGACCGCAGCGTGGCACAACGTTGATCGAAGCTTTGGTGGCGCTGGTGATCATGTCCTTTGGCATGGTGGCGCTGGTGGGGCTCACGGGCAATCTGCGTCGCAGCGGTGACCTGGCCAAGCAACGCAGCGAGGCGATGCGCATGGCCCAGGCGGAGCTCGCAACGCTGCGCGACTTCTCGGTTCTGGACAGGGGCGACGAGGTGGACCCTGCAGCCAATGTTCGCGACTACAAAAACGACATGGTTTCTCCGCCAGACGTCACGGTTCCGTTGGACAACGCCAACACCACGTTCACGGTCACCCGCTCGGTGACACCGCTGGTGAAGGACCTGACCGAACCCCAGGGCAAGACCGTCCGGGTCAAGGTGGAGTGGCCGGATCGAAGCGGTATTCAACAGTCGGTCACGCTCGACAGCGTCATCTCCCGCACCGACCCCGTCTTCTCGATGGCCCTGGGCGTCACGCCGCCCACGAACGGAATCCGTCAGCCGGACAATCGCAATCCGGCAATACCTCGGGCCGCAAAGGACCTGGGCAATGGCACGAGCGCCTTCCGGCCGCGTGTCAATAACGGGGCTATTTGGGTCTTCAACAATGTCACAGGCATCATCACCGGCATTTGCGAGATTTCGATCAACACAGCAGTCTCTGCCCTTACGGCGAGCAGTGTTGAAACATGCAAGAACAACGGCGGTGTCGGCTATCTGGTCAGCGGGACGATCCGCTTTTCCACGGGTAGTACGCCGGACTCAAGAAACCCTGCGGATGCCGCGCAGCGCCTGTCCGTCAGGGTGGTGCGAACACCCAGCCAACTCATGGTGCGGGATTTGCAGGGTGTGGAATCTCTGGCAGCCGGCGGCAATGACTACCCCGCTCTGCCCACCCCGGCCTGCTTCACTGATGACGACTCGGCGAGCCCGCTGACCCAGACGCTGATGAACTATTACTGCCTCGTCTACCCGAACTCCCAGAAAAATTGGTCGGGCCAGGTGCTGCTGGGTAGCCCTCTGGACATTGGCAGCTCGGCTTCTCAGTTCAAGGTCTGCCGCTACAGCGGAGACTACAACGGCAACGGCTACACCGAAGATCCGTACTCCAGCACCGCCAAGCCTGACAGGATTGACAACGAGGAGCATCCAGCGCTTTACCGCCATGTCAGCTACTCGCTGGCGCGGCAGAACTTCCTTGTCATCCGCAGCGGCGACGGGACGGCTTGCCCGCTGAGCCCGGTCAACAACAGTCTGGGCTACTTTATCGACGCTGCGACCTATCAGATCCAGCCCTGATCCCTGATCTCACTTGATCTGATCGCTGGCTAGACTGGGCAGATGCCCGCTCCCGACATCTCCGCAGCACTGCAACAAGCCCTCGCGCTGGCCGCCCAGGCCATCGGCCTGAGTGACCCCAACCCACGGGTCGGCTGCGTCATCCTTGCGGCAGACGGCAGTGAACTGGGAACTGGACACACGCAGGCAGCGGGACAGGCCCATGCCGAGGTCATGGCGCTGCGCGATGCGGCAGCGCGTGGTCATGACGTGCGCGGTGCGACGGCCATCGTCACGTTGGAACCCTGCTCCCACCACGGCCGCACGCCGCCGTGCTGTGACGCGCTGATCAACGCAGGCATCGCCCGGGTCGTCGTCGCGGTCGAAGACCCCAACCCGCTGGTTGCCGGCCAAGGCCTGGCGCGGCTGCGCGCTGCCGGCATCGATGTTGAACTCGCCGACACGGCTGTGGCCGACGCCGCGCGCGAGCTCAACATCGGCTTCTTTTCGCGCATGCAGCGTGGCCGACCCTTCGTGCGGCTGAAATCGGCCGTCTCTCTGGATGGTCGCACCGCCCTGCCCGATGGTCGCAGCCAGTGGATCACGGGCGAGGCAGCCCGCGCCGATGGCCATGCCTGGCGCCGCCGCGCCGGCGCTGTGATCACCGGTATCGGCACCGTGCTGGCCGACGACCCGCGGCTGGATGTGCGCCTCGTGCAGACGGCGAAGCAACCGCTGCGCATCGTGCTCGACCCGCAAGGTCGCCTGCCGAGCACGGCGCGCATCCTGCAGCCGCCCGGTGAAGCCCGCGTCATCGGCCCCGGCCGCGCCGATCTGCCGACGCTGCTGAACGAACTTGGCAAACTGGGCATCAACGAGTTGCACGTCGAGGCCGGCCCGACCTTGTCCGGCGCCTTCCTCGACGCTGATCTGGTGGACGAGTTGCTCATCTACCAAGCGCCGATGCTGATCGGCGAAGGCCGCCCGCTCGCAGCCTTGTCGCCTCTGGCCCGACTTGACGAGGCACGCCGCTGGCGCTTGATTGAAGCCACACCGATAGGCCAGGATCTGCGCCTTCGGCTCCGCCCCGCCTAGGGTCGCCACCTACAATCGCCGGCTATGCCCATCTCCCCCATTCCCGAGCTGGTGGCCGAGTTGGCAGCCGGCCGCATGGTCATCCTGGTTGACGAGGAAGACCGCGAAAACGAGGGTGATCTCGTGCTGGCGGCTGACCTCGTCACGCCGGAGGCCATCAACTTCATGGCCAAGCATGGCCGCGGCCTCATCTGCCTGACGCTGCCGCGCGAGCATTGCGAGCGCCTGCAGCTGCCGCCGATGACGCGCCGCAACGGCACCCAGCATGGCACCGCCTTCACCGTGTCCATCGAGGCGGCCACCGGCGTCACGACCGGCATCTCCGCCGCTGACCGCGCCCGCACCGTGCAAGCCGCCGTCGCGGCCGACGCCAAAGCCAGCGACCTCGTCCAGCCCGGGCACGTCTTCCCGCTGCAGGCCCAGGATGGCGGCGTGCTGATGCGCGCCGGCCATACCGAAGCGGGCTGTGACCTCGCCCGCATGGCGGGCCTGTCGGCCACGTCGGTCATCTGCGAAATCATGAAGGACGACGGCAGCATGGCGCGGCTGCCGGACCTGGAGATCTTTGCCGCCGAACACGGTCTCAAGATCGGCACCATCGCCGACCTCATCGAATACCGCAGCCGCCACGAGAGCCTCGTCACGCGCGTCGCCGAGCGGCGCCTCAACACCGCCCAGGGCGAGTTCGACTGCCAGGTCTTCACCGACCGCACCGGCGGTACCCACCTCGCGCTGAGCCACGGTGCTTGGAGCCCCAGCGACGAAGTCCTCGTGCGCGTGCATGAGCCGCTGTCGGTCATGGACCTGCTCGAAGCCGGCTCCTGCGGTCACTCGTGGGGCCTGCCTGCGGCACTGGCAGCCGTGCAGGCCAGCCCGGCCGGCGTCGTCGTGCTGCTCAACTGCGGTGAAGGTTCCGCTGGCGTCCTGGCCCGCGCCACGGCTGAAAAGACTGCAGCACCCGTCAAAAGCGCGATGGACCTGCGTACCTATGGCGTGGGCGCTCAGATCCTGAAGTCGTTGGGCGTGCATCACATGAAGCTGCTCGGCAGCCCGCGCCGCATGCCCAGCATGACCGGCTACGGGCTGGACGTGACCGGCTTCGTCGCTCCCCCTTCCTGCTGAAACGAGACACAAGAGGCACGCGATGCAAGACTCAAAGCAAGGCCTTCCCGGCTTCGAGGGCGCTCTCGACGGCAGCGAGCTCGTGATCGCCATCGTCCAGGCGCGCTTCAACGACGCCATCACATCGGCGCTCGCCAGTGCCTGCCTTGCAGAGCTGTCGGTGCTTGGCGTGCCGGCCGAGGCCGTCCGCCACGTGACGGTGCCGGGCGCACTCGAAGTGCCGCTGGCCCTGCAGGCCCTGGCTGAGACCAACGACTACGACGCCCTCATCGCGTTGGGCTGCATCATTCGCGGCGAGACCTATCACTTCGAGCTGGTCGCCAACGAGAGCGGCGCCGCCGTGACCCGCGTCGGGCTGGATCACGGCGTTCCGATTGCCAACGCCATCCTGACCGTCGAAAACGAAGCGCAGGCCTGGGCCCGCGCCGAGCCCAAGGGACGCGACGCCGCGCGCGTCGCCGTCGAGATGGCCAATCTGCTGAAAGAGATCGAGTGAACGAAGCCCCAAAGAGCACCGCCAATGCCGCCACAAAGACGGCAGCCAAGCCTGCCGGCAAGAAGGCGCCTGCCAAGTCGGCTCGCCGCCGTTCGCGCGAGGCCGCGCTGCAGGGCCTGTACCAATGGCTGCTGACAGGCGATGAAATCGGCGCCATCGTCGCCCTGGGCCGCGAGCAGGAAGGCTATGCCAAGCTCGACCTGAAGCATTACGACGCGCTGCTGGCCGGTTGCGTCAACGAAGCCGTTGACCTCGACGCCATCCTGTCCCGCCATGTCGACCGCAAGACCACGGAGCTTTCGCCCATCGAGCACGGCATCCTGATGATCGGCGCCTACGAGCTCAAGCACTGCCTCGATATCCCCTACCGGGTCGCCATCAACGAAGCCGTCGAGCTGGCCAAGTCCTTCGGCGGCACCGACGGCCACAAGTACGTCAACGGCGTGCTGGACCGTGCGGCCGGCGACCTGCGCCCGGCCGAGGTGGCAGCCAAGCGCGGATGAAACTCGCCGCGCGGCTTGACCGCATCGAGCCCTTCTACGTGATGGAGCTGGCCAAGGCTGCGGCCCAGCTCGCGGCCGGCCCGCTGTGCGACCCGGCACGAGGCGGCCGGCGCATGATCCGCCTCAATGTCGGCGAGCCCGACTTCGGCGCCGCGCCGGCCGTGCGTGAAGCTGTCTCACGTATCGCCCAAGGCCCCACGCCCTACACCGACGCTCTCGGCCTGCCTCAGCTCCGCGAAGCCATCTCGCGTTGGTACACCCAGCGCTTCAGCCTCGCCATTGCGCCGGAGCGCATCGCCATCACGGCGGGCGCTTCGGCCGGCTTGCAACTCGCCTGCCTCGCCCTCTTCGAGCGCGGCGACGAGGTGTTGATGCCCGACCCCTGCTACCCCTGCAACCGCCACTTCGTGACGGCTGCGGACGCCACGCCGCGCCTGCTGCCCACCGGCGCAGCGGAGCGCTTCCAGCTGGGTGCGAGCCAGGTGCGCGAGGCCTGGACGCCCGCACACACGCGGCGTGCTGCTGGCCTCGCCGAGCAACCCGACCGGCACGTCCATCGCACCCGAGGTGCTGGCGGACATCGCCGGCTTCGTACGCGAGCGCGGCGGCGTCACGGTGGTGGACGAGATCTACCTGCCGCTGAGCTACGACGAGCATTTCAGCCACAGCGCTTTGGCGCTCGGCGACGACATCGTCTCGGTCAACAGCTTCTCCAAATACTTCGGCATGACCGGCTGGCGGCTGGGCTGGCTGGTGTTACCCCCTGCCCTCGTGCCGGCCATCGAGCGGCTGGCGCAGAACCTCTACATCTGCCCGTCCACGCTGGCGCAGATGGCCGCCCTCGCCTGCTTCGAGCCCGCCTCCATCGCCGAGTTCGAACGCCGCCGCACCGTGCTGAAAGACCGCCGCGACTACATCGTGCCCGCACTGAACGAGCTGGGCCTGACCGTGCCCGTCGCACCCGACGGCGCCTTCTACGCGTGGATGGACATCTCCCGCCACCATGCCGACAGCTGGGCCTTCGCCCATGAGCTGCTGCAGAGCGCCCAGGTCGCGCTGACACCCGGCCGCGACTTCGGCCTGGCCGACCCGCAGCGCTGGATGCGCCTGTCGTTCGCGTCGTCGATGGAGGACCTGCAGGAAGCCGTGCGGCGCCTGCGCGGGGTGCTCGCATGAGCTTCCAGTTCCCCATCCGCGTGTATTGGGAAGACACCGACGCCGGCGGCATCGTCTTCTACGCCAACTACCTGAAGTTCTTCGAGCGTGCTCGCACCGAGTGGCTGCGCGCGGCCGGCGTCGAGCAGCATCAGCTGCGCGAGGACACCGGCCTCATGTTCGTTGTCGCCGCCACCAGCCTTCGTTATGCCGCCCCAGCAAAGCTCGACGACCTGCTGACCATCACCGTCGACCCCGAACCCGCCGGCCGCGCCAGCCTCGTCGTGCGCCAACGCGCACTGCGGGGCGACACGCTGCTGTGCGAAGGCGAAATCCGCATCGGCTGCGTGCGCGCCGGCGACCTGAAACCCCAACGCCTGCCCGACACCGTCGTTGCAGCGATCACCTCCGCATGAACCAAGACCTCTCCATCGTCTCCCTGATCCTGCACGCCAGCTTTGCCGTGCAGCTCGTCATCGCGGGCCTGCTGCTCGTGTCGCTTGCGAGCTGGAGCGTCATCTTCGGCAAGCTCATCGGCCTGGGCCAGATCAAGCGCCGCAACGACGCCTTCGAGGCCGAGTTCTGGAGCGGCAAGAACCTCAACGAGCTCTTCCAGTCGGTCAGCAACCGCACCGACGGCGCGCCGCTGGAGCGCATCTTCGCGTCGGGCATGCGTGAGTTCATGAAGCTGCGCGAGAAGCGCGTGACCGACGCCAGCGCCCTCCTCGACGCCGCCCGCCGCGCCATGCGCGCCAGCTTCCACCGTGAGCTGGACGCGATGGAGAGCAACCTCTCCTTCCTCGCCTCGGTGGGTTCGGTGTCGCCCTATGTGGGCCTGTTCGGCACCATCTGGGGAATCATGCATGCCTTCGTGGGCCTGTCCAACCTGACGCAGGTGACGCTGGCCACCGTTGCGCCCGGCATCGCTGAAGCGCTGGTCGCCACGGCCATCGGTCTGTTCGCGGCAATCCCCGCCGTGCTGGCCTACAACCGCTTCGCCCGCCAGATCGACCGCGCCGCCATCACGCTGGAGACCTTCATCGAGGAGTTCTCCAACATCCTGCAACGCAACTCGACGCAATCCTGATGGCGGGCATCTCCTCCCGAGGCGGCCGGCGGCGCCGCACGATGAACGAGATCAACATGGTCCCGTTCATCGATGTGATGCTGGTGCTGCTCATCATCTTCATGGTCAGCGCGCCGCTGATCACGACGGGCATGGTCGACCTGCCCAGCGTGGGCAAGAGCCGCCAGCAGCCCGAGCACGTCATCCAGATCATCGTCGGCACCGACGAGCGGCTGAAGATCAAGGTCGACCAGCTGGAGCCGGAATCCATTCCCGCCAACCGCCTGGCTGAGCGCGTCAAGAAGGCGCAGGGCCAGAACGGCAACAACCCGGTCGTCATCTCTGCCGACAAGAACGTCAAGTACGAGGCCGTCGTGCAGGTCATGGACACGCTGCAGCGCGCCGGCATCCAGCGCGTCGGCCTGGCCGTGAAGAGCGGAGCTTCCGCCGCCCGATGACCGCTGCGACGTTGCGCCCTCCCGAGGCCGCCGGCATTGGCCGCGGCCTGGCCTTTGCGCTGGTGGCGCATGGCCTGCTGCTCCTCGCGTTGAGTTCCGGCCTGCACTGGAACAGCGACTCGTCGCCGGCCTTCGAGGCCGAGTTGTGGTCGTCTGTGCCGCAGATTGCCGCGCCGCGCGAGGAAGCGCCGGTCGAGCCCGAACCCGAAGCGCCCAAGCCCGACCTGAAGGCCCAGCAACGCGCCGCCGAGGAAGCCGCCGAAGAGCAGCGCGAGGCCGACATCGCCATCGCCAAGGACAAGAAGCGCAAGGAAGAGAAGGCGCGCGACGAGGCGGCCAAACTCGAACGCCTGGAACGTGACCGGGCGGCGAAAGACAAGGAAGCCAAGGACAAGGCCGCGAAAGACAAGGCGACCAAGGACGAGCAGGACCGCAAGAAGGACAAGACGGCCAACGACGCCAAAGCGGCGAAGGAAGCCAAGGCTGCCGATGCCCGCCGCGAAGCCCAGCGCCAGGAGAACCTGCGCCGCATCCAGGGCATGGCGGGCGGCACGCCCAACTCCACCGGCACCGCCGCTCAAAGTGGCGCGCCATCGGCCGGCTGGGTGGGCCGCGTCAAGGGCAAGATCCGGCCGCTGATCATCTTTTCAGACGACAGCGCGGCCAACCCGACCGCGGAAGTTCAGGTCGCGCTCGCCCCCGATGGCCGCATCCTCGGCAGCAAGGTCATCAAGGCCAGCGGCGATGCCGACTGGGACCGAGCCGTGCTGCGCGCCGTCGAGAAGGCCGAGATGCTGCCGCGCGATACCGATGGGCGGGTGCCGTCGGTCATCATCCTGAACTTCAGGCCACGCGAATAAATCGGTCCACGGACCAGCGGCCGGCGCCCCACAGCGCGATGACGATGGCCAGCACACCCCACAAGGTGTGCTGCGCCTGAGCAGCCGGCGAGAAGTCGTCCGCCATCAGCGACAGCGCCGCCATCAGGTTCACGACGAAGAGGCCGGCGCCGGCAAAGCGCGTGGCCAGGCCCAGCACCAGCAGCACGGGCAGCGCCAGTTCGCCGGCCGTGCCCATGTAGGCGGCGAGCGCGGGCGGCAGCAGCGGCACCTGGTAGATGTCGTTGAACAGGGCGAGCGTGGACGACCAGTCGCGCAGCTTGGTCAGCCCCGACAGGAAGAAGACCTGCGCCACGTAGAGCCGGGCCGCCAGCAGCGCCAGCGACTGCAGGTGGCTGACGAGCGTGTCTAGCGGCGCGGGCAGACGGGTGGGCTGCAGGCCGGGGTCGGTGATGGAGCGCAGGGCGGTGGAGAGCAGTGCTTTCATGGTGTCTTGGTCCGGAGGTGTTCAGGATGGGGTGTTGACCTGACCCCTTGCAGCCAGGCATGTTGCAGCGCGGCTTGCAGCCAGGTGGAGAAGTCAAAGTCGGCGTGGGCGCCCGAACCTTTCACGAGCGCGTCGGCAAGATTCACTTCGCCGAGCAGCGCCCGCATGAAGGCCGCCTCGCCGGGCGACAAGGCCTGCGATCTGGCCGCCCAGCCCTCGCGCCAGACGAGCATCGGCCCGTCGCTTTGGACGATCAGGGCGACGCCGGGACGCAGTTGCAGCCACAGCTGCTCGGGCGGCGTCGTGCCCAACAATGCCAGCGACGGGGCGTCCAGCTCCGCATTCGCTGCTCGCTCGGCCCGGTGAGAGGCCCAGTCCAGCCGCGCCAGGTCGGGCAGGCCGGAGGCCTCGCCGGCCCGTTCGATCAGAAAGTTTTCAAGCGCGCCGCCCCACTGCGCAAGGTCGCCGCGTTCGGGCGGGTGGGCGCGCCAGAAGGTCCAGGCCAGCGAGGCGAACTCATCCTCGCCAAGCGCCTCTCGCAGCCGCGCGAAGGGCACGGCCAGCGCTTGCGCAGACAAGGCCCGCAAGTTGGTTCGGTAGGCCGCGAGACCGCGCTCGGCGCCGGTCAGGCCCGGGGGTGCGCCGCCACGGCCCAGCAACGCATCGACGAGCGCCTGCTGATCCGTCTTCATGATTGCACCGCCCTTGCCCGCCCGGCCTCGGCCAGCAGCACGCCCAGCTCGGGCACGGCCGTGTCCCATTCGATCAGCGTCGGCACCGGGCCGAGGCGACGAACAGCGTGCTCGTAGACCCGCCACACCTCGTCGCGAACGCGGCTGCCGTGGTCGTCGATGACGAGGCCGTCCGCCAGTTCGCAATGCCCGGCCAGGTGGATCTCGCCGACGCTGCCGGGCTGGATCGCGTCGATCCAGCGCATGGCCTCACGCGCCGCCTCGCCCGCGTCGAAGCCGGCGTTGCGCGCATTGACGAAGAGGTTGTTCACGTCCAGCAGCAGGCCGCAGCCGCTGCGCCGTGTCAGCTCGTTGAAGAATTCGGGCTCGGCCAGCGTGTCGCCGGCCCAGCCGACGTAGGCGCTGATGTTTTCGACCAGCATCTGGCGGCCGAGGCGCTGCTGCACCTGGCCGACATGACTCGCCATCAAGGCTAACGACTCGTCGTTGAAGGGAATGGGCAGCAGGTCGGCGGCATGCAGACCTGATCCAACACGGGCGAAGCAGGCATGGTCCGACACCCAGCGCGGCTGCACGCGCTCGACGAGGCGGGCCAGGCGCTCGAGATGCCAGCCGTCCAGACCGGCCGCCGAGCCGAGGGCCAGGCCGACGCCGTGCAGGCTAAGGTCATAGGCCTCGCGGCCCGCCTCCAGCACCGCTAGCGTGATGCCGCCGTCGGCGAAGAAATTCTCTGAGTGGACCTCGATGAAGCCGAGCGCGGGGCGCTCGGCCAGCAAGGTCTCGTAGTGGGGCTGGCGCCAGCCTATGCCGACGCAGGGTACTGACGCCATGCCGCGCTTACTTCTTGGCCGGCGCCTTGGTCGCGCCGCCTTCCTTCTCGCACGTGCCCTTGGCGACGTACTTCCATTCGTTGGCGTCCTTGTCGGCCTTGGACTGGCCGGCGCAGGAGTGGCTGCCGTTGGTGGTGGCGCAGTCGTTCTGGCCAGCTTTGGCGATGCCGTAGCACTTCTCCTTGGCGGCATCAGCGGCCTGGGCCTGGGCGACGAGGCCAAGGGACAGGGCGGCGGCCAGGGCGGAGGACACGAGGGCTTGGTTCTTCATGAGACAGGTCTCCAAAAGGTTGGGAGGTGAAAGGCGGCCGATCATCCGGCGGCGAGATTGAAGTCGCAAGACACTGGCTACTCCTTACACTGCGCGCCGCCATGACCGCTACTCCCGACTATTGCCGCCAGATCGAGGCCCTGCGCCCCGTGCTGCTGAAATATGCGCGCCTGCAGTTGCGCAACCCGGCCTGGGCGGAGGACGCCGTGTCGGAGACGCTGCTCGCCGCGCTTGAAAAGCCGCAGGCCTTCGCGGGCAACAGCCAGCTCAAGACCTGGCTCATCGGCATCCTCAAGCACAAGCTCATCGACCAGATCCGCAAGAACAGCCGCGAGCTGTCGACGACCTCTGCCAGCGAAGACGGCGAGGACCTCGACGACCTGTTGTTCGCTGCGGACGGCCACTGGCGCGAGACCCAGCATGACTGGGGCAACCCCGAGGACGTGCTGCGGCAGGTGGACTTCATGAAGGTGCTGGAGGCTTGCGTGGAGAAGCTGCCCGGCCAGCAGGGGCGGCTCTTCATGATGCGCGAGTGGCTGGAGCTGGAGTCCGACGAGATCTGTAAGGAGCTCTCCATCACGCCGACGAACCTGTGGGTCATGCTGCATCGGGCTCGGCTGAGGCTGCGGGAATGCCTGCAGACGAGCTGGTTCGGCGGTGTGGCTGCCGCTGGAGGGGCGCGTTGATCAAGCTGAACATCACCTGCCGCGAGGCCACGGAAATCGTCCTGAAGGCCGAGGACCGCGCGATGCCGCTGGCCGAGCGGCTGTCGCTGCGCCTGCACTACCGCATCTGCGGCAACTGCCGCCGCTTTGCCCGCCAGGTGGAGTTGATGCGCACGGCCAGCGCGCGTTGGCGCAAGTACACGGAAGACTGAGTCAACTCGTCGGCGCGCCCTCGTCCGGCCTTGCCGGCACGCTGCCCTCGCCTGCCAGCGCCAGCGCCACCGCCAGCCGGATCGCGTCGATCTGCGCCGCCAGACCCATGCTGGGCACCGACGGTTGTGCGCGCGCCGCCTGCTCGGGCAGGGCCGGCAGGTGGATGAAGCCGCTGCGCACGGCCCGGCCGGCTAGTTGGTGCTGCAGCTCGAAGAACACTTGATTGCAAACAAAGGCGCCGGCCGACAGCGACAGCCCGGCCGGGTGGCCGGCCGCACGCAAGGCGTCGCGCATGGCCTTGATGGGCAGCGTCGAGAAGTAGGCGGCCGGCGCCTCGGCGCGCACTGGCACGTCCTGCGGGCGCTGGCCGGCGTTGTCGGCGATGCGCGCATCGATGAGGTTGACGGCCACGCGCTCGATGGAAATCTCGCTGCGGCCGCTGGCCTGGCCCAGCGCGATGACGAGGCCGGGCTGCAGTGCGGCAAGCGCCCGTGCAAGTTCGAGCGGCGCCTCGCCAAAGCTCGTCGGCAGGCAGCGAGCGTGCACGGTCGCGTCGCCGATGACCTGGTTGTGCAGCGAGCGCGCCACCTCCCAGGCGGGGTTGATCGTCTCGCCACCGAAAGGCTCGAAGCCGGTGATCAGGATGTTCATAAGTTGATTGTCCGGATTGCCGCTGCGGCGGGGTGCTTTTTGCGGCGCAGCGATGCGTCTTTCGGCCTCCATAATGGCCCGCAACCGCAGCACGAGCATCCATGACAGACCCGTCCGAGCCCCTGCCCTGGCCGCAAGTCGAAGCCGACGCCTCCACCGCGCACGCCTCTGGCTTCCTTTGGCCCACGCCGCCTTACGCGGCCTATCCCCAGCCCCAGGTGCAAAAAGGCGCCGAGGCCTGCGAGATCCTCGGCCTGAACAACAGCCGCAGTCTGGGCCAGTTGCTGGCGGTGGACGCCAGTGATCGCATCGTGCGCATCACCGTGCCGCCAGCGCGCAACAGCATGCCGCTGAAATTCAGCCAGTTCCGCGCCGTCAAGCTGATGCGCGCCATCGCCGTGCCGCCGCGCGACGAGAACGATCAGAACGCGTCGCTCAGCCTGGACCAGCGCCCGCGCAGCGACTTCCGCATCGTCTTCAACGGCGGCGACGAGCTCAAGGGCGTCACCATCGGCCACCAGCACGACAAGCTCGGCCTCTTCCTGTTCCCACCGCTGTCCGAAAGCGACGACTCGGTGCGCCGCGTCTTCATCCCGCGTGAGGTGCTGGCGCATTTCGAGATCGGCGAACGCATCGGCGATCTGCTGCTGAAGGACCAGCTCGTCACGCAGGAGCAGCTTGCGGCGGCCGCCGTCGAGCAGACCGGCCTGCGCCAGCGGCGCGTCGGCGACATCCTTGTCGAGCAGCACATCGTCAGCGCCGAGCAGCTGCTGCAGGCCATCGAGCAGCAGGCCAAGATGCCGATGGTGCGCATCGGCGAGGCGCTGCTGGCGCTGGAGTTCGTCACGCCCGAGCAGCTCGAAGTGGCGCTGGTGCAGCAGCGCGACGACCGCTCCGTGCCGCTCGGCGAGCTGCTGGTGCGCAAGAACGTCATCAGCCGCGCGCAGTTGCAGTCGGCACTGGCGCGCAAGATGGGCTACCCCGTCGTCGACGTGGAACGCTTCGCCATCGAGCCCGACGCCGTGCGCAAGCTGCCTTACGCTGTGGCCAAGCGGCTGGAGATGCTGCCGCTGGTGCTGCGCGACGGCCGCCTCGTCGTGGCGATGGAGGACCCGACGCGGCGCGAGGCCCTCGACGAGGTGGAGTTCATCACCCAGCTCAAGGTCGTGCCCACGCTGACCCGGCTGGGCACGCTGCAGTTCGCCATCCCGACCACCTTTGAGCGCTTCGGCGCCGAAGCCCTGCCGCGCGCCAATATCGACAGCCTGCCCGACTTCCAGCCCGACTTCTCGCTGGACAGCTCCAACAAGCTCATCGAGAGCCTGGAGCGCGACAGCAGCGAGCGCTCGTCCAAGGAAGACGAGTCGCCCATCGAGCAGAGCGACAACAGCCTCGTGCGCCTCATCAACACGATGATCATCGAGGCGCACAACCAGGGCGTGTCCGACATCCACATCGAGACCTACCCGGGCCGCGAGAAGCTCAAGATCCGCTTCCGCCGCGACGGCGTGCTGCAGCCCTACCTGGAGCTGCCGCCCAACTACCGTAACGCCATGATCGCGCGCATCAAGATCATGTGCGATCTCGACATCTCCGAGCGCCGCAAGCCACAGGACGGCAAGATCAACTTCGCGCGTTTCTCGGCCCAGCACCGGCTGGAGCTGCGCGTGGCCACCATCCCGACCAACAATGGGCTGGAAGACGTCGTCATGCGCATCCTGGCCAGCAGCCGGCCCATGCCGCTGGACCGCATCGGCCTCACGCCCGCCAACCTCGCCGCGCTGCGGACCGCCGTGGCCCGGCCTTACGGCATGGTGCTGTGCGTCGGCCCGACCGGCTCCGGCAAGACGACGACGCTGCACTCGGCGCTCAGCCACATCAACACCGCCGACCGCAAGATCTGGACGGCCGAGGATCCGATCGAAATCACCCAGGCCGGCCTGCGCCAGGTGCAGGTCAACCCCAAGATCGACTGGACCTTTGCCAAGGCCTTGCGCGCCTTCCTGCGCGCCGACCCCGACGTCATCATGGTCGGCGAGATCCGCGACCAGGAGACGGCCGAGATCGCCGTCGAGGCCTCGCTGACCGGCCACCTCGTGCTGTCCACGCTGCACACCAACAGCGCCGCCGAGACCATCACGCGGCTGCTCGACATGGGCATGGACCCCTTCAACTTTGCCGACTCACTGCTGGCCGTGCTGGCCCAGCGCCTCGTGCGGCGCTGCTGCACGGCCTGCCAGACGAGCGAGCCGCTGACCGAGGCGGAACTGAGCGAGCTGCTGGATGACTATCTGCACGCTTTCCCCGCCGATGCGCGCCCGAACCGGCTCGCGCTGACGTCGGACTGGATCAAGAATCACGGTCAGAGCGGCCGACTGATGAAGTTCACGAACGCCGGCTGTGCCACCTGCGGCCACAGCGGCTACAAGGGCCGCGCCGGGCTGCATGAGCTGTTGACCGTGTCGCGCGATATCCGCCACATGATCCAGACCGGCGCGCGTGCCGAGGAGCTGTTCAACGCCGCGTTGGCCGAGGGCATGCGCTCGCTGCGACAGGATGGCATCGTCAAGGTGCTGCAGGGGCTCACCACCATCGCCGAAGTCCACGCAACCAGCAACGCATGAACACATTGAACAAAGCCACAGAGGCACAGAGACACAGAGGAGGCGGGATGACGCCCTCTCTGTGTCTCTGTGCCTCTGTGGCTTTGTTTGTTTTTTGAACCCTCATGGTCGACACCCCCGATACCGCCGCCGCGCCTCGCCCCAAGCTCCGTCTCGGCGATGTCCTGGTCGAGCAGCAGCTGATCTCGGCGGAGCAGTTGGGCCAGGCACTTGAACTGCAGCGCGCCACCGGCAAGAAGCTGGGCCGCATCCTCATCGAGGCCAACCTCATCACCGAGGAGGCCCTCGCCCATGTGCTGGCGCGCCAGCTGCGCGCGCCCTTCGTCAACCTCAAGACCTTCCCGCTCAAGACCGACCTCGT
>NZ_JBDSQX010000125.1:0-46855 GCF_039929605.1 Roseateles sp.
GTTGCAGCAGGTGATGGCGGCAGTGCCGACGCGCCATGTGATCGTGGCCTCGGTTGGCGACCTGCTCGGCTTTCCGGTCGGCCTGATCGCCAATTACGTGGTGCGCAAGGTCAAAAAGGCGGTGCCCGCCTTTGAGCTGCCGTCGGCGGTGAGCTTCAAAGATGCGCTGTCCAAGGGTCGCAGCTTGGCATACCAAGCGCCCGCCTTGGGTCCGAATGACATCGCGGTGCTGCAATACACCGGCGGCACGACCGGCGTCAGCAAGGGTGCCGTGCTCTTGCATCGCAACTTGGTGGCCAATGTGATGCAGTGCGAGGCTTGGTACCAGCCGGCCATGAACAAGATGCCGCCGGGCGAGCAGTTGATGACTGTTTGCGCGCTGCCGCTGTATCACATCTTCGGTTTCACCACGAACATGATGCTGTCCATGCATGTCGGGGGCTGCAACATCCTGATCCCAAATCCGCGCGACCTGCCCGGTGTTTTCAAGGAGCTGGCTCGCCATCAATTCCACAGCCTCCCGGCCGTCAACACGCTCTTCATGGCGATGGCCAACCACCCCTTGTTCGACACCGTCAACTGGGGCGGGCTGGTGATTTCGGTCGGCGGCGGCATGGCGGTGCAGGCCGCCACCGCCAAGCTCTGGCTGGAAAAGACCGGCTGCCCCATCGTCGAGGGCTACGGCCTGTCCGAGACCTCGCCGTCGGCCACCTGCAACCCGACCGACAGCACTGCCTACAGCGGCACCATCGGCCTGCCCATGCCGCTGACCGAACTCACGCTGCTGGATGACGACGGCAACGAAGTGCCCATGGGTCAGCCGGGCGAGATCGCCATCCGCGGCCCGCAGGTCATGGCCGGCTACTGGCAGCGGCCGGACGAGACCGCCAAGGTCATGACGGCGGACAACTTCTTCCGCACCGGTGACATCGGCACCGTCGATGAACGGGGTTATTTCAGAATAGTCGACCGCAAGAAGGACATGATCCTCGTCAGCGGTTTCAACGTGTATCCCAACGAGGTCGAGGACGTTCTCACGCAGATGCCCGGCGTGCTGGAGTGCGCCGCCGTGGGCGTGCTGGACGCCAAGGCCGGAGAGGCCGTGAAGGTCGTCATCGTGAAGAAAGACCCGAATCTCACCGAGGCCGATGTACGGGCCTATTGCGAACTGAACCTGACCGGCTACAAACGTCCCAAGATCGTCGAGTTCCGCACCGACCTGCCCAAGACCCCCGTGGGCAAGATCCTGCGCCGCGAGTTGCGAGACAAGACCTGATCGCCGTTTCTTTGTGACGAGGCCTGCCGACGGTGAATCCGTCGCGGGCGAGGCTCCACACCGTGCTTGATTTGCTGCATTCCAAAACTGAGGCTGGCCGCGCCGAGATTCGCGCGCGCGCCCTGCCGTTGTCCCGCGCCGCGCGCAACCTGCTGCTGGTGCTTGACGCGAGCAAGACGGCCGGCGACTGGCTGCGCATGGTCACCGGGGCGACCGAGGCCGATCTCGAAGCGCTGCGCCAGCAGGGCCTGATCGTGCCGCAAGGCGGTTCGGCTCCGCCGCCGGCACCCCCACGTGCCGCAGCGCCTGCACCGGCTCCTGCGGCCGCAGCGGCATCACCTCCGCGCGGTGCCGGGGGCTCCCCGCTGCTGGACCGCGCCGCCCTCTACACCTACATGAGCGGTCAGGCCACCAAGCTGCTCGGCCCCTTCAAGGGCTATGCCTTCGCGCTGGAGGTCGAGCGCTGCGACAGCCTGAGCGAATTGCAGGGCCTGGCGCTGCAGTTCGTGGAGCGCGTGCAGAAGGCCAAGGGCGACGACGCCGCCGCCGCCGTGCGAGACGCGCTGGGCCTGCGTTGATCGGCCGGGCTAGCCTTGCCTGAAGCAGCGCCCGCAGACTGATCGGTAGCGGGCGTTGCCGCCGATCTCCACCTGGGCACCCTCGGTGACCTTGCGGTTGCCGGCGTCCACACGCATGTTCATCGTCGCCTTGCGGCCGCAGTCGCAGATGGTCTTCATCTCGTCCATCTCGTCGGCCAGCGCCAGCAGCGCGGCCGAGCCAGGGAAGAGCTCGCCCTGGAAGTCCGTGCGCAGGCCGTAGCAGATGGCCGGCAGGTTGCTCAGATGCGCCATCTCGTGCAACTGCTGCACTTGCTGTTTGGACAGGAACTGCGCCTCGTCGATGAGGATGCAGGCGATGCCGGGGCTGTCTGTCATCAGCGCCCGGAAGTCGGTGTGGGCATCGAACTGCTCGGCCTCGCGCTTGGGGCCCAGGCGCGACGTGACGAAGCCGTGGCCGTAGCGGTCGTCCAGCCGGGCCGTGAAGATGCGCACGCGGTGGCCACGCTCTTCATAGTTGTGAGCCACCTGCAGCAGCGCGGTGGACTTGCCCGCATTCATTGCGGCATATCTGAAAAAGAGCTTGGCCATGGGTCGTCGAGAGCAGGCTTGCATTGTCCCCGGCGCCTGACCCCGTGCTTGCGGGTAGGGGAAGCCCGTGGTTTGATGCCTAACCAGGGGCTTGCGAGGTGGCGCTGTCATGCTTCATGTGCATCAATGCACACTTCGTCCTGACCTGTGCGAAGAATGAGCAAAGACACCGTGACCGCGGTCCGCCAAGACGGCCTGCGCTACCAGACGAAAGTGGGCGGTTCGCCCTTCCTCGGCAGCGGCCACACGCGCTCCTGCTTCAAATGCGGCAAGCACCGTGCGCCTGCCAGCCTGCAGTCGATCCGGCTGTTAGGGCGTAACGAGGTGGTCTGCAAGCCCAACTGCAAGACCCTCCCCTGACGCAGCAACCTAGCTGATGCCGGCCGCGCTCAGCGGCCAGCCAGCTTGACGCCGACCTCGCTCCAGCCGCCGCCCAGCGCGCGGATGAGGCCGACGGTCGCCTGGTACTGCGCCGAGCGCACCTGCAGCGCCGCACGCTTGTTGGCGAGTTCGCTGCGGCGTGCGTCCAGCAATTCGAGTTGGCTGACGAGGCCGTTGCGGTAGCGCGTGTCGGACAAGCGCAGCGCCTGGCCAGCGGCGCTGACGGCACGTGAATTGGCTTCGCCCTGGGCCTGCAGCAGCGTGAGGGCGCCGAGCTGGTCTTCCACGTCCTTCAGCGCCAGCAGGAACTGCTCGCGGAAGGCTATTGAACTGCCGTCGAGCTGAGCCTTGGCCGCGTTGACGCCGGCCTCGCGGCGGCCGCCATCGAAGATCGGCAGCGCGGCCAGCAGGCCCACGCCCCAGGTGCTCGCGCCGCTCCGCAACAGGTCGGAAACCTGGCTCGACACGCCACCACCCTGGGCCGTCAGCGCGAGGCTGGGCCACCAGGCGGCCTGCGCCACGCCGACTCGGGCCTGCGCGGCCTGCAGCTGGCTGCTGGCGGCGGCGAGGTCGGGCCGGCGCTGCAGCAGCTCGCTGGGCAGGCCAGCGGGCACGGTGGGCAGCGCGGTCGTCCACGGCGTGGGTGCGAGGCGGAAGTTGGACGCTGGCTCGCCCAGCAGCACGGCCAGCGCCGTTTCCAGCTCCAGGCGGCGGCGATCCAGCGCGAAGGCCTCGGCCTCGTTGGCGGCCAGCTCGGTGCGCACACGGGCCAGGTCCAGGTCGGCCACGTCGCCGGCGCGGGCGCGCTTTTCGGTCAGGGCCAGCGTCTCGGCATAGGCCGCGACGGTGCCGCGCACGATGTCGCGCTCAGCGTCCAGCGCGCGCAGTGCCAGGTAGCCGCGGGCGACGTTGGCCTGCACCAGCAGGCGGGCGTCGGCCAGCAGCTGCTCACGGGCTCGCACGTCCAGCGACGAGGCGTTGCGCTCATGCAGCAGGCGGCCGCCGAGGTCCAGCTCATAGGCCAGGTTCAGGCCGGCGCTGTACTGCGTGGCGCCTCGCGCGCCGGGGTCGGCTGCGCGGCCGGCACCGGCCGATGCGCCGAGCTGCGGCAGCCGCGAGGCCTCGGCGCCGCCCAGCGCCGCGCGGGCTTGCGCCAACCGGTTGGCGGCTGCCTGCACGCTCGTGTTGGCCGCCATCGCGCGGCCGACGAGGTCGTCCAGCACGGGGTCGGCAAAGGGCTGCCACCAGCTGGCGGTCAGTGCAGGTGCGTCGTTCGCAGATGCGGCCTTGTAGGCTGCTGGCGCCTGCGGCAGCTGGGCCGGGTCGACCGTGCCGGCCGAGGCGCAACCGGCCAGCAGCAGTGCTGCAAAAAGTGGGGTCAGGTTCAATTTCATTGATCACTCTCCTTGCGGGATGGCGGCGGCGGCATGAGCGACCTGACCGCCGTGGTGGCGCAGTGGCGCGTTGCCGGTGAGGCGGCGGACGATGACGTAGAAGAGCGGCGTCAGGAACAGGCCGAAGACGGTCACGCCGATCATTCCGGCGAACACGGCGATGCCCATGGCCTGGCGCATTTCGGCGCCAGCTCCCGTCGACAGAACGAGCGGCAGCACGCCCATTACAAAGGCCATCGACGTCATCAGGATGGGCCGCAGCCTCAGCCGTGCCGCCTCCAGCGCGGCCTGCACCGGCGTGCGGCCGGCAAACTCCAGCTCACGTGCGAACTCGACGATCAGGATCGCGTTCTTGGCCGACAAGCCGACCAGCACGATGAGCCCGATCTGCGTGAACACGTTGTTGTCGCCGTGGCTCATCCAGACGCCCGTCATCGCGGCCAGCAGGCCCATCGGCACGATCAGCAGGATGGCGATCGGCAGCGTCAGGCTTTCGTACTGCGCGGCCAGCACCAGGAAGACCAGCAGGATGGCCAGCGGGAACACCCACGCGCCCGAGTTGCCGGCGATCTTTTCCTGGTAGGTCAGGTCGGTCCACTCGTAGCCGACACCAGGGGGCAGCGTCTCGGCGGCGATGCGCTCGGCGGCGGCCTGGGCCTGGCCCGACGAGAAGCCGGGCGCCGCGCCGCCGTTGATGTCGGCGGTCAGGAAACCGTTGTAGCGCATGGCGCGCTCGGGGCCGAAGCTGGGCTTGACCTTCATCACGGCTGACAGCGGCACCATCTCGCCGGTGTTGGAGCGCACCTTCAGCGAGCCGATGTCCTCGGCCCGGGCGCGGTAGGGCGCATCGGCCTGCACGCGGACCGAGTAGGTGCGGCCGAACTGGTTGAAGTCGTTCACGTACAGGCTGCCGAGGTAGATCTGCATCGTGTCGAACACGTCTGTCACGGCCACGCCGAGCTGGCGGGCGCGGGTGCGGTCGAGGTCGGCAAACAGCTGCGGCACGTTGACCTGGTAGCTGGAGAACAGCCCGGCCAGTTCCGGCGCTGTTGCGGGGTTGCCGGCCTTGGCCATGAAGGCCTTGACCGCCTGGTCCATCGCCTCGTAGCCGACGCCGCCGCGGTCCTGCAGCTGCAGCTTGAAGCCGCCCGTCGTGCCCAGGCCCTGCACGGGCGGCGGCGGGAACATGACGATGAAGGCGTCCTCGATGGCGCCGTATTGCGCGTTCAGCGAGCCGGCAATCGCGCCGGCGGACAGGTCTTTGCTCTTGCGCTCATCGAAGGGCTTCAGCGTGGCGAAGACGATGCCCGAGCTGGAGCTGTTGGTGAAGCCGTTGATCGACAGGCCGGGGAAGGCCACCGCGTGTTCGACACCCGGCGTCTTCAGCGTGATGTCGGTCATGCGGCGGATGACGTCTTCCGTGCGGTCCAGCGTGGCGCCGTCGGGCAGCTGGGCAAAGCCGATCAGGTACTGCTTGTCCTGGCCCGGCACGAAGCCGCCGGGCACGGCCTTGAAGAGGCCGGCCGTGGCCGCCACCAGCACCAGGTAGATGACCATCATCAGCGCCTTGCGCGACATCAGCGTCTTCACGCCGCTGCCGTACTTCGCTGAGCTGCTGGCGAACAGCCGATTGAAGCCTGCGAAGAAGCGGCCGAAGACCTTGTCCATGCCGCGCGTCAGCGCGTCCTTGGGCGCGTCGTGGCCCTTCAGCAGCAGGGCGGCGAGGGCCGGCGAGAGGGTGAGCGAGTTGATCGCCGAGATCACCGTCGAGATGGCGATGGTCAGCGCGAACTGCTTGTAGAACTGGCCCGTCAGGCCGGTGATGAAGGCCAGCGGCACGAACACCGAGATCAGCGTCAGCGCGATGGCGATGATGGGGCCGGAGACCTCACGCATCGCGCGGTAGGTGGCCTCGCGCGGCGACAGCCCCGAGGCGATGTTGCGCTCCACGTTCTCCACCACGACGATGGCGTCGTCCACGACGATGCCGATGGCCAGCACCAGGCCGAACAGGCTCAACGCGTTGATCGAGAAACCGAAGCCGTGCATCACCGCGAAGGTGCCGATGATGGACACCGGCACGGCCAGCAGCGGGATGATGGACGCGCGCCAGGTCTGCAGGAACAGGATGACGACGAGCACCACCAGTGCGACCGCTTCGAGCAGCGTGTGGATGACGGACTCGATGGACGCGCGCACGAACTGCGTCGGGTCGTAGACGATGGTGTATTCCACGCCTTCGGGCATCGCGGCCTTCAGCTCTTCCATCGTGGCGCGCACGTTGGCGGAGATGTCCAGCGCGTTGCCGCCCGGGGCCTGGAAGATCGGCACGGCGACGGCGGACTTGTTGTCCAGCAGCGAGCGCAGCGCGTATTCGCTGGCACCGAGTTCGAGGCGGCCCAGGTCACGCAGCCGCGTGACCGCTCCGTTAGTACCGCTCTTGACGATGATGTCGCCGAACTCCTCAACCGATTGCAGACGCCCTTGTGCGTTGACCGACAACTGCAGGTCGATGCCTGCCAAGCCGGGCGACGCGCCGACCACACCGGCGGCCGCCTGCACGTTCTGGCTGCGGATGGCGGCCACCACGTCGCTGGCCGACAGGCCGTGCTCGGCCACCTTCTGCGGGTCCAGCCACACGCGCATCGCGTAGTCGCCCGCGCCGAACATCAGCACCTGGCCGACGCCGGGGATGCGCGCGAGGCGGTCCTTGACGTTGAGCAGCGCGTAGTTGCGCAGGTAGGTCATGTCGTAGCGGTCGTTGGGCGAGGTCAGGTGCACGACCATGGTCAGGTCGGGGCTGCTCTTGACCGTCGACACGCCCAGGCGCTTGACCTCCTCGGGCAGCCGCGCCTCGGCCTGGCTGACGCGGTTCTGCACCAGCTGCTGGGCCTTGTCGGGGTCGGTGCCGAGCTTGAAGCTCACGGTCAGCGTCATCAGGCCGTCGGTGGTCGCCTGGCTGCTCATGTAGAGCATGTCCTGCACGCCGTTGATGGCTTCTTCCAGCGGCGTGGCCACCGTCTCGGCGATGACCTTGGGGTTGGCGCCCGGGTACTGGGCACGCACGACGACCGAGGGCGGCACGACGTCGGGGTATTCCGAGATCGGCAGCGCGCGTATCGACAGCAGGCCGCCGATGAAGATCAGCAGCGACAGCACGCCCGCAAAGATGGGGCGGTCGATGAAGAATTTGGAGAAATTCATGGTGCTTCCTTCGGCGAACGGCAACACCACGCCCACGGGCCGGCGTAACCGGCCCGCAGCGCGGGGCTCGCGGTGAGGTGGGGGCTAAGGAATCAGGAGGTCTTCGCAGCCGCTTGCTGCGCAGCGAGCTCGGGCTTGGCGTCCATGGCGACGTCCTTCGGGGCGAGCACGGAGCCCGGCTTCACCCGCTGCACGCCGCCGACAACGACGCGCTCGCCGGCTTTCAGCCCGCTCGTCACGACGCGCAGGCCGTTCACGTTGGCGCCCAGCGTCACTGGTCGCCACTCGGCCTGGTTGCCCTGACCGACGACGATGACATAACGCTTGTCCTGGTCGGTGCCGACGGCGCGCTCATTCACCAGCAGCGCGGCCTCGCTCGATGCCTGGCCCATGCGCAGCTTGGCGAACTGGCCGGGCATCAGGCCGCCGTCCTTGTTGTCGAACACGGCGCGCACGCGCAGCGTGCCGCTCTTGGCGTCGACCTGGTTGTCGACAAGCTGCAAGCGGCCGGTGGTGGCTTTGTCACTGCCCGCGAGCATCTCGACGGGGATGCGCTCCAGCCCCAAGCGCGCGGCCGCACCGCTGGGCAAAGAAGCGAGCGCCTCGCGCACGACCTTCTCGTCGGCGTCGAAGCTCGCGTAGATCGGGCTCACCGACACCAGCGTCGTCAGCACCGGCGCACCGGCACCGGCGGCGACGAGGTTGCCCTGCGTCACCTCCACGCGGCCGACGCGGCCCGCCACCGGCGCCCGCACCTGCGTGTAGCCCAGGCTCAGCTGCGCCGACTGCAGCGCGGCCTGCGCGGCGCGCAGGTTGGCGGCGGCCTCACGGGCAGCGTTGTCCTTCTCGTCGAACTCGCGGCGGGCCACGGCGCGGTCTTCCCACAGCGCCTTGGCCCTTGCGGCTTCGCTCTGCGAGTAGGTCACGCGCGCCTGGGCTGCGGCCACCTGCGCCTCGAAGCGTGCCACCTCGGCCTGGTAGGGCGCGGGGTCGATGGTGACGAGCAGGTCGCCCGCCTTCACGAGGCTGCCCTCGCGGAAATGGAGTTGCTGCACGGCGCCCGACACGCGGGCGCGCACGTCGACGCGCTCCACGGCCTCGAGCCGGCCGGAGAACTCGTTCCAGGCGGCCACGTCCTGGCTGACGACCTGGGCGACCGAGACCGGCGTGGCCGGCGGTGCGGCGGGGCCCGAGTTGGCCTGGGCCGGCTGGTTGAACTGGCCGAAGCCGATGGCGCCGAGTGCCACGAGGGCGATGGCACCCGCGATGACGCCGATGCGGCGATTGAAACGGGGGGTGGTGGATGGCATGTCGTTCTCTCCCAGGGGGTATCAAGCAGAAGGCGATGCGAGAGCCTGGCGCGTGGCCTGGCTCAGGAATTCATGGATGGGGGCCAGCACATAGCCCGGCGCGATGGCCGGCAGCGTCAGCTCCTTGGCGGCGCCACCGTGCTCGCGCAATGCGGCGGCGTAGCGGCGCGATTCGTCGTTCAGCGGATGGCCAGCCACGCTGAGGATCAACGCCTGCGCCAGGCCCGCCAGGCGGCTGGCGTTCAGCGGTGCGGCGTAGGGATGGTCAGCGCGCGTGCTGGTGCCCAGGTAGGCCTGCCAGCCCTTGGCGTAGATGCATTCGCAGCCACCGCATTCGCCCTCGCGCATGGAGGCCGTTCCCAGCACCGGGTCCAGCATCGGCGAGATCAGCAACTGGCCGGCGAGATGCGGGGCGCGCTGGTCACGCGCCATCAGCGCCAATGCGGCGGCGATGTTGCCGCCGGCTTCCTCGCCGGCCACGAACAGCGCCGTCTGGGCACTGCCGATCAGTTTCGGCGGCTTGGCGGCCAGGGCTTGCAGCGCCTCGAAGGCGGCGCTCAGGCCGGTGGGGAAGGGGTGGGCGGGCGCGAGTGGGTAGTCCAGCGCGACAACGTCGGCACCGGCTTCGGCCAGCAGCTGGCTGCGCGCGGCGGCGGCCTCGGTCGCGCAGTCGGTGAACGCGCCGCCGTGCAGAAAAAGCACCAGCGCGCGCCCGCCGCCGTCCAGCGGACGTACTGCGGCGTAGTACTGGGCCGTCAGACCGGGGGCGGGGCCCAGGCGCAGCGGGGAAGGGGTGGCGAGCTTGTCCATGGACCGAAAGATAGGGCTTCGTGTCCCCTAGATAAACGCCCTGCAAAGTGACTCACTTTTCCTTCGCGTGGAACAATCTGCGTCGCCAGCAACAGTTGGCCGACCGGCACTCAACAACGAAGCCCATGGACCGACTCACTGCGATGCAAGCCTATGTCCGGGTCGTCGAGGCCGGCACCTTCACCAAGGCGGCCGACTCGCTGGACCTGCCCAAGGCCACCGTCACGCGGTTGATCCAGACGCTGGAATCGCATCTGCGCACCAAGCTGTTGAACCGCACGACACGCCGTGTCACGGTCACGCCAGACGGCGCCGCCTACTACGAGCGCGCCGTGCGCCTGCTGGGCGACCTGGAGGAGTTGGAAGGCAGCATGAGCCAGGCGCGCGTGACGCCGCGTGGGCGCATTCGCATCGACGTGCCCGGCGTGGTGGGCCGCGAAATGATCATTCCCCACCTGCCTGATTTCTACGCCAAGTACCCGGACATCCAGATCGAGCTGGGTGTTAGCGACCGCACGGTGGACCTGATCAGCGACAACATCGATTGCGTCATCCGCGGTGGTGACCTGACCGACCAGAGCCTGGTGGCGCGGCGCATTTCCGAGTTCCGCTTCATCACCTGCGCCACGCCGGAGTACCTGCGCCGCCACGGCACGCCCGCCCACCCGCGTGAGCTGGGCGAGGCGCCGCACCGCATGGTGGGCTACTTCTCGGCGCGCAGCGGCAAGGTCATGTCAGACACCTTCCGCCGTGACGATGAGCGTGTGGAGGTGGTGGGCAACCATGTCCTCGCGGTGAACGATGCGAATGCTTATCTGAACGCCGGCCTGGCCCATCTGGGCGTGGTGCAGGTGACCTGCTTCATGGCCTCGCCGCTGATCAAGAGCGGCGCGCTGGTGCGGGTGTTGGAGGACTGGGACGCCGAGCCGGTGCCGGTCTATGTGGTCTATCCGCCCAACCGCCACCTCAGCAGCAAGCTGCGGGTGTTCGTCGACTGGGTCGTCGAACTGCTCGGGCGCGAGGCGCTGGGCGGGATGACGTTGCGCTGTACGAGCTGATCGCTGGATAGCCCAGGCTCAGGCCTGCTCGGGCTCCGCTGCGGCCATCAGAGCCGGGGGCGAGAAATCATCCGTGGCCGGCGCTGGTGCGCTGATGGCCAGCAACATGCTCGCCGCCAACGCCACGACGGCCGTCGCGGCGGTGATGAGCGTGAAGAGGGGGCGTGCGGTGTTGTTCATGGTGACTCTCCTGGGCCGGCCACCCTCGTGTGGAATGGGGTGTGCCGACAGGTTGTCACTTTAAGAATTGCGGGCCGCGAGATAAAGCGGGCGCAGCAGAACGGCGAGTTGCTGGGCGCGGAACAATCCGCCGCTTGAAGCCGCCCTCAGGCTTTGCGAGGCGCACCCCGCCCGCGCTCTTCCAGCCAAGCCTTGGCCGTCGAGAAATGCCCGCAGCCGATGAAGGGGCGCGGCGGTTTCAGCGCTGAGAGGGGCGACGGGTGGTTGGCCTTCAGCACGAGGTGGCTTTGGCCAGCCGCCTCGATCAACGGCGCCTTGGCCTGGGCGTAGGCGCCCCACAGCATGAAGACCTTGGGGGCCGGGTCTTGCGCCGCAGCCTTGATGAGCGCGTCGGTCAGCGCCTCCCAGCCCTTGTTGGCGTGGCTGGCGGGCTGGCCGTCTTCCACGGTCAGCACGGCGTTCAGCAGCAGCGTGCCGCCCTTGGCCCAGCTGACCAGGCTGCCGGTCTTGGGGCGGGGCGTGCCGAGGTCGCGCTCGATCTCCTTGAAGATGTTCAGCAGGCTCGGCGGCGGGCGCACGCCCTCGGGCACGCTGAAGGAGAGGCCTTCGGCCTGGCCGGGGCCGTGGTACGGGTCCTGGCCGAGGATGACGACGCGGGTGGCGCTGAGCGGCGTCAGCGTCAATGCACGCAGTGGCTCGGGCGGGTAGATGGTGGCGCCGGCGGCGACGCGCTCTTCCAGGAAAGCCTCGATGCGCTGGCCGGCGGGTGACGCGGCCCAGGCTTCGACGACGGGGCGCCAGTCATGCAGGTCGTCAGGATTTGCAGGAAAGACAGACCGGCTCACGCATTCATCTCCGGTTTCCGGATGCGCCACTGGCGGGGCGGGACTGGAAGCTTGCCAAGCTCACGTCCGCCTCTAGAAGCAAGGTCCGCAGCAGGTCCTCCGATACCTTGACCCTGGCGATCACCTCGGGTCTCGCAGGTGGGCAATTCGCCAGCCAGGCCTTCTTGGCAGCCTCCAAGTCCTGTCGGGCCCCGGCGCGCGCCAGCGCACTGCGAATCCTGGCGTATTGGTTCTCCGGTGCCTTGACGTAGTAGAAGCTCAGGATGACGTTCTGAGCTGCAGCAAACGGGTCGGCGAGGATGTTGGGGGCGCAGACCCAGGCGGCTTGCTTCCAGGCGAAGTTAGACAAGGTCCATGCAGTAGCACCCGTGGAATTGCTGGCTTCCAGCTCGCGTCTGACGGCGGGTGACTCCAGCAAAGCTTCCACAACGAGTGCATAGCCATGCAGGCTGGCATGCATCAACACCGTTGAGCCTCCCTCGGTCTTGTCAACCAAGCTGGGATGCTCTGGATCAGCTATGACGCGCTCGCGGACCTTGGCCGCCACGCGCTCCTCGATCTGTCGTTGTTGCGCCCAATCGCCAGTCGTTTGCGAGATGCGAGAGATGGGGCCGCGTAGTGAGTCCATCCATTGCCGGATGGAGTCCGTGGGCGCTGACTGAGCGGCGCAGATTCGACTGAAACACAGCAGGCCAGCCGTGGCGATGGCAACGAGGAAACGGTGGGCGGGCAACATGTGAGGTTCTGCAGATTTCGAGTGCTGGACGTTCAAACCGAGAACAAGTTCGCCAGCGCCTGGCCCGGGTCCGGCGCACGCATGAAGGCCTCGCCGACGAGGAAGGCGTTCACGTTCGCCGCACGCATGCGTTGCACGTCCGCCGCGCCGAGGATGCCGGACTCGGTCACCAGCAGCCGGTCTGCCGGCACGCGCGACAGCAGGCCCAGCGTGGTGTCCAGCGTCACGTCGAAGGTGCGCAGGTTGCGGTTGTTGATGCCCACCAGCGGCGTCTTCAGCTTCAGCGCGCGGCCGAGTTCGTCGCCGTCGTGCACCTCGACCAGCACGTCCAGGCCGAGCGCGAACGCCGCCGCTTCGAGGTCGGCCATCTGCGTGTCGGCCAGGCAGGCGGCGATCAGCAGGATGCAGTCCGCGCCCATTGCGCCGGCTTCCATGACTTGGTACTCGTCGACCATGAAGTCCTTGCGCAACACCGGCAGCTCGCAGGCGGCGCGGGCCTGCTGCAGGTAGGCGACGGAACCCTGGAAGAAGCGCTCGTCGGTCAGCACGCTCAGGCAGGCCGCGCCGTTGCGGGCGTAGGTCTCGGCGATCTCGGCGGGCTTGAAGTCCTCGCGCAGCACGCCCTTGCTGGGGCTGGCCTTCTTGATCTCGGCGATGACGGCGGCGTGGCCGGCTGCAATGGTCGCGCGCAGCGAGCGCTCAAAGCCGAGGCGCTCGGGCTTGCGGGCCTCGGCCTCCTCACGTTGCGAGGCGAGCGAGCGCTTCAGCTTGACCGCCGCGATCTCTTCCCACTTGACCTCGACGATCTTGTTCAGGATATCGCTCATCAGTTCTTCCCCAGTCTTTGGGTGGCCTGCACGAAGGCATCCAGCTTGGCACGCGCCGCGCCGCTGTCCAGCGCCTCGCGGGCGTGGGTGATGCCGTCGGCCAGCGTCGGCGCCACGTTGGCGGCGTATAGCGTCGCGCCGGCGTTCAGCAGCACGATGTCGCGCGCCGGGCCCGGCTTGCCGTCCAGCACGCCGATCAGCATCTCGCGCGACTGCTCGGGGCCTTCCACCTTCAGGCTGCGGTTGCTGGCCATCGCGAAGCCGAAGTCTTCCGGGTGGATCTCGTACTCGCGCACGGCGCCGTTGCGCAGCTCGCCCACCAGCGTCGTCGCGCCCAGCGAGATCTCGTCCATGCCGTCCTTGCCGTAGACGACGAGGGCGTGCTCGGCGCCCAGGCGCTGCAGTACGCGCACCTGGATGCCGACGAGGTCCGGGTGGAAGACGCCCATCAGGATGTTGGGCGCGCCGGCCGGGTTGGTCAGGGGCCCGAGGATGTTGAAGATCGTGCGGATGCCCAGCTCGCGGCGCACCGGCGCGATGTTCTTCATCGCCGGGTGGTGGTTGGGCGCGAACATGAAACCGATGTCGCATTCGGCGACCGAGGCGGCCACCTGGCGCGGCGACAGCTGGATGTTGGCGCCCAGGGCCTCCAGCACGTCGGCACTGCCGGTCTTGCTGCTCACACTCCGGTTGCCGTGCTTGGCCACCTGCGCGCCACCGGCGGCGGCCACGAACATCGAGCAGGTCGAGATGTTGAAGCTGTGCGCGCCGTCGCCGCCGGTGCCGACGACGTCGACCAGATGCGGCTGCGGGCCGAGCGGCACCTTGTTGCTCAGCTCACGCATGACCTGCGCGGCAGCGGTGATCTCGCCGATGGTTTCCTTCTTCACGCGCAGGCCGGTCAGCAGCGCGGCGGCGATGACGGGCGACATCTCGCCGGCCATGATGCGGTGCATCAGCGTCAGCATCTCGTCGTGGAAGATCTCGCGGTGCTCGATGACGCGGGTCAGGGCTTCGTTGTCGGTGATGGACATGTCAGTTTTCCATTCCGTGTTCGCAGCACCCGCGAGGCATGAAACGCGAGGCGGCGTGCGGCAAGAGAGCACAGCCTCTGTGGCTTTGTTTGGTTTTCATTTCATGCCTTTTCGAGGAATTCGCGGGCAACTGCGATAGCGTGGTCGATGCCGGCGGCGTCGACGTCGAGGTGGGTCACGAAGCGCAGGCCGATGAGGCCGGTGGCCAGCACGCCGCGTGATTTGAGGTGCTCCAGCAGCGCCGGCGTGCGGCCGTCGCTCACCTGGGCGAAGACGATATTCGTCTGCGGTGGCGTGACGGTGACATCCGGCAGCGCGGCCAGCCCCTCGGCGAGCCGGCGGGCCAGCGCGTGGTCATCGGCCAGGCGGTCGACGTGGTGGGTCAGCGCATGGTCGGCCGCTGCCGCCAGCAGGCCTACCTGGCGCAGCCCGCCGCCGACCATCTTGCGCACGCGGTAGGCGCGAGCGATCAGCTCGCGCGAGCCGACGAGCATCGAGCCGATGGGCGCGCCCAGGCCCTTGCTGAAGCAGATGGAGACCGAGTCGAACGTGCGCGCCAGGTCCGCCACGCTGCGGCCGGAGGCGACTGCGGCGTTGAACAGGCGCGCGCCGTCCAGATGCGTGGCCAGGCCGCGCGCATGCGCCAGCTCGCAGGCTTCGTTGGTGTACTGGGTGGACAGCACCTGGCCGCTCCACGTGTTCTCCAGCGCCAGCAGCCGCGTGCGCGCGAAGTGCGGGTCATCGGGTTTGATGGCGGCGGCGATGTCCTCCAGCTTCAGCGTGCCGTCGGGCTGCTGCGCCAGCGGTTGCGGCTGGATGCCGCCCAGCGCCGCCGCGCCGCCGCCCTCGTAGCGGTAGGTGTGGGCGAGCTGGCCGACGATGTACTCGTCGCCGCGCCCGCAATGGGCCAGCAGGCCGCAGAGGTTGCTCTGCGTGCCACTGCTCATGAAGAGGGCGGCCTCTTTGCCGAGCAGGGCGGCGACGCGCTCCTGCAGCGCGTTGACGGTGGGGTCATCGCCGAACACGTCGTCACCGACCTGCGCCGCCGCAATGGCCGCGAGCATGGCCGACGTCGGCTTGGTGACCGTGTCGCTGCGCAGATCAACGGTGACGGGCCCGCCACCGCTGGAAGACGGCGCGTAGTCGCTCATGCCCGCAGTTCGAGGAAGTTGCGCAGCATCGCGTGGCCATGCTCGCTGAGGATGGACTCGGGGTGGAACTGCACGCCCTCCAGCGGCGTGGCCGTGCCGGCCAGCTCGCGGTGGCGCACGCCCATGATCTCGCCGTCTTCGCTGCGCGACGTGATCTCCAGCACCGCCGGGCAGGTCACTTCCTCGATGACGAGGGAGTGGTAGCGGATGACGCTGAAATCCTTGGGCAAGCCGGTGTAGACGCCGCGCTGGTCGGTCGTTAGCGTGCTGGCCTTGCCGTGCATCTGCCGCTGCGCGCGGACGATCTTGCCGCCCAGCGCCTGGCCCATGGCCTGGTGGCCGAGGCACACGCCCAGCAGCGGCTTCTTGCCGATGAAG
This sequence comes from Roseateles sp., assembly GCF_039929605.1. Classification (GTDB taxonomy): domain Bacteria; phylum Pseudomonadota; class Gammaproteobacteria; order Burkholderiales; family Burkholderiaceae_C; genus Pelomonas. The sequence goes on from NZ_JBDSQX010000125.1 coordinate 15,733, forward strand.
TGCTGGATGGCTTCCACGCACACGCCGGCCTCGGTGGGCGTGCAGGGGCCGGGCGAGAAGACGATGTGGTCCGCGTTCAGCGCCGCCATCTCGGCGACGCTGATCTCGTCGTTGCGCACCACCTTCACGTCGGCGCCCAGTTCACCGAAGTACTGGACGAGGTTGAAAGTGAAGCTGTCGTAGTTGTCGATCATCAGCAGCATTTGGACTCCCGCCGGGCCGCCCCAAGGGAGGCCATCCCCCGTGGGGGGCAGTGAACGAAGTGAACGTGGGGGCTCATCAAAATCCCTCCTCGACGAGTTCGGCGGCGCGCAGCAAGGCGCGGGCTTTCGCTTCCGTCTCTTGCCATTCCAACTCAGGCACCGAGTCGGCCACAACACCCGCTGCCGCCTGCACGTACAGCATGCCGTTCTTGATGATGCCGGTGCGAATGGCGATGGCCAGGTCCATGTCGCCGGCAAAGCTGAGGTAGCCGCAGGCGCCGCCGTAGATGCCGCGTTGCACCGGCTCCAGTTCGTCGATGAGCTCCATCGCCCGCACCTTGGGCGCGCCGGTCAGCGTGCCGGCGGGGAAGGTGGCCTTGAGCACGTCGAGCTGGCCGACTTCGGGGCGCAACACGCCTTCGACGTTGGAGACGATGTGCATCACGTGCGAGTAGCGCTCCACGGCGAAGGACTGCGTCACCTTGACGCTGCCGGTGCGCGCGATGCGGCCGATGTCGTTGCGCGCCAGGTCGATCAGCATCAGGTGCTCGGCGCGCTCCTTGGGGTCGGCCTGCAGTTCGGCTTCAAGTTCGAGGTCGCGCTCGGGCGTGGCGCCGCGTGGGCGGGTGCCGGCCAGCGGGCGGATGGTGACCTTGCGGCTGCCGTCGCTGGCGTGCTCCTCGCGCACCAGGATCTCGGGGCTGGCGCCGACGATCTGGAAGTCGCCCATGTCGTAGAAGTACATATAGGGGCTGGGGTTCAGCGCCCGCAGCGCGCGGTACAGCGCGATCGGCTCGGCCTTGTAGGGCTTGGAGATGCGCTGGCCCACCTGCACCTGCATCAGGTCGCCGGCGGCGATGTACTCCTTGGCCTTGGCCACGGCGGCCAGGTAGTCGGCCTTGGCGAAACCGCGCGTCACGGCGTGCGCCTCGCTGCGCTGCACGCGCGGCACGCTCACCGAGTAGGTCAGCTTGTCGCGCAGCAGCGAGAGCTTCTTCTTGGCGCGGAAGTAGGCCTCGGGCTGGCGCGGGTCCGCCCAGACGATGAGGTAGAGGCGGCCGGACAGGTTGTCGATGACGGCGACTTCCTCCGACAGCAGCAGCACGATGTCCGGCGTGCCCAGGCTCTCGCCCTTGTGCTCACGGTCCAGGCGCTTCTCGATGGCCCGCACGGCCTCGTAGCCGAAGTAGCCGGCCAGGCCGCCGCAGAAGCGCGGCAGGCCGCTCGGGATCTTGGGCTTGATGCGGTCTTGATAGGCCGCGATGAAGTCCAGCGGATTGCCTTCGTGCGTCTCGACGATGGCGCCGTCGGTCAGCACCTCGCAGTGGTTACCCGTCGCGCGGATCAGCGTGCGCGCCGGCAGGCCGATGAAAGAGAAGCGCCCGAAGCGCTCGCCGCCGACGACCGACTCCAGCAGAAAGCTGTTGCGCGCATGGCCAGCGCCCGAACACAGCTTGAGGTAGAGGGACAGCGGGGTTTCGAGATCCGCAAAGGCCTCGCTGATCAGCGGGATGCGGTTGTAGCCCTCGGCGGCGAGGCTCTGGAATTCGAGTTCAGTGATCACGTCTCAAACCTTGAATGGACAGCTTCAGGGCTTGGCGTGCAGCCCGGTGGAGAACGGGCAACGCGAAAAAGAGCGCGTCAGGGCGCGCCAAGCGGCATCAGTCAGCAGTGACCCAGGGACGCCAGGGCCAGGCTCCCCGGTCGCTCGACCCTGTGATGTGCTTGCGCGTGATGAACATGGTGCGGGCGAGTGTATAGCGGAGCCATACTTCAGCCCGCGAAGGCGCCGTTGTTGCGCCACGAATACGGAGACAGACATGCGTGCATTCATCTTCGCGGCCCTGTTGGCCGCCAGCAGCCTGGGCGGGGGAACCGCCCGGGCCGAAACGGTCGAAGTGGCCAACGTGAAATACGAGACGGCGCTGGACCTGGCCGGCCAGAAGCTGGTGCTCAACGGCGCTGGCGTGCGCTACAAGTTCGTCGTCAAGGTCTACACGGCGGGCCTGTACCTGACGGGCAAGGCCGGCACGACGGCCGAGGTGCTGGCGGCCCCCGGCCCCAAGCGCATCCACATCCACATGCTGCGCGACATCGACGGCAACGAACTGGGCAAGCTCTTCACCAAGGGCATGGAGGCCAACGTGTCGCGCGACGAGTTCGCCAAGTCCATCAACGGCGTGCTCAAGCTCAGCGAGATCTTCGCCAGCCGCAAGCAGCTCAACAACGGCGACACCTTCACCGTCGACTACGTGCCGGGCATCGGCTCGACGCTGCTGCTCAACGGCAAGAACGTCATGCCCGAGCCCATCAAGGAGCCCGAGTTCTTCGCGTCGCTGCTGCGCATCTGGCTGGGCGAAAAGCCGGCCGACGACGGGCTGAAGGACGCCCTGCTCGGCGTCAAGCGCGAAAAGCGCCGCTGAACTCGTCCAGCCGTTCGACGTGCTGCTCGGCCCGCACGGCGCGGATGTCCTCGCCGTGGTTGTAGCCGTAGGTCACCAGCACGAGCGGGCAGCCGGCCGCGTGCGCCGCCTCGGCGTCGTTGCGGGAGTCGCCCACCATCCATGTCGCTGAAGGCGGCGTGCCCAGGGCCTCGCAGGTCTTGAGCAGCGGCAGCGGGTCGGGCTTCTTGCGCGCAAACGCGTCGCCGCCGAAGACGTGCTGGAAGTAGCCGTCCAGCCCCTTGCGCCTGAGCAGCTCGCGCGCGGGCACGCCGGGCTTGTTCGTCAGCACCGCCAGCGGCAGCCCGCGTGAACGCAAGGCCTGCAGGCCTTCGATGACGCCTGGATAGACCGCCGCGTGCGCGCCGTTGATCTCGGCGTAATGCTGTTGGTAGAGCCCCCAGGCGCGGTCGAACAGGCTCGCCTGCGCGCCCACCTCGGCCAGCGTTGCGCGGACCAGGTGCTCGCCGCCGCGGCCAATCGTGCGCTCGACAAAGCCCCGCTGCACCGCCGGCAGGCCCAACTCGGCGAGCACTTGGTGCAAGACCGCGACGAAGTCACCCAGCGTGTCGATCAGCGTGCCGTCCAGGTCGAGGATGCAGGCCCGTGGTGACGCGTGCGCCGTCGTGTTGTTGGCATTGATTTCAGCCATGCGCCTCCAGCCAGCCGCCGGAGAAGCCAGCAGCCGCCAGGCCTTTGCGCAGTGCACTGCACTTTTTCATCAGTCGCCAGATGAGCTGGCTGCGGTGGTTTTCGATCATCAGTACCGTCGGGCCTTCGTTGATGCCGAAATGGTAAGGCGACACCCAGCCGATGCCGTTGTCCAGCTCCTCGCGGTAGACGGGATTGAACGAGGCCTTGAACCCATACGGGTTGGGCACGTCGACGTGCAGCGCGGCCATGTGCGTGATCGTCGGCGCGACGATTTCAGGCGCAAAGCACAGCGACGCCGCCACCGCCCAAGGCGCGACGGTGCCGTCGTCGGGCCCGTAAGGCGCGCCGCGGGCCACGTAGTCGTAGAACACGCGCTCGACGCCATTCACCTTCTTGGTCAGCGTGCCCGGCCCGTCGCTGGCGCTGATGCCCCAGCACAGCGCCCCGCTGTGTTTGAAGCCCTGCGGGTTGTGGATCGCGTACTGCTGCTGCACCAGCGTCGCGCGGCGGCTGTTCTCGAAATAGTCGCAGTCGTGCTTGCGCATGAACTGGTCTCGAATGCCGCGCATGTCGCACCAGATGTGCGACATCTGGTGAATGAACAGCGGCCCGGCGTACAGCAGATCGATGCCGTAGATCGACTTCCACGCATAGGTGTTGCACCAAGCGTCGTAGCAGCGCGCATCGATGGGGTGGGTGGGCGAGCCGAGCGCCAGCAGGTACAGGATCAGCGCCTCGTCGTAACCCTCCCAGCGGTACGCCAGAAAGCCGCTCTCCGGCTTCCAGCCATGGCAGACGGTGTCGCCGCCGTGCAGCATCCAGGCCCAGTCGATGCGCTCGTAGAGATGCTTCACCAGCGCGCGGATTTCGACTTCGTCGGCGGCGTCGCCGTCAAAGTATTCGCCGGCCGCGAGTGCACCGGCAATCAGCAGCGCCGTGTCGATGCTCGACAGCTCGCACCGCCACGCGCGCCGGCCCGTTTGCATGTGCAGGAAGTGGTAGTAAAAGCCTTTGTAGCCGGTCGCCTCCGGGGAGTCGCTCTGCTCGCTGGCGGCCAGAAACCGCAACGTCGCCAGCGTTCTGTCGATGGCTTCACTGCGCTCGATGAAACCGCGCTCGACGCCGACGGGATACGCCGTCAGGGCCATGCCGACGGCGGCAATGCTGGCGGGCCAGTCCGACGCCGTCTTGTCGAGCACCAGGCCATTGGCCGGATTCACCTCGTTGACGAAGTAGTCGAACGAATTCCGCTGCAGCCGGCGCAGCGTGCGCGCATCCAGCGAGTTGTCTTCGGCACAGCTCTTCATGCGTCCATCCATTGAATGTCGAGTTGATTCACCGATTGCGGCGCGAGTGTCAGGCGAACGGTGAGCACCGACTCACCGGCTTCGAAAGGCACCGGTTCTGAGGCGACTTCGGAGGCAGACACCAGCGCGGCAACCTGGGCCTGCGAGGGATAGGCCGGCGCGCCCATCTCGTGCCAGGCACGCTCGGGGTTGGCGTGCTCGGCATCGATGCGCTTGAGCGTCACCGCGCGGGGCTTGCGACCGCTGGCATGAGACAGGCGCAGCGTGACCTGCTCGGCGGCAATGGGGTGCCGCGGCAGGGCCTGGTTGATCAGCACGACGCGGCTCGACGGCGAGGCCTCGGTGCCCGCGCCCACCCACACCGCGACGGTGGCGTGTTCGCCCGTCACGTCGATCTGTCGGTCGCCGAGCGCCCGCAGCATCTGCATGGCGCGGTAGATGGGCTTGGGCACGCCATACAGGTTCATCATGCCGAAGCCGCCGTGGAAGGGTGCGCTCGGAAAGTAGTTCTCTTCGAAGATGTCCGTGAACGTCCAGTAGCTGTAGCCATCGACCACATCGTCCACGCTCATGACGATGCGCGTGGCGAGCGCCGCAGCAAACGAGCTGTCGTGAAACGGGTCGCGCGGGTTAGAGCTGATGCTCCATTCGGTGTAGTACAGCGGCAGCGTGCCGGCCACGGCGCGCGCCTCGCTGGCCCGCTGGCGCATGACTCCAGGCGGGGAGTGCTCGAGTTGGGTGATGGTGTCGGAGTCGATGGCGCCGAAGGGGTCGGTCGGGTAGTAGTGCGTGCTGACGAAATCGAATGGCACGTCTTTGCGTTTGCAATACGCAGTGAAGTCGTCCAGCCACCCATTGCCCGCCGTGACCGGGCCGCCGACCTGCAGGCGCGCATCGACCTGTTTGATGGCCTGCGCGGTGGCGCGGTAGAGCGCAAAGTAGTCGGCCTGGTCGCCCGTCCAGAAGGCCTTCAGATTGGGCTCGTTCCAGCACTCCATCGGCCAACTGGCGACTTCGTCGATGCCGTAGCGCTCGACCCAGTGCGACACCAGCCGGCGTATCAATTCGGCCCATGCGTCCAGGTCCTTGGGCGGCGTGATATTGCCCTGGTAGTGGAAGACGATGTCGCCGCCGGACGAGAGCGTGCGCGGCATGAAAGACAACTCCACCACCGGCTTCATGTTGATCGAGAGCAGGAAATCGAAGATCCGGTCGGTGTTGAAGAACGAATACAGCGGCTGATCGTTCTGGCAGATCAGCGTGCCCATGTCATCGTCGAGGATGCCGTGAAAGCGCACGTACTTGAAGCCTAGGTCACGTTGTGCCTGCGCCAGTTGGGCCTGCCAATCGGCGCGCAGTGCCAGCGTGGCATGGCCACTGCCCACGCACCACTGCCAGGGTTGACGCAGTGCCCGCGACGGCGCCGTCAGGTCGGCGGCAAAGCGTGCGTTTGAAACGGAATCGGTCATGCTCGAAGGGCTCCGTGATGGCCAACGCCTGAATGCGACTCAGGCAACGGGTGGAGAGAACAGGAAGGCGAGTGCGAGGAGTGCATACACACCGATGAGCAGCACGCCCTCGAACCAGGTCGTCTCGCCGTCAGCAGGAGCAGCAAAGGAATGGCGTGCGCGCGCAGGTTCACGGCAATGGCCAGTCATACAGCCCTGGGCGCCGGGGTGGCGCCGGGCGTATGAATGGAGCTGAGTCATTCATTGCCGCCAGTGTGGTCGATTCCACCGTGCCCAATGCAGGGCGCGGGCCAGGACCGGGCCAAGTCCTACAAGCGGCTCGGTCTGGGCCTACGACGGCCCCAGGCCTCACTTCCTATCGTCGATACAGGCGTCGCGCGGTGCGGGGTCAGCCCCATCCGCCGTGCCTCAGCAAGCTGAGCTGGCGGTCAACGAGGAGTGCAGCGCCCCATGGACACCCGCCGCCGTTTTTCATTTGCCGGAGTCGCTGGCGTGTTGGCCGCTGTCTTGCTGCTCGCCGGCCTGGCGCTGGGGTTGGGGGGGCTCTGGTTGATCACGCTGGGCGGCAGCCTCTACTACGCGCTGCTGGCCGCCGCGCTACTCGCCTGCGGGGCCCTGCTGCTGCGGCGCAGCCCGCTGGCGCTGTGGGTGTTCGCGCTGGCCCTCATGGGCACGCTGGCCTGGGCCTTGTGGGAGGCGGGCCTGGATTGGTGGCCACTGGCCGCGCGGCTCGACGTGCTCTTCGTGCTGGGCTTGCTGCTGCTCACGCCCTGGGTGCGCCGAGGGCTTGACGATGGGCGTGCCAGCGCGGGCGATGCGATCCAGCGCGGCGGGCGCAGGGCCTTGGCGTTGACGCTGGCACTGGTGGCACTCGTGTCTGTGGCCTCGTGGACGCAGGACGCGCATGACATTGCTGGCAGCCTGCCGCCGTCGCAGGGCGCGTTGCTGGCCGTCGGCGAACCGGTGCGCGGCGTGCCGCCCGGCGAATGGCATGCCTACGGGCGCACGGGCTATGGGCAACGCTACTCACCGCTGGCTCAGTTCACGCCGGCCAATGTGGACAAGCTGCAGGTCGCCTGGCATGCGCACACCGGCGACCTGCGCGGTCAGCCGGGCGATCCGGTCGAGACCACCGACGAGGTCACGCCCTTGAAGGTCGGCGACCGCCTCTTCCTGTGCACGCCGCACCAGCTCGTCATCGCGCTGGACGCGACCACCGGCGCGGAAGTCTGGCGCTACGACCCCAAGGTCCGGCAGTCTGACCTGGCGCTGCAACACCTGACCTGTCGCGGCCTGTCCTACCAGCCAGCGCCCGCCGCGGCGCCACAGGCTAGCGCCGTTGCGCCGCCCGGCGACGCCGCTGCGGATTGCAGCGCCAAGCTCTTCATGCCCACGGCGGACGGCCGCCTGATCGCCCTCAACCCCGCCACCGGGGCGCTATGCAAAAGCTTCGGCGGCGGCACTGGCCAGATCGACCTGTGGGCCAACATGCCCAACAAGCGGCCCGGCGCCTACTACTCGACGTCACCGCCGGTCGTGACCGCGCAGCTCGTCATCATCGGCGGCAGCGTGCTCGACAACGTCTCGACGCACGAACAGTCCGGGGTCGTGCGCGCTTTCAACCTCGACACCGGCGCGCTGGTCTGGAACTGGGACTCCGGCAACCCCGACGCCACCGAGCCGATCGCGCCCGGCGCCCACTACACCGTCAACTCGCCCAACAGCTGGTCCATCTCCAGCGTCGATGAAGCCCTCGGCCTCATCTACGTGCCGCTGGGCAACCAGCCGCCGGACCAGTGGGGCGGCAACCGCAGCGCGGTGGTGGAGCGCTTCACCTCGGCGGTGGTGGCGCTGGAGCTGGCCACGGGCAAGCTGCGCTGGGTCTACCAGACCGTGCACCACGACTTGTGGGACTACGACGTGCCCGCCCAGCCCAGCCTGATCGACCTGCGCATCGGCGGCGCGACGGTGCCGGCGCTCGTGCAGCCCACCAAACAGGGCGAGCTCTTCGTGCTCGACCGCCGCACCGGCCAGCCGCTGTTGCCGGTGACCGAGACCGCTGCGCCGCAGGGGGCCGCGCAGGGCGACCGCGCCGCGCCGACGCAGCCCAAGTCCGCGCTGTCCTACGAGCCGCCGCGCCTGACGGGCCGCGACATGTGGGGCGCCACGATGTTCGACCAGCTCTCCTGCCGCATCGCCTTCCACCGCCTGCGTTACGACGGCCGCTTCACGCCGCCCTCGGTACAGGGCTCGCTGGTCTACCCCGGCAACTTCGGCGTCTTCAACTGGGGCGGCATTGCTGTGGACCCGCAGCGGCAGATCGCCTTCACCACGCCCACCTACCTCGCCTTCGTGTCGCGCCTGGTGCCGCGCCCCAATGACACCGCGCTGATGGTGCAAGCCGACGGCCCGCCCAAGGGCACGCTGCCGGCGCTGAACGAGAACTTCGGCGCGCCCTTTGCCGCCAAGTTGGGGCCGTTCACGTCGCTGCTGGGCCTGCCCTGCCAGGCGCCGCCCTGGGGCTACGTGGCCGGCGCCGATCTGGCCACCGGCAAGATCGCCTGGCAGCACCGCAACGGCACGGTGCGTGACCTCTCGCCCATCCCGCTGCCCTTCAAGATGGGCGTGCCCAACCTGGGCGGCCCGCTGCTCACCGCCGGCGGCGTGGCCTTCCTGTCGGGCAGCCTGGACGACTTCGTCCGCGCCTACGACGTGAGCACCGGCCAGCAACTGTGGGAGGCCCGCCTGCCCGCCGGCGGCCAGGCCACGCCGATGACCTACACCGGCCGCGACGGCCGCCAGTACCTGCTCGTCGTCGCTGGCGGGCATGGCTCCACTCACACCAAGGCGGGCGATTCCGTCATTGCCTACGCCCTGCCGCACTCATGAGCACAAACGCTGTCGACAAGATTCTTCAGGGCCAGCCCGCGTTGGTCACGGGCGCTAACTCGGGCATCGGCCGCGCCGTCGCGATAGGGCTGGCGCAAGCCGGGGCGGATGTGGTCGTCAACTACATCAGCCACCCGGAGGCGGCCGACGAAGTCGTGGCGCAGATCCGTGCCGGCGGTGGCCGCGCGCTGGCCATCAAGGCCGACGTCAGCCGCGAGGATGAAGTCGAGGCCATGTTCGAGCGCGCCATCGCCGAGTTCGGCACGCTGCACATCACCGTCTGCAACGCGGGCCTGCAGCGCGACGCGCCGTTTCACAGCATGACGCTGGAGCAGTGGCAGACCGTCATCAGCGTCAACCTGACGGGCCAGTTCCTGTGCGCGCGGGCCGCCGTGCGCGAGTACCTGCGCCGGGGTGTGGTGGACGGCGTTTCGCTCGCCGCCGGCAAGGTCATCCACATGAGCTCCGTGCACGAGGTGATCCCGTGGGCGGGCCACGCCAATTACGCCGCCTCCAAGGGCGGCGTGATGCTGTTGATGAAGAGCCTGGCGCAAGAGGTGGCGCCCGCGCGCATCCGCGTCAACGCCATCGCGCCGGGCGCCATCCGCACGCCGATCAACACGGCCGCCTGGTCCACCCCGGCGGCCTACGACGACCTGATGAAGCTGGTGCCCTACCGGCGCATCGGCGAGCCCGAGGACATCGCCCGCGCGGCCGTGTGGCTGGCCAGCGATGCGTCGGACTACGTCACCGGCACCTCGCTGTTCGTCGACGGCGGCATGACCTTGTTCCCTGGCTTCGCGAGCGGCGGCTGAGCATGGCGGCCGACCATTACGACCTCATCGTCGTCGGCAGCGGCCCGGGCGGCAGCGCGCTGGCGCAGCGGCTGGCGCCCAGCGGCAAGCGCATCCTCATCCTCGAACAGGGCGGCTACCTGCCGCGTGAGACGGCCAACTGGAGTTCCAGCGAGGTCTTCGTGCACGGCCGCTACCAGGCCGAAGAGACCTGGTACGGCGCGGCGGGCGAGGCCTTCCACCCCGGGCTGCACCGCTACGTGGGCGGCAACTCCAAGGTGTACGGCGCCGCGCTGCTGCGCTTTCGGGAGCGCGACTTCGAGGCGGTGCAGCACGTCGACGGCGTCTCGCCGGCCTGGCCGCTGCGCTACGAGCATTTCGCGCCCTGGTACGACGAAGCGGAGCGCCTCTTCCACGTGCACGGCCAGCGCGGTGAAGACCCCAACGAGCCGGCCGGCGCCGGCCCGTTCCCGCACCCGCCGGTCAGCCACGAGCCGCGCATCGCCGCGCTGCACGAGCAGTTCGCCCGGCAAGGCCTGCATCCCTTTCACCTGCCCTTGGGCGTGTTGCTCGACGAGGTCGACGGCCAGCCCGCGCGCACCAGCAAATGCATCCGCTGCGACGCCTTCGACGGCTTTCCCTGCCCGCTCGGCGCCAAGGCCGATGCGCAGGTCGTCTGCATCGACCCGATGCTGGCGGCCCACCCCGACGTCACGCTGCTCACGCATGCCCGCGTCGACCGGCTGGAGACGGACGCGTCGGGCCGCCGCGTGAGTGGGGTCTGCGTCACCCGGCAAGGGCTGCGCGCCGGCCAGGTTGAGCGGTATTCGGCCGACGTCGTCGTCGTCGCCTGCGGCGCGCTCAGCTCGGCCCTGCTGCTGCTGCGCTCGGCCTCGGCGGCGCACCCGAACGGCCTGGCCAATGGCTCGGACCAACTCGGCCGCAACTACATGCGGCACAACCAGTCGGTGCTGATGGCGCTGGCGCGCGAGGCGAACGACACGGTCTTCCAGAAAACGCTGGCGGTGAGCGACTTCTACTTCGGCGCGCCCGACTGGCCGCACCCGCTGGGGCTGATCCAGATGTGCGCCAAGTCCCACCCCGACCAGATCCGCGCCGAGGCGCTGCCCGCCTGGCTGGAATGGCTGCCCGACACGCCATTCGAAGTCATGGCCCGCCACTCGATGGACTTCTGGCTGTCCAGCGAAGACCTGCCCCGGCCCGAGAACCGCATCAGCATCGGCGCTGACGGCCGCGTCACGCTCGCCCTCACGCCCAACAACCTGGAGGCGCACGTGCGCCTCAAGGAGAAGCTGAAGGAGATCCTGCGCGACACCGGCACCCACCCGCACCTGATGGAGCGCAGCCTCTACTTCGGCAAGAACATCCCGCTCGGCGGCACGGCGCACCAAGCTGGCACCGCGCGCTTTGGCACCGACGCGCGCGACTCGGTGCTCGACCTCGACTGCAAGGCCCACGAGCTGGACAACCTCTATCTGGCCGACGCCAGCTTTTTCGTCTCCAGTGCGGCCGTGAACCCAACGCTCACGCTGGTGGCCAACGCACTGCGCGTGGCCGACCGCGTGGGCGAGCGGCTGGGCATCGCACCCGGCCGGCCGGGCCGTGTGGAGGTGCGCGCGTGATGCATGCCATGCCCTGGGCCGACACGCTCGCACGCGTGCTGCTGGTGGGCATGTTCCCGTTCAGCGCGCTCGACAAGCTGCTGCACTGGTCCGCCGCCAAGAAGCAGGCGGCGTCGTCCTTCCCGCCCGGCGCGGCGGGCATGGTGGTCGCCGCGATGCTGCTGGAAGTGGCCGCGCCGGTGTGCATCGTGGCGGACTGGCACGCACGCGTTGCGGCGCTGCTGCTGGCCGGGTTCTGCGTGGTCACCGCGCTGCTGTACCACCCGTTCTGGCGCGAGGGCGACTTCTGGGCCCAAGGCGACAGCGTCGACCGCACCCACTTCTGGGACTTCACCAAGAACTTCGGTCTCGCCGGCGGCCTGCTGCTGGTGGCCCTCGGCGCCGGGCTGGCGCCGCTGACCTGACTCACTTCGACTGCCCACCATGAGCTCCTCCTCCGACCCCACCTCACCCCCTCGCACCGCCTACTGGCATTTGTGGACCGATGCCGACGGCGTCAGCCACCAGACGCGCTGCGAGCTGACCGCCTTCGAGCAGGCCCAGGTCGGTAACGCCGCGCCGCAGTGGAACGATGCCCAGGCGCGCGGCGAGTCCACCGTCGTGTTCACCGTGCAGCCGGTGGGCTGGGTGGGCGACTGGCACGAGAACCCGGCGCCGCAGTGGATCGTGCCGCTGTCGGGCCGCTGGTGGGTCGAGGCGATGGACGGCACGCGCATCGAGATGGGCCCGGGCGAGCTGTCGCTGGGCGAAGACCAGCACTGCGTGGCCGATGCCCAGGGCCGCAAGGGCCACCGCTCGGGCACCGTAGGCGACGAACCCGCGCACCTGATGACGGTGCAGCTGCACGTGGCGCCCGTCGGCTCGCCCTGCAGCCGTAAGTGAAGGCCCGGCGATGAGTGACGCCGCCGGCCTGCTGCCCAGCGCCATCCCCGGCGTCATCTCGGCGCGGCCGGTGCACTGCGACATCGTCGACCCGCGCTTTCGCGCCTTCGTGCTGCCTAATGCCTGGCTGGAGACGCTGGCCAATGACTGCCGCTGGCTGGAAGGCCCGGTCTGGTTTGCCGACCACGAGATGCTGCTGGTCAGCGACGTGCCCAACGACCGCCTGCTGCGCTGGACGGCGGCGGGCGGCACGCAGGTGCAGCGCCAGCCCGCAGGCTTCCCGAATGGCCATACGCGTGACCGTGAAGGCCGGCTCATCACCTGCTCGCACGGCCACCGCCACGTGGCGCGCACCGAGCCCGATGGCCGCCTGACCGTGCTGGCCGACCGCTTCGACGGCCAGCCGCTCAATGGGCCAAACGACGTCGTCGTCAAGCGCGATGGCAGCATCTGGTTCACCGACCCGCACTACGGCATTGCGTCCGACTACGAAGGTCACAAAGCCGCGCCGCAGCTGCCGCCCTCGGTCTACCGGATCGACCCGGTGAGTGGTGCGCTGACGCGCGTGGCGGACGACTTCGACGGCCCCAACGGCTTGTGCTTCTCGCCGGACGAAAAGCAGCTCTACGTGGCCGAAAGCGGCACCCAGTTCGCCGCCACGCCGCAGCGCCATATCCGCGTGTTCGACGTCGACGAGGGCGGCGGCCGGCTCGGCCATGGCCGCGTCTTCCACGTCGTGGCGCCTGGCTATGCCGATGGCTTTCGTTGCGACAGCGACGGCAACCTCTGGACCGGCGCGGGCGACGGCGTGCATTGCCTGCACCCATCCGGCGCGCTGCTGGGCCGCATCCACCTGCCCACGGCCGTCGCCAACCTGTGCTTTGGTGGCCCGCAGCGCAGCCGGCTGTTCCTGTGCGCCGGGCGCGAGCTGCATGCGCTGACGGTCAATGTGCGGGGCTGCCAATGGCCGTGACAACCGAGCTAACTGAACGGTCGGTGGCAGCCGACCTGGGCTGGCGCATCGCGGCCCTGCGGCGGCCGGTGAGCGAGTTGCGTCGGTCGATGGCGTTCTACACGCGAGGCCTCGGGTTTGTCGCCGACGCACCTGCAGAAGCGGGCCGCGCGCTGATGCGGCTGGGCGAGGAATGCATCGAGCTGGTGGAGCAGCGCACACCACAGGCAGCGCAGTGGCCGCCAGGCCCCGACGTGCGCTTCCAGCACGCCGCCATCGTCGCCGCCGACATGGCGGCGGCGTTCGAGCGGCTGGCGCGCCTGTCACCGCGCGCGATCTCGCGCCACGGGCCGCAGCGCCTGCCCGCCGCAGCCGGCGGTGTGCAGGCCTTCAAGTTCTTCGACCCCGACGGCCATCCGCTGGAGTTGCTCGCCTTCCCGCCCGGCACCGGCAAGGCACGCTGGCAGGCCGGCAGCGGCGCGGGGCCGACGCTGGGCATCGACCACTTCGCCCTCAGCGTGAGCGACGTGGCGCGCAGCATCGCCTTCTACGAGCACACGCTCGGCCTGACGCTCGCGGCGCGGCAGACCAACCGTGGCCCGGAACAGGCCTGGCTCGATGGGCTGGACGGCGACGGCGTCGTGGTCGACGTGGTCGCGATGGCGTCGGCCGTGCCGGGCACACCGCATGTGGAGCTGCTCGGCTACCGCCAGCCCGCGCCGCGCACGCACGAATCGCTCAACCCGCCTGCTGCGGTGGACTGCCTGCTGTTCGAGCGCGAGGCGGGGCCGGCCACGCCTGCAGACCGGGCCGGCGCCGTGTTCGCGCGCGACCCCGATGGCCACGCGTTTGCCTGCGCGCCCACGGGGGTGCGGCCATGAGCGGCTGGCGCACCGGCGTGCTCGACCCGCAGGGCCCGGTGGCTGCGGCCGAGCACAGCATCCTGATGAATGCGACGCTGGTGATGCTGGCCGTGGCGGTGGTGGTCATCGTCGCGACGCTGGCGTTTGCGTGGTGGTTCCGCGAGGGCAATGTGCATGCGCGGCGGCGGCCGCAGTGGGCGTATTCGGGGCCGATCGAAGTCACCGTGTGGGCTATCCCGGTGCTGATGGTGATGTTCCTGGGCGGCCTGGCCTGGATCGGCTCGCACCAGCTCGACCCGCAGCGGCCCATCGACGCGCCGCAGCCGCCGCTGGACGTGCAGGTGGTGTCGCTGGACTGGCAATGGCTGTTCATCTACCCCGCGCAGGGCATCGCCAGCCTCAACCGGCTCGTCGTGCCGGCGGGCCGGCCGCTGCGGCTGCGGCTCACGTCGGCCAGCGTGATGAACAGCTTCTTCGTGCCGCAGCTCGGCAGCCAGATCTACACCATGCCCGGCATGACGACCACGCTGCACCTGTTGGCCGGCCGGCCCGGCAGCTACGCCGGCCTGTCGGCGCAGTTCAGTGGCGACGGCTTCTCCGACATGCGCTTCGACGTGCTCGCGCTCAGCCCGCCCGAGTTCGAGCGCTGGCAGGCCAGCACGCAGGCCGGCCCGGGCCGGCTCGACGCCGCGCGCTACGCGGTCTTGGCGCAGCCGGCTGCCGCGTCGGGCCCGGCCAGCTTCGGCAGCGTGGCCCCGCAGCTGTTCGAGTCCATCGTCGCGGCGGTGGGGCCGGTGTGTGCCGCTTCGGCACCCGTAGCCCGGGGGAGCCTCTGATGTGGGGCCGGCTGAGCTGGGACGCCATTCCCTGGCATCAACCCATCCAGATGGCGGCCAGCGGCCTGGTGCTGGCGTCGCTGCTGGCGGTGCTGGTGCTGATCACGGCCAAGGGCTGGTGGGGCCCGCTGTGGCGCGACTGGATCACCAGCGTCGACCACAAGCGCATCGGCGTGATGTACGTGCTGCTGTCGCTGGTGATGATGCTGCGCGGCTTCATCGACGCGTTGATGATGCGGTCGCAGCTCGCGCTGGCGGCCGGTGGCGCGGCGGGCTATCTGCCGCCCGAGCACTACAACCAGATCTTTAGCTCGCACGGCACGATCATGATTTTTTTCGTCGCCATGACCTTCATGGTCGGGCTGATGAACTTCGTCGTGCCGCTGCAGATCGGTGCGCGCGACGTGGCCTTTCCAGTGATGAACTCCGTTAGCTTCTGGCTCACGGCGGCGGGCGTGCTGCTGGTCAACCTGTCGCTGGTGGTGGGCGAATTTGCGCGCACCGGCTGGCTGGCCTACCCGCCGCTGTCGGAGCTGGCCTTCTCGCCGCAGGTGGGGGTGGACTACTACCTGTGGGCGCTGCAGATCGCCGGCGTCGGCACGCTGCTGTCGGGCATCAACCTCACCACGACCCTCCTCAAGCTGCGCGCGCCGGGCATGGGCTACGGCCGCATGCCCATCTTCTGCTGGACGGCGCTGGCCGCCAACCTGCTGATCATTGCCGCCTTCCCCATCCTCACCGCCACCTTCGGCATGCTGCTGCTGGACCGCTATCTCGGCTTCCACTTCTTCACCAACGAGCTGGGCGGCAACGCCATGATGTACGTCAACCTCATCTGGGCCTGGGGCCACCCGGAGGTTTACATCCTGATCCTGCCGGCCTTCGGCGTGTTCTCCGAAGTCATCAGCACCTTCAGCCGCAAGCCGGTGTTCGGCTACCGCTCGATGGCGGCGGCGACGATGGCGATCTGCGTGCTGTCCTTCCTGGTCTGGCTGCACCACTTCTTCACGATGGGCGCGGGGGCCGACGTGAACGGTTTTTTCGGCGTGATGACGATGATCATCGCCATCCCCACGGGCGTGAAGATTTTCAACTGGCTGTTCACGATGTACGGCGGCAGCCTGCGCTTCGAGCCGCCCATGCTGTGGGCCATCGGCTTCATCGTCACCTTCGTCATCGGCGGCATGAGCGGTGTGCTGCTGGCCGTGCCGCCCATCGATTTCGTGCTGCACAACAGCCTCTTCCTGGTGGCGCACTTCCACAACGTCATCATCGGCGGCGTGCTGTTCGGGGCCTTCGCCGGCTACAACTTCTGGTTCCCCAAGGCCTTCGGCTTCACGCTTGACGCGCGGCTGGGCAAGGCCGCGTTCTGGTGCTGGTTGGTGGGCTTCTACCTGGCCTTCATGCCGCTGTACCTGCTGGGCCTGATGGGCGCGACGCGGCGCATGCAGCACTACGCCGACACCGGCTGGCAGCCGCTGATGGTGGTGGCGCTGGCCGGCGCGGTGGTCATCCTGTGCGGCATCGGCTTCACCGTGGCGCAGCTCGTCGTCAGCATCCGCACGCGCGAGCAGCGGCGCGACCACAGCGGCGACCCCTGGAACGGCCGCTCGCTGGAATGGGCGACCGCGTCGCCGCCGCCGGCCTGGAACTTCGCGGTGCTGCCGCAGGTCGGCGGGCTCGACGCGTTCTGGCAAGCCAAGCAGGACGGCACGGGCGAACTGCCGCGAGCGGAGGGCGGCGCAGGCGACCGCTTGACGGTGCCGCGCCCGAGCGCGCTCGGCGTCGTGCTCGCCTTCTTCGCCTCGGTGGCGGGGTTCGCTGCGGTCTGGCACATCGGCTGGCTGGCATTGGTCGCGCTCGCCGGTGGCTTGGTGGCCTGGCTGGCGCACGCCTGGCGCACCGAGCATGACGAGCCGGCGGGTGAGGCCGCCACGGCATGAGCGCGCAAGCAACCAGCAGCAGCCTGTCGCCGCACGAGGCGGTGCCGCCGTCGCAGCGGGGGCCGGCATCGCGGCGCATCGTCGTCGGCTACGGTTTCTGGCTCTTCCTGCTGAGCGACATCATCATGTTCGCGGCGCTGTTTGCGGCCTACGCCGTGCTGTCGCACCGCACGGCGAGCGGCCCCGGCGGCGCGCAGCTGTTCCACCGCGGCCACACGTTGGCAGAGACCGGCGCGCTGCTCGCGTCGACCTTCAGCTGCGGCATGTTGTCGCTGGCAACTCGGGCGCGCAGCCAGCGCTGGCTGTACGTCAGTGCGCTGTTCACCTTCGGGCTGGGCGCCGCCTT
Source organism: Roseateles sp. (assembly GCF_039929605.1). Taxonomy (GTDB): domain Bacteria; phylum Pseudomonadota; class Gammaproteobacteria; order Burkholderiales; family Burkholderiaceae_C; genus Pelomonas. The sequence continues at coordinate 32,955 of NZ_JBDSQX010000125.1, forward strand.
CGTCACGCTGGAGCTGGGTGAGTTTTCCGACCTCATCGCTGCCGGCGCCGGGCCGGGTCGCAGCGCCTTCCTGTCGGCCTTCTTCGCGCTGGTGGGCCTGCATGGCCTGCATGTGGCAGCGGGCCTGCTGTGGCTGGTGGTGATGGCCGCGCAGGTGGCCACGCTGGGCCTGCGGCCGATGGTGACGCGCCGGCTGCACTGCTTCAGCCTGTTCTGGCACGCGCTGGGCATCGTCTGGATCGGCGTGTTCACCATCGTCTACCTGGGCGCGCGATGACCGACGAAATCGACCAGCGCCACGCCGGCTCCGAGGGCGAGGACGAAACCCCCGGCGAGACGCCCGAGCTGCGCACCGCCGTCGCCAAGTACCTGGCCGGCCTGCTGATCTCGGTCGCGCTGACGCTGGCCTCGTTCTGGGTCGCGGGCGGCGCTGCCGTGTGGGGGCCGGGCATCGACGTGCTGCTGGCGGCCCTCGCGGTGGGCCAGATGGGCGTGCACCTGGTGTTCTTCCTGCACCTGTCCAGCGGCCCCGACAACACCAACAACATCCTCGCGCTCGCCTTCGGTGTGTTCGTCGTGGCGCTGCTCGTGTTCGGCTCTCTCATCATCATGGCCAACCTCGATGCCCACATGGTGGCGCCCGAGGTCCCGCTGCAAGGGCAGCGCTGAGCGGACCTGATCTGCAGTGATGGCTTAGCGCCCGGCCCACGCAGCGCTGAGCATCAGCGTGGCGAGAAAGGCGCTGGTCGCCACCATCAACAGCATGGGCCGCCAGCCGGCGCTGGCCAGGTGGGGGAAGGAGGTCTTCATGCCCAGCCCCGCCACGCCCAGCATCAGGCAGGCGCGGGAGGCCTGGTTGAGGGTCTGTTGCAGCGGCTGCAGCAGGCCCAGCGAGTTCAGCAGCGCCAGGGCGATAAAGAGCCACAGGAAGCCCGGCACCAGCGTGCCGACGCGTGCCTGCCACGACGCGGGCGCGGCGCGTGCGCCCCGGCAGCTGAGCGCCACGCCCATCACGACGGCGGCGAGCAGGCTCACGCGCAGCAGCTTGACGAGCGAGGCCGCGTCGCCTGCGGCCGGCGAGAGGGAGTAGCCGGCCACGACGACCTGGGCCACGTCGTGGATGCTGCCGCCGATGAAGAGGCCGGCCGCAGCGGGTGACAGCTGCAGGTAGCGTGCGATCAGCGGGTAGGCCACCATCGCCACGGTCGACAGCAGCGTGGCCATCACCGCGATGACCAGCGCGTGGCGCTCGGTGGGCGTCTCGCCGTCCTTCGCGCGCGGCAGCACGGCCGCGATGGCGAGCGCGGCCGAGGCGCCGCAGATGGCGGTGGCGCCGCCGGCCAGCACGCCCAGCGTCCACGGCAGGCGCATCACCTTGGCCAGCCACCAGCCGCACAGCAGCGTGCTGGCCACCGCGCCGATGACGATGAGCACCGTCGGCCAGCCCAGGCCGGCGATCTGCGCCCAGGTGATGCGCGCGCCCAGCAGGCCCACGCCCAGGCGCAGCAGCGTGCGGCTGCAGAAGTCCACACCGGGGGCCGTGCGGCTCTCCAGGCTCTGGTGATGCAGGGCCACGGCGAACAGCAGCGCGTACAGCATGGGCGGGCCCTGATAGAGCTCCGCGACGAAGGAGGCCGCGAGGGCGATCAGCACGCACAGCGCCCAGCCCGGCCACAGGCGCCGCACGGTCTGTGCGGGCGCCTCCAGGAAAGCGATCAGGAAGGCTGCCCTGGCTTGCATGACGGCCTACTTCTCGACGAAAGCCCGCTCGATGACGAACTCCCCCGGCGTGCTCATATTGCCCTCGGTCATGCCGAGTTCGACGAACAGCGCGCGGGTGTCGCGCAGCATCTCGGGGCTGCCGCACAGCATGAAGCGGTCGTCCGCCTTGCTCATCGGCGGCAGGCCGATGTCGCTGAACAGCTTGCCGCTGGCCATGAGCGTGGGGATGCGGCCCTGGTTGCGGAAGGCCTCGCGCGTGACGGTCGGGTAATAGATGAACTTCTGCTTCACCTGCTCGCCGAAGTACTCGTTCGCCGGCATCTCGCGGTTGATGACCTCGTCATACGCCAGCTCGCTGACCTGGCGGCAGCCGTGCACGAGGATGACCTTGTCGTACAGCTCGTAGACCTCGGGGTCGCGCACCATCGCCATGAAGGGCGCCAGGCCGGTGCCGGTGGACAGCAGGTAGAGGTGGCGGCCGGGCCGCAGGTTCTGCGTCAAGAGCGTGCCCGAGGCCTTGCGGCCGATCTGCAGCGTGTCGCCGGCCTGGATGTGCTGCAGGCGCGACGTGAGCGGGCCGTCGGGCACCTTGATGCTGAGGAATTCGAGCGTGTCCTCCAAATGCGGGCTGACGACGCTGTAGGCCCGCATCAGCGGCCGGCCGTCGACGATGAGGCCGATCATCGTGAACTGGCCGCTCTGGAAGCGAAAGCCCGGGTCGCGGGTGCAGGTGAAGGAGAACTGCCGGTCGGTCCAGTGGCGGACGTTCAGCACGGTGGCGTCGAAGAGGGCGCTCATGCGGGGAGATCCTCGAAAAGTTCGTTCAGATAGGGCCAGGGGTAGATGCCCCGGTCGTGGCCGTCGCTGAACACCAGTTGCACGCCCATCTCGCCGATGGGGTTGATCTGGGTCAGCGCCGTTTGTGCCGGTGCCGTGAGCGGGTTGCCGTCGCGCCGCCGCTTCTCGCAGGCCGAGCACTTGCAGGCTTCGCGCAGGCTCCGGGCCGTGAGCCTGGCGCGGCGGCCGCCCACCCAGCCCAGCTCCAGCATGCGGCTGGCCTCGTGCCAGACCAGCTCGGTGGGCACGGCTGCGGTGGCGCTCATACGAGCTGCCCCACGCCCTGCGGGCCGACCTCGGTGCACAGGCCCGAGAGGCCGCCGTCCTTCAGCTCGCCGCCCATGGCGGCGATGCTTTCCTCGCGGATCAGGCCCTTGATCTGCCGCACCATGGCGGCGAACTCGGGCGACGCGGTCATCTCCGCCGTGCGCGGGCGTGGCAGCGGCACGGTCAGCTCGGCCTTGATGCGCCCGGGGCGCGCGGTCATCACGTAGACGCGGTCGGACAGGAACACCGCCTCGTCGATGTCGTGCGTGATGAACAGCACCGAGAGGCGCAGGCGCTGCCACATATTGGTCAGGATCTCCTGCATCACCACGCGGGTCTGCGAATCGAGCGCGCCGAAGGGCTCGTCCATCAGCAGCACCTGGGGGCTGGTGGCCAGCGCCCGCACGATGCCCACGCGCTGCTTCATGCCGCCCGAGAGCTGGTCGGGGTAGTGGTTCTCGAAGCCGAGCAGGCCGGCCAGACCGAGCAGCGTGCGCGCCGTCGTCTCGCGCTTGCTTGGCGCCACGCCCTGCATCTTCAAGCCGAACTCGACGTTCTTGCGCACCGACATCCAGGGGAACAGCGAGTACTGCTGGAACACCACACCGCGGTCGGAGCCGGGGCCGGTGATCTTGCGGCCGTCGAGCAGGGCCGCGCCCTGCGTGGCCTGGCTGAAGCCGGCCACCACGTTGAGCAGGGTCGACTTGCCGCAGCCCGAGGGGCCGATGATGGAAACGAACTCGCCCGGCGCGACGTGCAGCGACACATCGCTGACCGCGTGCACCCGTTGCTGCGCGCTGCCGAAGGTCATGCTGAGGTTGCGCACCTCGATGTGGCCGCTGGTGATGGCCGTCGTGGTGGCAGTCATGACCGGCCCCCTGCCTTGGCGAATTCAAGCCAGGGCATCTGGAACTTGCCGGCCAGGCGGATGAGCCAGCTGCACGCCAGCCCCAGCACGCCGATGGTGATCATGCCGAGCACGATGTCGGAGTAGGCGATCAGCGAATAGGCTTCCCAGGTGAAGTAGCCGATGCCGAACTGCCCCGAGATCATCTCGGCGGCAATCAGCGACACCCAGGCCACGCCCATGCCGACGGCCAGGCCGGTGAAGATCTGCGGCATGGCACCGGGCAGCACGACATGCCACATCAACTGGGGCTCGCGGGCGCCCAGGCATTGACCGGCGCGCAGCAGCACCGCATCCACCGCCTGCACGCCGCTCACGGTGTTGAGCAGGATGGGGAAGAAGGCGCCGATGAAGGTGATGAAGACGATGCTCACTTCGTTGTCGGGCCACAGCATGATGGAGATGGGCACCCAGGCAATGGCCGGGATGGGGCGCAGCGCCTCGAACGCGGGGAAGAGCAGTTCGTGCATGCGCCGATAGCGCCCGATCACCAGGCCCAGCCCAACGCCCGCGACGCCGGCCAGCGCGAAGCCGATGAAGATGCGGCGCAGGCTCATGCCGATGTTGGTGATGAACTTGCCGTTGCTGCCGGCCTGCAGCACCGACTGCCAGACATCGGCCGGCGTCGGGATGTTGCTGAAGCGGATGTAGAAGTCGAGCCGGTAGGTGGTGGCCACATGCCAGAACAGCACCATGCCGCCCAGCGAGCAGGCGGCCAGCACGGCGGCCAGCCCATGCCGGCGGCACTGTTCGGCGCACCATCCGGTGAACGCTCCGGCGAAGGATCTGCCCGCCTTGCCGGGGCGCGGCGCGGCCTCGGTGGGCGGGCGCTCAGGCGGCGCGATCTGGGCCGCAGGGCTCACCACCACTTCGCGCAGGTGGGGTGGCGGCAAGGGGGCCCCGGTTGGGGCCGGCAGGGCGGTTTCGCCGACATCGAAGACGACGTCCTGGATGCGGCGCAGTGGTGCAGTCGACATGGCGGGCTCCGGCTGGGGTGGGCTCAGAACGACACGGCCGCGACGGCCAGCGCGTCGGCGTAGCTGGCCACCTTGCCGCCGATCTTGGCGGCGTGGGCTTCGGCGTCCTTCTTGAGCAGGAAGGGCACGATCACCGGCTTCTTGGCATCGCTGGCGTTCACGGCGTAGAAGGCCTTGTCGGCGAACACCTTGATGCCCAGCGCCTGGTCGATCAGGTAGGCCACGCGAACCTTCTTGCCGGCGGCCTCCAGCTTGGCGATGGCGCCCAGGGTGCACAGCGGCGAGGCGTGCGGCTCGACGCCGACGCCGTCGATCCAGACCTCACCCGCTTCCTTGGGATGGGCGATCGGCGTCTTGCACAGCTTGTCGGTGCCGGTGATGTCGAAGAGGGCCATCGACTGCTTCTGCGCCTCGTAGTCGAGCTTGAGCTGCTTGAAGGCTTCGCGCACATAGGTCTCGTTCACCCAGGCCTTGATGTCCAGGGGCTTGACCCGCTTGAGCTCGGTCAGCACGCCGTGGCCGATCTTGATGGTCTCCAGCCAGCGCGGCTTGATGGTCGGGTCCAGCGTGTGGATGCCGCCCGGGCCGAGGTAGAGATAGGCCACTTCCTTCTCGATCTTGGTCCACTCCTCGATCTTGGTGACGGCGTTCACCGGGTCGGCCTTGAACCAGGCGTTGGCCTCCATCAGCGCGCGGATGTAGGCGACGACGACCTCGGGGTACTCCTCGGCAAAGTCCTTGCGCACGATGACGCCGTGGAAGGTCGGCACGCCGGTCTGCACGCCGTCGAAGATCTTGCGTGCGAAGCCGCGGTAGGGCAGCAGGTCGGCGAAGGGCACGAAGTCGGCGTGGGCGTCGATCTTCCTTTCCTGCAGGTTGGTGGTGCCCACCTCGGGGCTCTGGCTCACCAGCGAGAAGAAGTCGGGCGGCAGGCCGCGCGACTGCAGCGCCTGCAACACCATGCCGTGCGCCGCCGAACCGAAGGGCACCGACACGAGCTTGCCCTTGAGGTCGGCCAGCTCGAAATAGGGCGAGTCCTTGTGCACCACGATGCCGTTGCCCGAGCCGAAGGCGTTGTAGGCGATGGTGGCGATCAGCTGGGTCTCGTTGCCAGGCTGCGACTGGCCCGTCGCGCCGGCGACCAGCAGCGGGTAGTCGCCCATCATGCCGATCTGCAGCTTCTTGGCCATCAGGCCGTTGATGATGGGCGGGCCCGAGGTGGCGTTCTGCCAGTCGAGCTTGAACTCGATGTCCTTGTACTTGCCGGTCGTCGGCAGGTACTTCTCGATCAGCTTCATCTCCTTGAGCACGACGCCGCCGGTGACAGTGTTGGTGGTGGTGTTCTGGGTGCCGATGCCGATGGTCACCACCTCCTTGGCCAGCACCTGCAAGGGCCAGCCGGCCAACAGCGCGGCGCCGAGGGCCAGGCACCGCAGGCGCTGGCGGGCGGTATCGGGAACATGCGAGAGCGTTCGGAAGTCCATCTCAATCTCCTGGCAGTCGGGTTCGGTTCAGGGAGGCGTTGCGCAAGAACGGTGCCCGGCGCATGGCTTGGCGGGTTTCAGACTTGTTCGGCGCTTTCGGTCAGCAGCGCGCGTTTGTGCGCTTGGCCGGCCCAGTGCTCGGCATCGGGCAGGGGCTCCTGCGCGGCGGTGATGAGCGGCCACTGCGCGGCGAGGCGGCGGTTCAGCTCGGCGTACTCGCGGTGCTCGGGCGCCAGGTCCTTGGCGTCGAAGATGGCTTCCACCGGGCACTCGGGCACGCAGACACCGCAGTCGATGCAGGCCTCGGGGTCGATGACGAGGAAGTCGGGCCCCTCGTGGAAACACTCCACGGGGCAGGCGGCGACGCAGTCGGTGTACTTGCAGCGGATGCAAGCCTCTGTCACGACAAAGCTCATGCGGCACCCCCGTTCATCTGGATCGTTGCGAGCGCCAGCTTGGACAGCTTGCGCACGTCCGGGTCGGGGTCGCGCAGCGTGCGCTCCAGCGGCGTGATGGCGCGCGGGTCGCCGATCTCGCCCAGCGCAATGACTGCTTCCTTGCGCAGGTTGCTCAACGGATGGATGAGGGCCTCCACCAGCGCCATCACGCCGTCGCGCGCCTTGAGTTTGCCCAAGGAACGCGCGGCCTTTACGCGCACCTGCCAGTACTCGTCCTCCATGGCGCGCACCAGGTGGGGCACGCCGAGCACCGAGCCGGTTCGGGCGACGGTGGTGGCGGCCTCCTCGCGCACCTGCCACTCGGGGTCGGTGAGGGCGCGGCTCAACGCGGGCAGCACGCTCAACGCTGCCGCGTTGTTGGCGAAGCTCAGCGCGCCGATGGCGACGCGGCGCACTTCGGCATCGGTGTCATGCGCGGCGATCTCGGTCAGCGAGCCGATCGCCTGCGGGTTCTTCAGGTAGCCCAGCACGCCGACTGCCGCGCGGCGCACGCGGGCGTCGGCATGCGCCAGCGCCTGCACGGCGGGCTCGAAAGCGGCGTCCACGCGCAGGGCCTTCACCGCCTGCAGCGCGGCGGCCTGCACTTCGGGGTCGGCATCGGCCAGGTAGGGCAGCAGTGCGGCGGCGGAGGCCGGCTCCTTCAGCTCGGCCAGCGTGTAGGCGACGGCGGCGCGCACATCGGCGTCGGCGTCCCTCAGCAGCGGTGCAATGGCTGCCAGCACCTCGGGCTCCTCGAAGCCTTCGAGGGCCTTGGCGGCTTCAAGCCGCACGGTCGCGTCGGCATCCGACAAGGCCGCGATCAGCAGCGGCGCGATGTCGTCTTCCTCGTCGGTGTAGGGCAGATCGATGACGGCGATGCGGCGCACGCCTGCGTCGGGGTTGCGGAGTCGGTCGTGGATGGTGGCCATCGTGTTCACCTCACGAGATAGGGGATGTCGACGCGCACGGCGCCGGTGGGGCAGTCCTTCTCGCAGGGCATGCAGTACCAGCATTCATCGAACTTCATGAACGCTTTGTTCTTCGTCAGGTCGATGGCCAGCACGTCGAGCGGGCAGACGTCCACACAGACGGTGCAGCCCTTGTCGGCGATGCATTTGTCCTCGTCGATGACGACGGGGGCTTGGGTGCGGGTGATGGCGATGGTCATGTTGAATTCCTCGTTAGGCAGCGGCAGGCGTGGCGACGCGCAGGCGCTGGTAGGCGGACTTCTCTTCCTCGTTCAGCTCCACCACGTAGGGCTCCACGGCGCGCTTGCGGAAGACGGCGTTGCCGTTCGCGTCGCTCGTCACGTTGGTGTGGCAGAACCAGTCGGCGTCGTTCTTCTCGGGGTGGTCCACGCGCAGGTGGTACAGGCCCCAGCGGCTTTCGGTGCGGTAGAGCGAGGCGCGCGCCGCCAGCTCGGCGCAGTCGCGGATGGTGTGGGCTTCCATGGCCCGCATCAGCTCGTGCGGGTCGGCGGCGCCCATGTGCTGCAGGTCCTCGCGGATCTCGTCGAAGCGCTGCAGGCCGATCTCCATCTTGCGGGTGACCTTGGGCGGCTGCAGGTAGTCGTTGACGATGCGGCGCGTCTTGTATTCGACCTGGAAGGGCGTGAGCCCGTCCAGCTTGCCCAGCGGCGCATAGACGCGCGCCTTCTCGGCCGCGACCTGGCCGGCGTCGGCCACGGGTTGCGACACGCCGCTCACGTAGTCGGCCGCGTTCTCGCCACAGAACTTGCCGTAGACGAAGGCGCCGAGCATGTAGTTGTGCGGGATGCTGGCGCAGTCGCCGGCGGCGTACAGGCCGGGGATGGAGCACTCGCCGCGCTCGTTCGTCCAGATGCCCGAGGCGCTGTGGCCGCTGCAGAAGCCGATCTCCGAGATGTGCATCTCGATCATCTGCTTGCGGTAGTCGGTGCCGCGGCCTTCGTGGAAGCGCCCGCGGCTGGGGCGCTCTTTGGTGTGCAGGATGTGCTCGATCTCGCTGATCGTTTCTTCAGCCAGGTGGTCGAGCTTCAGGAACACCGGGCCGCGGCCGCCTTCGAGTTCGTTCCAGAACTCCATCATCATCTGGCCGCTCCAGTAGTCGCACTCGATGAAGCGCTGGCCGGCGTTGTTGGAGGTGTAGCCGCCGAACGGGCCCGTCACGTAGGCGCAGGCGGGGCCGTTGTAGTCCTTGATCAGCGGGTTGATCTGGAAGCATTCGAGGTTGGTCAGCTCGGCACCTGCGTGATAGGCCATCACGTGGCCCTCGCCGCAGTTGGTCGGGTTCTCGTAGGTGCCGAACAGGTAGCCGCTGGCGGGCAGGCCCAGCCGCCCGGCCGCGCCGGTGCAGATGATCACGGCCTTGGCCTTGATGACGTGGAAGTCGGCCGTGCGGCAGTCGAAGCCCATGACGCCTGTAACCTCGCCGTTAGCACCGGTCAGCAGCCGGGTGGCGACGACGCGGTTGGTGATCTCCACACGCGCCCGCTTGAGCTGCCGGTAGAGCACCCGCTTCATGTGGTGGCCCTCGGGCATGGGCAGCACATAACTGCCCAGGTGGTGCACCTTGCGCACCGAGTAGTCGCCGGTCTCGTCCTTCTCGAACTTGATGCCCCAGCGGTCCAGCTCCTCGATCATGGCGAAGCTGTTGGCCGCGTAGGCGTAGACACCCTTCTGGTCGACCACGCCGTCGTTGGCGACGGTGATCTCCTTGGTGTATTGCTCGGGCGTCGCGTGGCCGGGGATGACGGCGTTGTTCAGGCCGTCCATGCCCATGCTGATGGCGCCGCTGCGCTTGACGTTGGCCTTGTCCAGCACCAGCACGCGCAGCTTGGGGTTCTTCTCTTTGGCCTTCACCGCAGCCATCGGGCCACCGGTGCCGCCGCCGACGATGACGAGGTCGTATTCGGTTTCGATCGTGTTCATGCTTGCTCCGCGAGGGTGGGCAGTGTGGGCAGGGGGGTCGCAGGCACCAACGAAGTGCTGCGTCTATCGATATGCAGGGCGTGGTTCATGACGCACGCTCCGCAACGGGCACGCGATCGACGCGCACCTTGTACTGAAAGGCGTCGCCGCGGTAATAGAGGTGTTCGTAGTCGATGGGCGTGCCGTCGGTGGTGTGCGTCGTGCGCTCGATGAAGAGCACCGGCGAGCCTTCCTCCACCTTCAGCTGGCCGGCGAGCGTGTCGTCGGCGAGGGTCGATCCGATCTGCAGCTCGGCGTGGCCGAGCGCGATGCCGAAGTCGTTCTCCAGGATGACGAAGACGTCACGTGCGGCCAGGTCTTCCTTGGCCAGGCGCTGGCCAATCGAGGAGGGCACATAGGTCACGTCCAGCGAGATCGGCTCGCGGTTCAGGAAGCGCACGCGTTGCAGCTCGGTGACCTTGGCGCGTTTGGGCAGATGCAGCTTTTCGGCCACCTGCGGCGAGGGCGTCACCGTCTTGATCGACAGCACGCGCGAGAAGGTCTCGTAGCCCATCTGCCGCATCGCCTCGCCGAAGCCCTGCAGCCGGCCCAGATCCTGGAACGCCTTGGGCTTGGAGACGAAGCTGCCCTTGCCGTGGATGCGGAAGATGAGGCCTTCGTTCTGCAGGTCGTTGAGCGCCTGGCGAACGGTGATTCGACTGACGTCGAACATGGCCATCATGTCGTTCTCGGACGGCATGCGCTCGTGCGGCTGATAGCTGCCATCGAGGATGCGGGCGCGCAGGATCTCCTTGATCTGCGTGTACAGCGGGGCCGCTGCCGTCAGCGCCACACGCTGGGTGCCGCCCGCCTCGGGCGAGGGCACCAACGTCAGGGCTTTCGTCGTCGCAAGAGCGTCTTTGCTCATGGTCGTCCAACTCGTTATGACGAGTTATGACGAGCACAAGCCGTGCCAGGCTTTTCGGCGTGGTTTAGCCGGGTTCCTGCCCGGATTTGCCTGCGGATGTGAACCGGCTTGGCGCACGCGCCCCGAAAGCGGGAGCGCGCAAACGATCTCGGGGCGCTACTTCATCAGCCCATCCGCCTTGAACATCGCCTTGATGCCGCGCACCGCCTGACGGATGCGCGATTCGTTCTCGATCAGGGCAAAGCGCACATGCCCGTCGCCGTGGTCGCCGAAGCCGATGCCGGGCGACACGCAGACCTTGGCCTTCTCCAGCAGCTGCTTCGCAAACTCCAGCGAGCCGAGTTCGCGGTAGGGCTGGGGAATAGGCGCCCAGATGTACATGCTGGCCTTGGGGCAGTCGACCTGCCAGCCGGCTTCGCTCAGGCCCTTGTAGAGCACGTCACGCCGGCGCTGGTAGCTGGCGGTGATGTCCAGCACGCACTGCTGGTCGCCCTCCAGCGCGGCGATGGCGGCGACCTGCAGCGGCGTGAAGGTGCCGTAGTCGTGATAGCTCTTGATGCGCGCCAGCGCGGCCACGAGATCCGAGTTGCCGACCATGAAGCCGATGCGCCAGCCGGCCATGTTGTAGCTCTTGCTCAGCGTGAAGAACTCGACCGCCACGTCCTTGGCGCCGGGCACCTGCATGATGGACGGCGCCACGTAGCCGTCGTAGACGATGTCGGCGTAGGCGAGGTCGTGCACGACGAGGATGTCGTGCTTCTTGGCCAACGCCACGACGCGCTCGAAGAAGCTCAGCTCCACGCACTGCGCCGTCGGGTTGGACGGGAAGCCGAACACCATCATCTTGGGCTTGGGGTAGCTGCCGCGGATGGTCTTCTCCAGCTCGGCGAAGAAGTCGACCTCGCTGGAGACCGGGATGGCGCGGATGTCCGCACCGGCGATGACGGCGCCGTAGATGTGGATGGGGTAGCTCGGGTCGGGCACCAGCACGGTGTCGCCGCGGTCGAGAGTCGCCAGCATCAGATGGGCCAGGCCCTCCTTGGAGCCGATAGTGACGATGGCTTCGTGGTCGGGGTCGATGGCCACGCCGTAGCGGCGCTGGTACCAGTGCGCGATGGCGCGGCGCAGGCGCGGGATGCCCTTGCTGGCCGAGTAGCCGTGGGTGTCGGGTCGTTGCGAGACTTCGTTGAGCTTGGCGACGATGTGCGGCGGCGTGGCCCCATCGGGGTTGCCCATGCTCATGTCGATGATGTCTTCGCCGCGTCGGCGGGCCGCGAGCTTGAGCTCCGCGGTGATGTTGAAGACGTAGGGCGGGAGGCGGTCGATGCGCGCGAAGCGGCGCTTGCCGCCGGAGGCGGAAGAGGAGGAAGTCATTGGCAGTGTCACGTGAGCGCCCGGAACCGTCCGAGCGACGTGGGCGGCTTGGCGCCGCACCGCGGGCGACTCTAGCGCACTAAGCTGGCGGCATGAACCCACCCCAGCCTCTCACGCTGACGGTCGACGGCGACACCGCCGTGTCCGCCCTCTGGCTGCAGCCGCCGCAGCCGCGTGCCAGCTACGTGTTCGCCCACGGCGCAGGCGCGGGCATGCATCACAGCTTCATGGCGGCGTTGTCGCTGGCCCTGTTCGACGAGTCCGTGGCCACGCTGCGCTACCAGTTCCCCGCCATGGAGCGTGGCTCGAAGCGGCCCGACACGCCGGCCGTCGCGCATGCCGCCGTGCGCGCCGCAGTGGCGGCCGCCCGCGAACGGCTGCCCGGCGCGCCGCTGTTCGCGGGCGGCAAGTCCTTCGGCGGTCGCATGACCTCGCAGGCCCAGGCTGCCGAGGCTATGCCCGGCGTGCGCGGGCTGGCGTTCGTCGGCTTTCCGCTGCACCCGGCCGGCAAGCCGGGCATTGAGCGGGCTGCTCACCTGGCCGAGGTCGACGTGCCGATGCTGTTCCTGCAGGGCACGCGCGACGAACTGGCCGAACTGAGCTTGCTGCGCGGCGTCGTCCAGGGTCTGGGCGGCAAGGCCCTGCTGCACGTCGAGGAGGACGCCGACCACGCCTTCCACGTGAGAGCGCGCAGCGGGCGCAAGGACGAGCAGGTGGTGCTGGCGCTGGCGGCGACCATGGCTGCGTGGTTCTTGCAGCGCGCTGGCGAGCGGACTTCCTAGAATCGCGAGATGACCCACCCAGCCGCCCCCATCGTCTGCATCGGCGGCCTCAACATCGACCGCAAGCTGCGCCTGCTGGCCCAGGCGCTGGCCGGGTCGTCCAACCCCTGCGAAGCGCATGAAACGCCCGGCGGCGTGGTGCGCAACGTCGCCGAGAACCTGGCGCGCCTGGGCCTGCCCGTCGCGCTGATCGGGGCCGTGGGCGACGACGCTGGCGGCCGCATGCTGATGGAGCAGGCGGCGCGCGTGGGTATCGACACGCAGGCCGTGCTGCGGCCGCGCCGGCAGGTGACCGACAGCTACACGGCCGTGCTGTCGCCCGATGGCGACCTGCACCTGGGTTTTGCGGCCATGCCGCTGGTGGAGAAGCTCAGCCCCTGGGCGCTGGACGCCAGCAAGGGCCTGCGGGCCGGTGCGGCGCTGGTCGTCGCCGACGGCAACCTGCCGCCCGACGCCTGGCCGCTGCTGCTGGGCGAGGCGCGTGCCAGCGGCATCCCGCTCGTGGGCGTGGCCGTGTCCGAGGCCAAGATGGAGCGCCTGCCAACCCAGCTCGGCGGCCTGCACCTGCTGATCCTGAATGCCGGCGAGCTGTCGACCGTGGCCGAGGAGCCCGAGGCCGCGCTGGCGCGGCTGCATGCGCGCGGCGTGGGCTGCGTGCTGGTGTCTTACGGCGAGGATGGCCTGATGCTGAGCGAGCCCGGCCACGAGCCGCGCCACTGGGCCGCGCCGCAGGTCGACGTCGTCGACGTGACCGGCGCGGGCGATGCGCTGTCGGCCGGCGTCTGCGCCGCGCTGCTGAACGACCCGAATGACTTCGACGCCGCCGCCCGCCTGGGCCTGGACCTTGCCGCGCTGACGCTGCAGACCGAGGACAGCGTGCACCCCGAACTGAACCCCCGTTTTCTTGAAGACCGATGAACGACCTGATCCAGCTTTCACCCGAAGTCACCGCCGCCCGCGCCGAGGGCCGGGCCGTCGTGGCGCTTGAGTCCACCATCATTGCCCACGGCATGCCCTGGCCGCAAAACCTGGAGACGGCGCGCGAGGTGGAGGACGTCATCCGCGCCGAGGGCGCCGTGCCGGCCACCATCGCCGTCATCGGCGGGCGCGTCCGTGTCGGGCTCACGAACGACGAGCTGACTCAGCTGGCCCAGGCGCCCGACGCGATGAAGCTCAGCCGCCGCGACCTGCCCTATGCCATCGCCACCGGCCAGTTGGGTGCCACCACGGTGGCCGCGACGATGATCTGCGCGCATCTGGCCGGCATCGAGGTCTTCGTGACTGGCGGCATAGGCGGC
>NZ_JBDSQX010000126.1:0-24102 GCF_039929605.1 Roseateles sp.
GCCGTCTTGCATCTCGGTGGGAGGCGCGGGCGGCGGCGGCGCGGCCTCGGCGGGTGAGGGCGCGGCGGCGGCAGAGGGCACGGGCGCGCTCAGGTCCAGCCCGCGTTCGGCGCGCTCACGCAGGCCCTGCAACTGGTCGGCGGCGCGGCCGGTGCGCTCGGCGCCCAGTTGCACGTGCAGATCGGTGGCGGCATCGGCCAGCTGGGCCAGTCGTTCGAGGACGAAGCGGCGCGCGGCCGGGCCGGGCGGCATGGCGGCCGCGTCGCGCAGCGTCGTGAAGCTGGCGCCCGCGTGGCAGCCGGGGTTGCTGGGTCCGGCTGGCAGGCGGGCGGCGTGCTCGGCCAGCGGCGTGAAGGCGCGCATCAGGCCCAGTGCCAGGTCGACGGTCAGGCTCTTCTCGGCAGAGGGCCCGGGCAGCAGATAGGCCTGGGCCAGCAGGCGCAGCATCAGGCCGTAGCTGGCGTTGGCGATGTCCACGGTGGCGGCCGCTGCGGCGTCTTCCAGCCAGACCCGGCCTTCGGGGCGCGGCGGGCGGCGCAGCACCGGGTTGGTCGCGGCCGGCCAGGCGGGCGCGAAGGCCGCGTTCGCGGCGCGCAGCGCGGCCAGCTCGGTGCGGATGGCGGCAAAGCGCTGGTAGTGCGAGGCCTCGCTGTCACTGGGCGCGCCCTCGCCCTGGCGCACGATGGCGTCGAAGGCCGCCAGCGCGGTCTTGGAGCACAGCACCTGTCGGGCGCCGCAGAGGTTGAGTTCCGCTGGGCCCAACTGCAGCGCGCGGTCGCCGCAGAAGGTCGCGGCCTCGCCGTGTTCGGCCACGAAAGCCTGCAGGTCGGCGGACAGCGTGGCGTAGAAGTGGCCGACGGTCTCGTAGTCGCGCGCCATCGGCGTGATGCGCGGCGCCACCGCGTTGCGCGAGAACTGGCGCTCGGCGGCAAAGCCTTCGCCATCGGCCTCGGTGCTGCCGTCGGGGCGCTCCAGGTAGATGAAGTGCTGCAGCGTCGCATCGCTGAAGGGCGCGAGTTTGACGACGACGCTGGCCGGCAGATAGCCGGGGTCGAGCGGGAAGTTGCCGCGGCCGATGCGCGGCGCGCCGCCCAGCGCCGCCGTGATGTTCCAGACGGCGACGAGGTGCCCCATCTCCTCGACGGCGACGGCGACGATCTCGCGCCGCCAGCGTTCGGCGGCCTCGGCTTCGTCGGGCGCCAGCCCTTCCGCTTCGCCCTGCTTCAGGCTGAAGGCCGCGTAGAGGTAGGTGCACATCAGGTTGTGCTCCAACTCGGCGGCCTCGTAGAGGCTGTGCAGCAGTTGCTCGCGGCTGGGCGCGGCAGCGTGGGATGGGCTCGTCATGGGGTTGCGGCTAAAAGGGCGCGAGCGACATTAGCACGCGGCCCGGGCGAGACGCCCCCATGGCTGCACGGGGATGTCGCCTTGCGCGAACACGGCCTGCCAGACCTGTGCGGCGCAACACCACACGAGCACCGATGGCCGAGCAGCGGCTGCGCTGCTTCTAAAGTTTCAGAGCCCTGAGGCTCAAGCCGTGCGCAGCGGGGGCAGCCAGATCAGTGGATCGAAGCGCGCGGCCGGGGCTTCCACCCAGCGATGGAAAGGCCGGGCCAGGGCATTGGCCAGCCCCCAGGTCGCGACGAGCAGCGACAGGCCGACGGCGGGCGGGGGGCTGTCCAACTGGGTCATCAGCGCGTTCGTCAGCAGCAACACCGGGAAGTGCACCAGGAACAGCGCGTAGGACGGCGCGGCCCAGGTGGACATGGCTTCGGCCCAGCGCGCCGGCAGCAGCGGCAGGCCGCGCGCGTGGCGCGCCTCGGCCCAGGCCAGCCACAGCGCGGTGGCCAGCGCCAGCGCCAGGCGGTCGCGCCAGTCCAGCCACAGCGCCGCGCCAAAGGCCACGGCCAGCAGCACGAGGCCGGCGCGGCGGTGGCGCGAGAGACTGAACCAGTGCACGAGGGCGCCCAGGCCGTAGGCGGCGAAGAAGTAGGGCGCGTAGGCGTCCAGTGCCGCGTCGCGATTGAAGACGAAGGCCGAGGCCACCGCGAGGGCGGCCACGAGCAGCGGCCCGACGACGAGGCGGCTCGGGTGCCGCCAGCCGCGCCGCGCCAGCCACAGCAGGCCCACGAGCATGGCGAAGAGCTGCAGGTCGATGGCCACGTACCAGGCGCCCACCGTCAGCGCCTCGTAGCCCAGCACGTCGTGCAGCAGCAGCGCGTGCGCGAGCAGCTGGCCGGCGCTGATGTCGGCCGGCACCAGCTCGGGCGAGGACGACACGATGAGGCCGCTGGCGCCGAGCGTCAGCGCCAGCGCAGCCAGAAAAGGCAGCGCCAGGCGCAGATAGCGCCGCCACAGCAACTTCGGCACGCCGGCCCGCAGCGCGCCGCCCCGGGGCGACAAGGCACGCGCGCTGAGAAAGCCCGCGACGACCAGGAAGACCTGCACCGCCATGCGGCCGTACTCGTGCATGACGCCGGCCAGCAGCGGCAGCGCGGCGTGCGCGGCGTCGGCAATCGGGCCGTAGCTGGCCAGGTGGTGCAGCACGATGACTTGGGCGGCTAGCGCCTTCAGGGCGTCAATGTGCGGCAGTCGGCGGGAGGGCGTGGACATCGGCAGACATAAAAGAAACGGGCCTGCGCAATGCAGGCCCGTTGGTCGGATACGTGAAATTCTACCGGTGCGGCCTCGTTATATGCCCGTAACAACGGTGAGAACCTTGCGCGTCGCCCGGCCTTACTTGGCCGAAACCATCAGCTGGTTGTCAACCGACTTCACGCCTTCCACCGCCTTGGCGATGCTCTCGGCGCGGTCCTTCTCGGTGGCCGTGGCGACCTTGCCGGTCAGCTGCACCCAGCCGTTAGCGTCGGTTTCGACGTGGACCATGGCCAGCGACGAGATCTTGCTGCCGGCCAGCTGCGCCTTGATCTTGGTCGTCACGACCGAGTCCTTGACCCAGGTCTTGGCGGTGGCAGTGGGCTTCTCGTCAGCCGCATAAGCGGCCATGGGGCCGACCAGGGCACCGACGACGATCAGGGAGGCGAGCTTAGAGAACTTCATGAGTTGTCCTTTCGAGGGAACGGACGCGCCCGATGCGCGTCGCCACAGATGCAAATCTAGGCAGCCTGGCTTGTGCACGCTGCCGGGCGAAACGAGCTTGAGCTGTAGGAGATTTCCTAGCCACCATGGACGGGCTATCGTGGCGCCATGCCGCACACCGTCCTCACCTTCTGGTTCCAGGAAATCCGCCCCGCCGACTGGTGGGCCGCCAACCCCGTCTTCGATGAACAGGTGCGCGGTCGCTTCGGCGCGCTGCACGAACAGGCCATTCGCTGCGAACTGTTCGAGTGGCGCGCGACGCCCGAGGGCCGCCTGGCGGAGGTCATCGTGCTGGACCAGTTCTCCCGCAACATCCATCGCAGCACGCCGCGTTCCTTCGCGGCCGACCCGCTCGCGCTGGCCCTCGCCCAGGAGGCCGTCGCCGCCGGGGCCGACCTGCAACTGCAGTTCGATCAGCGCTCCTTCCTCTACATGCCCTGGATGCACAGCGAGTCCGCCGCCATCCACGCAGTGGGCGAGCCGCTGATGAAGGACCGGGCGCCGCAGCACACGCATGACTTCGAGCTCAAGCACCGCGCCATCGTTGACCGCTTCGGGCGCTACCCGCACCGCAACGCCATCCTGGGCCGCCCGTCGACGGCGGAAGAAGTGGAGTTCCTGAAGCAGCCCGGCTCCAGCTTCTAAGGCTGGCCTGACGGCCGCAGCCGGGCGGCCATGCCCAGCAAGACCCTTCCGTAAGCATTTGCATCGGGCGGGAAGGAAGGCGGCGCGGCGGGCGTTGTGCAGGTTGAAGGGGCCACCAGACAAGAGGCCCCCCAACAACCGAGGAGCCCGTCATGTCCCGTCTTTCCGTTACCGCGCTTGCCGCCCTGCTGGCGCTGCCCGTTCTTGCCCACGCTGACGAGCCGGCACCCAACGCCGGTCGGCGCGCTGTCAGCGTCGCCGCTCAACGTGACTCGCAGAAAAATCAGCAGGCGGCGGCCTCGCTGAGCCTGCCCGTGGGCGACCGCGCCTGGGTCAACGTCGGCGCGGGCACGTCGCGCAGCCAGGACGCCGCCACCGGCCGCACCTATCGGCCCAAGCAGTTCAGCGCTGGCGTCGGCGTGGCCGGCAAGGCTTGGGCAGCGACGCTGGACGCTACCCGCCGCCGTGACGGCAGCGCCTTCAACCAGACGGATTGGGCGGCCGCCGCCGACGTGCGGCCGGTGGACGGCGTGAGCGTCGGCGTGGACGCCACGCATCGCAGCGCCAAGCTGCGTAACGCGACAACCGACCAGCGCCTGCGTGGCCATGGCGTCGGCGTGCACGGCGCTGTTGCGGTTGGCAAGCAGCTCACGGTCTACGGCGCGACGCTGCGCAACCGCTACAAGGTCAGCGAGACGACGACGCAGGCCGGCTCGGCTGGCGCTCTGGGCCTGCTGCAGCCGCGCCCCTCCGTCGTCAATCGCGACGAGCTGGCCCTGGCGCGCAGCTCGCAGGTTGGCGCTACCTGGCGTTTTGATAACCAAGTCGCCGTCAGCACGGAGGTGATGGTGGACCGCCTGCAGGACGGCGGCAGCCTGCGCACCGCCCAGCTCAAGGCTGCGGTGCCGGTGGGCGGCGGCTGGACGCTGGCGCCCGCCATCGGCCGCAGCCATGGCCCGCAGGGCACGCAAGCCACCTACGGCCAGCTCGGCGCGAGCTTCGCCTGGTGAGCCCGCGAGGTCAGCGCTTGGTCGCCGGGTCCCAGTGCTCGGCGATCTTGCCGTTCTCGATGCGGAACATGTCAAACCAGGTCGTCGTGTACTTCTTCGCCGGGTCCTTCGGGTCCGGCTGCTCTCTGACGAAGCTGAGGATGACGAGATCGCCTTCGGCC
Organism: Roseateles sp.; assembly: GCF_039929605.1. Lineage (GTDB taxonomy): Bacteria > Pseudomonadota > Gammaproteobacteria > Burkholderiales > Burkholderiaceae_C > Pelomonas. The sequence continues at coordinate 4,913 of NZ_JBDSQX010000126.1, forward strand.
GTGATGGCCACCAGCGGCGCCTTGACGCGGTCCTCGATGGGCTTGGGCATGGCGATCTGCGAGAACACTGCCACGAAGCCGGCGCGCCCCGTCGGCACCGACGGGTTGTGCTGGATGTAGGACTCGGCCAGATAGCGGTCCACCCGCTCCATATGCCCACCCTCGAACACCTCGCGCCAGAAGTCGTAGACGAGGCGCTTGTTGGCCGCCAGCCTGGGGTCAGCGCTGGCCAGCAGTTGTGCGTGATCGGCGTTGGCGTGAACCGGCACCTGGGCCAACGCGGGGCCGGCCAGTGCGACTGCCAGGAAGCTTGAGAGGAGGGCTTGTTTCATGGGGTCTTTCCGAGAGGGACGATGAGTGTAGGAAACCCCGTTCTGCAGGCGAAACCGGTTCGCGGTATGGTCGCGCCCGACCTGCCAGCAAGCCATGGACAACTTCGATCTCAACGTATTGCGCACGGCCGCCGGCTGGCGCGCCGAGTTGCGCAGCGTCGTGCTGGGCACGATCACCCGTACATGGGGCTCGGCGCCCCGGCCGGTGGGCTCGCTGGTGGCGGTGCGCGACGACGGGCTGATCGCCGGCTCCGTGTCCGGCGGCTGCATCGAGGACGACCTCATCGCCCAGCTGCGTGCCGGCAGCCTGCAACTCGACAGGCCCACGCCGCTGCGTTACGGCGTTGGCGCCGAGGAGGCACGCCGCTTCGGCCTGCCCTGCGGCGGCACGCTGGAGCTGATGCTGGAGCCGCTGGGCCCGCAGTCGGGCCTTGACGAACTGCTGGCCCACCTGACTCGCGGCGAGCGCGTTCGCCGCACGCTGGACCTGTCGACTGGCGCGGCCACGCTGGCCGATGCCGAGCCCGGTGCCGACACGCTGACGGTGACCGAAACCCAGCTCATCAGCCACCACGGCCCGCAATGGCGGCTGCTCGTCATCGGCGCCGGCCAGATGACCGACTACCTCGCGCAGATGGCGCTCGCGCTCGGCTACGGCGTGACGGTGTGCGACCCGCGCGCCGAGTACGCCGACGGCTTCGTATTGCAAGGCGTGGCACTGACCCGCGACATGCCCGACGACGTCGTCATGGCCTTCAAGCCCGACGGCGCGACGGCCATCGTCGCGTTGACGCACGACCCCAAGCTCGACGACCTCGCGCTGATGGAGGCGCTGAAGGGCGCCGCCTTCTACGTCGGCGCCATCGGCTCCCGCGTCAACCAGGCCAAGCGCCGCGCGCGGCTGAGCGAGCACTTCGGCCTGACCGACGGGCAGCTCGACCGCCTGCACGGCCCGGTGGGCCTGGACATCGGCGCCCGCACACCGCCGGAGATTGCGTTGAGCATCCTGGCGGAGATGACCGCCGTTCGTTACCGGGCGGCTGGCGCTCGCTCCGAGCCGGGCTGCGCGACATAGCAACGCGCACCTCCCCGAGAATCGCGCGTCCGCAGGGTGCGACCGAATGGTCACCTCTGCCATCCTGTCTACTCATGACCAGACAGCCTGCTCAGGAGCGCTCATGGCCGAAATCACCCGTCGCCGTACTGGCGAATTGCTACGCGAGTTGTTTGCCCTGCTTTTGGCTGCGCCGGAGGGCTTGCGCGCCAGTGCGGCCCTCGAAGCACTGGCTGCTCGCGTGACGCTCACGCCCTACGAGGCACAGGACTACGAGTCGGGCGGGCGGCGGTTCGACAAGATCGTCCGGTTTGCCACGGTGGATTGCGTCAAGGCGGGCTGGCTGCTCAAGGACAAGGGCATCTGGAACATCACCGATGAGGGCCGCCGCGCCCACGCCGAGCTGACCGACCCCGAGGCCTTCTACCGCCGCGCGGTGAAGCTCTACAACGAGTGGCGGGCCACACAGCCCGACGCCGAAGTGCCCAGCACCGCAGCCGCGACGAGCGGAGACCCACTGGCGCAGGAAAGTACGGCGAAGGAAGTCAGCATTACGTTCGAAGAGGCCGACGAGCGCGCGTGGGCTGAAATCTCAACCTACTTGCAGGCCATGAAGCCCTATGACTTTCAAGAGCTGGTTGCGGACTTGCTGCGCGCGATGGGCTATTACGTGTCGTGGGTATCGCCACCGGGCAAGGATGGCGGCGTTGATATCTGGGCTGGCCCGGACGCGCTCGGAGCGCAATCACCACGCATCAAGGTGCAGGTGAAGCGCCAGCAGGTTGCCGTCAATGTCGAAGGGCTGCGTTCCTTCATGGCCGTGCTGGGGGATGAGGACGTGGGGCTCTTTGTCTGTACGGGAGGCTTCACGAAGGACGCGATGACCGAGGCACGTACGCAGGAAAAACGTCGAGTGACCTTGATTGGGCTTGAAAAACTCTTTGACTTGTTGGTCGCCCACTACGACAAGCTCTCGGACCAGGCCAGACGGCAACTGCCTCTGAGGCCGATCTACTTCCTGGCGCCGAGAGGCTGAAGCAGCCGGTTCACTTGATGGTGTAGCCGCGGCCGTCCATGCACGCGTCGACGGCGCGGTTGAACACGCTGCTGTCGGCCTGCGCATTCGGCTGCGTCGTCGCCCAGCGGTTGCAGTCGCGGCGGTCGGTTTCCAGCTGCTCGGGCGACTGGCCGTTGCGCGGGTAGATGATGGGTTCGGCCTTGGGCGGCGGAGGGGGCGGCGGTGCCGGCTGGACCTGGGCCGTGTTGGCCTCAGGCGGCGGCGCTGCCACGACATAGCCCTCCGGCACCGGCCGGTAGTACACGCCATTGGCGTAGTAGTAGGGCATGCCGCCCAGCGTCAGCGTCACATAGGACGGCGGCAGCAGCGGGATGACCACGCCGAAGGGCGGTGCGACGACGCGGTAGCGCGGGCCGTAGGGCTGGTACCAGACGCCGCCATGGAACCAGTAGCGGCCGGGGCCTGCGCCGACGATCACGGCGCCGCGCGGCACGTAGGGCGCGACATAGCCGCGCGCGGGGTAGTAGTGGTCGTGGTGGTAGCGGTTGTCGAACACCATGCCGATGTTGGCGCGCACGCGCACATCGGCGTGCGCGGGCAGGGTGGCGCACAGCGTGAGCAGTGCGGCGGTGGTGGCGCTGATCAAGGTCTTCATCGTCTTCAACCCAAGAGTCGGGAGGGAATCGCAACGCCATCAGGCTGCGCCGCGTGCACTGCGGCGGCATTGCAGAGACGTAAAGTTCTCTGCCTACCCCTTCGCCAGCCTGTCACCGCCATGATCGAACTGCACTACTTTCCCAGCAACGCCAGCTTCGCGCCCCACATCCTGCTGGAGGAACTGGGCATCCCCTTCACGCTGCGTGTCGTGGACCGCGCCAACAACGAGCACAAGTCGCCGGCCTATCTGAAGCTCAATCCGAACGGGCTGATTCCCACGCTGGTCGACGGCGACCTCGTGCTCTACGAGACGGCCGCCATCCTGATGCACCTAGCCGACTGCCACCCGGGCTTTGCGCCGGCACCCGGCACGGCCGAGCGGGCCGAGTACTACAAGTGGATGGTCTGGCTGACCAACACGCTGCAGGCCATGCTCATCCACTACTTCTACCCAGACCGCATGGCCGCCGACGCGGCCGAGGTCAAGGCCCGCGCCGAGGCGCAGGTGGCGCCGATGCTGGACCAGATGGACGCTCACCTCGCCCGGCACGGCGGCGACTGGTTCCTGGGTGACAGCTACACGGCGGTCGACCCGCTGGCTTTCATGCTGTGCCGCTGGACGCGCATGCAGGTCAACCCGGCCAAGACGCGGCCGGCGCTGGGGGCGTATCTGAAGCGGGTGTTCGACCGGGCGGCGACGCAGCGGGTGGTGGCGAAGGAAGGGCTGCAGGACCCGGTGTATTGATCTCGACGGGCGGGTCGGGATGCTTTGGTGGGAGGCTCCAACAGGCTTTCAGCAAAAGCAACCCTAACTCCCTGTCCCACTCACTCAAACCTCTCCCCGCACCCCTGGCAAAACCGCGCGTCAGTGAGGTTCACCGCCCCGCAATGCCGGCAGAACTTCGTGCTCCCTGGCGTGGCGGCGCCTGCCTTGGCCGGGCCAGCCGCTGCGCCGAGCAGGGCAGCAGCCGCCTCGCCAGCCAGTGTCGGCGCGGCCGACGCGTTCGCCAGCGCCCGCTCCGCATGGGCCAGCGCCGCGATGCGGCTCATGTCCTCAGCGCTCTCCGGCGCCACCAGGCTCGCCCGGCTGCGGCCGAACTCGCTCAAGTGGGCGGCGAGTTCGCGGGCTTCTGCGTCCGTGGAGAACATGGCGGTGATCTGCCGGCCGGCGTCCTTGCCGAAGACGACGGATTCGATGCGGGCGCGCCAGACGCGCAGCGTCATGGCCTCGGTGCGGACGATCTGGTTGCTGGTCTGCACCCGGGCGGTGAGCTGGTTGCCGGTGCCGACGCTGGCCGTCTGGTAGGTGCCCTCCATCTGCACCCAGGTCATGAAGGACTGGAAGTCGAAGCGCCCCCAGAGCTGCGCCGCGGAGCGGAAGCAGAAGCCGGCAACGACCAGGAAGATCGACGACGCGCCGACCAACTGCAAGGGCAGCTCCCGGATCTGCAAGCCCTCGCTGCTGCGCGCGAACCAGACGGCGCAGCCGGTGGCCGCCAGCGTCAGCAGCGTGGCGTACAGATCCAGGCTGACGAGGAAGCAGTGACGACCCGAGGCGAGCGCCTGGCCGACGGAGGTGGGCACCATGTTCGGCAAGGGCGTCGGCTGGGTTTCTTCCAGCAGCTCGCCGCTGAAGGAGCCGGAATGCAGCTCGGGCTGGATGACCGGTGTGGCGCGAGCGTAGCGGCGGTTGGGGATGCGCTCGGTCCATTGCTCTTGCATGCGGCGTTCGAGTTCGTCCAGCAACAGGCTGGGTGGCACGTTGAGTGACAGGCGCAGCTGCTCGGAGCTCGTCTGCGTCGCGGGCGGGGCGGCAACCTGCCGCAGCGTGGCGAGCAGCAGCAGGGCCGAGGCCAGCGTGCCGGAGATCAACAGCATGAAGGTCTGCGGCGCCAGCGAGAACTGGAAGGTCGGCAGGCCCTTGCTGAGCACGGTCGCCACCAGGGCCGGGCCGACGACGGCCGCCGCGATCAGGATGACGAGGGTCTTGGTGCTCAGGTTGACCCGCCCCGCGCCGAGGATGGGCCGCAACAGGAAGACCAGGCCGAAGACGAAATACGCCACCGACAGCAGCGGCCGACTGGCCTCGGTGCCTAACGCGCCCCAGGCCACGCCGAAGCTCAGCGAGGCGGCCACCATGGCGCAAACATTGAAGAAGGCACTGCGTGCTTGGTCCTGCACGGCCAGCGGCGCCGTGATGAGCTTGGGCACCCAGTGGTAGAGCACGCCCTCCACGGCGCCGGTGGGCTCGGGATAGGTCAGGGCCCCCTCGCGCAGCAGCCGCTTGACCGCGTCGGCGGCGGGCGAGTTGCCATCGGCCGTGGGCGGGATGTCCACTGCCAGCGAATGCGGCCGGCCGCGCCCGAAGAAGAAGCGCAGCCGCTTGGCCGCTACGGCGATGGCCAGCAGTGCTGCGAACACCAGCGCCAGGCCGATGCCCAGCGGGATGGGGGCCAGCGTGTGCCGACCCTGCATCAACGCCAGCACGCCGCCGACGAAGAGCACGCCGCCGCACAGCAGCAGGAACAGGTTCTGAACCCTGTACGGGTTGGGCAGCTCCAGCGTGGCGCCCGCAGAACTGTAGTCATAGCTCATGAGGTGCTCTCCCCGTGATTGATCAAGGCGCCCCGCACAAACAATGCACCGCCGCCGCCCTTTCCCACCTTCCTTGCGCCGATTGCTTCGCCAACTCCCTCAACGTGGCCAGCTCTTCGACCACCGGCGCCGGCAGCGCGTCCAGCCCCAGTGCCTGCCCGACCGCATGCGCCAGCGGCGGCGCCACCACGTCGGTCAACGACGCCAGCAGCCGCTCCTTGCGGCTCATGTCGCGCTCCACGTAGACCAGGCGCGGCTTGTCGCCGTCTTTCACCTCCAGCTTGCCCAGCTTCACCGCCGTCTGCACCGCGTCGTCCAGGCTGCCCAGCCGGTCGACCAACCCGCGCTCCTTGGCCTGCGCGCCGGTCCAGATGCGGCCCTGCGCCACCGCATCGATCTTCTCGGGCGTGCTCTTGCGCGCCTGGGCTGCCAGCGCAGTGAAGCGGCCGTAGATGTTGTCGATGTTGGACTGGATAACGGCCTCCAGCCGTGGGTCCAGCGGGCGGCGCGGGTCGCCGGCACCGGCCAGCCAGGTCGTCGTCACGCCGCCGGTGTGCAGCGACAGCTTGTCCATCAGCTTCTCGGCCGTCGGCAGGATGCCGAACACGCCGATGCTGCCGGTGATGGTGCCGGCGTCGGCGATGACGGCGTCGCTGCTGGTCGCGATCCAATAGCCGCCCGAGGCCGCCACGTCGCCCATCGAGACGACGACCGGCTTGCCGGCCGCGCGCGTCAGCTCCAGCTCGCGGCGCACGATCTCGGACGCGAAGGCGCTCCCGCCGGGCGAATTCACGCGCAGCACGACGGCCTTGATGGCGTCGTCCTCGCGCGCCTTGCGGATGAGGCGGGCGGTCGAGTCGCCACCGATGCGCCCGGGGCCCGCATCGCCGTCGACGATCTCGCCCTCGGCCACGACGATGCCCACGCCCGGCTGCAGCTTGCTCGGCGTGCCGGCGTCCTTCACGTAGGCCAGGTACTCGTTCAGCGACACCTGGCGGAAGCTCTTGCTTTGTTCGTCCTTGGCGCCTTTTCTGATCAGCAGCGCGCGCATCTCATCGCGCGTCTTCAGGCCGTCCACCAGCTTGCTCTGCAGCACCAGCTGGGCCGGGTCGCCCTTCACGGCGGCCAGGCGCTGCGGCAGCTCGGCGATGGTCTTGGCGATGCTGCCGGCCTCCAGCTTGCGCGCCGTCTCGATGGCGCCGGTGAAGCCGCTCCACAGCTCGCCGTAGACCAGGCCCTCGGCCTCCAGCGTGGCGGGGCTGGGGCCGGTGGCGGTGTAGGGCTCGGCAAAGCTCTTGTAGGTGCCGACCTTGATGACGTGGGCCGTCACGCCCAGGCGGTCCAGGGCGTCCTTGTAGTAGGTGCGGTGGCGGCCGAAGCCTTCGATCATGACCGTGCCCATGGGGTGCACGTAGACCTCGCTGGCCTGCGCGGCCAAGAAGTAGCCGCGCTGGCTGTAGCTGTCGGCGTAGGCGAGCACTGGCTTGCCCGAGGCCTTGAAGCGCTGCAGTGCCGCGCTCACCTCGTGCAGGCCGGCGAGGCCCGCGCCGCCCAGGTCTTCCACGTCCAGCAGCACGGCGCCGATCTTGTCGTCCTTGGCCGCCTGGTCCAGCGCGGCGAGCACATCGCGCAGGCGCGTTTGGTGCGGCACGTTGCGGCCCTGGGCCTGGGCCATCAGCTGCTCGCGCGGGCTGCCGGAGAACTGCTCGACGAGACTGCCGTCCAGCTTGACCACCAACGTCGTCTTGTCGGCCAAGGGCTTGGAGCCACGGGTCAGCAACGCTGTCACGATGATGACGAGTAGCAGCAGCACGAAGAGATTCGTCAGCGCCCGGCGCGTGCCGTCGAGCAGCCACCAGGCCTTGGAAAAGAACCAACCGATTGCGGAGAACACGGACTTCATCGACGGAGACCTTGAGGGTTGATGCGCGGCGATTGTGGCGCTGGGAGCCTGAGTGGCAGAGGGCTACGCCCTCTGCCACTCAGGCTCCCTGGGCTTTAAGCTCTGCAAGTCACGGTTGAAAGAACCCCACATGCTTGCTTGGCCCCGCTGGACGAGACGCCTCAACCAGCATTTCCCGCTGCGATATCTGACCTGGGTGTTGTGCGGCCTGCTGGCGCTGTTCTTCGCCATCCGCTGGATGGGTGACCTCGCCAATGGCGCGCTGGTGCTGGTGTTCCTGGCGCTGGCGCTGCTGGGCTTGCGCGATGTGCGCCAGACGCGCCACTCCATCCTGCGCAACTATCCCGTCATCGGCCACTTGCGCTTCCTGCTGGAGTTCATCCGCCCGGAGATGCGCCAGTACTTCGTGGAAGGCGACAACGACGCCGCGCCCTTCTCGCGGGCCCAGCGCTCCATCGTCTACCAGCGCGCCAAGGGCGACCCCGACCAGCGGCCCTTCGGCACCCAGCTCGACGTCGGCGCGCGCGGCTACGAGTGGATCAACCATTCGCTGGCGCCGACTCATCTCACCAGCCACGACTTCCGCATCACCATCGGCGCCAGCCGCGCCCAGCCCTACTCGGCCAGCGTCTTCAACATCTCGGCGATGAGCTTCGGCGCGCTCAGCGCCAACGCCATCCTGGCCTTGAACAAGGGCGCCAAGCAGGGCGGCTTTGCGCACGACACCGGCGAGGGCTCGATCAGCGCCCATCACCGCGTGCATGGCGGTGACTTGATCTGGGAGATCGGCTCGGGTTATTTCGGCTGCCGCAACGACGACGGCTCGTTCAGCGCCGAGAAGTTCCAGGCCGCCGCGGTGGACCCGCAGGTCAAGATGATCGAGCTCAAGCTCAGCCAGGGCGCCAAGCCGGGCCATGGCGGCGTGCTGCCCGGCCCCAAGGTCACGGCCGAGATCGCCGCCGCGCGCGGCGTGCCCGAGGGCGTGGCCTGCATCTCGCCGTCCCGCCACAGCGCCTTCTCGACACCCATCGAGATGATGCAGTTCATCGAACAACTGCGCACCCTCTCGGGCGGCAAGCCGACCGGCTTCAAGCTCTGCATCGGCCACCCCTGGGAATGGTTCGCGCTGGCCAAGGCCATGCTGGAGACCGGCATCACGCCGGACTTCATCGTCGTCGACGGCGCCGAGGGCGGCACGGGTGCGGCGCCGCTGGAGTTCACCAACTACGTCGGCGCGCCGCTGCAGGAGGGGCTGCTGCTCATCCACAACACGCTGGTCGGGCTGAACCTGCGCGACAAGATCAAGATCGGCTGCGCCGGCAAAGTCACGACGGCCTTCGATCTCGTGCGCCTGATGGCCCTGGGCGCGGACTGGTGCAACTCGGGCCGCGGCTTCATGTTCGCGCTCGGCTGCATCCAGGCCCAGGCCTGCCACACCGGCCACTGCCCGACCGGCGTGACGACGCAGGACGCCCAGCGCCAGCGCGCCATCGTCGTGCCTGACAAGGCCCAGCGCGTGGCCAACTTCCACCAGGGCACGCTGAAGGCGCTGAAGGAACTCGTCGAGGCCGCCGGCCTGTGCCACCCGCAGGAGATCACCGCCCAGCACATCGTGCACCGGCTGGACAAGCACGAGGTCAAGCTGCTGGCCAACCTGCTGCCCTTCGTCGAACCCGGCGCCGTGCTGCGTGGCGAGATGCCGCACAACACCTTCAAGATCTACTGGCCGCTGGCCAGCGCCCACAGCTTTGCGCCGCAGGGCAGCATCGGGCGGACAGCTTGATGACAGGGCAACCGCCCGGACGCGGGGGTTGAGGCGGAATAGCGTCTACAACTTAGGGGGATGAAGGCCAAAACGCGCACAATCGCGCCGCCTTCTCTGCTGTTCATGCCCACCGTCTACCTCCTCCGCCTCAGCGAGACCACCTTGCAGCGCACGCGCTCGTTGCTGCTGCAGGCCAATGGCATCGAGCTGGCCGGCAGCCAGGGTCATTTCAATGACGCCTTGGCGGAGATTGCCTCGCTGGCGCCCGACATCGTCGCCAGCGACCTGCGCCTGATGGACGCGCACGCGATGCGCGTCGCCCACGAGCTCGGCCGCTTGCCGGTGCGGCCCCAACTGCTGCTGCTGACGCCGACCGCCGACGACCTGCAGCTGTTCGCCGCCTTGAGCGCTGGGGCCAATGCCTATCACGTCGACGACGGTAGCCGAGGCGGGCTGGTCGAGTCGATCACGCGGCTGCACGACCGCCGCGCCATGCTCAACCCGCCGCTCGCCCGCCTGGCCCTGGCCGCCTTCGGCATCGAGCGCAGCCCGTTGGTGACGGCCTGCCAGCCTGCAGCGCCTCTGGACACCACGCCCGCCGGTCGGCAGATCGACCAGTCCAGCCGCCACCTGCTGACGCTGTTGGCGCAAGGCCTGCTGCTGGCCGAGATCGCGACGCTGTGGAAGCTGGAGACCGCCGAGATCGAACGCCGCATCTGGCGCCTGGTGCGCCTGCTACATGTGCGATCGCGCGAGTTGCTGATCGCCTGATCAGCTCGGGACGCTGTCGATGAAGCTCTGGCGCTGGGACAGCTTGTCCATGTGGCGCGCCAGGTTGGGGTAGTCCTCGCGCCAGGTGATCTCCGGGAAGCGGAAGGCCAGCCAGCCCAGGGCGCAGCCAAGCGAGATGTCGGCCAGCGAAAAGTGGTTGCCCGAGCACCAGGGCCTGTCGCCCAGGCCCTGGCTCATCGCCGCCAGCGCCGCCGTCACCTTGGCCATCTGACGGTCTATCCAGGCGGGGTTGCGCTGCTCGGCCGGGCGGTGGGCCCAGGTGCTCTCCAGCCGGGCCAAGAGGGCCGCGTCGACGATGCCGTCGGCCAGCGCCTCCCAGGTGCGCACCTCGCAGCGCTCGCGGCCGCGGTCGGGGATGAGCTTGCCTACGGGGGACAGCGTGTCCACGTACTCAACGATGACGCGCGAGTCGAACACGGCGCCGGTGATCGAGTCCTGGCCCTCCATGACGAGGCAGGGCACCTTGCCCAGCGGGTTCATCTTCAGGATGGCGTCACTGCCCCAGACATCTTCCAGCACCAACTGGTAATCGAGCTTCTTCTCGGCCATGACGATGCGCACCTTGCGCACGTAGGGGCTGGCGAGAGAACCGATCAACTTCATCGCGGGCATAGGCAGGAACTGGGGGTCACAGGTCGAAACGATTCTAGCGAGCGGCCCCGTGCGGCCCGGCCGTGAAAAAGGCCTGTCGGGCCAGGCAGACAAGCCCCCTGGGAAGCGGGGGTTGCCAGCCGGGCGAGGGGCGGCCAGAGTGCTGCCCGATCCACCGCCAAGACGGTGGCGATTCATCAGGGAGACCCCATGTCAGACATCAATGCCGCCTTTGACGCGGCCCACGTCCCGTCGGCGCCTGCGCCGCGTGTCCTAGAAATCCGCTTCACGGGTTCCGGCAGCGAGTACTTCCGCATCTGGTCGGTCAACCTGCTGCTGATTCTGGTCACGCTGGGCCTGTACCTGCCGTTCGCCAAGGCGCGGCGCATCCGCTACTTCTATGCCAACACGCTGGTCGACGGCCAGGCACTGAGCTTCCACGGCGACTCGTGGAAGATGTTCCGCGGCTTCGTGCTGATGGTCGTGTTGATGGGCGCCTACACCGCCGCCGGCAAGGTGTCGGCCACGGCCGCCCTCGTGGCCTTCCTGGTCCTGTGCGCCGTCTGGCCGGCACTGTGGCGGGCCTCCCTGCAGTTCCGCCTCGGCAACACCAGCTGGCGCGGCCTGCGCATGCGCTTCGAGGGCGCACTGAAGGACGCCTACCTGGCCTGCGCGCCCACCTATCTGCCGCTCATCGTCTTCATGGTGTGGTCGCGCCTGATGGTGCCGGACGGCGCCAGCGAGGGTGAGGCCGTCAAGGCCTATGGCCTCATCAGTCTGGTGGCGATGGGTGTCGTGATGCTGCTGTCGCCCCTGTCCTTCGCGATGTTCAAGCGCTACCAGCACAAGGGCTACCGCATTGCCGGCCAGCAGGCGCGCCTTGATCTGAGCAGCGGTCGCGTTTATCTGCTGAGCCTGAAGCTGGTGGGCGTGTCCATTGCTGGCCTGTTGCTGGCGGCGCTGGTCGTGGGCCTGCTGGGCTTTGCCGTGTATGCCGCAACCGGCTTCAGGCCGAACGCGTCGTCGCCCTTCGCCCAGGCGGGCTTCATGGCCATCGCCCTGCTGGTCTACCTGCTGGCGTTCTCCGTCGTGATGCCCTACGGCGCCGCCCGCATGCAGAACCTCGCCTGGAACAACACGCGCAGCGCGGCGCTGTCCTTCCGCAGCGAGCTGCGCTTCCGGCCGCTGTTCGGCCTGACGTTGAAGAACTGGCTGCTGACGGCGCTGACGCTGAGCCTGTACCGGCCCTTCGCCGCCGTGACCACCGCGCGCCTGCGCCTGGAGGCCGTGCAGATCGAAAGCCTGGAAGACCCGGCCGACTGGGTGGCTGCGAGCCTGGCCAGCCATGCCGACGCCACCGGTGACGTCGCCGGTGACTTCTTCGGCATCGACATGGGGCTGTGAGCATGGAGCAACCTCGCCTGGAGCTCGGCTTTGCCGCCCAACCCGCGGCTACTGCGGCGCCGCGCACGCTGGAGATCCGCTTCACCGGCTCCGGCAGCGAGTACTTCCGCATCTGGTCTGTCAACCTGCTGCTCATCCTCGTCACGCTGGGCCTGTACCTGCCCTTCGCCAAGGCGCGGCGCATCCGCTACTTCTATGCAAACACGCTGGTCGACGGCCAGGCGCTGAGCTTCCACGGCGACCCGTGGAAGATGTTCCGCGGCTTCCTGCTGCTGGTGGTGCTGATGGGGCTGTACGGCGGCCTGAGCAACTTCTCGGTGGTGCTGGGCGGGCTCGCCTTCTTCGCCCTGCTGCTGCTGTGGCCGCCGCTGTGGCGTGCGGGCATGCGCTTCCGGCTGACGCACACCAGCTGGCGCGGCCTGCGCTTCGGCTTCGCGGGTGACATGGCCGGGGCTTATCTCGCGTTCCTGCCCGTCAGCATTCCGCTGGCTCTCCTGGTGGTCGTGCCAGCGGACGCCGACACCGGATTGCGCGTGCTGGCCGGCATCGGGGCGCTGGCCTTCAACTTCATGGTGCCCTGGACGCTCGGCCTGGCCAAGCGCTACCAGCACAGCCACTACCGATTTGCCCACCTGCAGACGCGCACCTGGCTTGAGCCGTCGCAGGTCTACGGCTTGAGCTTTCGCGCCGGCTTCATGGGCGGCATCGCCGTCGTCATCGCGGGCGTCGTCGCGGCCGTCTTGCTGCCGTCCCTGCGTGGGGCCGGCAGCTGGGTGCCTATTGCCGGCGTGGCCCTGGTGTACGGGGCGGCCTATGTCTGGGTCAGTTCTGCCTTCACGGCGGGGCTGCAAAACATGGCCTGGTCACGCACGGCCAGCGAGGGCGTCATGTTCAAGAGCGATCTGGAGACGATGGATCTGGCCCGACTGACGCTGAAGAACTGGCTGTTGATGGTCATCACGCTGGGGCTGTACCGGCCCTTTGCAGCCGTTGCGACGGCCCGGCTGCGGCTGGAGGCCGTGGCGCTTGAGACGACCATCGACCTCGATGCCCTGGCCGGTGACGAGGCTGCTCGCGACGACCACGCGGCTGGCGACTTCGCGGGTGACTTCTTCGGCATCGACCTGGGCCTGTGATGGACAACTCCCTCCGCATCGAGGCCGACTGGTTCGACGGCCGCAGCGCCCGCGCGCGGCCGGTGGAGGTCTGGCTCGACAGCGCCACGCTGCACTTCGGCGATCAGACGGCACCGCTGCGCAGCCTGACCTGGCCCGAGCGCCAGCGCCATGGCCAGCGCCAGGTCTTGCTGCCCGGCGGCGGCCTGCTGAGCTTTGCCGACGCGGAGGCCTTCGACGCCTGGGCGCTGGCCTCGGGCCGCCGCGACAGCGCCGTGGTGCAGTGGCAGCAGAGCTGGCGGCTGGCGGTGCTGTCGCTGGTGCTGCTGGTCGCCAGCCTTCTGGCGGGCTACCGCTGGGGCCTGCCCTGGGCCGTGGACCGCGCCGTCGACGTGCTGCCACGCTCAGCAGAACACCGGCTCGGCGAGCATCTGCTGAGCGGGCTGGACGGCGAATGGCTCAAGCCCAGTGGGCTCTCGGCCGACAAGCAGCAGGTCTGGCGCCAGCGCTGGGCCATGGCCGTGAACAAGGCGCGTGCCCACGGCGGCCCGGCCGTGCCGGAGCGTTTCGAGATCCACTTTCGCGACGGCGGCAAGGCGCTCGGGCCCAACGCCTTTGCACTGCCGGGCGGCGACATCGTCATCACCGACAAGTTGCTCGAACTGCTGGCCGACGAGCCCGACGCGGTGCTGACCGTGCTGGCACATGAGCTCGGCCATGTCGAGCACCGCCACGGCCTGCGGCTGATGCTGCGGGCAGGCGCCATCGGCGTGGTCGCCTCGGTGGTCGTGGGCGACTTCTCCACGCTGCTCGCGGCGGCACCGGCCCTGCTCGCCAGCAACGCCTACTCGCGCGACAACGAGCGCGAAGCCGACCTCTATGCCCGCACGCTGGCGCGGGCCGGCGGCGTGGACGCCTCGCGCATGGCGGTGTTCTTCGAGCGCATCGCCAAGAAGAACGAGGCGACCGTGGGCAACAACCCCGTGGCCATCGCGATCTCGTCACATCCGGCCGACGAAGAGCGGGTGCGCTTCTTCAGCAAGCCGTGAAAACTAGAATCGCGGGTTTCCCACGATCTGCCGGCCTGCTATGACCACGTCCGAATACTCCGCCATCAGCGCCCTCTCACCGCTGGACGGCCGTTACGCCGCCAAGGTCGCGGCGCTGCGCCCGCTGCTGTCCGAGTACGGCCTGATGCACCGCCGCGTGCAGGTCGAGGTGGAGTGGTTCATCGCCTTGTCGGACGCCGGCTTCAAGGAGTTCAAGCCGCTGTCCTCTAGCGCCCGCTCACGCCTGCGCCGGCTGGTGAAGAAGTTCAGCGAGGCCGACGCCGAAGCGATCAAGGCCATCGAACGCACGACGAATCACGATGTGAAGGCGGTCGAGTACTGGATCAAGCGCAGCTTCGAGGGCCAGCCGGAGTTGCTGGCCGCCGGTGAGTTCGTGCACTTCGCCTGCACCAGCGAAGACATCAACAACACCAGCCACGCACTGATGCTGAAGGCCGCGCGAGACGAGGTCATGCTGCCGGCGCTGGACGGCATAACGACCAAGCTGCGCGGCATGGCCCACCAGTTCGCCGCCGTGCCGATGCTGAGCCGCACGCACGGCCAGACGGCCAGCCCGACGACGGTGGGCAAGGAGATCGCCAACGTCGTGGCCCGCCTGCAGACGGCGCGCGCGCGCATCGCCGCCGTCAAGCCGCTGGCCAAGATGAACGGCGCGGTCGGCAACTTCAACGCCCACCTGTCGGCCTGGCCCAAGCACGACTGGGAAGCCTTCTCCAAGACGGTCATCGAGAAGCAGCTGAAGCTGAGCTTCAACCCGTACACCATCCAGATCGAGCCGCACGACTACATGGCCGAGCTGTTCGACGCCTTCACGCGCGCCAACACCATCCTCATCGACTGGTCGCGCGACGTCTGGGGCTACATCTCGCTGGGCTACTTCAAGCAGCGCACCAAAGCCGGCGAGATCGGCAGTTCGACGATGCCGCACAAGGTCAACCCGATCGATTTCGAGAACGCGGAAGGCAACTTCGGCCTCGCCAGCGCCGTGCTGACGCATCTGAGCCAGAAGCTGCCGGTGAGCCGCTGGCAGCGTGACCTGACCGACTCCACCGTGCTGCGCAACATGGGCGTCGGCCTGGGTTATGCGCTGCTCGGCTACGACTCTCTGGCCAAGGGCCTGGGCAAGCTGGAAGTGAACGAAGCCGCGTTGGCCGAGGACCTCGATTCAGCCTGGGAAGTGCTGGCCGAGCCCATCCAGACGGTGATGCGCCGCTTCGGCCTGCCCAACCCGTATGAGCAGCTCAAGGAGCTGACGCGTGGCAAGGCCATCACGCAGGAATCCATCCGCGCCTTCATCGAGGGGCTGGACCTGCCCAAGGCCGAGAAGGCGCGGCTGATGAAGATGACGCCGGGCAGCTATACGGGCATCGCGCAAGACCTGGCCAAGCGCATCTGATCGTTCCGATCACAGCGCCAGCTTGAACACCCTCGAGGGCTCGTTGTAGCCCTCGAGTTGCTCCTGGCCCTGCTCGACGAAGCCCAGCTTGCCCAGCAGCGCCACGCTGGCCGGGTTGTCCACGGCGGTGATGGCCATCAGCGTCGGCCAGCCCATCACGTCACGCGCATGGGCCACGCAGCCGCGTGCCGCTTCCAGCGCGTAGCCCCGCCCTTCGTGCTCGGCCAGCAGCGCGTAACCGATGTCGGGCGCGGGCAGCACGGGCCGCTTGTACAGGCCGCACATGCCGAGCAGCAGGCCGTCCTGCCGCCGCTCGACGGCCCAGAAGCCGTGGCCCAGTTCGCGGTAGGGCTTGAACAGCCGCCCCTCGGCCCAGGTGAGGGCATCGTCCAGCGTGCGCACGCCGGGGTTGCTGATGTTGCGCAGCCAGCCGGGCTCGTTGACGAGCCGCAGCAGGAAGGCCGCATCAAGCGGTGTGAATTCACGCAGCGACAGGCGCTCGGTGTTCAGGATGTGCATCAGATCGGACAATAGCGGGTCATGCTCAAATTTCACGCCGCCCGCCAGCACGCCGCCTCATAGACCTTCATGAGCTCCGCGCCCGACTCCAGCGACAACCCCGCGCTAAGCCAGGCGCTGCGGGAGCTGGACGTCATTCTGGCGAATGCCGGCGTCGGCGTCGTCTTCGTGAAAGCCCGCACGCTGGTGCGCTGCAACGAGCGCTACGCCCAGATCTTCGGCTTCGACAGCCCCGAAGCTGCCGTCGGCCGCAGCAGCGTGGAGCTGTACGGGAGCGAAGAGGACGCCCGCGACCTCGGCCGCCGCGCCTACCCGATGCTGGCCACCGGCGAAACCTTCCGCAGCGAGCAGCTGATGCGGCGCCAGAACGGCGAGCTGTTCTGGGCCCACCTGACGGGCCGCCTCATCCACGCCGACGACCCGGCCGACGGTTCGATCTGGATCGTCGATGACATCAACGAACGCAAGCTCGCCGACGGGGCACTTTCCGACCTGCACGCCGAGCAGCAGCTCATCTTCGACCATGCGATGGTCGGCATCGTCTTCCTGCGCGGCCGCCGCGTGACGCGCTGCAACCGCGCCTTCGAGCAGCTGTTCGGCTACGAGCCCGGCGAGCTCGACGGCCAGCTGTCGCGCCGGTGGTACCTCAGCGACGAGGACTGGAAGGCCGCCGGCGACGCCTGCTACGAGCCACTCGCGCGCGGTGACGCCTTCCACGCCGAGATGCTGCTCGCCCGCAAGGACGGCACATCCATCTTTTGCGAGGTGCGCAGCAAGGCCATCGACCGCAGCGACCTGTCGCGCGGCTCCATCTGGATCACGCAAGACATCAGCGCCCGCAAGCAGGCCGAAGCCGAGCTGGTGCAGGCCAAGGCCCTGCTGGAAGCCCTCGTGCAGCAGCGCACCGAGCAGCTCAGCCAGACCGTCGCGGCGCTGGAGCTCAAGGTCGCCGAGCAGCAGGCGGCCGAAGCGCGCGCCGAGCGCCTGGCGCTGTTCGACGGCCTGACCGGCCTGCCCAACCGCCACCTGCTGGCCGACCGCGCCAGCCAGGCCATCGACATCGCCCGCCGCGGCGACGAGCCGCTGGCCGTGCTCTTCCTGGACCTGGACCATTTCAAGAACGTCAACGACTCGCTGGGCCACCGCACCGGCGACGCGCTGCTGAACCAGCTCGCCGCGCGCCTGCGCGCTGCCGTGCGCGAGCAGGACACCGTCGCCCGCATGGGCGGCGACGAGTTCGTGCTGGTGCTGCCGCTGACCGACATCGCGGGTGCGGCCCACTTGGCCACCAAGCTGATGGCCCTGGCCAGCGCGCCCTTCCAGGTCGGCCAGCAGGAGCTGACCGTCACGCCGTCCATGGGCATCGCGATGTTCCCGACCGACGGCGACGACTTCGACACGCTGTGCAAATGCGCCGACGCGGCCATGTACCGCGCCAAGCGCGACGGCCGCAACGCCTACCGCTTCTTCACGAGCGAGATGCAGGCCCAATCGGCCCGCGCGCTGCTGCTGGAGAACGCGCTGCGCCGCGCGCAGGAGCGCCACCAGCTCAGCCTGCATTACCAGCCGCAATTCGCGTTGGCAGACGATGGCCAGACCCGCATCGTCGGTGCCGAGGCGCTGCTGCGCTGGCACCACCCCGAGCTGGGCTGGGTGTCGCCGGCCGAGTTCATCCCCATTGCCGAAACCTCCGGCCTGATCCTGCCCATCGGCGAGTGGGTGCTGCGCGAGGCGCTCAACCAGCTGCGCCGCTGGGACGACGCCGGCCTGCCGGAGCTGTCGATGGCGGTGAACCTGTCGGCGGTGCAGTTCCGCCATGACGACCTGCCGGAACTCGTCGAGCGTGTACTGGGCGACGTCGGCATGCCCGCCGAGCGCCTGGAGCTGGAGCTGACCGAGGGCGCCGCGATGGACAACCCCAGCGTGGCCATCACCGTCATGAACAAGCTGCACGAGCGCGGCGTGCGCCTGGCCATCGACGACTTCGGCACCGGCTACTCTTCGCTCAGCTACCTGAAGAAGTTCCGCGTCAGCAAGCTCAAGATCGACCAGTCCTTCGTGCGCGACCTGACCGACGATGCCGAGGATCGCGCCATCGTCGACGCCGTCATTCGCATGGCCGGCGCGCTCGGCCTGCAGACCATCGCCGAAGGCGTCGAGACCGAAGGCCAGCTCGCCTTCCTGCACCGCCAGGGCTGCCAGGCCGTGCAGGGCTATCTCTTCAGCCGCCCGCTGCCGGCCGAGGCTTTTGCACAATTCGTGCTCGCCCGCACTGCGCCCGCCTCTGCCTACGCCGCCCTTCCATGAGTTCCATGAGCTTCACTGCCCAGCTTCAAGCCCTGACCCCCCAATCCCGCCTGTGCGTCGGCCTCGACCCTGAACCGGGCAAGCTGCCCGGCGCCTGGGCCGGCGACGCGAGCAAGTTCTACGACTTCTGCGCGGCCATCGTCGATGCCACGAAGGACCTCGTCTGCGCCTTCAAGCCGCAGATCGCCTACTTCTCCGCCTACGGTGCCGAAGCCCAACTCGAGCGCCTCATCGCGCACATCCATGACGTCGCGCCCGGCGTGCCCGTCATCCTCGACGCCAAGCGCGGCGACATCGGCGCCACCGCCGAGCAGTACGCCCGCGAGTGCTTCGTGCGCTACCAGGCCGACGCCGTGACGCTGTCGCCCTTCATGGGCTTCGACTCCATCGAGCCCTACCTCGCCTACGAGGGCAAAGGCGCCATCCTGCTGTGCCGCACCTCCAACAAGGGTGGTGACGACTGGCAGATGCAGCGGCTGGCCGACGTGCCCGGCCAGCCGCGCCTGTTCGAGCACCTGGCCCAGCTGGCCGAAAGCCAGTGGAACCGCAACGGCCAGCTCGGCTTGGTCGTGGGCGCCACCTACCCCGCGGAGATTGCCCGCGTGCGCGAACTTGCGCCCACGCTGGCCTTGCTGGTACCGGGCGTCGGCGCGCAGGGGGGCGATGCGGCCG
>NZ_JBDSQX010000127.1:0-18567 GCF_039929605.1 Roseateles sp.
TCGGCGCCACGCCCGCTCGCTGCACTGCCGGTCTCTGTTCACCCGTTGCCGGTGAATGTTCGGTGTCTGTTCGCATTTGCCGCTCCGCGTTCGGACAGGCATCGCAACGTGCGGTCTGCGTTCACAAACTGCCGCTGTTTGCCGGTCGCTGTTCGGTTGCGTTCATGTTGATGGACGCGATGCGGTGCGACGCGCTGATTTGTGGCGGGATTTCAGCGATGGCTCGACATGCCATCGAGCCAAGAGGAGGGAAATGATTGAGTGCAGGATAGGCCGGCCGCCAGCAATCGGCTGCCGCTAGACTGACCCGAAAGCAGAAGGAAAGAACCTTGATCAAGTTGCTGCACACAGCCGACTGGCAGATCGGCAAGCAGTACGGCCAATTCGACACCGACGAGGCGGCGCTCCTGGCCGAGGCACGCTTCACGGTGGTCGAGCGGCTGGCCCAACTCGCTATCGCGCAGGGCGTTGATGCCGTACTGGTGGCGGGTGATGTGTTCGACGCGCAAGGTGTCGCTGACAAGACCATTCACCGACTCTTCAACAGCATGGCCGCGTTCAGCGGGCCCTGGGTGTTGATCCCCGGCAACCACGACGCCGGCCTTGTCGAATCGGTCTGGACCCGCGCCGCGCGCCTGAACGCGGTGCCCCCGAATGCGCATGTCTGCCTGCGACCAGAACCACTCTTGCTCCCTTCGCTGGGCTTGGCCGTGCTGCCGGCGCCGTTGACGCAGCGCCACACATACAACGACCTGACCGAATGGTTTGCTGCGGCGCGGGTGCCACCGGGGCTGTTCCGTGTGGGCCTGGCGCACGGCAGCGTGCAGGGCATACTGGCCGAAGACATCGACTCCAGCAACCCGATTGCAGCAGCGCGCGCCGAGCAGGCCGCACTGGACTACCTGGCCCTGGGTGATTGGCATGGGTGCAAGCAGGTTGACGCACGCACCTGGTACAGCGGCACGCCGGAAACAGACCGCTTCAGGGCCAACGCGTCCGGCCAGGCACTGATCGTGAGCCTAGTCGAACCCGGCGGCCTGCCGAGCGTGGTGCAGCACGCCACAGGCCAGTACCGCTGGCGCGAAGACACCGTGGATCTGCAGGTGCCGAGCGACATCGACGCCTTGCTGCAGCAACTGGCCGACCTGACAAGCGCCGACGTGGTCGCACTCAACTTGACCGGCCGCATTGACCTGCCGGGACGGCGGCGCTTGGTCGATGCCATCGGCCAGGCGCGCGGCCGAACGCGCAGCCTCGCCGCCGACCTCTCGGCCTTGCGTTTCGAGCCCACCTCCGAAGACTTCGGCGCGCTGCAGGCCGACGGCTACCTGGGCGACGTGATCGCCAACCTGCGGGCGGCCCAGGAAGATGCAGCCGCCGAGTCGGCGGGCGTGGCGCGCGACGCGCTGGCGCTGCTGGCCGGCATCCTGGATGAGCGCCGCGCTGGCGCGAGGGCTGCGCCGTGAAGATCACGCGCATTCGGCTGGAGCAGTTCAAGCAGTTTCGCAAGCCCGTCGAGATCACGGGGCTCACCGATGGCATCAACCTGTTCACCGGCCCCAACGAAGCCGGCAAGAGCACCATCGTGGCCGCTGTGCGTGCGGCCTTCTTCGAGCGCCACCGGTCCAGCAGCGTCGACGACTTGCGGCCGTGGGGCGACGCGTCTGCATCACCGACTGTGGAACTCGAGTTCACCGTTGCAGGCCAGCCCTACCGCCTAACCAAGAGCTTCCTGGGCAAGAAGCGCTGCGAGTTGCAGGCCGGCGCACAGCGGCTCGACGGCGCGCTGGCCGAAGACCATCTGGCCGAGCTGCTGGGCTTCCAGTACGCGGGCAAGGGCGCCAGCGCGGCACAGCACTGGGGTATCCCTGGCTTGCTGTGGATTCAGCAAGGCGCAGGCCAAGATATTCAAGACCCGGTGGCGCATGCCACCGGCCACCTGCGCAACGCCTTGAATGCGTCACTGGGCGAAGTGGCCAGCAGCGGCGGTGACGACGTGCTGGCCACCGTGGAGACGCAGCGCAACGACCTGCTGACGCCTGCAGGCGGCGCCCCTCGTGGTGCCCTGTCTGAGGCCTTGAAGCGACAGGCGCAGCTGGACGCTGAGCTCAAGGCCGCCGACACCGACGTGGCCACCTATCGGCACAAGGTGGACTTACTTGGCGGCTTGCGGCGCGACCAGGCTGCTGACGAGGCCGAGCGGCCCTGGGCAGGCTTTCGCACGCAGGAACACGAGGCGCGCGTCAAGCTCGAAGCCATCGAACGTGTACAGAGCGCGCTGGCAGCCGAGCGCCAGCGCACCGAGCAACTCGACGCACAGGTCAACCTGCTACGAAGCAGGCTGGAGGCATTTGCCGAGCAGGAGGCAGCGGCCAAGGCGCGCGGCGTGGCGGTGGACGCGGCGCAGCTGGCAGCGAGCGCTGCGTCACATTTGGTGGCGCAGTGGGCGACCCAGGCCGGCGCCGCGCAAGCATCCTATGAAGCCGCGAGAAACCTGCTGCGCCGGGTGCGCCAGCACGACACCCGCGCCAGCCTGGCGCGGGAACTTGACGAGCTGAAGCACAAGGCCCAGACCACGCAGCTGCGGCTGCAACAGGTGGAGGCCGAGCAAGCCAGGGCGCTTGATCTGCAGGCGCAAGCGGCGGCGGCGCAGATCGATGCCGGCGTACTGCAGCAGCTGCGCACACAGAGCCAGCAGTTGCGCGAACTGCAGATTCAGCGTGCTGCGGCGGCAACGCGCCTTCGTTTCAAGCTCCTTGATGGCCACGGCGTTCAATTGAATGGTGAGCCGCTGGCTGGCACCGGCGAAAGGCTGCTGCTGGAAGCCGCCACGCTGCAACTGGGGGCGATGGGCCAGATCGAGATATCCCCCGGTGGCGCCGACTTGGCCGAACTGGGCCGCCAGGAGAGCGCCGTGAGCGACGCGCACGCAGCAGGGCTGCAACGGGCGGGCCTGGCGTCTCTGGACGAAGCCGAGGGGCGGCATCAGGCGCACACACAACGCGCCGCCGAACTGAAAGCGATGGCCGCCACGCTGAAGGCCCTGGCGCCGAAGGGCGTTGACGCGCTGCGCGCCGAGGCCTTGGCACAGGCCGCCCGGGCGAAAGATGTCGAGGCGGCGCTGGGCAAGATGGCTGCGACGCAGGAGGCAGCCGGCGCGCCGCTGCCATCGGTCTCTGAGGCCGAAACTGCCGAGGACGGCGCCCGCCGCGCTCTGGAGCAGATCAACGCCAGCCTGGGCCCGGCGCGCGTCGCTGCGGGCAACGCACAAACCGCGCTGGAAGGCGCGCAGCGCGAGCACCAGGCAGCGCTGCTCTTGCTGAATGCGCCCGACCGTGCCGGCAAGCTGCAGGCCGCCAGCCAGGCCTTGGTGGACGCACGCGCGGAGCAGCAGGCACTGGCCGCCTCGGTCAACACCAAGGCCGATGAGGTGGCGCAAGCTCGCCCCGACATCCTGAAGCAAGACGTCGAGCGCTATCGACGCAGCGCCGAACAGCTGGAGAAGAGCTTCGAGGAGCGCAAGACGGCCTTGCTTCGGATGGAAGTCGAACTGGAGAGCGCCGGCGCGCAAGGCCTGGAGGAGCGCCGCGCAGCGTTGGCGCGCGACCTCGCGCAGGCGGCCCGCCGCGCCGAAGAGTTGCGCCGCCGTGCTGCGGCGCTGGACCACTTGCTGAAGCTGCTGAAAGAGCAGCGTGGTGTCTTGACGCGCAAGCTGCAGGCGCCGCTCCAGAAGCACCTGAACCACTACCTGCAACTGCTGTTTCCGCAGGCGCACCTGGCGATCGACGAGACCTTGAGCCCCGGCCCGCTGACGCGCAGCGGGCCGGCGGGGCCGGAGTCAGGTGCCTTCGACGCGCTGAGCTTCGGTGCGCGCGAGCAGATGGGCGTGATCAGCCGGCTGGCCTATGCGGACTTGCTGCGCGAGGCGGGGCGGCCGACCTTGATCATCCTGGATGACGCGTTGGTGCACAGTGATGAAGAACGGCTGGCGTTGATGAAGCGGGTGTTGTTTGATGCGGGGACGCGGCATCAGATACTGCTGTTCACGTGTCATGCGATGAACTGGAGGGACGTTGGGGTGAGCGCGAGGTCATTAGATGCTGTCCGTAACTTTTCTGGATAGCTCTTGTAGAGCGAGTAGACGGCAGCGACGGCTTGCGCAACCAGCTCAGCTCAACGATTCTGGGATTTGCCATGCGGTCACAAAGTAGGCGCTGCGCTGATCGTGTCTGCACCAAACCAGTTTTCAAGAGTGGCGAGCGCCTGTGGCGACAACTGTTGGGTGAACAGAAGAGAAAGTCGTAACTTGGGCCTTGAGCAAGCAACGTAAAACAGATTACGGTTCCGCTCGTACGCGGCTTCTTTCGCCGCAGGAATAGCTTGCGCGCCAGCAAGTTCAAGCATCTCGCCAAAGTTGTATTGGTTCCAACCGCGACCAATCACGACAAGCACATTCTCAAACTGTGCTCCCTTGACGCCGTGCTTTGTCTCAAAGGGGGAATGGCCGTCGAGGTACTTGCGAAGTGCCTTGATCTCAACATAGGGAACCGCACGGAGCTTCTCGAGTTCCACCAAGGCAGGGGGCATTTCCTCTCCGGTTGTATTGGCGAAGGTGCGTAGTTCGCGTTCTCGCTTTTCGACGGCGTCCGGAAGTCTTGGCCGCTTCTGCGAATGCAGGTGGTCGATGACCTGGCCGACGGTACCGGTTTCCCGCAGCGCGATCAGTTGCGTCATTGCGGAGTGCCAAGACGCCTTATCCGCATGGCTTCGTATCAGCGGTGCTCCGCCGCCGAGCGCTTCGAACATTGCGCCGAACTTGCGCGCAACAAAGGCATCGCACGCGGGCTCGAGTTCATCCACAAAGAACTCAACGTGCGGATGTTCCTTCTTCGTGAAGGCTTCGTTGTACCGAAACGTACCTGGCAGACTCGAATATCCCTGTTCGCTCGCCAGCAGCCTATGCGTCAGCATCAGGATCTTCGTGCGATCAGGGGATAGATTCCATCCGACTTTCTCAAGCGAGGCCTTGACGCGCACAAGGGTCTCATGACCGACATCGGAAGGCAGATCACCCGCCCAGTGCGCCCCCTTCTGGCGTTGACCTTTCCAGTCGTTCGAGTGAAACACATGCACCTGCCCGACCGCTTCGGGATCCTCGACGAACTGCCGTAGCTCCGGCCGCATGCGGTTGAGGCAATCAACTACGGTCTTGACCGATCGGAAGTTGGCCTCCTTGCCAATTTCGGTCACGGCAGCATGCTCAAGTCTGCCGCAGCCGCCACCATAAATTTTCTGCCAGTGGTCACCAAAGAAGCCGAACAACGGTGCCTCGGGTTGACCGAGGAAATGGGTCTTGATCGCCTCAACCCAATCGTTGTCGGTGTCTTGGTATTCGTCGACCAAGATGATCGGAAAGCGATCCGAGATCATGCGACGGAACTTCGCATGCTCCATTAATGAGATCGTCAGAGGAAGCACGTCATCGTGATGCAACGAAGCGCGATCATCGCGGATGGATCGATGCCCGAGGCTGTACTCGATGGTGCGTTTCCCCAAGCTGCCGCCTGCTTCCTCGAGGCGATCTTTCCACGCAGGAAGAGCCTCCACCAAAGCGCGGAGCGGCTTCTGGAATCCGCTGATCAGCGACCAACAGAAAGCATGATTCGTCTCGCAAAAGATCAACGGGCTTCGATCTGTACGCGCTGCGATCTCATCCTTGGCGACATTGGTGAACGTAATGCACGCAATCTGCTGGCTGCGTTTGGGTAGCGTTTTCCCATCGCGATCAATCAAGAACTGGAGGGCCTTGATCAAGGAGTAGGTCTTGCCAGCACCCGCGCCCGCTTCTAAGCGAAAACTGTTGCCGGCATCGAGGCAGGCATACATGGCCTCGAGCGCGCGCCGACTCGCGTCTTCTGCTGGAGACTCGATCTCAGGCATTGACAACTCCACCAACGGGAGCTACAGCGGCTTCAACGGCCAACGCCAACACTGGATCGGGCACAGGCACTTCACCGCCGGCCAGCCAGCGAACGCCGCTAAGGATGTACGTCGGCGCCGTCCATCCGGTCTCTGCGATTGCGTGCCTCAAGGCGAACTCTGACTTCTTCAGCTCATCGGCCTTGTCTCGAGCTTGTATCTCCAACTCCTGCGGTGTTTTACCAGTCAGCCCGAACATTGCTGGGTTTGCGAGGATGAAAGCATCCTCGAAGGTTCTCCCGCAGGGGCCGCCCTTTGTCTCAGGGCATTGGTAGGCAATTCGGTTTCGCGTGTTTACTTTCTCTGCATCGGACTTCGCTAGGAGGCCGGCCAGCGTGAAGGGATCGTCATTGGAGAACCACGATTTCAAGGCCGCGTTACTTGAATACGTTCCTTTGTGTACCGCACAAGCCTTGCCACCGGCCTTCTCAACAGCATCCAGATCGGTGACGATCAAACTTCGGAGTTCGAGGAACTGGAGCAAGTCGAAGAAAAGGTGAGCGTAGGCCCCCCCGACTTCCATCACCGTCATGTATTGGCTGGACAACTTCGGGCCGTCAGGTTCGGCCGTTTCCAGCTTCTTGATGATGATGGGAAGCAACAGCCTTTCGCTCAGCCCTTCGACAAGCACGGCCTTGTCGGCGAAGAAAAGATCGCAACGCGTCAGCGTCATGTATTGGTGCAGAAACTTCTTGTCGGGCTCTGATGTTCCCTTCAAGCCCTTCCGCAAATCCTTGATCCTGGTCTGACGGACGCCTTCTGGCGCTCCGGGAGAGCTTGTTCCAAGAAAGTAGCGGATGCTCTCGAAGCCCGCCTCATTGGCGACGTGTGACGAATGAGTCGACACCACGAACTGCACCGGCCACGGCGTTTTGTCCACAGTGCTGGCGACCAACTGCTGTGCGATTTTGGCCAACTGACGGACAAAAACCTCCTGCATCTGCGGATGCAAGTGGGCCTCAGGCTCTTCGATGAAGATCAGATGAACACCTGGCTCGGTCGCCTCCGCCCGAAACGCCTTATAGAACCCGGCGAGTTGCAACAGGATGAAGATCAGGTTGCGCGCTCCGAGACCGTTGTACGACTCTGGCAGGGCGATGCCGCTGTACCCTGCGTAACGGACCTTCGTGAAGTTGGACAACAGTTTGCGCACATCAAGGATGGTTTCCGTATGCAACTCCTGTCCGCCAAGACCGGGGTAGCCGAAGCTCTGCAAGGCAGGCACCAGGCTTTTGAGCTGGCTGCTGAAGTTTGTATCGATCTGCGCTTGGATGTCCTGAACCGCGCTCTTTAGCGCTTCGGCGATCTGCTTGTCGGAGGAATCGGCTGCCGGCGAAGAAGCCGTCGCAAACAGGCTTTCAACTGTCTTGGCAAGTACATCCGATTCGCGCGACGTCACATCGTCCAAGCCGCGCTGAGCATTGATGAAGCCCGTCTTCACCAAGCCTCGCAGGGCAGCCGGTTGGAGCTGTCGCAGGTTGTCAGAGTCGTTTGGGTCTTCAGCCCAAATCTTGAGGCTGAAGTCGCCGGGGATTCTCTCTCGCAGGGCACGAAAGAACACGGTCCGCGTTTCGTCTGTCAAAGGTGTGGTTGGATGACCCTCAAAGAAGCGCCCGACTTGACCATCTTTCAGTTCATAGCGCACCGCGACAAGCGCTTGCGCGCATGCGGGGTCAAGATCGACTACGAAGGGGCTCAGGGGGCCAAGCTTTGGTTGTGCCGGGTCGTAGCAAAACTTGAGTCGAAGCTCTATCGCAGGAACGAGAGCACGGATAGCGTCGTCTTCTGCCCCGTTGTTTCTTGCTTCAAGGGCTGCACAGAAACCGTCATAGCAGGCGCTCGAGAAGTCTTCGAGCTGAAAGACCGCAGTGCCGTCTGCCATCAATCGACGCATAACCTCATTGAGGGATGTCTTGCCGCTGTTGTTTCGTCCCACGATGACGGTTGTCTGTTCTTCCAGGGCCAGATCAACATTGGCCAGAAGACGGAAGTTCTTGATCTCGACGTGATGGATGTGCATTTGTCTCTCAATGACGGCATGGGCTCAAAGACATAACAACGTAGGCGTGCTCCACGCAACTACCTTGCGACCCAAGCGATTGCTGCTTCAAGCCGCGTCCGAACTGCAGTTCCAGTTCGTTGCAAACCAAGGTCTCGCGCCATCGTGAGTACAACGCTGTCCGCGTGAGCTCCACGGCTTTGCACCTCTCTTGCTAGCTCGGCAAGCTCGGACATGCAGATCTCATCCACGACTCTCACGGCCTCGCCACTTGGTCGCCGGAACACCATTGGTATCTCGGGGCCACGAGCTGATGCCCAGTAAAACGTCCCAACGTCCTCATCGGTCGTTCGGTGTGCCATCCTCGCCAGCCTCTCCACCCGCTCCTGAATCCGCGCCCCCGTCCGCTGCCACCCATGCGCCCGCGCAATGCGCCGCGCCAGCGCCGTGTCGAGCACCGGCCCCTCGACTTCGACAACGTGGGCAATCATCGTCATCAGCACCGCGTCGTAGCCGCTGTCGAAGAACGCGTCAGCGTTCACCGCACTTACAACGGACGCAGGGTCCGACTCCACAAAGACGGCTGAACCAGCCCCCGTACCGCTGGCCGCGTTGTGCGCATAAACCTCGGCTTCCTGCTCTTGCGGCTGCTGTTCAGCCGGCCCGGGATTCAGCCCCAACCCAAACTGAACCTGCGCCGCGCCATCAACGCCCGCGCCGCTTGAAGCCGCAGCGTCAAGTGGCGCAGCCTCCTCGCGTGCCTTCGCTATGGCCGCTGCTGCCGCATCCGCTGCAGCCTGCCTCTCCGCCGCTTCCGCACGCTTGACCCTGCTGATCTCCAGCAAGCCGCGCAACTTGGCGTCCAGTCTCTCCAGCGTCCGCACCCGGTCCACCCACCAGTCGGTGGACCACACGCGCTCGATCTGCCAACCCAGGCCGCGCAGCACTTGCTCGCGCAGCATGTCGCGGTCGCGAGCGGTGGCGCTGCGGTGGTAGGTGGCGCCGTCGCACTCAATGCCGGTCAGGTAGCTGCCCCGCGCATCGGGGTGCACCACGGCCAGGTCGACGCGGAAGGACGATGCGCCGATCTGGGTGTGCAGTTCCCAGCCCTTGGCCGTCAGCGCCTTGGCCACGGCTTCTTCAAACGGGCTTTCGAAGTCGCCCAGGCTGCCGCGCGTGGCTTCGGCCAACGCGCGCGGGCCGCGTTCGGCAAACTCCAGAAAGTGCTTCAGGTCACGCACGCCCAGGGCCTGTGTGCGCGCCAGGTCCATCTGCTCGCTCTTGAGGCTGCTGAACACCCGCAACTCGTGCCGCGCGCGTGTGATGGCCACGTTCAAGCGGCGCTCGCCGCCGGTGCGGTTCATCGGGCCGAAGTTCATCGACACCGCGCCGGCCAGGTCGGGCCCGTAGGTGATGGAGAAGTACATGATGTCGCGCTCGTCGCCCTGCACACTCTCCAGGTTCTTCACGAACAGCGGCTCCAGCTCCACCTCATCGAAGTGGGGCTCGATGGCGGGGTCGCGCCGGCGTTCTTCGTCCAGCAGGTCTTCAATCAGATCCTTCTGCTCGGTGTTGAAGGTCACCACGCCAATGGTCAGCCGGCTCTCGCGAAAGCCTGGCGACTTGAGCCGCGCCACGATGTCGGCCACCAGGGCCTTGGCCTCGGGCTTGTTGATGCGCGCACCCCTCTTTTCATACGTGCCCTTGACGTGATGGAAGCTCACTGCCCGGTCTTCAGTGACGGGTGATGGAAAGGTGACGAGTGATCCGCCGTAGTAGTGATGGTTGCTGAATGCGATCAGGCTCTCGTTGCGGCTGCGGTAGTGCCAAGCCAGGTTCATCGTCGGCAGGTTGGCGCCCAGGCATTCGTCGAGGATGCTTTCCAGGTCGCCTTCCACATCTTCTTCATCAGCCGACGACTCGGCGCGGTCGAAGAAGTTGGTCGGCGGCAGCTGTTTCGGGTCTCCCACCATCACTACTTGCTTGCCGCGGGCGATGGCGCCCACCGCGTCCCACACGGGGATCTGGCTCGCTTCGTCGAACACCACCATGTCGAAGGCGTTGGCGTCGGTGCCCAGGTACTGCGCAATCGACAGCGGGCTCATCAACAGGCAGGGTGTCAGCTTTGTCAGCGCCGACGGGATGCTGCTCATCAGCGCGCGCAAAGGCATGTGCGCGCGCTTCTTGTTCATCTCGTGCCGCAGGATGCCCCACTCCGAGTTGCGGGTCACTCCGTCCTGCTTGGGCAAATCGGCGCACAGCGTGGCGCGCACCCAGGCGCGGGTCAGCTCGGTGTACTGGGCTTCCAGTGCCCGGAAGTCACCAATGCGCTTCTCATGCTCGGCTGCGACAAAGCTGCGGATGACGGGTTCGTTGTCCACCGCTGCATTCAGCCACCAGCGGCTGTAGCCGGTCTCGAAGGCGCGGCTTGTGGTGCCGGGCGCGATGGCGCCGTTCTCCAGGCCCGCCACCAACGGTGCCAAGCCCAACGCGATAGCCTGCTGGCTGGCCTTGCGCCAGGCACACCAGGCATTCAGGCGGGGGGCGGCCTGCACGATGGCGCTGCAGCGCTGCGCCAGTTCATCCAGCGTCACTTCGCCGAAGCTGGCCTGGGCAGTGTCTGTGAAGACTCCGGCCGCGCTGAGCCTGTCGATGCAAGGCTGCAGCGCGCCCCAGGCGGTCAGGTAGCTCTGGCCCGCAGCGGCGATGGGGCCGGCAGGCTCCAGCAAGGCATTGCCTTCGCCGAGCAACCTATCCAGCGCAGTCTTGAGCCCAGCGATGTCTTCAGGAGTGCTGGCCAAGTTGGCGATGGCCGTGGCTATCGAGGTCTGGAACTTCGATGCCTTGTCCAACTCGTCGACGCGGGTGCTCAGGCCGTTCCACAGGCCGGCCGTCAGCGCCGTCAGGTCGTTGAAGCTAGCGAGCTGCTGTTCGATGACGGCGCGGTCGCGCAGGCCCTGCCAGTCGGTGGCCATGACGGGGCCGCAGTCGCCCGTGACAACGCTAGGGTGCTCGCCAGCCAGGGCGCCGGCACCGCGCACCATTCCGCGAGCGGCATTGAAGGCCAGTGCGGCCTGCACCAGCGCTTCGCGGGTGGTACGTCCGGCCCACAGGCCGGCAGTTGCCAAGCCCAAAAATTCAAGCGCTGCGATGTCGGTGTCCAAAGCCCCCAGCGCACGCACCCGTTCCAGGTCTTGGGTCAGGCGTTCGCCGCAGCGGCCGCTGGCCACAACTTCCAGGCCCTGGTCGGCCCAGGTTTGTTCCTGGCGCGCAGCGGCCAGCACTTGCTGCATCTGCAACGCGGCGTCCACCAGCTCAGGTCGGGTTTTCAGGCCCTTCCAGACATCTTCGGGGCCGGGCCCCATCTCCAGGTTCTGCACCTCGGCTCGCAGGGCCCGCAGGCGCACCAACAAGCGCAGGTCTGCAGCGACATCTGGCTCACCTTCGCCGGTGACGGCTGCCTCCAGCGCGGCGCGCAGCTTGCGCTTGGCCAGCCACGACATCGGCCAAATGGCCTTTTCGGCCTTGGCCCAATCGCGCTGCAGCTGGTTCACGTTGAGTTGTTCGACTTGCTCGCCATAGCTCACCGAAAGCTGCTGCGTCGCCTTCGTGATTTGGTCGAGCAGCGCCAGGCCCTTGCGCAGTTCACCCTGCACCTCGGCCGCCCAGGGTAGGCCCAGTGCTGCGTGTGCGGTGCGTCGTCGCATGAGCAGCGCCAGGCCTTGCTGGCACGCAGTCACCACGGGTTGCGGCCAGTCCACAGCGAGCTGGGCACTGATGTCTCTGTGCTGCTTCAGCAGGCTTGCGCCCGCCTGCAAACGCTCGAACAAGTTACGCGCGTCGGCGCGCAACACAAAGCGCCAGTCATGGCCCGCAGAGTGGGGCAGGGCCCTGGCCAGCACGCCCACAGCGCCACGGGCACGGCGATTTAGTGGCATAGCCGGCATGCCGATGGCAGCGGCAAAGTGTTGATGCGTCGCCTGCAGGGTCTGCACGGCGGGCAACACCTGCCTCGCCGCGTCCACCAGGGTTTGCTGCCAGGCGGGTGACCAGTCGCCCTGTGCCACAGCCGCCAGCGGGTGGCTCAGCAGCATGCCGTGCCCCACTGCGGCGGCGTTCACTTCAAGGCGATCCGCAATGTCGCGCAGGCCTTCCAGCGCGACGCGGTCGTGGGCGCTGGCCTGTGGCCAGCTCAAGGCCAGGTCGGGTAGATCTTCACCATCCACCACCCTACCGATGGCGTCGAAGATGCTCAGGCCGTTGGGATGCCTGAAGTGCAGGCGTTCCACATAGCCGTTCAGGTCATTGCGCAGGCGCTGCAGGCGCTGCGCCTGCGCACGCCATTCCTCAGGGTCCACATCGCCCTGAGCTTCCCAGGCGTTCTGCAGCTGCGCCAGCACGTCGAGCTTGCGCGCTTTGCTCGAATGCAGCTCTAAACAGAATTCGCCGAGCTTCACTTCGCGCAGGCGCCTGTACACCACGTCGAGCGCGGCGATCTTCTCGGACACAAACAGCACCCGCTTGCCTTCGGCCAGGCACTGGGCGATCAGGTTGCTGATGGTCTGGCTCTTGCCCGTGCCGGGCGGGCCGATGAGCACGAAGTCCTTGCCCTTCACGGCCGCCATAACTGCCGAGAGTTGTGAAGAATCGGCCGGCAGCGGGCAGAAGGTCTTCTCGGGCGAATACTCGTGGTCCAGGCGTCTGGGGTTCGGGAAAGAAGCGCCTTGTGGGTAACTGTCGCGGGGCGTGTCGATCAGGTGCTTGACGACTGGGTTTTCACGCAACTGGTCAGTGCGCTCGGTCAGGTCCTTCCACATCAGGTACTTGGCGAACGAGAACATGGCCAGCACCACGTCTTCGGCCACCTCCCAGCCCTTGATGTCTTTCACGGCGCGTGAGACGGCCTTCCACACGGCGCGCACGTCCAGGCCCGCATCGTCTCTGGGGAGTTCGCCATCGGCGATGCCGAGATCGAGCTTGAAGTCTTGCCGCAGCATCTCGATCAGCGTCGGGTTAAAGCGGGGCTCGTCGTCGTGCAGTGTCAGCGTGAAGCCCGAACGCATGCTCTTGCGGTGCAAGGTCACCGGCACCAGGATCAGGGGTGCGCGGTACTTGCTGCCGGGCTTGTCGTCACGGTTCCAAGACAGGAATCCGAGCGCCACGTACAAGGTGTTGGCGCCGCCTTCCTGCAAGGTCGTGCGTGCGGTGCGGTAAAGGTCGACCAGACGCGGTTCGAGTTCGTCCTGCGCGACTCCGATGAACACTTCATGGCGCTTCAGGGCGTCCCGCGCATGCTCGCGACGCAGATCTTCGCGTTCGCGACCCTCGTGTATGGCCTGGCTGCGCAGGTCGGCACCGTCCATCAGGTCAGGCCGTGCCAGCAGCTTCAAGGCTTGCCCGTTGGCCAGCAAGTCTTCGAGGGCGCCCGCGTCGGGCGCTTCCAGCTTCAAGGTCTTCTTGCCCGACTTGAAATTGAGCAGGTTGTTGCGCAGTGAGAGATCAAGCAGCTTGCGTTGCCAGCGCGCCAGCCGGTCCCTCGGGTTCAGCGTTGTGGGGTCGGGGTCGGGTTGTGCGTCGTCGTCGGGCAGCTCAGGCGGTTCTTCAAAGGTCGGCTCCACCACCACGGGTGCGTCCGCAACAGACTTGGCCACCAGGCTCTCGGCGCTGGCCAGCGGCTTGATGCGCTGCAGCCGTGCCCGGCGGATGTCCACCGCCAACTCGAAGGCCTCTTCGTTCTCTTCCGCAATCTGCTGCGCTGCATGCTGGCTGGCAAAGCTGAAGCTCGGCGCAGGCCGTTGCGTTGCCAGCGTGGTTTCGAACAGCAGCAGTTCCTTCAGCTTGACCCGCTTGCGCAGCGCCGTTACGTCATCCACGACCGTTGTCGAGAACTCCTCGGCCTTGAGCCAGACACCGGCAAAAGCATGGCCCTTGGTGAACACCACCAAGGGGTTCAAGCCCGCTTGTTCGATGGCGGCGCAGAACAGCAGCGCCAGGTCCAGGCACGTCGCAAGGCCCGATTCGGCGACCTGGGCCGGGCTGCGAACCTTCTGCCCGCTGTGTTCGAAGCTTGCAGGCGGTAGTGCGTAGTCCAGGCCCATCGCTGCGACAGCGCTCCAGATGGCCGAGCTCAGCTCCCAGGCCCGTTTGCTTCCGCCCTGGTAGCCGTCGAGCGCCGGACGCTTGCCGTTTTTGCGCAGGATGTCGGCCGCTTGCTTCAGCAATCGCTCGACGGCAGGCTCATTCGGCTGCACGAACGCGGCGACCATGTCGGGCAGGTGGTGCGAGATGCCGCCCCATTGGTTGCGCGGCAGTAGCTCGACGGTGCGTTTCAGGCTCGCAAGTGCCTGCGTGCTGGCATGGCGATGGTGCAGTGACAGCGTGACGACGGCGGACTCGGCTTCTGTCAGGCGCGTCAGCAAGAGGCCATCGAGTTGCAAGTCCAGCTCGGTGATGCGGCGCTCGCTGCCAGCGGCCAGCATGTCGATGTGCCACACCTTGGGTCTGACAAATGGCGGAATGGACTCGATCCGAAGCTCCAGGTCCCTCGCGTCCGCCTCGGATGCGTTGGCGATGCCCAACTCGCGAAGCAGTGGCACGGCGTTCTGGAAGTCCGCCAGATTTAGCTTGGTGACTAGCGTCGCATCGATGCGAGCGCCCAAGCCCGCAGTCGTCCCGTCGCCCCCGGGCGTCGCTACTCCCATATCTCACTCCCCCACAGGCCAGTCGGACCTTTGAGCCTTCAAGGCACCCCCGGGGTGCGTGTCCTTGGCTGCACTGCACGCCAGAGCGTGCACCCCTCTTTGAAGCATCTTGTCACAGATAACGCTCGGGAAGAGGGGAGCGCCAAGTGGGCCGGCGCGAAATGGCCTAGAAGACTGATGCCCTGCGCTTTCCTGCGAAGACCCGCTACCAACGTTCCAGCCCCTGACGATCCTCCGGTTGATCCACATCCGGTCTGCCCAGCCCTCCTCAAGGCGTGCGGCGGAAGAAATGCCAACCTGTGTCCGAACTGTCGGCAAGTCAGTCGCGTGCCTCGGCGGCCATCCAGACTGCCCGATCTATGGCCACTCACTTCGCGTGGCCGTGGTCACTTGACACGCATAGGGCGGTCGGTCACGCACAACGCGATGGCTTCGCGCTGAACCCTTTTGGCCCACTTTTGGCCCACCTCCCGCTACTTCTCGTCTGAGCAGTGCCTCGCGGAAGAGAAAAAGCCTTGCAAGTCAAAGACTTGCAAGGCCATGTCTGGTGCGCCCGGTTGGGATCGAACCAACAACCCCTGCCTTCGGAGGGCAGTACTCTATCCATTGAGCTACGGGCGCGAAGCCCGCCATTCTAACAGCGGGCTTCTACCGCCCGGGCGGCTCCATGGGCGGTGCCTATAATTCGGCGGTTTTTCGTGTCGCGCCCGGCGTCGGCACGCGAAAAGCCAAGAAGACCGACAGGATCGACAAGAGGAATCCATGAGCGCCAGCCACGATCACCACCAAGACGACGCCCATACCGGCCCGATCAAGACCCCCAAGCAACTCGCCTGGGCCGTGTTCTTTGCCTTTGTCGTGCCCATCCTGCTCATCATCATGCTGGCCAACTACGTGACCACGTCGACCAAGCCCGCCGCTGGCACCGGGGCGCTGGAAGGCGAGGCCGTCGCCGGGCGCATCGCGCCGGTCGGCCACGTCGAAGTCAAGGACGCCAACGACGCTGCATCGCTGAAGACCGGTGAGCAGGTCTTCCAGGCGCAGTGCACCACCTGCCATGCCACCGGCGCGCTGGGCGCTCCCAAGCTGGGCGATGCGGCTGCCTGGGGCCCGCGCGTGAAGAGCGGCGTGGAAGCGCTGCTGAACTCGGCGCTGAAGGGCAAGGGCGCCATGTCCCCGCAAGGTGGCGGCGAATTCAGCGACTTCGAGATTCACCGTGCCGTGGTCTACATGGCCAATGCCGGCGGCGCCAAGTTCGACGAGCCCAAGGCACCGGCCCCGGCCGCGTCCGCCGCGAACTGAGCCTCCCCGCTCCGCCGATCAAGCCCGCCGCGCGCGGGCTTTTTCAATCAGGGATGGGGGCGGCGCTGGTAGCGGTAGAGGGCCGGCAGCTTGGCGGCGAGGCAGTCCTGGGGCGTCCAGCGCCCGGCCTCGACGGCCTCGGCGGCCAGGCCCATGTCCTGGGTGTGCACGAGGCCCAGGCCCAGGTCGGTCAGCAGGTAGAGGTGGCCGGTCTCGTCCAGCCAGACAGACTCGACCTGTGCCTGCCGGCCGGTGTGGCTGAGCACCGCACCGTCAGGCTGCAGGCGCCAGACCCAGGGCGTGCATTCAAGTTCGACGTAGACCCGCTGCGGCCCGTTCTGGAAGAACCAGGCGCCGCGTTCGTCGCAGTCATAGTTGCGGCCGATGAAGGCGAGCAGCTTGTCGTGGTCGATGCGGCTGCCCTTGACGCGCGGGAAGGGCCCGGCCTGCTGGATGCGGTCGTCGCGCATGTACCAGTCGCCCCGCGCGTCGAGCGCGAGCCAGCCGTAGCAGTGGGGAACGTTGGGCCACTTTTTCAGGGCGGCTTCGACGATGGCATCCATCAGCGGTTTCTCCAGAGCCAGTCGCAGACTTGCTCGGGCATCGTCAGGAGATGCCCTGGCAGGCGCCCGGCTGGGAAGCCGACATGGCCGCCGTGTCCGGGTTGCCAAAGTGTCACATAAGCGCCCACTTCAGCGGTGTGGGGCAGGCTGTGGCAGGGTACGAAGGGGTCGTTGCGCGCGTTCAACACGAGGGCCGGGATGCGGATGCGGTGCAGGAGGGGCTTGGCCGCCGCGCGGGCCCAGTAGTCCTCGGTGCCCTTGAAGCCGTGCAGCGGCGCCGTGAAGAGGTTGTCGAATTCGTAAATGGTCGACGCGCGCTTGAGGCGCTCGCCGTCGAACAGGCCGGGGTGCTGTTGCAGTTTGCGCAGCGCCTTGGGGATCATGGTGCGCAGGAAGCGGCGCGCGTAGACGTGCTTGTTGAAGCCGCGGTCGATGGCCGCGCCGGCCGCAGCGAGGTCGATGGGCGAGCAGATGGCGCAGACGGCGTGGGCGACGTGGGCGGCGGCCGTGCCGGCCTCCTCGGCCCAGCGCATCAGCGCGTTGCCGCCCAGGGACACGCCGGCCACGACGAGCGGGCGGCCGTGGCGTTCGCGCAGGCGCTGCAAGATCCAGCCGACCTCTTCGAAGTCGCCCGAGTGATAGGCCCGCGGCCCGCGGTTCAGCTCGCCCGAGCAGCCGCGGAAGTGCGGCAGCGCCATCGCCCAGCCGCGCGCGCGGGCGGCACTCGCGAAGGCGACGCTGGAGTGGCTGGTGCGGTCGCCTTCCAGGCCATGAAAGAGCACGAGCATGGGCGCCCCGGCCGGCGCGTCTGCGAGGAAGTCGACGTCGATGAAGTCGCCGTCCGGCGTGTCCCAGCGCTCGCGCGTCCAACTCGGCAGGGCGCCGTCGTGCTGGCGGCTGAAGAGGGCGGGCCAGATGGTTTGGGCGTGGCCGCCCGGGAGCCAGCGCGGGGCGCGGTACTGCATGGCACCGACGGCCTCAGTGCAGCGTGCCTGCGTCTACCACCAGTTCCTGCACATCGCCGGCGTTGCCGGGGCTGGCGTGGTGCAGCACGAGGCGCCAGCCGAGGGCCGTCTTGAGGAAGACATTGGTGGCGATGACCCAGGCCTGCTGGGGCTCGCCGACCCGCTGCACGCGCTCCAGCACATGGTGGATGGCGCAGTCGCCACTGTGCAGGCGGCGCACACGCTCGGGGTGGATGTTGACGGCGCCGCGCTCGAACACCGCTGCAAAGGCCGCGCGGATGGCGCCCAGGCCGACGATGCGCGGCCCGCCCGGGTGCACGCAGGCAACCTCCTCGTCATCGGCCCACAGGGCCATTAGGTGGTCGAGGTCAGCCTGCTGCAAGGCCTCGTAGAACTGGGCCTCGGTGTCGTCGGGCGAGGCCAGCAGCGCGGCCGTTTGGGCGGGGGAGCGGGACATGTCAGTGGTGGTTGCCCACGACCTCACCGGCTTTCAGCTTGTAGGCCGTGCCGCAGTACGGGCACTGACCCTGGCCGCCGTGGGTCAGGTCGATGAAGACCTTGGGGTGGGTGCTCCACAGCGCCATCTTGGGGTTGGGGCAGAAGACGGTGCCGTTGTCGTTGCAGTCCTTGGCGGTGACTTCGACGATGGCGGCAGGAGTTTGGGTGGTGCTCATGTGTTGTGCTCTCAGACGGCCGTCAGCCATTCGGCGTATTTCGGATTGCGGCCATTGACGATGTCGAAGAAGGCCGACTGGATCTTCTCCGTGATGGGGCCGCGTGTGCCGGCATATTCGCCCGAGCCGATTTCGATGCGGTCCAGTTCGCGGATGGGCGTCACTTCGGCGGCGGTGCCGGTGAAGAAGGCCTCGTCGCAGATGTAGACCTCGTCACGGGTGATCCGCTTTTCCACCAGCTTCAGGCCGAGGTCGGCGCAGATCGCGAGGATGGTGTTGCGGGTGATGCCGTCGAGGGCGCCGGCCGAGAGGTCGGGGGTGTAGACAACGCCCTTCTTGATCATGAACAGGTTCTCGCCGGCGCCCTCGCTGACGAAGCCGCTG
>NZ_JBDSQX010000128.1:0-4873 GCF_039929605.1 Roseateles sp.
CGAACGCACCGGCCGCACTGATGTCGATGCCGTCATGGCCGACTGGAACTTCTACATGGCCTACAACCTGTTCCGCATCGCGGCCATCGTGCAAGGCATCGCCAAGCGCGTGGTGGACGGCACGGCCTCCAGCGATCAGGCGAGGGAAACCGCCAAGAGCGTCAGGCCGCTGTCGGAGCTGGCCTGGAGCTTTGCGCAGAAGGCCTAGACGTTGCCCGGTCGCGTGGACGGCGTCCACGCGACGGACGTCGTCGTCGGCCAGGCGCCGCTGTCCGCCAGCCGGGCATTCACGCGCAGCGCCTCACGCGCGGCGGTTTCCAGCAAACGCACCAGCGCCTGCACGCGAGGCAGGTCGGGCTCGGCCATCTCGGTGCGCAGGTAGATGTTGCCGCGCATGCACATCAGCACGAAGGGGTGGCCTTCGGGCAGCAGGTCCTGGCTGGCCTGCACGAGCACCTCGCTGAGCTCACCATCGATCCATGCGCCAGTCAGCTCCTTAGTGACGCCGACGACGCCGTAGCGCTGGCGCACGATCTGCGAGGCCGCGTTGTTGAACTTCGGGAACATCACCAACCAGCGCATCTCTTCGGGCGTGTCGGTGTCGACGCGGGTCTTGAGCGTGTCCGTGTAGGCCTCGAAGACAGCGCGCTCCAGGTTCTCCATCAGCGCGCGGCACAGCACCATGGTCTGCAGGTCGGGGTGCAGGCCCATCTCGCAGCGCATGCGCAGTTCGGTGCCAGGCAGGTAGCTGCGCTGCGAAACGCCCCACTCCACACGCATCGGGCCGGGCTGCGCCTTGGGCTGCTCGATGAGGAAACCGGAGCCGTCTCGCGTCTGCGAGAAGCTGGCGCCGCGTGACTCGGCCCACTCCTCGATCGGACGCCAGCGCGCCGCGTTGGCGCGGGTCACCAGCCAGTTCTTGACTTGCTTTACCACCATGAGTCTTGAGAAGTCTGAGAATGGGGCTGCGGGCCGGGGTCAACCTGGGGCCCACCGGATGGAGGCGACGAATGATTGAAGTCTACTCATGGCCCACGCCCAACGGGCACAAGGTGCACATCATGCTGGAGGAGTGCGGCCTTGCGTACCGGGTCCATCCCGTGGACATCGGCGCCGGCGAGCAGTTCGCGCCCGACTTCCTCGCCATCAGTCCGAACAACAAGATCCCCGCCATCACCGATGCCGACGGCCCGGGCGGCCAACCGATCTCGCTGTTCGAGAGCGGCGCCATCCTGATCTATCTCGCCGGCAAGACCGGGCGGCTGTTGCCCGCCGACGTGGCGGCCAAGTACGAGGTGCTGCAGTGGCTGATGTTCCAGATGGGCGGCGTGGGGCCCATGCTGGGCCAGGCGCATCACTTTCGCATCTACGCGCCCGAGAAGCTGCCCTATGCGATCGACCGCTACACCAACGAGGCCAAGCGGCTTTACGGTGTCATCAACAAGCGGCTGGCGCACACAACCTACATCGGCGGCGCGAGCTACTCCATCGCCGACATCGCCATCTTCCCCTGGCTGCGCTCCTGGAAGAACCAGGGCGTCGAGATGCGCGACTACCCGCATCTGAAAGGCTGGTTCGACGAGATCGCCAAGCGGCCGGCCGTGCAGCGCGGGGTGGAGGTGCTGGCCGGCGTGCGCAAGCCATTGACGGATGACAAGGCGCGGGAAGTTTTGTTCGGCAAACGGCAAGTGCAGCAGCACTGAGCGATGCCCGTCGTGGGCCCCGCTCAGGACTTGCGGTCCGCAGTCCGTTGACCGACACGGAAGATGACGAACTCGGCAGGCTTGAGCGGCGCGACACCGACCAGGCAGACCAGCCGCCCGTTGTCGAGGTCGTTCTGCGTCATCGTCGAGCGGTCGCAGCGCACGAAGAAGGCCTTCTCGGGCCTGTCGCCCAGCGCGCCGTTGCGCCACTCGTTGACAAGGAAGTCGCTGACGGTGGCTCACGTTGGCCCACAGCGCGTCGGTGTTGGGCTCGAACACGGCCCACTGCGTGCGCCTGTCGATGGAGCGCTCCAGGTAGGCGAAGTAGCGCCGCAGGTTGACGTATTTCCACTGCGGGTCGGAGCTGATCGTGCGCGCACCCCAGAGGCGGTATCCGCGCCCCTCGAAGAAGCGGAAGGCATTGATGCCCTCGGGGTTGAGCACCTCCTGCTGGGCCGTGCTGCAGGCCGCGCTCGAACTTCCTGCGCAGCGCAGCGAGTTCGTCGCGCCCGGCGTCGTCCCATTCGATCTGGCTGATCTTCGGGCCGAGCCCATTGCCGAGCGCGTCCAGCGCCTCGAGCAGGCCGCTGCCGTTGTCGATGAAGTTGCTGGCCGTGTCGCTGCCGTTGAGCAGCACGACGGGCAGGCCGGCACGGGTGGGGCCTGCCAGACTGAAGCGGTCGAAGAGGCCGTCGGGCACGCCCGCTGACTGGTGCGCGGGCGGGCTCTGCGTGCGGTCGTCCAGCAGCGCGCGCATCAGACGAGGCTGTGCTTGCTCAACGGCAAGTCGCGGATGCGCTTGCCCGTCGCCGCAAAGATCGCATTCAGCACGGCCGGCGCAGCGACTGCAATCGTCGGCTCGCCCACGCCGCCCCAGAAGCCGCCGGACGGCATGACGATGGTTTCGACCGCCGGCATGTGCTCCATCTTCATCACCGGGTAGGTGTTGAAGTTCTGCTGCTCGACGCGGCCGTCCTTGATCGTGATCTCGCCGAACAGCGCCGCCGACAGGCCATAGACGAAGCCGCCCTCGACCTGCGCGGCGATCTGCTGCGGGTTGACCGCGTGGCCGGGATCGGTGGCGGCGACGATGCGGTGGATCTTGAACTCGCCCTTCTTGTTCACAGACACCTCGGCGCAGGCCGCCACATAGCTGCCAAAACCCATGATCTGCGCCAGGCCGAGGTAGCGGCCTTTGGCGCGCGGCTTGCCCCAGCCCGCCTTGGCCGCCGCCGCGTTCAGCACGGCCAAGTGCTTGGGCGAGTTGGCCAGCAATTCGCGGCGCAGTTCCAGCGGGTCGCGCTTGGCAGCAGCGGCCACCTCGTCGACGAAGCACTCCAGGTAGATCGCGTTCTGGTTCAGGTTCACGCCGCGCCAGAAGCCCGGCGGCACCGGCGGGTTGCGCATCGCGTGGTCGATCAGCAGGTTGGGCACGGCATAGCCGAGTGCACCTTCCGCGCCGGTGGCATTGAGGCCCTGGAAAACGGCCGGGTCTTTCCCGTCCTTGATGTTCTGCGGAAAGAGGCCCGCGACGATGCTCTGGCCCGAGATGCGCATGTGCAGGCCCATCAGCTTGCCCGCTGCGTCCAGCCCGGCGGTCAGCTTGCACTGCGTGACCGGGTGGTAGCGGCCATGCGTCATGTCCTCCTCGCGGCTCCAGATCAGCTTGACCGGCGTGCCCGGCAGCTCCTTGGCGATGAGCACCGCCTGTCGCACCCAGTCGTGCACCGCGCCGCGCCGGCCAAAGCCGCCGCCGAGGTGCAGCTTGTAGACCTCGCAGGCCGACGGCGACAGACCCGAGGCCTCGGCGGCGGCGGCCAGTGCGCCCTCGCCGTTCTGTGTCGGCGTCCACACCTCGCAGCGCTCGGGTGTCCACGTTGCCGTCGCGTTCATCACCTCCATCGTCGCGTGGTTCTGGTGCGGCACGCTGTAGACGGCCTCGACCTGCATCGCCGCGCCGGCCAGCGCAGCCGCCACGTCGCCGTGCGCGCTGCCCACGGCGGCTTCCGGCGCGTCCAGCCCGGCTGCCAGCGTGGCGGCCACGTCGGCGCTGCTGAGCTTGGCGTGCGGGCCCTCGTCCCAGACGACGGTCAGCGCATCCAGCGCCGTCTTGGCTCGCCACCAGGTATCGGCCACCACGGCCACCGCCGTGTCACCGACCTGGACGACCTTCTTCACGCCGGGGCGCTTCTCGATCTCGCTCGCGTCGAAGCTCTTGAGCTTGCCGCCAAACACCGGGCAGTCCTTGATGGCCGCGTTGAGCATGCCGGGCAGCTGCAGGTCCATGCCGTAGACGAGCGAGCCGTCCAGTTTGGGCTTGGTGTCCAGCCGCTTGATGGGCCGGCCGGCGAGCTTCCAGTCCTTGACGGGCTTGAGCTGGATGTCGGCCGGCGCGGCGAGCTTGGCGGCCTCGGCAGCGAGCTGGCCATAGCTTAGGCGCTTGGCCCCGTGCGTGACCCAGCCTGCCGCAGTGGCGCACTCCACGACGGACACGCTCCACTGGTTGGCGGCGGCCTGGATCAGCAGCGCCCGCGCCAGCGCGCCGCCCTTGCGCACGTAGTCATGCGAGTCCCGGATGCCACGGCTGCCGCCCGTGCTCATGCTGCCCCAGGCGCGGTTGCGCGCCAGGTTCTGGCCGGGGGTCGGGTATTCGGTCTTCACTTTGGCCCAGTCGCATTCCAGCTCCTCGGCCACCAGCTGGGCCAGGCCGGTCAGCGTGCCCTGCCCCATCTCCGAGCGCGCGATGCGGATGATGACGCTCTCGTCCGGCAGGATCTGCACCCAGGCGTTCAGCTCCGGCACGGCGGCGTCGGCCTGGGCAAGACCCGGCACGTGGAACGCCACCATCAGGCCGCCCGCAGCGGCGGAGGTGACTTGCAGAAAGTCGCGCCGCTTCATGCCTGGCCCCCTTCGATGACGATGGGAATCTGCTTGCGAGTGACCTGCCCCGCCGCGAGGTGGATGGCGGCGCGCACGCGGTTGTAGGTGCCGCAGCGGCAGATGTTGGTGATGGCCGCGTCGATGTCCGCGTCGGTGGGCTTGGGCTTAGAGCCTATCCGTAAATAATGTTTATTGTCAGCGGCACCTTGCGGAACGCGATGATCGCTGCGGCGATGTGGTTGAGCGCGAGGAAGCTGCGATCGAGTTTCTCGTATCGCACGAGCAGCTTG
>NZ_JBDSQX010000129.1:0-5423 GCF_039929605.1 Roseateles sp.
CCGATCGCGCTGAACATGGTGGCCGAGATCGCCCGCGACCCGGCCACCGCGGGCATGCCCATCAGCGGCATTGGCGGCATCACCACCTGGCGCGACGCGGCCGAGTTCATCGCCATGGGCTGCGGCAACGTGCAGGTCTGCACCGCCGCCATGGTCTACGGCTTCAAGATCGTGCAGGACATGTGCTCGGGCCTGAACACTTTCATGGACGAGAAAGGCTACGCGTCGATCGAGGACTTCCGTGGCCGCGCGGTGCCGACCGTGAAGAACTGGAACCAGCTCAACCTCAACCACGTCGAGAAGGCCGTCATCGATCAGGACAGCTGCATCAAGTGCGGGCGCTGCCACGTCGTCTGCGAGGACACGTCGCACCAGGCCATCTTTGCGATGAAGGATGGGCAGCGGCACTTTGAAGTGAACGACGCCGAATGCGTGGGCTGCAACTTGTGCGTGTCGATCTGCCCCGTCCCTGGCACCATCTCGATGCGCGCTCTACAACCGGGCGAAACCGATGCGCGCACGGGCCGCGTCATCGACGGCAGCTACGCCAACTGGACCACGCACCCGAACAACCCCATGAGTGCCGGATGCGCTTGAAGGAACTGCAATGAGTCACTACGAAGTCGGCCACTGGATCAACGGCGCGGCCACACGAGGCAACGGCGACCGCCAGCAAGACATTTACAACCCCGCCACGGGCGCCGTGCAAGGCCAGCTGCTGCTGGGCAGCGTGGCCGACCTGGACGCCGCCGTTGCCAGCGCCACCAAGGCCGCCAAGGCCTGGGGCCAGACACCGGCACTAGCCCGCTCACGGGTGCTGTTCAAGTTCCTCGCCATCGTGCAGGACAAGCGCGAGGAACTGGCTGCCGCCCTCGTGCGCGAGCACGGCAAGACGCTGCCTGATGCCCTGGGCGAGGTGGCGCGCGGCATCGAGAACATCGAGTTCGCGACCGCCATGCCGCAGCTGCTGAAGGGCGAGTACACCGAGCAGATCGCGCGCGGTCTGGACGCCTGGAGCACCCGCCAGCCGCTGGGCGTCGTGGCCGGCATCACGCCGTTCAACTTCCCCGCCATGGTGCCGATGTGGATGTACCCGCTCGCCATCGGCTGCGGCAATGC
The DNA here is from genome assembly GCF_039929605.1 of Roseateles sp. GTDB lineage: Bacteria > Pseudomonadota > Gammaproteobacteria > Burkholderiales > Burkholderiaceae_C > Pelomonas. The sequence goes on from NZ_JBDSQX010000129.1 coordinate 1,120, forward strand.
CTTCATCTTGAAGCCCAGCGAGCGCGACCCGAGTGCGTCGCTGCTGATGGCGCAATGGCTGAAGGACGCCGGCCTGCCCGACGGCATCTTCAGCGTCGTGCAGGGCGACAAGGACATCGTCGACGCCATCCTGGCCCACCCCGGCATCGCGGCGGTCAGCTTCGTCGGCTCCACGCCGGTGGCCGAGCACATCTACAAGGTCGGCTCGTCGCACGGCAAGCGCGTGCAGGCGCTGGGCGGCGCGAAGAACCACATGGTCGTCATGCCCGACGCCGACCTGGAGCAGGCCGTGGACGCGCTGATGGGCGCCGCCTACGGCTCGGCTGGCGAGCGCTGCATGGCCATCTCGGTGGCCGTGGCGGTGGGCGACGCGGCCGACGCGCTGGTGGCCGCGCTGGCGCCCAAGGTCGCGGCGCTAAAGATTGGCGAGGGCTTTGGTGCCGGCATCGAGATGGGCCCGCTGATCACGCGGGCGTCCAAGCAGCGCGTGGAAAAGCTGATCGGCGAAGGCATCGAAGCCGGCGCGAAGGCGGTGGTCGACGGGCGCGGTTTGCGGGTGCCGGGCCACGAAGATGGCTTCTTCGTCGGCGGCACTTTGCTGGACGGCGTATCGGCCGACATGAGCTGCTACACCGAGGAGATCTTCGGCCCCGTGCTGTGCGTCGTGCGCGTGCCCGACCTGGCCGCAGCCATCGCCTTGATCGAGGCCAACGAATATGCGAACGGCGTCGCCATCTTCACCCGCGACGGCCACGTGGCGCGCGAGTTCGTGCATCACATCCAGGTCGGCATGGTCGGCGTCAACGTGCCGCTGCCGGTGCCCATGGCCTTCAACAGCTTTGGCGGCTGGAAGCGCAGCCTGTTCGGCGACCACCACGCCTACGGGCCCGAGGCGGTGCGGTTCTACACGAAGCACAAGGCCGTCATGCAGCGCTGGCCCGACAGCCTGCCCAAGGGCCCGCAATTTGCTTTCCCTCAGAACACCTGAACCCCTGACGAGAAGGCCCCCATGAGCACAGTCGATCCGACCCTCTCCAACGCCGATCTGTTGCCCACCACGGCGGCCCAGCGCCACTGGGGCTGGAAGGACTTTGCGGCCCTGTGGGTCGGCATGGTCGTCTGCGTGCCGACCTACACCATGGCCAGCTCCATGCTGGACCAAGGCTTCTCCTGGCAGATGGCGATCTGGCTAGTGTTCGCGGCCAACTGCATCGTGCTCGTGCCCATGGTGTTGATCGGCCGCATCGGCGCCGAACACGGCATCCCGTTCCCGGTGCTCGCGCGGTTGTCCTTCGGCGTCAAGGGCGCGGGCCTGCCGGCCGTGCTGCGCGGCCTGGTGGCCTGCGGCTGGTTCTCCATCAACTGCTACTTCGGCGCGCTGGCGCTGCACGGCTTTCTGAACGTGCTGGGCATGGGCCTCGCGGGGCCGGCGGCGGGCGAGACCATCAGCAGCTCGCAGTTCGCCTGCTTCATCGCCTTCTGGGCCTTGCACCTGTGGTTCATCTGGCGCGGGCCGGAGTCCATCCGCAAGCTGGAGGTGGTGGCCGCGCCGCTGATGATTGGCGCCTCGCTGCTGCTGGCCATCGTGTTGTTCATGCGGGTGCCTGCCGGGCAGTTGCTGGCCTTGCCGGCCAAGGTCGTCGAGGGCGGCCCCAAGACCTGGGCTGCGCTCACGGGCCTGGTCGGCTTCTGGGCCACGCTGGCACTCAACATCCCCGACTTCACCCGCTTCGCCAAGACGCAACGCGACCAGGTGCTGGGCCAGGCCGTCGGCCTGCCACTGCCCATGGCGCTGTTCTCGATGGTGGGCGTCATCGGCTTCTCGGCATCGGCCATCCTCTACGGCAAGGCGCAGCTGTTCCCCGATGGCCTGCTGACGCAGATGGGCCCGGTGGCAGCGGGCGTCGGCCTGCTGGTGATCCTGCTGGCCAACCTGACCACCAACGTGGCGGCCAACCTCGTCTCGCCCTCCTACGACTTCTCCCAGCTCGCGCCCGACAAGATCAGCTTCCGCATGGGCGGCCTCATCGCCGCCGTCATCGGCCTGGCCTTCATGCCCTGGAAGCTGCTCGCCACGTCGGGCGGCTATCTCTTCACGTGGTTGGGCGGTTATGGCGCGCTGCTGGGCGCCATCGCCGGCATCCTGCTGGTCGACTACTACGGGCTGCGCAAGGGTCAACTGCGCGTGAACGACCTCTACCGCCGCAACGGCGCTTACGAATACAGCGGCGGCTGGAACTGGCGCGCGGTGATCGCCTTCGCGCTCGGCGTGCTGCCCTGCCTGCCGGGCTACCTCGCCGTGTCGGGCGTGATCGACAAGGCGGCCGTGCCGCCCGCACTGCTCGGCCTGTTCGACTTCGGCTGGTTCTTCAGCCTGGCCGTGGCGGGCGCGGTGTATTTCTTCAGCATGCCACGCGCCCGAGTGGCGCAAGGAGCCCCTGCATGACCTCTCTGTTGATCCGCGGCGCCGTCGTCGTCAATGCCGACGCCGAAAGCCGCACCGATGTGCTGTGCGTCGATGGCCGCATCGCGGCGCTGGGCGACCGCGCCGTCAAGGAAGCGCCCGCCGGCACCGAAACGCTGGACGGCACGGGCCGCTACCTGATCCCCGGCGGCATCGACCCACACACGCACATGCAGCTGCCCTTCATGGGCACGGTGACGCAGGACGACTTCTTCACCGGCACGGCCGCGGCACTCGCCGGCGGCACGACGTCGATCATCGACTTCGTCATCCCCAACCCGCAGCAGCCGCTGATGGAGGCCTACCGCACCTGGCGCGGCTGGGCCGAGAAGAGCGCCGCCGACTACGCCTTCCACGTCGCCGTGACGTGGTGGGACAAGAGCGTCAGCGACGACATGGGCACCCTCGTGCGCGAGGAAGGCGTGAACAGCTTCAAGCACTTCATGGCCTACAAAAACGCCATCATGTGCGACGACGAGACGCTGGTGAACAGCTTCAAGCGCTCGCTCGAACTCGGCGCCATGCCCACCGTGCACGCGGAGAACGGCGAGCTCGTCTACCTGCTGCAGGCCGAGGTCGCCAAGATGGGCATCACCGGCCCCGAGGGCCACCCGATGTCGCGCCCGCCGATGGTGGAAGGCGAAGCCGCCAACCGCGCCATCGCCATTGCCGACGTGCTGGGCGTGCCCATCTACATCGTCCACGTCAGCTGCATTGAAAGCGCCGAAGCGATTGCCCGGGCGCGAGCGCGGGGCCAACGCGTCTACGGCGAAGTGCTGGCCGGCCACCTGCTCATCGACGACAGCGTCTACCGCGACCCGTCCTTCGAGAAGGCAGCCGCCTACGTGATGAGCCCGCCCTTCCGTCCCAAAATCCACCAGGAGTTCCTGTGGCGCGGCCTGCAGTCGGGCCAACTGCACACCACGGCGACCGACCACTGCACCTTCTGCGCTGAGCAGAAAGGCATGGGCCGCGACAACTTCGCCAAGATCCCCAACGGCTGCGGCGGCGTCGAGGAACGCATGGCGGTGCTGTGGGATGCCGCCGTCAACTCCGGCCGGCTCACACCCAGCGAATTCGTCGCCATCACGTCCGCCAACGCGGCCAAGCTCTTCAACATGTACCCGCGCAAGGGCGTCATCGCCGAGGGCGCGGACGCCGACCTCGTGCTGTGGGACCCGGCAGGTACAAAGACGCTGGGCGCCAAGACGCAGTTCTCGAAGAACGACTTCAACATCTTCGAGGGCCGCACGGTGCGCGGCGTTCCCAGCCACACGATCAGCCAGGGGCGCGTCGTGTTCGCCAACGGCGACCTGCGTGCCGAGCAGGGCAAGGGTCGCTACATGAAGCGCCCGCCGTTCGGCCCGCAGTTCGACGCAGCCATCAAGCGCGCCGCAGACCTGCAGCCCACCGCCGTCGCCCGATAAAGACAAACACAGCCACAGAGACACAGAGGCACAGAGAAATTGCGCTTGCTCTCTGTGTCTCTGTGCCTCTGTGGCTGTGTTCTGAATTCAAGGACTCTCGATGAACACTTCTGATCTACGCATCAACGGCCAACGCCTCTGGGACTCGCTGATGGAGCTCGCGCAGATCGGCGCCACCGAGAAAGGCGGCGTCTGTCGCCTGACGCTGACCGACCTCGACAAACAGGGCCGCGACCTCGTCACGCGCTGGGCACGCGAGGCCGGCATGACGGTCACCATCGACCAGATTGGCAACGGCTTCATGCGCCGCGCCGGGCGCAACAACGCTTTGGCGCCCATCGTGACTGGCAGCCACATCGACACCCAGCCCACCGGCGGCAAGTTCGATGGCAACTACGGCGTGCTGGCTGGCA
>NZ_JBDSQX010000130.1:0-3541 GCF_039929605.1 Roseateles sp.
TGAACAGGTTGGCCGTGCCCCACAGCAGCTTGAGCCCAGTGGCCTGCTGCTTCTCGCCGAGCAGGTCGACGATGCGCTTGAAGTTCTCCTGGCTCTCGCGCGGCGTGGCGCCCTCGGGGGCGACGTCGCGGTCATGGAAGCAGTAATACGGCGCACCGAGCTTGGCGAAGAACTCGAAGGCGGCGTCGGCCTTCAGCTTGGCGAGTTCCATCGGGCTGCCGCCCTGGAACCAAGGGCGCTCGAAGGTCGCGCCGCCGAACGGGTCCAGGCCGGTCCAGCAGAAGTTGTGCCAGTAGCAGGTGGCAAAGCGCAAGTGCTCGGCCATGGACTTGCCCAGCACGATGCGGTCCTTGTCGTAGTGCTTGAAGGCCAGGTCGCTCTGGCTGTCGGCGCCCTCGTAACGGATGGGCTGGATGTGGTTGAAGTAGCTGGTCATATCTGGTTCCAAAAGAAAGAGAAATCAGGCGCCGCGCAGGCGGCAGTAGAGGTCACGGAAACGGGCAAGACGCAAGGCGAGGCGCTCATGCCGCGCGGCATCGGCGAGGTAGCGGCTGGCGACGGCGGGACGAGTGCAGACCTGTTCGACGCTGCCTCCGGCGGCCAGCCAGCCCAGGCGCGCTGCACCCAGTGCGCCGCCGGCTTCGCTGCCGGCGTGCACGACGATTTCGACGTCGAGCACGTCGGCAATCAGCTGGGCCCAATAGGCGCTGCGCGAGCCGCCGCCGACCAGCGAGAGCTGACTGACCTGGGTGCCTGCAGCGCGCAGCGCGTCGAGGCTGTCCGCCAGGCCGAAGGCGACGCCTTCGAGCACGGCGTAGGTGCAGTCAGCGCGCGTGGTGTTGGCCTTGAGGCCGTGGAAGACGCCGGCCGCGAACGGGTCGTTATGCGGCGTGCGCTCGCCGGCCAGGTAGGGCAGGAAGAGGGGTGCGTCGGCGGCGCAGCCACGTGACGCGAGTTCGGCCAGCAAGGTGGCTTCATCGGCGCCGACCAGATTGCAGAACCACCTGAAGCAGCTCGCGGCCGACAGCATCACGCCCATCTGATGCCAGCGCTGCGGCAAGGCATGGCAGAAGGCGTGCACGGCCGAGGCCGGGTTGGGGCGGTAGCGGTCGTTGACGACGAAGAGCACGCCCGAGGTGCCGAGCGAAATGAAGCCGTCGCCCGGCTGTGTGGCGCCAATGCCGATGGCGCTGGCCGCGTTGTCACCCGCGCCGCCGGCGACGATCACATCCGCGCCCAGGCCCCAGGCGCGGGCCAGTTCGGGCTTGAGCACGCCGCTAGGCTCGGTGCTCTCGACGAGCCACGGCATCTGCGCCCGCGTCAGGCCGCAGGCGGCCAGCAGTTCGTCGGACCAGTCGCGGCGCGCCACGTCCAGCCACAAGGTGCCGGCCGCGTCAGACGGTTCGGAGACCTTGTCGCCGGTCAGTTGCAGGCGCAGCCAGTCTTTGGGCAGCAGCACGCTGGCGATCTGGGCGAATGTCTCGGGCTCGTGCTTTCTGACCCACAGCAGCTTGGGCGCCGTGAAACCAGGCATGGCCAGATTGCCGGCGATGGCGTGCAGGCCCGGGGCGGCGGCTTCCAGCTCGGCGCACTCGGCGTGGCTGCGGCCGTCGTTCCACAGGATGGCGGGGCGCAGCACTTCATCGTCATTGCCCAGCAGCACGGCGCCGTGCATCTGGCCCGACAGGCCGATGCTGCGCACGGCGGCGAACTCCATCGGGTGGGCGGCGCGGAGCTGCGAAACGGCAGCGCCCGTCGCACGCCACCAGTCGGTGGGGTTCTGCTCGGACCACAGCGGCTCGGGGCTGGCGAGCGTCAGCGGCGCGCCGGCTGTACCGACGATGCGGCCGGTGCTTTCAAGCAGCAGCAACTTGATTTCAGAGGTGCCGAGGTCGATACCGAGATACATCAAATGAATTCCTCACTGGTCTTTGTGTCTTGAAGGGTGGCGCCGCCATCCGTCAGTTGCAGGGCGGGGCGGGTCAGGCGGTATCGGGCCAGGGCGGCGCCGCCTATGGCAACGGCACTGGCGCCGAAGCGGGATGTGCGCACCGTGGGTGGCGCCAGGCTGGCGGCGCTGGCGTAGTCGTTCAAGGTGGTCAGCGCCGGTTTCAGGAAGGGCTCGCCCAACTCGACGACGGCGCCGCCCAGGACGATGCAGCCCGGGTCGTACGCGGTGGCCAGGTTCTGCAGCAGCATGCCCAGGTAACGGCCCGCCGAGCCGACGGCCGTCAGCGTCGCGGGGTCTGCCTCGGCGAGACGAGCGCGCACTTCCGACAGCGAGCCGTGCATGGCGGGCATGGCGATCAACGCTTCGGCGCAGCCATTGCGGCCGCATGAGCAGCGCGGGCCGTTCAGCTGCAACACCGTATGGCCCACCTCACCGGCGAAGCCCCGGCTGCCGGTCAACAGCCGTTCACCGACGATGACGCCGGCACCCAGGCCCTGGCTGATGGACACGTAGAGCAGGGGGTCGCTGGCCGGCGCGGGGTTGAACTCCATTTCGCCGACGGCGGCCACGGCCGCTTCGTTCTGAAGGAACAGAGGTACGGCGGCCAGCGCGGTGCCCCTCAGCTTCTCGGCCAGCAGCGCAGCGAACGGCACGTCGCGCCAGCCGAGGTTGGGTGCGAAGTGCAGCACGCCGCGCGCCTCGTCGACACCGCCGGGCAGGCCGATGCCGATACCCAGCACCTCCTGGCGGGCGTCCAGTCGCTGGCAGATCTTCAGCAGCGAGGCCGCCAGCAGGTGGATGCAGGCCTCGGCCGTTCGAGCGGAGCCGTAGTTGTCTTCAATGCAGGCTATGACATCGCCGGTCAGTGAAGTCGCAAGCACGCGGACGGACTCGATGCCGACCTCGGCGCCGATCAACAGCAGGCGGACCGGGTCGATGAAGAGGGGCGTGGGGCGCCGGCCCATGTCACCGGTCGCCACGATCTCGCGCTCGACGAGCCAGCCCTCGGCAATCAAGTCGCGCGCCAGCACTCCGACCGTCGACTTCGTCAGTCCGACGGCGCTCGCCAAGTCAGCCCGTGACGAGCCGGGGCTGGTGAAAAGCTGCCGCACCAAGGCCATGCGATTGATGCCCTTGAGCAGTTGTTGGCTTCCGACGGCTTCAGCCTGCAAACTGTTTTCTCCCCTGTTAGGCCTGATGTAACGGCAATTCTTTCCGCCTCTTGACGAGGTGCGTCCCACCCTGGGCGCTCGCTTATTCGGCCTGACCGGATTACATTTACGTTTTTTGGTAAGACCAATATTAGTTTGGACGATGCACCAAGTAAATAGGGGGAAGACACTTAGCGCCTCTCGTTTACACCAACGAAGATCGCGCAGCTCATTGCACGAGGAGCATGTTGCTGTCGGGCTCTCGAAGCCCAGCGGTACAGATTGAAGTGGCCGGCACCGCCGCCGGCCACACGGAGACAACAAGGAACCACCCCCATGAAGTTCACTGACGGACAGTGGATGCTTCAGCCGGGCGTCGCCGCGCACTACGCGGCCGAGGCCTACGCGATCGAAGTCCACGAAGACCGCCTCGTCGTGC
>NZ_JBDSQX010000131.1:0-5046 GCF_039929605.1 Roseateles sp.
TGAACAGGTTGGCCGTGCCCCACAGCAGCTTGAGCCCAGTGGCCTGCTGCTTCTCGCCGAGCAGGTCGACGATGCGCTTGAAGTTCTCCTGGCTCTCGCGCGGCGTGGCGCCCTCGGGGGCGACGTCACGGTCATGGAAGCAGTAGTAGGGCGCACCGAGCTTGGCGAAGAACTCGAAGGCGGCGTCGGCCTTCAGTTTGGCGAGTTCCATCGGGCTGCCGCCCTGGAACCAAGGGCGCTCGAAGGTCGCGCCGCCGAACGGGTCCAGGCCGGTCCAGCAGAAGTTGTGCCAGTAGCAGGTGGCAAAGCGCAGGTGCTCGGCCATGGACTTGCCCAGCACGATGCGGTCCTTGTCGTAGTGCTTGAAGGCCAGGTCGCTGGGGCTGTCGGCGCCCTCAAAGCGGATGGGCGCGATGTGTTCGAAGTAGCTCATGGGTAGGTTCAAAAAGTCAGGCACCGCGCAGGCGGGCGTACAGGTCACGAAAGCGCGCCAGGCGTGGGGCCAGGCGTGCGTGGCGTTCGGGGTTGGGCGTGAAGCGCCCTGTGATGTCGGGGCGGGTGCAGGCGGTGTCGACCGTGCCCCCCGTGGCCAGCCAGCCGAGGCGGGCCGCTCCCAACGCGCCGCCGGCTTCGGATCCGGCGTGCACGACGATCTCGACTTGCAGCGCGTCGGCGATCAGCTGCGCCCAGTAAGGGCTGCGCGAGCCGCCGCCGACGAGGGAGAGTTGCGTCACCTCGGTGCCCGCTGCGTGCAGCGCGGCAAGGCCGTCGGCCAGGCCGAAGGCGACGCCTTCGAGCACGGCGTAGGTGCAGTCGGCACGGTTGGTCTGCGACTTCAGGCCGTGGAAGACAGCGGGCGCAAACGGGTCGTTGTGCGGCGTGCGCTCGCCGGCCAGGTAGGGCAGGAAGATCGGCGCGCGCTCCGTGATTGCGTTGTCATTCGACGCAAGCTCGGCCAGCAGCGCGCTTTCGTGGGCGCCGACGAGATTGCAGAACCAGCGAAAGCAGCTGGCCGCCGACAGCATCACGCTCATCTGGTGCCAGCGCTCGGGCAGGGCGTGGCAGAAGGCGTGCACGGCCGAGGCCGGGTTGGGGCGGTAGCGGTCGTTGACGACGAAGAGCACGCCCGAGGTGCCGAGCGAGATGAAGCCGTCGCCCGGCTGCGTGGCGCCGATGCCGATGGCGCTGGCGGCGTTGTCACCGGCGCCGCCGGCGACGATGACTTCTGCGCCCAGGCCCCAGGCGCGCGCCAGCTCGGGTTTGAGCACGCCGCTGGGCTCGCTGGCTTCCACCAGGCGGGGCATGTGGGCCCGTGTCAAGCCGGTGGCGGCCAGCAGCTCGTCGGACCAGTCGCGGCGCGCCACGTCCAGCCACAGCGTGCCGGCGGCGTCGGACGGGTCGGAGACCTTGTCGCCCGTCAGCTGCAGGCGCAGCCAGTCCTTGGGCAGCAGCACGGTCTTCACTTGCGCGAAGACGGCGGGCTCGTGCTTCTTGACCCACAGCAGCTTGGGTGCCGTGAAGCCCGGCATCGCGAGGTTGCCGGCGATGTCGTGCAGGCGCGGCGCGGCGGCTTCCAGCTCGGCGCACTCGGCGTGGCAGCGGCCGTCGTTCCACAGGATGGCGGGACGAAGAACGGCGTCGGCTGCATCCAGCAGGACCGCGCCGTGCATCTGGCCCGACAGGCCGATGCCACGCACGGCGGCGAACTCGGCCGGGTAGGCCGCGCGCAACTGGGCGACGGCGGCCTCGGTGGCGGTCCACCAGTCGGCCGGGTTCTGTTCCGACCACAGCGGCTCGGGGTTGGAGAGCGCCAGCGTGCTGCCGGCCGTGCCGACGATGCGGCCCGTGCCGTCAAGCAGCAGTGCTTTGACTTCCGAGGTGCCGAGATCAATGCCGAGATACATGTCAGTCATTCGAATCCTGAAATGGTTTTCATGTCAGGCGGCCTCTTCGGCCAGAGTCACGCCCGTGTCGGCCAAAGGCAGGCCGGGGCGGGTGAGGCGGTAGCGTGCCAGCGCAGCAGCGCCCACGGCGACGGCGTTGGCGCCAAAGCGAGAAGTGCGCACGCTTGGCGGCGGCAGGCTGGCAGCGGTGGCGTACGCCAGCAACGCGTCCAGGGCCGGCTGCAGGAAGGGTTGGCCCAGTTCGACGACGGCGCCGCCCAGCACGATGCAGCCGGGGTCGTAGGCGGTAGCCAGGTTCTGCAGCAGCACGCCGAGGTTGCGGCCGGCGGAGTTGACGGCCTTCAGCGTCTCGGCATCTTCGTCCACCAGATGGGCGCGCACCTCGGCCAGGGAGCGCAGCACGGTGCCGTCCTCACTGCCCAGCAGCGCGCGCGTCGCGATCAGCGCCTCCGCGCAGCCACGCCGGCCGCAGGAGCAGCGCGGGCCATCGAGCTCCAGCACCATATGGCCCACCTCGCCGGCAAAGCCGCGGCTGCCGGTCAGCAGGCGGTCGCCGACGATGACGCCGGCGCCCAGGCCCTGGTTGATGGAAACGTAGAGCAGCGGGTCAGACGCCGGCGAAGGGTTGAACTCCATCTCGCCCAGGGCCGCCACATCGGCTTCGTTCTGGATGAACAGGGGCACGCCGGCCAGCGCCGTGTCCTGCAGCTTCTCGCCCAGCAGCGCGCCGAAGGGGATGTCGCGCCAGCCGAGGTTGGGCGCGAAATGCAGCACGCCGCGCACCTCGTTGACACCGCCCGGCAGGCCCACGCCGATGCCCAGGATCTGCTGGCTGACGTCCAGTTGCCGGCGCAGCTTGAGCAGCGCGGTGGCCAGCGTGGCTATGCAGGCCTTGGCCGTGCAGCCAGCGCCATAGCTGGCAACGGTGCTGGCCCGCACCTCGCCGGTCAACGAGGTCGCGACGACGCGCACCGACTCGATACCCACCTCGGCGCCCAGCAGCAGCAGGCGGGCGGGGTCGATGAATAGCGGCGTGGGGCGGCGGCCCAGGTCGCCGGTGGCGACGACTTCGCGCTCGGCCAGCCAGCCCTCATTCACCAGCTCGCGCACGAGCAGGCTGACGGTGGACTTGGTGAGGCCAACGGCGCCTGCGAGGTCTGCGCGCGAAAGCCCCGGGTTGGCACAGAGGTGCCTCACCAGGGTCATGCGATTGATACCCTTGAGCAGTTGTTGGCTTCCAGCGGCTTCGGCCTGCAAGCGTTGTCTCCTATTGATGCCCTGTAGATCAGGCTTTGGAGCATATTAGTTCGACCGTCGCACGAAGTAAATTGGGTGAAAGCCCCTAGCGCGTTTAGCAACACCGCGCCGAAGATGGCGCCCCTCGGAGGCCCAAGTGGTCAGGCCAGCGACCGCACTTCTACCTTGATGTCAGACCCCCTAGACCTCCCCATCCGCAAGATCGTCATCGTTGGCGGCGGCACCGCCGGCTGGATGGCTGCCGCGCCGCTGGCCCAGCGGTTCGCCCAGGCGGGCCGTGCGCGGCCGGAGATCATGCTGGTCGAATCGCCCGATATCGGCACCATCGGCGTCGGCGAAGCCACGCTGCCGCCCATCCGCGCCTACAACACCACGCTGGGCCTGGACGGCGCCGACTTCGTCAAGAAGACCCAGGGCAGTTTCAAGCTCGGCATCGAGTTCCGCGACTGGGGCCAGGTCGGCAACCGCTTCTTCCACGGCTTTGGCGATTTCGGCCCGGCCATCGAGGGCCGCTCGCCCTGGCAGCACTGGCTGCGCCTGCAGCGTACGTTGCCCGACCTGCCGAGCTACGAGGACTGGTCGATGGCGACCGCGATGGCGCGGCGCAACCGCTTCACGCCGCCCGAGGGCGGGGCGCCGTCTGCTGCCAATGCCTTCTCCTTCGCCTATCACTTCGATGCCGGCCTGTATGCCGCCTACCTGCGCGAGTACGCGATGGCGCGCGGCGTGCAGCGCGTCGAAGGGCTGATCGTCGACGTCGAACTGCGGCCCCAGGATGGCTTCGTCGCCGCTGTCAAGCTGGCCGACGGCCGCCGCATCGACGGCGATCTCTTCATCGACTGCTCGGGCTTCCGGGCGCTGCTGATCGGCGGCGCGATGCAATCGCCGTATGAAGACTGGAGCGCGTTGCTGCCCTGCAACAGCGCCCAGGCCGTGCCCAGCGAACGCGTCGCACCGTTGACGCCCTACACCACCTCCACCGCCAAGGCGGCCGGCTGGCAATGGCGCATCCCGCTGCAGCACCGCACCGGCAACGGCCATGTCTATTGCAGCCACTTCATCAGCGACGACGAGGCCGCCAGCACCCTGCTTGCGGGGCTGGACGGCAAGGCGCTCGACACGCCGCGCCAACTGCACTTCACCACCGGGCGGCGCAAGCAGAGCTGGGTGAAGAACGTCGTCGGCATCGGCCTGGCCAGCGGCTTCCTGGAGCCACTGGAGTCGACCAGCATCCAGCTAATCATGGACGGCGTCGGCCGGCTCATCCAGTTCTTCCCGGACCGCCGCTTCAAGCCGCATCTGGCCGCCGAGTTCAACCGCCTGATGGCCCAGCAGTACGAGTCCACGCGCGACTTCATCGTGCTGCATTACAAGGTTACCGAGCGCCGCGACAGCGAGCTGTGGCGCTACTGCGCGGCCATGCCCATTCCCGACACGCTGGCCCACCAGATCGAGCTATTCCGCTCGACCGGCCGCGTCGCCATCCTCGACCGCGACAGCTTCGCCGAGCCGTCCTGGGTGTCCCTCTTGATGGGCCTGGGGCTGCGGCCCGAGGCCTACGATCCCTTCGTCGACCATGTCGACGAAGCCGCCCTGGTGCAGCATTTCGCCCGCGTGCGTCAGGCCATCGCCCAGACTGCGGCGGCCATGCCCAGTCACGACGACTACATCGCACGCCACGTGAAGGCACCACAAGCTTGAGGAGTTAGGCAACACAGCATCAAAAGAAGTGAGAGGCCGGCAGCACCGCCGGCCGTTCGGAGACAACAAGGAACCACCCCCATGAAGTTCACTGACGGACAGTGGATGCTTCAGCCGGGCGTCGCCGCGCACTACGCGGCCGAGGCCTACGCGATCGAAGTCCACGAAGACCGCCTCGTCGTGC
>NZ_JBDSQX010000132.1:0-7995 GCF_039929605.1 Roseateles sp.
TGGTCTGGTAGCCGTCGTAGCGCATCAGGCCGACGCTGGTGCCCACCCAAATCAGCCCGCGCCCGTCCTGGGCCAGCGAGGAGACCACGCCATCGACGAGGGCCGATGTGCCGTCGGCCGGCACGAAGCGGATCTCCGCCATCGGATCGCGCCCGGCCCGGGCCGCAGTCAGCGCAAAGAGCAGGCACAGCAGGGTTAGAAAGGCACGCATAGAAATGCTTTTCATGGGCGCGTCCGCGCGTCGCTGCGGGCCGCGCGTCGTTCTAGGTCACCCCGCTGGCGGCCGAGGTTAGCAACCTCAGCCGCCCCGTCTTCACCCAGTCATCCAGCCGGCGGCGCGCGTCTTCGTGCAGCTCGGCCTCGTTCGTGGCCTCGGCCTCGACAAGACCGATCCAGGCGTTGCGGCCCACGTCCTTGGCTTCGTAGAGGGCCGCGTCGGCGAGGTCGATGGCGTTGTGCCAGTCCAGCGCCGCAGGCAGGCGCGTGCACAGCGGGAAGGCGCTGAAGCCCACCGAGCAGCTCAGCGACAGCCGGTAGCCGCCGTCCAGCTCGAAGGGCTGGGCCGCGATGGCCTGGCGGGCGCGCTCGGCCAGCTCGGCGGCGCGGCTGCGCGGCGTGCCGCGGGCGACGATGAGGAACTCCTCACCGCCCCAGCGCACGAGGTAGTCAGACGAGCGGAACACCTGCTCCAGCCGGCCGCGCATCTGCGTCAGCACGGCGTCGCCGGCCATGTGGCCGTGGGCGTCGTTGATGCGCTTGAAGTGGTCGATGTCGATGAGGAAGAACAGCAGGTCCTGCTCGCTGCCACCCGGGCTGGGGGCATTGGCGCTGGCCTCGTAGTGGCGCACGGCCAGCGCCGCGTCTGCCGGCAGCTGCCGGTCCAGGAAGCGGCGGTTGCGCAGGCCGGTCAGCGGGTCCGTCAGGCTGGCTTCCTCCAGCTCGATGGACTTGGCGGTCAGTGCGGCCGTGGCGGCCTCCAGCGCCTCGGTGCGCTCCTGTACGCGCGCCTCCAGCACGCGGTGGCGGCGCAGCAGCCAGCGGGTGCGCACGCGCACGATGCCGGCCACCACGGCCAGCGCCGCCAGCACGGCCAGCACCTGGGCCCAGCGCGTCTGCCACCAGGCGGCGCGCACGTCCACTTCGACCAGCAGCTCGTTGGGCCCCCAGGCGCCGTCGCGGTTGCTGCCCTGCACATGCAGCCGGTAGTGGCCGGGCGTGAGGTTGGTGTAGGTGGCCGTGCGGCCCAGCGTGCCGTCCACCCAGCCGTCGTCCAGGCCCTGCAGGCGGTAGCGGTAGCGGTTGCGGCTGGGCTGGCTGTAGTCCAGCGACGCGAAGGCCAGGCTGAAGGCGTTCTCGCCGGGCGCCAGCACCAGGTTGCCGCCGGCGGCGGGCAGCGGCCGCTCCTCGCCGTCCACGCGCAACTCCGAGATCACCAGCGGCGGCTTGTAGGACCACGGCGAGAAGCGCTCGGGGTCGATGACGAGCAGGCCGCGCGCGCCGCCGAAGAGCATGCGGCCGTCGTCCAGTTGGGCATAGGCGCGGAACCAGCCGGTGCCGAGGTCGGCGCCGTCCGCCGCGCCCAGCTCGCGGCGCTCGCCGCTGCGTGGGTCGTACATGTTGCGCTGCGACCAGATGCGGCCCTGCTTGTCCAGCAGCAGGTTGGCACCGAAGGCCCCGCCCGCTGCCGACGCGGCGACGGCCTCGAAGCGCGCCTGGTTGCCGTGGCTCTCGACGAGGCGGTGCAGCCCCGTGCCGGTGTCCACCCACAGGCGGCCGGCCAGGTCCACCGCCATGCCCAGCACGGTCTGGCCGGTCAGGCCCTTGGGCTCGACCCATTCGGCCACCGGTTCCTCGTCGTCGGGTTTGGCGACGCGGAACAGCCCGGCCGCGCCGCCCGCCCACAGGCTGCCGTCGGGCAGGCGCGCGAAGGCGTTGACCTCGCCGGTGCCGCCGACGAGGCCGGCGGTCGGGATGGCGCGCATCTGCGGCCGCCCGGGCGTCCAGCGCAGCAGGCCGTCGAGGGTGGCGATCCACAGTGCGCCGTCCTCGCTTGCGTGAAAGCGCCGCGGCACGGCGTTGCCGCTGCGCAGCGTCTCTTTCCAGTGGCCCTGCTCGTCAAAGCGCAGCAGCTGCGTGTCGACGGCCACCCAGACGGAGCCGTCGCGTGTCTGGTCCAGCGCGTTGACGCGCCCGGCCGGCAGGCCGCCGACGCCCGGCGCGATGTGGGCGATGGGCTGGAGCTGGCGGTCGCGCCGCTCGATGCCGCCGGCCAGCGTGCCCAGCCAGACCTCGCCGTTCTTCAGCTGCAGGATGCTGCGCACGTCCAGCGCCATGGCGCCGACGCCGTCGCGCACCATCGACAGCCCCGGCAGCGACGGCACGTGGCGCATCAGGCCGCCGCCGTAGCTGCCGGCCCAGATGGTGCCGGAGGGGTCGCGCATCAGCGCGCGCACGTCGCTGCGCGGGCCGGTCGCCGCACCCGTGGCGGGCAGGCGTTCGATCAGGCTGCCGTCGGTGGCGCGCCGGCGCGACAGGCCCGACGAGTCGCCAAACCAGAGTTCGTCGGCATCCGGCTGGGCCATGACCATCAGCGGCCAGACGCTGGGCGTGCCGTCCGCCTGCGCACCGGCGCTGAAGGGTAGCGGCAGGCCGGCAGGCGACAGCGCGCGCAGGCGGCCCTGGGCGGTGCCGGCCATGATGCGGCCGTCCAAAGTTTCGGCCAGCAGCGTGATGAGCTGATCGTCCAGGCCCACGTCCAGCGTCTCGATGGGCCCGTCGGGCGCCTTGCGCGCCAGGCCGCGCCAGGTGCCTATCCACAGCGTGCCCTGGCGGTCCACCAGCAGCGTCTGCACGCGCGGGTCGGGCAGGCCGTCCTCGCGGCCGCGGTGGTGGGTGAAGCGCTCACTTTTGACGTCGAAGCGGTCCAGCCCGCTGCTGCCGCCAATCCACAGCGTGCCGTCCTTCTCCAGCGCCAGCGTGCGCACGGTGTTGGCGGCGGGGGCGGTCTCGTCGGCGGAGTTGGCGTCGCGCGCCCAGCGGGCCCAGCGGCCGGTGGCGAGGTCCATGCGCACCAGGCCGCTGTTGCCGGCGGCCACCCACATCCAGCCGCGCGGGTCGGGCAGCATGGCGCGCACGAATTGCTCGGGCAGCAGCTTGCCGTCGGGTGCGGCCAGCGCGTAGTGCTTGAAGGTGTAGCCGTCAAAGCGCAGCAGGCCCTCGGGCGAGCCGGCCCACAGCAGGCCGCGCGAATCCAGCCCGAGGGCGGAGACGACGTTGTCCCGCACCGCGCCCGGCTCGCCGATGGGCTCGAAGCGCGGCACCACGGCCGCCGCCCCTTGCACCAGGCCCAGTCCCGTCGCCACGGCGATCAACAGGGCGGCCCAACCCCTCTTTGTGAAAACCCTCATGCGGCGGATTCTCGGGCAGCGGCGAGCCGGTCAGACCGGGTCTTGCCCTCAGATGACGTGAATCCTTCCCGCCTGCGCTGGCGACGAGAGTTTGCGGGCCGAGCGCCAGGACGCTCCCGAGCCGAACTTGAGCCCCGTCACCCCTTGTAAACGACGCTGGGATGCGGCTTGACTGGGCGCTTATGAAAGTTGTCCGACCACGCCTTTGAACTTCTCAGATCCTGAATGAACTTGCGCTCCAGATCGCCTTCGCTCTGGTCGCCCTCACTGACCTGCCAATCCTTGGTGTACTTGTCGAGAACGATGAAGTTTCTGGATGCGGCAACGGTCTTGTAGTCACTCGTTCGGCTTCTTCTTCTCGCCTTGAATCAGCGCGCTCAGTTCACTCTCGATCTCTTGCACGGTCGGCAACTGCGACTGCACCGACAGGGGAATGTCTTTGGTGATGAACGAGCTCACGCCCATCGGCTTGTTGATGTCGCGCAGCGCGTACTCCACATCCAGCTTGTCTTTGTCTTTGCACAGGATCAGACCAATCGTGGGCTGGTCATCTGCAGCACGCAGCTGGTCGTCAACCGCCGACAGGTAGAAGTTGAGCTTGCCGACGTACTCGGGTTTGAACTCGCCCGCCTTCAGTTCGATCACCACATAGCACTTCAGGCGTGCGTGATAGAACAGCAAATCCAGAAAGTAGTCCCTGCCATTCACCGCCAAGGGATATTGCCGCCCAAGGAACGCAAAACCCTTGCCCAGCTCCAGCAGAAACCGGGTGATGTGGGCGACCAACTGGTTCTCGATATCGCGCTCCACCGCCTGTGGGGTCAGCGACAAGAAATCGAACACATAGGGGTCCTTCAGGCTTTGCTGCACCAGCTCCGACTGGGGCGAAGGCAGGGTCTGTGCAAAGTTGCCCACCGCCTGGCCCGCACGCTCATGAAAGCGCTGCTCGATCTGCCACTCCAGCACCGTGCGGCTCCAGCCATGCGCAATGCAGGCCTGCGCGTACAACAGCACCAGCTCCACTGACTTGACCTTGGCCAGCAGGGTGCGCACATGCCCCCAGGGCATTTGTCCCACAGGCTGTGGGACAACTTCAAACTGCGGGCTGAAAAAGGCATAGAACTGCCGCATGGCAAACAGGCTGGTGCGCGAAAAGCCCTTCATGCCGGGGTAGGTGGCCTGCAAATCCAGCGCCATCTGCTCCACCACCGCCGAGCCCCAGGCGCGCTTGCGTTGCCAAGCATCCAGCTGCCGGCCAATGTCCCAGTACAGGCCCAGCAGTTCGGTATTCACCGCCAGCACGGCGCGGGTCTGCGAGGTTTGAATGCGCTGCTTGATGACGGCCAGCGCCTGGCGGTAATCGGTGTGCTGGGTGATGTCGCTCATGCCTTCAGACTCCTGCTGCATTTTGGCGTTGCAGTTCGGCGCGTTGGGTGCTGGTCATGTCGGTGCTGTTTGGGTGGATGTGACCGTGAGAGTTGGCGATTGAACGCGTGCTTTGCGTATCAATTTCCCGTTGGGAGTGTGCTGCGCCTCTCACGCGCGGGACGGTCAAGGCACTCTTTGGACGAGGTGCTTATTCAGCCTGCCAAAGGCTTGGCGATCGCGTCGATGCGCTCGACGACCTCGGCCGTCAGCTTCGGCGTGACCGCCAGCGCGGCGAGGTTGTGCTGCAGCTGCTCCAGCTTGCTGGCGCCCAGGATGACGGTGGACACGCGCGGGTTGCGGTTGATCCAGGCGATGGCCAACTGCGCCGTGTCGCAACCCAGCTCGGCCGCAATCTCGGCCAGCTTGCCGACGGCGTCGTTCTTGGCCTTGTCCTGCACGTTCTCGCGCAGCCAGGCCATGCTCTCCAGCGAGGCGCGGCTGCCCTCGGGGATGCCGTGGCGGTATTTGCCGGTCAGCAGGCCCGAGGCCAGCGGGCTCCAGGTGGTGAGGCCCAAGCCGATGTCGTCGTACAGCCGCGCGAGCTCCTGCTCGACCTTGCGGCGGTGGAAGAGGTGGTACTGCGGCTGCTCCACGACCGGCTTGCGTAGGTGATGGCGCTCGGCGATCTCCCAGGCGGCGCGGATGTCGCCCGCGCTCCATTCGCTGGTGCCCCAGTACAGCGCCTTGCCCTGGCTGATGATGTCGCTCATGGCCCAGACGGTTTCCTCGATGGGCGTGTTCGGGTCGGCGCGGTGGCAATAGATGAGGTCCAGGTGGTCGAGCTGGAAGCGCTTGAGCGACGCATCCACCGCCTGCATCAGGTATTTGCGGTTCAGCGTGTCCTTGCGGTTGGTCGTCACGCCGTCGCGCTGCAGACCCCAGAAGAACTTGCTCGACACGATGTAGTCCAGCCGGTTCCAGCCCAGCGCCTTGAACGCCTGGCCCATGACGACCTCGCTCTCGCCCTGGGCATAGACCTCGGCGTTGTCGAAAAAGTTGATGCCGGCGTCGAAGGCTGCGGCCAGCATCTCGGTGGCCGCCTTGGTGTCCACCTGGTTGTGATACGTGACCCAGGAGCCGAGCGAGAGTTCGGAGACCTGGAGGCCGGCACGGCCGAGGCGGCGGTATTGCATGGGGAGGTCCTGTCGGGGGCTGGAAAGGGCGGCAGCTGAAGCGCGCAACGATGCCCGGGTATCGTTGCGGGTATGAACCTCGCTGTCATCGGCGCGGGCCCTGCCGGCCTTGCGCTTGCCCTGCTGGCCGCCGAGCGCCTGCCGGCCGCCCAGATCCACCTCTTCGACACGCGCCCGCTGGACCGCGACATCAGCGGCGACGCGCGCACGCTCGCACTCAACCTCGGCAGCATCCGGCTGCTGCAGCGCCTGCACGCTTGGCGGCCGGAGGCGGCCCAGGCCATCCAGACCGTGCACGTCAGCCAGGCGCCGCCATCCCCCGTGGCCGGCGAGGTGCGCATCCGCGCGGCCGACCTCGGGGTGCCCCAGCTCGGCGCCGTGCTGCCGTACGGCGCCTTGGTGGCGCCGCTGCAGCAGCGCTGGCTGGCGCGTGCCGTCCAGGAGCCGCAGCGGCTGTTCACGCGCTTCGGCACCGCCGTGCACGCTATCCGCTCGGAGGCCAGCGGCGTGGAGCTGGACAGTGGCGAGGGGCCGTTGGTCGAGCGCTTCGACCTGGCCGTCGTGGCCGAGGGCGGTGTGTTCGCCGAGCAGGATCGCAAGCGCATCAGCAGTGACTATCACCAGAACGCCTGGGTCGGCAGCGTGCGCCTGGCCGCGCCCGGCCTGCAGGGCCTGGCCATCGAACGCTTCACCCGCAACGGCCCGTTAGCCCTGCTGCCGTTGCCCGACGACGCGCAAGGCCCGCGGGCGGCGCTGGTCTGGTGCCTGCCTCAGGCCGAGGACGACCTCGCCACGCTGAGCGACGCCCAGCGCCTCGTCGTCATTCAGCAGCAACTGCCCGCCGCCGCCGGCCGGCTCACCGGCATCTCGGCGCTGAAGTGCTTCCCGCTCGGCCTGAACGCCGAGACCCGCCTGCTGCAGGGCCGCACGCTGCGCATCGGCAACGCGGCGCAGACGCTGCACCCGGTCGCCGGCCAGGGGCTCAACCTTGGCCTGCGCGACGCCCAGGCTTTGGTGGACGCGCTGCGCGAGGCGGCCGAGACCGCAGTCGACCTGGACACGGCGCTGGCCCGCATCGACCGCCAGCGCGCCCCCGACCGCTGGCCCATGATCGCCGCCACCGACTTTCTCGCCCGCAGCTTTGCCTGGCGCCTGCCGGGCTTGCCCGCGCTGCGCGGCCTGGCGCTGGCCGGCCTGGAGCTGGCCACGCCGCTGAAATCTGCCATCGCCCGCCGCATGATGTTCGGCGGTTGAAACACGCCACGGAGATTCGATGCAGTTCCGTTTCACTCTCGCCGCAGCCCTGCTGCTCGCCGCCACCCAGCCGGCCACGGCCCAGACCGCGCCGCTGATCCCGCCCGCCAAGCCCATAGCGGGCGCCTCGCAGGAGGAATGGTCCAAGCGCTGGTGGCAATGGGCGATGTCCTTCGACGACGACGAGAGCCCCGTCGCCGACCGCGACGGCCGCTTCTGCGCCGAGGGGCAGGACGGCCCGGTGTGGTTTCTCGCCGGCACCTACGGCACGGCGCGCACCGTGCGCAGCTGCCACGTGCCGGCGGGCAAGACGCTGTTCTTCCCGCTCATCAACTACATCACCTTCGAGCCCGACGATCAGGACGAGTCCTGCGCCGCGCTCAAGCAACGCGCCGCCGCGTTGACGCCCGCGTCCACGGCCCTGGTGCTGGAGGTCAACGGCAAGCGCTTCAACGGCCTCGCCGCCTACCGCCAGGCCACGCGCCGCTGCTTTCACATCACCGAGGACGACGACACGCGGGCCGCCGGCAACGGCTTCTACGTGGCGCTGGGCCCGCTGAAGAAGGGCCGCTACACGCTGAACTTCGGCGGCATCCTGCCCGGCATGTCGCAGGCCGTGACGTACACGCTGGACGTGGAATAAGGCCGGCTAAGAGCCTATCCGTAAATAATGTTTATTGTCAGCGGCACCTTGCGGAACGCGATGATCGCTGCGGCGATGTGGTTGAGCGCGAGGAAGCTGCGATCGAGTTTCTCGTATCGCACGAGCAGCT
>NZ_JBDSQX010000133.1:0-95323 GCF_039929605.1 Roseateles sp.
GACGAGGCGCCCTCGATGGGCGCTTCGTCGAGTGATGGCACAAACCGAGCTTCGTTCGATCCGCGCACGGCCGCCCTCAAACGACGAACTTCTTAGCCAACGCTTCCGGGCCCATGCCGTCGTACTCCTCGAACGGCTGATGGATCCACGGCGAGGTCTCCAGCATGTCGCAGTAGTAGTCGGGCGTATAGGCCGAAACCTGCTTCGTCCAGATGACCGCCGAACGCAGTTCGGTGATGGATGGCATGCCACGCAAGCGCTCCACCACGGCCTTCAGCGTGACGCCGGAGTCGGCCAGGTCGTCCACCAGCAGCACGCGACCGGCCAGTTCGCCCTTGGGCATGGTGATGTACTTGGCCAGGTCCAGGCGACCCTGGATGGTGCCGGCCTCGGCGCGGTAGGAGCTGGTGGACATGATGCCCAGCGGCTTGTCGAAGACGCGCGACAGCACGTCGCCCGGGCGCATGCCGCCGCGGGCCAGGCAGAGGATCTGGTCGAACTGCCAGCCCGAGGCGTGCACCTTGAGTGCCAGCCGCTCGGTGAGCAGGTGGTATTCGTCCCAGGACACGTAGAGATGTTTACCGTCGTCGGTCAGCATGTTGATCGCGGCTCCGTGAGTAAAGAGAGTCAGGCGGAATAAGGATGGCGCAGCACGATGGTGTGCTCACGGTCGGGACCGGTCGACACCATGTGGATGGGCGTGCCAATGACTTCTTCGACACGCTTCAGATAGCTGCGCGCGTTCGCGGGCAGTGCGTCCCACGATGTGATGCCGAAGGTGATCTCGGTCCAGCCCGGAAAGGTCTCGAACACCGGCGTACAGGCGTCGATCTCGTCGGCATCCAGCGGCAGGATGTCGAGCTGGCGGCCGTTCAGCTCGTAGCCCACGCACATCTTGATCTCGGTCAGACCGTCCAGCACGTCGAGCTTGGTCAGGCACAGGCCGCTGATGCCGTTGATGATCATCGAGCGCTTGAGCGCGGCGGCGTCCAGCCAGCCACAGCGGCGCGCGCGGCCGGTGACGGTGCCACGCTCCTGCCCGACGGTCGAGAGGTGGTAGCCGACGGTGCCCGGCACTTCCCAGTCCAGTTCGGTCGGGAAGGGGCCGGAGCCGACGCGGGTCGTGTAGGCCTTGGTGATGCCCAGCATGTACTGCAGCAGTTGCGGGCCGACGCCGGCACCGGCGGCCGCGTTGCCGGCCACGCAGTTGCTGGACGTGACGTAGGGATAGGTGCCGTGGTCGATGTCCAGCAGCGTGCCCTGGGCGCCCTCGAACAGGATGTTGGCGCCGGCCTGGTGGGCCTTGTGGATCAGGTAGCCGACGTCGGCCAGCATGGGCTTGATCTGCTCGGCCATCTTCATGGCTTGCTCGAAGATCGGCTCGAAGGCCAGCGCCTCCGACTTCAGGTAACCCGTGAGCGCGAAGTTGTGCAGTTCCAGCAGCTCGCGCAGTTTCTTGGCGAAACGCTCGGGATGCTTCAGGTCCTGGGCGCGCAGCGCGCGGCGGGCGACCTTGTCTTCATAGGCTGGGCCGATGCCCTTGCCGGTGGTGCCGATCTTGCCGCTGCCGCTGCTCTCGCGCAGCAGCTCGCGCGCCTTGTCGACGGCGACGTGAAAGGGCAGGATCAGCGGGCAGGACTCGCTGATGAAGAGGCGCGAACGCACCTCGACGCCGGCGGCTTCCAGGCGCTCAATCTCGAGCAGCAGATGGGTCGGGTCGACCACGACGCCGTTGCCGACGTAGCAGGCCACGCCGTCGCGCATGATGCCGCTGGGGATGAGCTGCAGAGCAGTCTTGACACCCTTGATGACCAGCGTGTGGCCAGCGTTGTGGCCACCCTGAAAGCGCACCACGCCCTGGGCATGGTCCGTCATCCAGTCAACGACCTTGCCCTTGCCTTCATCACCCCACTGGGTGCCGACGACGACCACATTGCGTCCACGCGCGGTTTGGCTCTGCATCTTGTTTGCCTGCTTACTTGAGATTGGAGAAGGCCGCCGCCGCGCTCAAAGCGCGCGGACGACCCAGTCAGCGTGCTCGCGAACCAGCTCGCGATCACAGTCGAATTCATCGGCCTCGTGCTCATGCCCGGGCAGCATGCAGACCACCGTCTCGCCCTGCTCGCGCAAGCGCCGCACGGCCTGGCGCAGCGAGGCTTCATCGCCCCAGGGCGCTCGCACCGCAGCACGCAGCGGCGTGACGGGCGCCAACGTCACCAGTGTCTTCAGGTCGAGGCTGAAGCCCACCGCCGGACGACGGCGACCGAACGCGGCGCCGACTTCGTCGTAGCGCCCGCCGCGCAGCACGGCGTCCGAGCAGCCCGACGCATAGGCCGCGAAGCGGATGCCGGTGTAGTAGGCATAGCCCTGAAGGTCGGCCAGGTCGAAGCCCAGGCTGACCTCGGGGTGGACGGTCGCCAGATGGCCGGCCAGCCAGTCCAGGTCAGCCAGGGCCGCCTTGACGAGGGGATGGTCGGGCAGGCGGCGCGCGGCCTCGGCCAGCACCTCGCGGCCGCCGAACAGGCTGGGCAGCGCCAGCAGCGCCTCGCGGGTGACGGCGGGCATGTCGGTGCTCAATGCGGATAGCGCGGAAAGATCCTTGGCGGCCAGCGCGGCGGTCAGCGCCTCAAGCGCTTCGGGCGCCAGCTTGATGCCATCGAGCACGCCTTGCAGCAGCCGGGCGTCGCCCAGGTCCAGCATGACGTGGGCCAAGCCGGCACGACGGAGCGCGTCCAGCGCCAGCTCGTGGACTTCGAGATCGGCTTCCAGGCCTGCGTGGCCGTAGATCTCGACGCCGAACTGCAGCGGCTCGCGGCTGGTGTTGAGGCCATCAGGCCGCGTGTGTGCCACCGGGCCGCAATAGCAGAGGCGGGTCACGCCCTGGCGGTTCAGCAGGTGGGCGTCGATGCGGGCGACCTGGGGCGTCGTGTCGGCGCGCAGGCCGAGCGAGCGGCCGGAGAGCTGGTCGACCAGCTTGAAGAGCTTGATGTCGGAGCCGCTGCCCGTGCCGGACAGCAGCGAGTCGAGGTGCTCCAGCAGCGGCGGGATGACCAGCTCGCAGCCATAGCTGCGGGCCATGTCGAGCAGTTCTCTACGCAGCTCTTCGATGCGGCGCGCCTGCGAAGGCAGGACATCGGCGATGTGCTCGGGCAGCAGCCAAGCAGAGGACATGGGCGAAGGCAGGCGGTTAAAAAAGGCATTCTACCGGTGCCCTGCCGGCCGCAGACCCCAGATCAGCGCAACCAGAGCAGCCCCAACAAGCCGGCCAGGATGCTGGCCAGGCCGATGAAGCGGATCTGGCCGTCGCTCATGGCCAGCACGCGGCTGAAGACCTCTCGCCAGCGCGCCGGGCTGATCAAGGGCATCAGCCCCTCGATCACCGCCACCAGCGCCAGCGCGGCCAGCAGCTCGTTCACTTGCGCGCTGGGGCGGCGGCAGGTGCGGCGCCAGCGCCGCGCATGGCTTTGAAGAAGTCACTGCCGGGGTCGACGACCATCACGTCGCTCTTCTTCGCGAAGCTGGCGCGGTAGGCCTCCAGCGAGCGATAGAACTGCGCGAATTGCGGATCGCGGCCGAAGGCTTCGGCATACAGGGCCGAGGCCTTGGCATCGCCCTCGCCCTTGATCTTCTGAGCGTCACGGTCGGCCTCGGCGACGATGATGTCGCGCTGCCGGTCGGCGTCGGCCTTGATCTTCTCGCCCTCGGCACCACCGGTGGAGCGCGACTCGGCAGCGACACGCTGGCGTTCGGACTGCATGCGGCGGTAGACCGAATCGGTGATGCCTGAGGCGAAGTCGACACGCTTGATGCGCACGTCGACGATCTCGATGCCGAACTGCTTGGCCTCGTCGGCCAGGCGCTTGCGCACATCGTTCATGACCTTCTCGCGCTCGGTGGCCAGCACGGCGAGCACGGTGCGCTTGGTCACTTCTTCGTTGAAGGCGGCCTGCACGACGGGGGTCAGCCGGTTCTCGATGTTGCGGATGTCGGCGCCGTTGTTGCGGATGAACTGGCGCGGCTCGGTGATGCGCCACTTGATGAGCCAGTCGATGACCAGGCTCTTCTTCTCGGCAGTGAAGATAGGGCGAGACTCGGTGCTGTCCAGCGTCTGCACGCGACGGTCCAGCAGCACGACGTTCTGGAACGGCGGCGGCAGCTTGAACTTCAGCCCCGGCTCGGTGACGACTTCCTTGATCTCGCCCAGCGCGTAGACCGCAGCGAACTGGCGCTGGTCGACGATGAAGAGTGTGGACGACAGCAGCATCAGCGCGACGAGGGCGCCGGCGACGATGGCGGCAATTCGGTTCATGAAGAGAGTCCTCGATCAGCGGCCGTCACGGCTGCGCTGGTTGTCACGGCTGCGCAGATCGTTGGCACTGGGCACGGTCTGCATGTCGGGCAGCGCAGCGGGCTGGGGCGCGGACACGGTCACGCTGCCGCTGCTGCCCTGCTGCATCAGCTTGTCCAGCGGCAGGTAGAGCATGTTGGAGCCGCTCCTGCTGTCCACCATGACCTTGCTGACGTTGCTGTAGACCTGCCTCATCGTGTCGATGTAGATACGGTCACGCGTGACCTGCGGCGCCTTCTGGTACTCCGCCAACACGCTCTTGAAGCGCGCGCCGTCACCTTCGGCAGTGGCGATGACGCTGGCCTTGTAGCCTTCGGCCTGCTCAAGACGCTTGGCGGCCTCACCCCGAGCGCGCGGAATGACGTCATTGGCGTAGGCCTGCGCCTCGTTCTTGGTCTGTTCCTTGTTCTGCCCGGCCTTGAAGGCGTCTTCGAAGGCGGCCTGCACCTGCTCGGGCGGCTGCACGCTCTGTACGTTGACGTTCTTGATCTGGATGCCGGCCTTCAGGCGGTCGAGCTGCAACTGCACGGATTTGGCGAGGTCGGTCGCGATGGCGTCGCGCTGCTCATACAGCACGGAGTCCATCGTGCTCTTGCCAACGATCTCGCGAACCGCCGACTCCGCAGCCAGCGTCACCGCCTCGCGAGGCTCGCGGTTCTCAAACAGGAATTCGCGCGCGTCCTTGATCGTGTACTGCACCGTGAAGCGGATGTCGACGATGTTCTCGTCCTGCGTCAGCATGGATGAATCGCGCAGGCCGGTCGCTGCAACCATTGTGTTGTGACCCACCTCGACCTGCTGCAGCTGCGTGACCGACACGATCTCGTGCTGCTGCATCGGATACGGCAGGCGCCACTGGAAGCCGGCCTCGACCGTCTTGCTGTACTTGCCGAAGGACGTCACGACACCCTGCTGGCCTTCCTGCACGATGAAGAAGCCGCTGGCCAGCCAGCCCAGCAGGACGACGCCCGCAATCAGGCCCGCGCCGATGCCGGCGCCCTTCATGTCGGGCGTGCCACCCGAGGTGCCACCGCCCGACGGGCCGCCGGACTTGCCGCCGAACATGCCGGACAGCTTGCGGTTGAAATCGCGCCAGAGCTCGTCGAGGTCGGGCGGGCCGTCGTTGCGGCCGTTGTTCAGCAGTCGGCCCGCGGCTCTGGCGATGGGCGTCATCAGACGCTGCGCCCAAGGGCTGCGGGGCGATGTTTGGGAAGTGCTGCTCATGGCTGGGAAGGGTCTGAGGAAGAAGGCTCGCCGTCATCCCATTCAGGCGACGGATCGGAGTCGAAACGTGGGTCCCGTTCGTCGGGAATCAAGGGCTGGGCCTGCATCGCCGTGGCGATGAGTTGGCGCAGCTCGGGCAGCCCGCTGCCATCGAGCGAGCTGACAAAGACGCGCGGCGTGGGGCCGGTGCCGCCAGCGGCGCGCAGCACCGCATCGACGATCTCGCGCGGGCGCTGGTCGTCGGCCAGCAGATCCTGCTTGTTGTAGACGAGAACCTGCGGCACGTCGGCCGCGCCGATCTCGGCCAGCACACGCTCGACTTCTGCGATCTGCTCGTCCAGCACGGGGCTGGAGGCATCCACCACGTGCAGCAGCAGATCGGCATCGGCCGCCTCCTGCAGCGTCGCGCGGAAGGCCTCGACGAGCTTGTGCGGCAGGTCGCGGATGAAGCCGACGGTGTCCGACAGCGAGACGCTGGCGCCGGCCTGCTCCAGGTAGAGCGAGCGTGTCGTCGTGTCCAGCGTCGCGAAAAGCTGGTTGGCGGCATAGGCGCGCGCTTTGGTCAGCGCGTTGAACAGCGTGCTCTTGCCCGCGTTCGTGTAGCCGACCAGCGAGACCTTGAACACACCATTGCGCGCGCGGGCCTTGCGCTGCGTGCTGCGCTGGCGCTGCACCTGCTTCAGGCGTTCCTTGGTCTTCTTGATGCGGTCCTCGATCATGCGGCGATCCAGCTCGATCTGGGCCTCGCCAGGACCGCCGCGCATGCCGATGCCGCCGCTCTGACGTTCCAGATGGCTCCAGCGCCGCACGAGGCGCGTGGACAGGTATTGCAGCCGCGCCAGTTCGACCTGCAGCTTGCCCTCGTGGCTTTGCGCACGGGCGGCAAAGATCTCGAGGATCAGCGCCGTGCGGTCGGCGACGGGCACGCCGAGCACGCGTTCGAGGTTGCGCTGCTGGGCCGGTGAGATCGCCTGATCGAACAGCACCGTGTGGGCTTGGTGGGCCTGCACGAGGAGCTTGATCTCATCGGCCTTGCCGGAGCCGACGAAGAGGGCTGCGTCGGGTGCCTGGCGGCGGGCGATGACCTTGGCGACGGGGGTGTCGCCAGCAGACTCGGCCAGCAGCGCCAGTTCATCCAGGCTTTCGTCGAAGCCCTGCTTAGCGGACTGCCGACCGAAATCGACACCCACAAGAATGGCGCGCGCCGCCTCGGAGGGCGGCGTTGCATCGTGCGATTGAGTGGATGACAAGGAGGTCAGGCGTCGGCCGGCGCGTCGCCAGCGTGGAAGTTGACCGCGCGGCCCGGCACGACGGTGGAGATCGCGTGCTTGTAGACCATCTGGGTCACGGTGTTGCGCAGCAGCACGACGTATTGGTCAAACGATTCGATGTGGCCTTGTAGCTTGATGCCGTTGACCAGATAGATCGAGACCGGCACATGCTCTTTGCGCAGCAGGTTCAAAAAAGGGTCCTGCAAAAGTTGGCCTTTGTTGCTCATCGGTATGCTCCGAGTTTTCGGGGGAAGAGTGGGGGAACTGGGAATGCGGGTTGGACCTTAACACAGGGTTTTGCCTCACCCGTCCGTCACCCTAGGTCTTTTCGTCGAAGGGATTCTTCGAAGAACGTAGCTCTATTTTTAGCGGCGTTCCGACCAATTTGTAGTGCGCGCGGATGCGGCCTTCCAGGTAGCGCTTGTAGACCTCGGTGACACCGTCCAGCGAGTTGCCGTGGATGACGACGATGGGCGGGTTCTGGCCTCCCTGGTGGGCGTAGCGCATCTTGGGGCGGGACACGCCCGAGCGCTTGGGCTGCTGGTGTTCGGTGGCCTCCTGGATGAGGCGGGTCAGCACTGGCGTCGTCATCTTGCGGTAGGCCGAGGCATAGGCATCGGCCAGTGAGTTCCACACCGGCGACAAGCCCTGGCGCTTGAGCGCCGAGATGTTGTGCATGGGCGCGAACTTCAGGAAGGTCAGGCGCTGCTCGATCTGGCGCTGCAGCGTCTCGCGCTGGTAGCTGTCGACGGCGTCCCACTTGTTCAGCGCAAGCACCACCGCGCGGCCGCTGTCGAGGATGTAGCCGGCGATGTGGGCGTCCTGGTCGGTCACGCCTTGCGTGGCATCCAGCAGCAGTAGTACGACGTGGGCGTCGGCAATCGCCTGCAGCGTCTTCACGACCGAGAACTTCTCGATGGCCTCGAAGACCTTGCCCTTGCGGCGCAGGCCGGCGGTGTCGATGAGCTTGAACTTCTGGCCATTGCGCTCGAAGTCCACCGTGATGGCGTCGCGCGTGGTGCCCGGCATGTCGAAGGCGACGAGGCGCTCTTCGCCGAGCCAGGTGTTGATCAGCGTGCTCTTGCCGACGTTGGGGCGGCCGGCGACGGCGAGGCGGATCACGCCGTCTTCCTGCGGGCCGGCACCGAACTCCTCGGTGGCGTCTTCAAACGGTTCCAGCACCGCGTCCAGCAGGCTGCGGATGCCCTGGCCGTGGGCCGACGAGATCGGGTGCGGCTCGCCCATGCCGAGCTCATGGAACTCGTTCATCAGCGGCGACTCGCTCATTCCCTCGGCCTTGTTGACGGCGAGGTGCACGCGCTTGTTGACGCTGCGCAGATAGCGCGCGATGTCACTGTCATGGGCGGAAAGCCCCAAGCGGATGTCGACGACGAAGATGACCGCGTCGGCCTCGGCGACGGCCTGCTTGGTCTGCTTGGCCATCTCCTTGACGATGCCGGTGCTGCTATCGGGCTCGAAGCCGCCGGTGTCGATGCAGATGAACTCGCGGTCGCCCATGCGGCCGTCGCCGTAATGGCGGTCGCGCGTCAGGCCGGCGAAGTCGGCCACGATGGCGTCGCGCGACTTCGTCAGGCGGTTGAACAGCGTCGACTTGCCTACGTTGGGGCGGCCGACGAGGGCGATGACAGGTTTCATTCGGCCTTGATGGCGAAGAGGCCACCGTTCTTGGTCGCGACCAGCGCGGTGTCGCCCAGCAGCGCGATGGCGGCCACGGGCGAGCCGTCGGTGGCGATGCGCGAGCGGGTCTTGCCGGTGTCGCGGTCCAGCAGGTGCAACTGGCCTTCGTAGTCGCCCACCAGCACCTGCTTGTTCAGCAACACGGGCGCGGAGAGCTTGCGCAGCTGGAACTGGTCGGCGGACCAGGCCAGGTCGCCGTTGGCCAGCTTCCAGGCCGACAGGCGGTCCGAGGCGTCACCGGCAACGACGACCTGGTCGTCCGCACCGATGCCGTTGGTGCCACCGACGACGCGGTTCCACAGCGCGCTGCCGCGCTCGGCGTTCACGCAGCCCACCGAAGACTGGAAGGCGCGCGCGCAGATCACTTCGCCCTGGCGGACGGCCGGGCCGACGAGGTCAGCCAGGCGCTCGACCTCATTCGTGCCGCGCGGCGTGGCCACGCTGGCCTCCCAGCGCAACTCACCCTTGAGCGGGTCAATGCCAGCCAGGCGTGCGCCCTGGCCGACGATGAGCGTGTCTTTGTAGGCCAGCAGCACGCCGGCCTTGGCCAGCGTCAGCGGCTCGCCGGGGCGGCGCACCTCCCAGATCTTGCGGCCATCGAGGGCGTCGTACGCCAGCACCTGGCGGTCCAGCGTCAGCGCGAAGACACGCTCGCCGGCCACCAGCGGCGCGGCGATGACGGGCGTGGGCAGCGCCTTCTTCCAGACCACCCGGCCGGCTTCCAGCACGACGAGTTCGTTGTCGCGGTTGACGACTGCGGAGAAGCGGCCGTCGCTGCCGACACCGGCAGCCAGCTTGCCACCGGCCTCAACGCGCCACAGCTCGCGGCCATCGGCGGCGGCCAGGGCGCGCACAGTGCCGTCGTTGCTGGCGACGATGAAGCTGTCGCCGAGCGTCGCAATGCTGAGCGGGAAGCTGACATCACCGCCCTTGGCACTCCAGACG
Organism: Roseateles sp.; assembly: GCF_039929605.1. Lineage (GTDB taxonomy): Bacteria > Pseudomonadota > Gammaproteobacteria > Burkholderiales > Burkholderiaceae_C > Pelomonas. The sequence goes on from NZ_JBDSQX010000133.1 coordinate 9,487, forward strand.
ACGCGGCCGGTGGCCGGGCCGGAGAGCGTCTCCAGCACGGCGGGCTTGTTCTTCGCGTCGCCGAACCAGTTGTTCCACGTCGAGCTGATGGTGGAGCAGCCGGACAGCGAGGCTGCGGCCAGCGAAATCAGCGTGATCTGAACGAGGCGCTTCATTGCGCGGCTCCGGTGGCTTCGACGGCGGTGGGCACGCCCAGCGTGGCGAGCTTGGCTTCGACGATACGGCGGTAGTCCTGCGTCTTCTCCAGGCCGGCCAGCGCCTTCTGGTACTCGGCCTTGGCGGCGTCTCGCTTGTCCTGCATCAGCAGCGCGTCGCCGCGGCGGTCGGCCACCAGGGCGGCGAACTCGGCAGACTTGATGGCGTCCAGCGTCTTGGTCGCTTCATCGAACGCCTTGGCGTCGAGTTGCAGACCGGCCAGGCGCAGACGGGCGAGGTCGCGATAGGCCGCTTCAGAGCCCTGCTCTACCACCCAGGCCAGGCTTTGCTTGGCGTCGTCAACCTTGCCCTTGTCGAGCTGCAGCTTGGCGACCTGCAGGCCGGCCTGGGCGGCATAGCCGGTGCTGGCGTAGCGCGTCTTCAGGTCGCCCGCAGCGGCGGCGGCCTTGTCGGCATCCTGGGCGGTCATGGCGCGGTCGAACTCCTCGTACATCGCGGCGGCCTTGGCGGCTTGCTCACGCTGATACCAGGTCCAGCCCTGCCAGGCGGCAAAGGCGGCGAGGACAGCCGTCAGCACCCAGGTGATGAGATTGCCCCAGCGCTTCCAGAAGGCCTTGAGCTGGTCGAGTTGTTCTTGTTCTTCGAGGTCGAGATGCGATGCCATGAGAGGAATACAGCGTGGTGCGGGCGGGGCCCGGGATTATGCGGTGCGCAACTCGGCCGCCCAGGCGGCCACGTCGGCGAGAGAGCGGGCGAACTGTTCGGCGCCGTCACGAAGAGGCTTCACGGCCACTTCGCCGCGCGCCAGCTCGTCGCCGCCGAAGACCAGCGCGAAGCGGGCGCCCGAGGCGTCGGCCTTCTTGAACTGCGATTTGAACGAGCCGCCGCCGGCGTGCATTTGCACGGCGACGCCGGCCGCACGCAGCGCCTCCAGCGTGGGCAGGATGCGGGGCAGCTCTGCCGGGTCGGGCACGACGGCGTAGGCATCCGGCACCGGCGCGGGCGATTGCAGGCCCAGCGTCTCCAGCAGCAGCAGCAGGCGCTCCAGGCCGAGGCCGAAGCCCACGGCCGGCGTGGGCTTGCCGCCGAGCTGCTCGACGAGGCCGTCGTAGCGGCCACCGGCGCAGACCGTGCCCTGGGCGCCGAGCTTGGTCGTCACCCACTCGAAGACGGTCAGGTTGTAGTAGTCCAGACCGCGCACGAGGCGGGGGTTGATACGGTAGGCCAGGCCGACCGACTCCAGCAACGCCTTCACGCCGTCGAAGTGGGCCTGGGATTCGGCACCGAGGAAGTCGAGCAGCTGCGGCGCGCCCTCGGCCATGGCCTGCATGGCGGGGTTCTTGGTGTCCAGCACGCGCAGCGGGTTGCTGTGCATTCGGCGCTTGGCTTCTTCGTCCAGCACGTCGACGTGCTGTTCCAGGTAGGCGATGAGGGCTTCGCGGTGCGCACGGCGCTCCTCGGGCTGGCCCAGGCAGTTGATCTCCAGCGAAACGTCCTCGCCTTCCTTCAGGCCCAGCTCGCGCCACAGCGTGCGTGCCAGCAGGATGACCTCGGCGTCCACATCCGGGCCGGCAAAGCCCAGCGCCTCGATGCCCATCTGGTGGAACTGGCGGTAGCGGCCCTTCTGCGGCTTCTCGCGGCGGAACATCGGGCCAACGTAGTACAGGCGGCGCGGGCTATCGCGCAGATAGCTGTGTTCGATCATGGCCCGCACGACACCCGCCGTGCCCTCGGGGCGCAGCGCCAGGTGCTCGGCCTGGCCATGCTTGTCGGCGCGGTCCTCGAAGGCGTACATCTCCTTCTCGACGATATCGGTCACCTCGCCGATGCCGCGCACAAACAGCGCCGTGGGCTCGACGATGGGCACGCGCACGTTCTGGTAGCCGTAGCGCTGCAGCACGCCGCGCATCGTGGCTTCCAACGACTCCCAACGCGCCGACTCCGGCGGCAGGATGTCGTTCATGCCCTTGACAGCCTGCAAGGGCTGCAACTTCTTCTCAGTCATTCAAGCCGTGGCGCCGAAGCGCTTCTCGATGTAGTTCTCGACCAGCGCGTGGAAATCGTTGGCGATGTTGTCGCCGCGCAGGGTCAGCGCCTTCACACCGTCGATGAAGACGGGCGCGGCCGGGGCCTCGCCGGTGCCGGGCAGGCTGATGCCGATGTCGGCATGCTTGCTCTCGCCGGGACCGTTGACGATGCAGCCCATGACGGCCACCTTCATCTCCTCCACACCCGGGTACTTGCCGCGCCAGACGGGCATCTGCAGGCGCAGGAAGTCGTCGATCTGCTTGGCCAGTTCCTGGAAGGTGGTGCTGGTAGTGCGGCCGCAGCCGGGGCAGGCGGTCACGCTCGGGTTGAAGTGGCGCAGGCCCAGCGCCTGCAGGATCTCCAGCGCGACGACGACTTCCTGCGTGCGCGACTCGCCCGGCTGGGGTGTGAGGCTGACGCGGATGGTGTCGCCAATGCCCTCTTGCGCCAGGATGCCGAGCGCCACCGACGAGGCCACGGTGCCCTTGGTGCCCATGCCCGCTTCAGTCAGGCCCAGGTGCAGCGCGTAGTCGCAGCGACGGGCCAGTTCGCGGTAGACCGAGATCAGGTCCTGCACGCCGCTAACTTTGCAGCTGATGATGATGTTGTCGCGGTTCAGGCCCAGCTCGGCGGCGTAGTCAGCCGAGGTGAGTGCGGACTCGATGAGGGCCTGGTACATGACCGGCTTGGCGTCCCACGGCTGCGCGCGCTTGGCGTTCTCGTCCATGAACTGCGCGAGCAGTTCCTGGTCCAGGCTGCCCCAATTGACGCCGATGCGCACGACTTTGTCGTACTTCGCGGCGGCCTCGACCATCATCGCGAACTGGCGGTCCTTCTTGTCGCCCTTGCCGACGTTGCCGGGGTTGATGCGGTACTTGGACAGCGCCTGCGCCATGGCCGGGAAATCGGTCAGCAGGCGGTGACCGTTGTAGTGGAAGTCGCCCACCAGCGGCACGTCGATGCCCATGCGGTCGAGCTGCTCGCGGATGTAGGGCACCTGCTCGGCGGCCTCGGGCGTGTTGACGGTGATGCGCACCATCTCCGAGCCGGCAATCGCCAGCTCCTTGACCTGGATGGCCGTGCCGATGGCGTCCACCGTGTCGGTGTTGGTCATGGACTGCACACGCACCGGCGCGTCGCCGCCGACGGTGACAACGCGGCTGCCCCAGGTCACGCGAGCCTGGCGACTCTTGCGCGGCGCGGGTGCCGCTTCGGGAATGATGGTCTCGCTCATCAGTTCAACTCCACTCGAGCGATGTTGTTGGTGGCGCGGGCATGCAGGTCGAAGGCACTGCCACGCCATTCAAGGCGGGTGCCGCCCACGTTGCCGACACGCACCTTGTAGGGCGCCGCACCGCTGAATTCCTGCTGCTCGCCCAGGCGCATCACACGCGACAGCAACGTCTGACCCTTGCCGTCGACGACCTCGATCCAGCTCTCCGCAACGGCCGTGACACGCAGCACCGGGCCAGTCGCCGACACGGGGAGCGGCTGTGCTGCGTCACGCACCTGCAGCGGCGCGGAAGCGACCACCGCCGGCGCAATGACGGGTGCCGAAGCGGCCACAACCGCTGACGCCGACAGGACCGGCTCCGACGCCGCCACCGGCGCGGAAACATACTCGACCGGCGCACTGGCCGCACTCGACCCGACGCCTGAGGCGGGCGCAAACGCCGGCGTCGGCTCGGCCGTAGGCAGCCAGCCAGCCGGCACCCAGTAGATGGCCGCCGCCACGATCAGCAGCAGCCCGAGGCCCCAGACGATGGGCCGCTTCAACAGGGCCAGCACGCCACCGTCGGCAGGGCCGGCGCCGCGCTCGCGAAAAGGCTGGTTCAGCCCCGGGCGCACGTCGAAACCCAGCTCGCTGGTGCGCGGCAGCAAGGCCAGCACGGGGCCCGAGTCGACCTTGAGTGCACGGCACACCGCCGTGGCCAGCGCGCGCGCAAAGGTCGCATCGGGCAGTTCGGTGAAGCGGTCACCCTCCAGCGCCTCCAGCTTGGCCTGCGGCACCTTGAGCATCACGGCCAGCGCCGCGATGTGCAGGCCCCGCTGCTGGCGGGCGTTCTTGAGCCAGGCGCCGGCCGTGGTCGCTTGGGCTCGTCCCTCGGAGATGGGTTCCATCGTCTTGTTCTTTTGGTGAGCCGCTGGGCGACTCAATCTTCGTAACGGCCGGCGTCCAGCGCCTGCGTCTCGGGGGACTGCGGGAATTTGCGGCGCAGCAGCTGGGACATTTCGTCGACCGTGCCGCCGTGGCCGAGCTTGCGCTCGATGCGCAGCTGCAGCCACAGGCTCTGGGCATTGATCTGTTCGGGCTGGTCGTTGACCCGCTTCACGTAGAAGCGCGCCCGCTCCAGCTCGCGGTTGCGGAACAGCACCTCGGCCAGATTGAAGGCAATGACGGGACTGCTCGGGTCCAGCTCGAAGGCGCGCGACAGCGTCTTCTCGGCCACCAGCAGGCGCCCGGCGCGGGCCTCGCAAACGCCCTTGGCCAGCAGCGTGCGGGCCGGCGCGCGGTAGGTGGACTGGGCCAGCGCCTGGTCGAACAGCGAGTCGGCCGTCGGCCAGCGCTGCTGCTGGCACATGAACCAGCCGTAGTTGTGCAGGGTGTCGGGGTCGTTGGGGTAGACGGCCAGCGCGCGGCGGAAGGTTTCCTCGGCGAGCGGGAAGTCGCCCATGGCGGCGTAGATGAGGCCGCGCAGGTTGACGGCCTCGCGCATGTCGGGCTTGGCCTGCAGCGCCAGCTTGAGCTCGTCCAGCGCCGTGTTGAACTGGCCACGCGAAAAATAGCCCTGCGCCAGCTCCAGACGAATGGCCGCCCGGCGGTCGGTGTCGGTCTGATCCGAATCGGTCTTGATCTCGCGCTCGGCGGTGGGCGCGGTGCCGGTGCCGGTGCTCGCACAGGCGGCAAGCAGAGTGGCGGTTAGGGCAATTAGCAGTCGCTTCATCAAATCCTCTGGGTTGGGCACCAAACGTGTCACGGGGCGGATTTGGCCACCGACACCGGCGCCCTGACCATGCGGATATGCGCGCGGGTGCGATCCTGCACCTCGCCCGCCAACTGGCCGCAGGCCGCGTCGATGTCGTCGCCGCGTGTCTTGCGCACCGTCGTCACGATACCGGCATGGACCAGCACCTCGGCAAAGGCCTTCACGCGCGCATCCGTGCTGCGCGTGAGGCCCGAGGCCGGGAAGGGGTTGAACGGGATCAAATTGATTTTGCAATTGATCCGACTCTTCACCAGCTTGACCAACTCACGCGCCTGCTCCGGCGAGTCGTTCACCTCCTGCAACATGCAGTACTCGAAGGTGATGAAGTCGCGCGGCGCCTTGTCGAGGTAGCGGTTGCAGGCGTCCAGCAGCTCGGCGATGGGGTACTTCTTGTTCAGCGGCACGAGCTGGTCGCGCAGCGGGTCGGTCGGCGCGTGCAGGCTGACGGCCATGGCTACGGGGCAGTCGTCGCGCAAGCGATCGATCATCGGTACGACGCCGGAGGTCGAGACCGTCACGCGGCGGCGGCTCAGGCCGTAGCCATGGTCGTCCAGCATGGTCTTGAGCGACGGCACGAGCTGGTCGTAGTTCTGCAGCGGCTCGCCCATGCCCATCATGACGACGTTGGAGATGACACGCTCCGTCGTGTTGAGGCGTTTGCGCAGGCTGTGCTCGGCGAACCAGAGCTGGGCCGTGATCTCGGCCGTCGACAGGTTGCGGCTGAAGCCTTGATGCCCCGTCGAGCAGAAGCGGCAGCCGACGGCGCAGCCGGCCTGGCTGGAAATGCAGAGGGTGCCTCGATCATCTTCCGGGATGAACACGGCCTCGACCGCGTCGCCGTTGCCGACGTCGAACAGCCACTTGATGGTGCCGTCCGTCGAGACATGCTCGGAGATGATCGGCAGCGCGCTGATCTGGGCGCGGCCCTTGAGCTTGTCGCGCAAGGACTTGGCGAGGTCGGACATCTGCTCGAAGTCCGACGCGCCTTTCTGGTGGATCCAGCGGAACAGCTGGGTCGCACGAAACTTCTTTTCGCCCAGTTGCTCGCAGTAGGCGGCCAGCCCTTGCAGATCGAATCCGAGCAGGTTGACCGCATCCATCGCGAGCTCCCGGGCCGGGGTCACCGACCCCGTTGGGGGTTTACTTGGCAGCGTAGACGTTCATGCCGGGGAAGAAGAACGCCACTTCGACGGCGGCCGTTTCGGCGGCGTCAGAGCCGTGCACGGCATTGGCGTCGATGCTGTCGGCGAAGTCGGCACGGATGGTGCCCTTCTCGGCCTTCTTCGGGTCGGTTGCGCCCATCAGGTCACGGTTCTTGAGGATGGCGCCTTCGCCTTGCAGCGCCTGGATCATCACCGGACCGGAGATCATGAAGCTCACCAGGTCGTTGAAGAAGGGGCGTGCCTTGTGCACGGCGTAGAAGGCTTCAGCATCGGCGCGCGACAGTTGCACCAGCTTGGCCGCCACGATCTTCAGGCCGGCGCCTTCGAAGCGAGCGTAGATCTGGCCGATGACGTTCTTCGCCACGGCATCGGGCTTGATGATGGACAGGGTGGTTTCGATCGCCATGGAATTCTCCTGAAGGGCTGTATTGGACAAAGCCCGCGATTGTAGCGGCCAGGGATGACCCTAGTCAGGGTCACCCGCGCCAGCCGTCAGCGACGACCGCCGTAGCCGCCGCCGGAACGACCACCGCCACCGCCACCACCGCTACCACCACCACCGCCGCCCTTGCCACCACGACCACCACCGCCGCTGCGGCGCAGGAAGGCGTCGCCGCCGATGTAGCCCACCGAGGTCTGCATCGGATCGGGCTCACGCGGGCCGTTGCCCTTGTTGCCGCCGCCCTGGCCGGGTTTGTTGTCCTGCTGACTGCCGCCGGCACCGAAGCCCTGCGGGAAGCCGCGCTTGCCGCTGGTGGCTTGGCGCCGGTCGAAGGTCTGCTCCAACGGATTGATGTGGTGCGGAATGAAGCCGTCGTCCTCGTCGTCGTCGCGGCGCGGTGCGCGCTCCTCCCGCGGCGGGCGCACCTGCTGTTGCGGCTGCTGCGCCTCCGGCGGGCGGCTCGGGCGCGGGCCGCCAGTGCCGCCGTGGCGCTCGTCATTGCGGCGCTTGTTGCGGTCGTTCTTGTTGCCCTGCTGCTGCGGCGGCTGGGCCCTGCCTTGCTGGCCACCTTGGCCGCCGTGGCCCGGATTGGGCCGCTGGCCCTGGTTAAAACCTTCGCCCTGCTGGCCCTCGCCGCTGTTGGACGTGTGGCCCGCCAGGCGGCGGATGACGCGCACGTCGTCGTCGCCCAGCTCGACCCAGACGCCGCGCTTCAAGCCGCGCGGCAGCACAACGGTGCCGTAGCGGATGCGGATCAGCCGGCTGACGACCATGCCGACGGCCTCGAAGAGCTTGCGCACCTCGCGGTTGCGGCCTTCGGTGATGACGACGCGGTACCAGCGGTTGGCACCTTCGCCGCCGCCGTCCTCGATGCTCTTGAACGCGGCCGTCTGGCCCTCGACGTTGACGCCGGCCAGCAGCTTGGCGCGCTGCTCGTCGCTCAGTGCACCCAGCACGCGCGCGGCGTACTCACGCTCGACGCCGAAGCGCGGGTGCATCAGCTGGTTGGCCAGTTCACCGGAGTTGGTGAACAGCAGCAGGCCTTCGGTGTTGATGTCCAGGCGACCAACGGACTGCCACTTCTGACCCTGCACGCGCGGCAGCGAGCGGAACACCGTCGGGCGGCCTTCGGGGTCGTTGAAGGTCGAGACTTCGCCGGTGGGCTTGTGATAAGCCAGGATGCGCGGGTTGGGCGGCGAGATGCGCACGCGCACATCCTTGCCGTTGACGCGCACGCGGTCGCCGAAGGAGATGCGCTGGCCGACGTGGGCGACCTGGCCGTTCACCTCGATCTTGCCCTCGGCGATCCACTCCTCGATGTCGCGGCGCGAGCCGATGCCGGACTGGGCCAGCACCTTCTGCAGCTTGGGCGCGTCGGCGTCGGGCGCCAGCACACGTTTGGTTTCGCCCTCGCCGGCTTCTTCCGACTCTTCACCGCCCGACTCGGGCCGCAGCTGCGGCGGCTCGCCAACCGGACCTTCGGACTCCACATCCAGATTGCCCGATAGCACATCGGCAAAGCGCGCCCCCGCAGCCTCGACGAGTTCCAGCGACAGGACCGGCACCGGCAAATCACCGGCGCCGCCGCTGCCGGCGCTACCGGTCACCTCGCCGTCCACCCGCTCGGCGCGCTCCTTGCGGTTGCGGCGGCGGTTGCGGCCTCGGCCGCCACGTTCGCCGTCTTCACCGTCGCCATCACCTTCTGCACCTTCTGCACCTTCCTCGCCATCCGCGCCGCCATCGGCGGCCGGTGCCGCCACTGCCGGCACTTCGTCGGCCAGCGTGAACATCGGCGTCTGCACGGGCACCGGCGCTTCGGCAAGCTGAGCCGGCGCGGCGTCTTCCACCGGGGCAGCCGCCGTCTTGCGGGGCGCGCGCTTGCGGGCTGGCGCCGGCGCATCCTCCACGGGCGCGGCCTCGGGCACCGCTGCCGCCTCTTCCGCAACCGCTTCGGCCTTGCGGCGCGTGCGCTTCACGGGCGCGGCAGCCTCGGCGACTGCGGCAGCCTGAACCGCGTCAGCGGCTTCGGGCGCAGCGTCGGCCGTGGCCTTGGCCGTCGTACGCCGACGCTTGGGAGCGGCAGGCGCTTCCGTATCAGCGGCGGGAGGCAGGGTCTTGTCTTGGTCGGCAGCGTCGTTCATGCGGGTGAATGCTGGGGTTGCGGGGGCGTATCGGTGGGGTCGGGATTGGGTAGTGCGGGCGTGCCGTCGTCGCCAAAGAGGCTGCGCGACAACGCAGGCGCGTCGGGCGTCTCGACAGGCGCAGCTTCCTGCGCCTGGTCGGGCACTTGATCGGGCGTCGTTGCTGACGCGTCTTCGGGGGCCGCAGCCGGCGGCGCGTCGTCGACGTCGCTCAGCAACTGACCTTGCAGCGCCTCGAAGGCCGGCGGCTCGCTGCCGACTTCCAGGGTCGGCAGCTGCTCCAGGCTGGCCAGGCCCAGGTCATCGAGAAAGGCCTTGGTCGTCGCATAAAGCGCCGGGCGGCCGGGCGTCTCGCGGTGGCCGATGGCCTCGATCCAGCCGCGGTCTTCGAGCTGCTTGACGATTTGCGTCGCGACGATGACGCCGCGGATGTCCTCGATGTCGCCGCGCGTGACGGGCTGGCGGTAGGCAATGATGGCCAGCGTTTCCAGCACGGCGCGTGAGTAGCGCGGCGGCTTCTCGGGATGAAGCCGGTCGAGGTACTCGCGCAACTCGGGGCGGCTCTGGAAACGCCAGCCCGAGGCGAGTGCGACCAGCTCGACGCCCTTGCCCTCCCAGTCACGGGAGAGTTCGTCGAGCAGGCTGCGCACGCTGTCGGCACCCAGCTCGTCGGCGAACAGGCTGCGCATCTCGCGCAGCATCAGCGGTTGCGAGGCACAGATCAGCGCGGTTTCGAGGACGCGCTTGGCATCCTGTGTATTCATGAACTCAACTTCGCACCCTCAATGGGTAGAGCTCTGGCGGTAGGCCCCCGGGTCTGGACGCTTTCAATCAAGCGTTCGTCAGGCGGCTGGGGCGGTCTTGCTTGCAGCTTTTGCTTGCAGGTCTTGCTTGCATCGGGCGCGGCCCTGGCCTTCTAGGGCCGGGTGCGCCGGCGAGGTGGTTGGCGGCTTCGGGTGGACTGCGATCCCGCAACGGGCTGCATCCAAATCGGGCAGCGCTCAGGCACGACAACCGAAGCGCATTGTAGCCATGTCAATCCGGCAGGCCCGCAGCACCGATTTCACGCCAGGCTGAAGCCAGATCGGCGGGCAGCGGCGCACTCAGCGTCAGGGTCTCGCCGGTGGCCGGATGCGTGAACGACAGCCGCGCCGCATGCAGGGCCTGGCGCACCAGGCCCAGGGCCTGCACGCCGCCGTAGAGCGTGTCCGCCACGAGGGGGTGGCCGCTGTGCATGAGGTGGACGCGGATCTGGTGCGTGCGGCCGCTGTGCAGCACGCAGTGCACGGCGCTGACGGGGCGGGTTTGCACGCTCATGTCGACTTCGCCCACACCCAGCGGGAAGACGTCGGTGCGCGCCGGCTTGCCCATGTTGGCGGGTGCCACGGCCATCTTCACGCGCGAGATCGGATCGCGGCGCAGCGGCTGCTCGACGACAAAGGCCTCGTCGGCGCGACCCCAGGCCAGGGCCAGGTATTCACGGTGCACCTCGCGGGCGGCGATCTGGCGGCTCAGCGCCGTGACGGCCGCCAGCGTCTTGCCAACGATCATCAGGCCGCTGGTGTCCTTGTCCAGCCGGTGCACGATGCCGGCGCGCGGCAGGCCCGCAGCGGCCGGGTGGTGGGCCAGCAGGCCGTTCATCAACGTGCCCGACCAGTTGCCCGCAGCCGGGTGCACGACCAGCCCGGCAGGCTTGTTGACGACGAGCAGATGCTCGTCCTCGAAGACGAAGTCCAGCGCCATCGCCTCGGCGCGGAAGGCACGGCTCTCGTCGGTGGGCTGCAGCTCGACTTCGACACGCTGACCGGCGCGCAGCTTATGGGCGGGCTTGGCCACCGGCTTGCCGTCGGCCGTGACGCAGCCGCGCTCGATGAGGACCTGCAGGTGGTTACGCGAGAATTCCGGCGCAATGCCGGTGAGCCAGCGGTCCAGGCGCTCGCCGTGGCCGGCCGCATCGACATCGGCCACGCGCCGCTCGGGCGAGTCTTCAGCGCCGATGTCTCCGGTCTCGTCCTCCGGGTCATGCAGACCCCCCGACCTATACTCCGCGTCCATTGTTCCCCGTGACCAGCCGGCAGCATCGCCGTCGACTTCAGACATGTTTGTTGTGAAATTCAAAGCCTTCCGCATCGTCGCCAGCGTCGCCCTGATGGCGTTCGCGCTTGGCATGAGTGGTTGTGGCTCCATGGGCAAGGACGACCCGAATTCCCAGGCCGCCCTCGACAAATTGTATTCAGACGCCAAAGACGATCTGAACTCCGGCAGCTACGACCGCGCCATCAAGACGCTGGAGAAGATCGAAGGCCGCGCCGCCGGCACGCCGATGGGCCAGCAGGCCACGCTAGATCTGGCCTGGGCCTACTACAAGACCGCCGAACGCGCCCAGGCCGTGACGACGCTGGACCGCTTCATCAAGCTCAACCCGTCCAGCCCGGCGATGGACTACGCCCTCTACATGAAGGGCCTCGTCAACTTCAACGAAGACCTGGGCCTGTTCGGCCGCCTGGCCGGTCAGGACGTCTCCGAGCGCGACCAGCAGGCGTCGCGCGAGGCGCTGCTGGCCTTCCGCCAACTCGTCGAGCAATTCCCCGAATCCCGCTACGCGCCCGACGCGACGACGCGCGCCAACTTCATCTCCAACACGCTGGCGGCCTACGAGGTGCACGTCGCGCGCTACTACTTCAACCGCAAGGCCTACGTCGCTGCGGCCAACCGCGCCCAGACGGCCGTGGCCGAGTTCCAGTACGCGCCCGGCATTGAAGAAGCCCTGTTCATCATGGGCGAGAGCTACGACAAACTTGGCCTGACGCAGCTGCGCGACGACGCGCGCCGCGTGCTCGACAAGAACTTCCCCGACAGCGAATACGCCTCCAACGGCGGCAAGCGCAAGAAGCCCTGGTGGAAGGTCTGGTGACCCCTCGCCTGGCCTCGCATCGCTGAACGCGAGCGAGTCCAGTCGGTCCCCCGAGGGGACGAGCCCACTCGCGGCATTGAGCCGCCAGCGAGCCCACACGGGCCGGCTTGGGAGCGGCCCAGCGCTCGGCTCGTAAAGACAGGCCGTTAGGCCCGTTCTGCATTGAGGAACTGAAGCCAGGCCAGCGCCTCGGCCTCATTGGCCACCGCCGTCATCGGCGGCAGCGCGGCACGCAGGCGGCGGCCGTAGTTCATGCCCGCCATCCGCGGGTCGCACACCACCAGCAGGCCACGGTCGGTCTCGGTGCGGATCAGGCGGCCGGCGCCCTGCTTCAACGCGATGGCCGCCTCCGCGACGAAATACTCCGAGAAGGCATTGCGGCCGGCAGCCTCCAGGCGCTGCACACGCGCCTCCACGAGCGGGTCGTTGGGCGGCGGGAAGGGCAGCTTGTCGATGACCACGCATTGCAGCGCGTCGCCCGGCACGTCGATGCCTTCCCAGAAGCTCGCCGAGCCGACCAGCACGGAGTACGGGTTGTCGATGAAGCGCTGCAGCAGCACACGTTTGGGCGCCGCGCCCTGCTGCAGCACGGCGATGGCGGTACCGGTCGCTTCGAAGCGCTCGCGCAGCCCATCGGCCACGGTCTGCAGATTGCGCAGCGTCGTCGTCAGCACGAAGGTGCGGCCACCCAGGGCCTGCGCCAGGCGCGAGGCCAGCAGCGCGACGCTGGCCGGGTGCGTGGGCTCACTGGGCTTGGGGAAGCCGCGCGGCACGTACAGGCGCGCGTTGGCCGGGTAGTCGAAGGGGCTGCCCACGCGCAGCACCTCGGCGCCGGTCAGGCCGGCTGGCTCGGTGAACCAGGTCAGGCCTTCGTCGTCGCCCAGCGTGGCCGACGTGAAGACCCAGGCCTTGGGCGGGCCTTCGAGCTGTGCCTGCATCGCTTCGCGGATGTCCAGCGGCGACTCGACGAGGCGGGCCGCATGAGGGCTGATGTCGATCCAGCGCACGTCGCCGGGGTCGGGGTCAGTGGCAAAGCGCTTGGCCAGGTCACGCAGCTCCTGGGCGCGCTCGCACAGGCGCGCGAAATCGGCGGCGGCTTCGCGCACGGCCGTCAGCGCTTCGAGCGCCTGTGCGCAGGCTGTCTCGACGCCCACCAGCGCCGCGCCGAAGGCCGGCTGAGTGGCGCGCTCCTTCCAGCCCAACTTGAGCGTGCCGCGCAGTTCGCGGCCGGCCGTGGCCAGCGCGCCGGCCGCCGCCAGGCGCAGCTCGCGCGCCGCTTTCTCGACGGCGGCATGCAGGCCCTGCCAGTCATGCACGCCGCGCGCATGGGCCAGGCCCTGGGCCAGCACGTCGCGGGCGAAGTCGATCAACGCAGCCGTGCCAAGCAGCGTGCCGAGGAACTGCACGCCGGCCTCGGCAAGCTGGTGGGCCTCGTCGAAGACGGCGATCTCGACGCTGGGCAGCAGCTCGGCCACGCCGGTGTCGCGCAAGGTCACATCAGCGAAGAAGAGATGGTGGTTGACGACGACGACGTCGGCGTCCATCGCCTCGCGCCGCGCCTTGACGACGTGGCAAGCCTTCCAGTCCGGGCACTCCTGGCCCAGGCAGTTCTCGCGGCTGGAGCTGACGATGGGGATGATGGGCGAGCGCTCGTCCAGGCCGTCGATCTCGGCGAAATCGCCCGTCGTCGTGCCCAGCGCCCAGCGTTCGATGCGCGCCAGTGACAGCGCCGTGCGGCGGTCCGGGAATTCGCCGGTCACGCGCGCCTCCTTCATGCGGTGCAGGCAGAGATAGCTGCTGCGGCCCTTCAGCAAGGCCAGGCGCACGGGCATGTTCAACGCCTTGGTCAGCCGTGGCAGGTCGCGCAGGAAGAGCTGGTCCTGCAGGCTCTTGGTGGCCGTGCTGATGAGCGCCCGGCTGCCGGCCAGCAGCGTCGGTACGAGGTAGGCGAAGGTCTTGCCGACGCCCGTGCCGGCCTCGACAACCAGCGCGTGGCGGCGGCTCAGCGCGCGGGCGACGGCCCGGCTCATCTGCAGCTGCTGCTCGCGCGGCTTGTAGCCCGGGTCCAGCCGCGCCAGCGGGCCGTCGACGTCGAAGGCAGCCAGCACGGCCTGTTCGAGGTCGTCGGCGGCCGGCGGGGCGGGAGGGGTGGCCTGATCGAGGGCGTCGAGCCAGTCGTCGTGGGAGTGTGTTTGCACGCTGGTCATAGCGCCCGTTGCCCCGCAAAAGTAGTGGATGCAAGGCGCAAACCGGAGCCGGGCTCGCCGCCCGGCGAGGCAAAGCCCTGACACGGGCAGGCCCTGCGGCCTGCCCGTGCCTGGCGAAGGGCCAAGCCTCTGGCTTGGCGCGGCCTGCAAGGCGTGCAACGCCGCAGACGCTGCTTTTGCGGGGCAACCCGAAGGGCAAGGCAGCCCGCCAACGCACTCGTCGTTGCGCAGCTTGTGCAGGCAGCCAGCCTGCACTGCGCTGCCGGGCTGCCTTGCGGGCGCCATGCCCGGCGTGCAAACACACTCCTAGGCGAGGTCATCGGGCTCGTTGGTCAATTCCAGCTGGGCGATCAGGTCGCGCAGTGCGAGACGCCGTTTCTTCAGCCGCCGCAGCGCCAATTCGTCCAGCGGCGCCTGTTCGGCGAGTCGGTCGATCATCGCGTTCAGATCGGCATGCTCCATGCGCAACTCGATCAGGCGTCGCGTCAACGAGTGAAGTTGTTCATCCATCCGGGGGTTTGCAAGGGAAGGTCGCGACGAGCCAAAGCGAACGGGCCAGTATAGTTTTCGGCATGGCAACCTCCTCCGCCGTCGGATTCCGACTCAACGCCGCCACCGGCACCCATCGCGGCGACCGCGCCTATCAGCAGGATCAGGTGGCCGTCGTTGCCCACCCTCGCATCGAGGGCTGCGTGATGGGCATCGTGGCCGACGGCATGGGCGGCAAGAGCGGCGGCCGCAAGGCGGCGGACCAGGTCATCCTGACCGCGCGCCAGCTGTTCGAGCGCTATTCGCCCGATGACGAATCGCCCGCCGAGCTGCTCGGGCAGATCACGTCCGAGGCGCATCTGATGATCAAGCTGACGGCCATCTCCGCCGAGGAGGAGCCGCACAGCACCATCGCCGGCTTCGTCGTCAGCAGTGACCGCAGCGTGCACTGGATCCACTCCGGCGACTCGCGCATCTACTGGTTCCGCGGCGCGCGGCTCGTGCAGCGCTCGATGGACCATTCCTACGTGCAGCGCCTCGTCGACGAGGGCCAGCTGACCGAGGCCGAGGCCAGCTCGCATCCGCAGAGCAATCTGCTGACGGCCTGCCTGGGCACGGTGCAGGACCCGACCTCGACGTCGGAGCGCTTCGAAGGCCTGGAAGTGGGCGACACGCTGATGTGCTGCAGCGACGGCCTGTGGCACTACTTCACTGCCCAGGAGCTGGGCAGCGTGCTCTACAGCCTGCCGCCGCGCGAGGCGGCGGAGTTGCTGGTCAGCAAGGCACGCCAGCGGGCACGCGGGGGCGGCGACAACCTGTCGGTCGCCATCGTCAAGCTCGAGAACCTGGACTGATCACTTCGGCGCAGACGCGCCCGGCAGGGGCAAAGGCAGTGGCGCAGCGGGCTGCCCGCGCGACTTCTGCTTGGCCTCGTTGTCGGCGACGCGTTGCTGCATGCGCTTCTCACGCTCCTGCGCCCGTTCGCGGCGCTCGGCGGCGCCGGCTTCGGCCTTGCTGACGGCCTGGCGGCGCAGGCGCTCGGCCTCTTCGGGGCTGCGGCCCTTGGCCGGATGGGACGCGGGCGTTACCGGTGGCGGCGGAGGCGGCGCCGCCACAAGGCGCTGGCGGCGCTGGCCCTCGTCCTGAGCGGCGGCAAGCTCCCGATCCTTCACGCGCTGCGCCTGAGCGGCCGCGCGGGCACGGCGCTCTTCGGCGGCGAGTTGGTGCTCATGCCGCACCAACGGCGCGAGCGCGTCCTGGCGGCGCTGGCGAAGGTCTTCCAGGCAGGGGCTGACGGCAAAACGCTGCTCACACTCGGCCTGCTCGCGCGCGAAGCGCTGCTCCACGGCCACGCGCTGGGCAGCGACCTCGGCACGGGTAGCCGACAGCGGGCTCACGGGGGCCGAGGCAGCAGCAGCAAGCAGGATCAGCAGAGGGGTCATCAGGTCAGTGACGTATCAACTTCACGGCGGGCCAGCGCAAGGTACTCCGCCGATCGCATTTCCTGCAAGCGGGACACGGTGCGCGGGAACTCGTGGGCCAGCGGCCCCTCGGTGTAGAGCTGATCGGCCGGCACGGCGGCCGAGATGATGAGCTTGACGCGGCGGTCGTAGAGCACGTCGACCAGCCAGGTGAAGCGGCGCGCCTCGCTGGCCAGGCGCACCGGCATCTCCGGCACATCAGACAGGATGACGGTGTGGAACTGGCTGGCCAGTTCGAGGTAGTCGTTCTGCGAGCGCGGGCCGCCGCAGAGGGTCTGGAAGTCGAACCAGACGACGCCACCGGCGCGCCGCCGCGCATGGAGCGCTCGGTGTTCGATCATCAGCTTGTTGTCTTCGTCCTGCGCCTCGGCAAGCGACTCGAAGGCTGCGGTCAGCGCGGCTTCGTTCTCGTCGTTGAGAGGTGTCAGGTAGAGGTTCATGTCCTCCAGCGTGCGGCGCCGGTAGTCGGTGCCGGCGTCGACGTTGATGACCTCCAGGTTGGCCTTCAGCAGTTCGATGGCCGGCAGGATGCGGTCCCGGTGCAGGCCGTTGGGGTAGAGCCCGTCCGGGTGGAAATTGGACGTCGTGATGATGGACACGCGGTTGCGGAACAGGGCGTCCAGCAGCCGGTGCAGGATCATCGCGTCGGTCACGTCGGCAACGTGGAACTCGTCGAAGCAGATGAGGCGAAAGCGCCTTGCGATGCGCTTGCCGAGTTCGTCCAGCGGGTCGGCGATGCCCTTGAGCTCCTGCAGCTCACGGTGCACCTCGCGCATGAACTCGTGGAAGTGCAGCCGCGTCTTGCGTGTCAGCGGCACGGCCTGGAAGAAGCAGTCCATCAGGAAGCTCTTGCCGCGACCGACGCCGCCGTACATGTAGACGCCGCGCGGGATGGGCGGGCGCACCAGCAGCTTGGTGACGGCGTTGGCGCGGCGGGCCTTGTAGCTGGCCCACTCGTCCTGGCAGCGCTGCAGGGCCTCGACGGCACGCAACTGCGCCGCATCGGCCTTGTAGCCGCGCTCGGCGAGGGTCTGCTGGTAGAGCTCGCTAACTGACGGCATACAGGCTGGTCATCTAAGAAAAAGGGGCGACTGAATGGCCGCCCCTGGTCGCTTGCGTTGCTCGATCAGAAGTTCAGCGTGCGCTTGTCGATGGCCAGCGCCGCTTCCTTGGTCGCTTCGGACAAGGACGGGTGCGCGTGGCAGATGCGCGCGATGTCCTCGGCCGAGGCTTTGAACTCCATCGCGACGACGGCTTCGGAGATCAACTCCGAGGCCATCGGGCCAATGATGTGCACGCCCAGGATCTCGTCGGTCTTGGCGTCGGCCAGAAACTTGACGAAGCCGGTCGTGTCGCCCAGCGCGCGCGCCCGGCCGTTGGCCAGGAAGGGGAACTGCCCCGCCTTGTAGGCCACGCCGTCGGCCTTGAGCTGCTGTTCGGTCCTGCCGACCCAGGCGATCTCCGGGCTGGTGTAGATGACCCAGGGCACGGTGTTGAAGTTGACGTGCCCGTGCTGGCCGGCCATGCGCTCGGCCACGGCCACGCCCTCTTCCTCGGCCTTGTGCGCCAGCATGGGGCCGCGCACGACGTCGCCGATGGCCCAGACGCCGGGCAGGTTGGTCTTGCAGTCCGCATCGACTTCAATGGCACCGCGCTCGTCGAGCTTCAGGCCCACCGCATCAGCCGCCAGGCCGATCGTGTTCGGCACGCGGCCGATGGAGACGATGAGCTTGTCGACCTCCAGCGTCTTGGCCTCGCCCTTGGCGTCCGTGTAGGCGACGCTGACACCCTTCTTGCCGGTCTTGATCTCGCCGACCTTCACACCGAGCTGGATGTCCAGGCCCTGCTTCTTGAAGACCTTGGCGGCTTCCTTGGCGACGGACTCGTCCACCGCGCCGAGGAAGGCCGGCAGGCCTTCCAGCACGGTGACTTCCGCGCCCAGGCGGCGCCAGACGGAACCCATTTCCAGACCGATGACGCCAGCGCCGATCAGGCCCAGCTTCTTGGGCGTCGCACCGACGCGCAGGGCGCCGTCGTTGGACAGGATGTTCACTTCGTCGAAAGGCACGCCAGGCAGCGCACGGGCGTTGGAGCCTGTGGCGATGACCACCTGCTTGGCCTGGATGACTTCCTCGCCGGCCTTGAGCTCATAACCGCCATCCTTGGCGGCAACGAAGGAGCCACGGCCGTGGAAGAACGTGACCTTGTTCTTCTTGAACAAATAGACGATGCCGTCGTTGTTCTGCTTCACGACCAGGTCCTTGCGGGCCAGCATCTTGGCGACGTCGATCTTGACGTTGTCGGCCGTGATGCCGTGGTCGGCAAAGTGGTGGTTCAGGTGCTCGTAGTGCTCGCTGGACTGCAGCAGCGCCTTGGACGGGATGCAGCCGACGTTGGTGCAGGTGCCGCCGAGGGCGGGGCCGCCCTTGTCGTTCTTCCACTCGTCGATGCAGGCCACGTTCATGCCCAACTGGGCCGCGCGGATGGCCGCGATGTAGCCGCCGGGGCCGCCGCCGATGACGACGACGTCGAATTGCTTAGACATTCAATTAACCTTTCTCACAACGATGGGCTGGAACTCGCAGCGGTCACACAGCCCACGAAACAGCATGACCACGGCGTCCTCGAAACGCTTGCCTGTGGGACACGCCAACATCACATCCGCAGTGTTCTCGTCCCCTACGCAGACGGCCGGGTTCTTCGCCACCTGCTGAAGAGCCATTGCGTCCGCCGGAATTAGCGAAATGCCCTCCACCACCCGTGGATCACGTACCTGGGCCTCGACGGCATTTCGGACGAGACTGAGCAGGTAGGCGCGATCTGGGGGCAGCAGCTGGAACTGCATGCTGAGGCCAGGCGCCGCCGCGGTAGCGGCCAACTGGCCCAGCCCGCAGGCCACGGCGGCCCCTGGCGCGCTCTTGGCGCACGCCAGCACCAGGCGCTTGCCATCCGCTGCAGCGCCGGACTCGAAGCGCGCAATCACCGGGCTAGCCGCATCGGCCGCATGCACCGCAGGGCAGGCCGCAACGGCACCCAACAGACATGCAAACAAAGCGGCGGTCCAGCGGCTCATCTGCGACTCAAATGTCGAACAGCAGGCGCGCCGGGTCTTCCAGCGCTTCCTTCATCGTCACCAGCCCCAGCACGGCTTCGCGGCCGTCGATGATGCGGTGATCATAGGACATGGCGAGGTAGTTGATCGGGCGCACGACGACCTGGCCGTTCTCGACCACGGCGCGGTCCTTGGTGGCGTGCACGCCCAAGATGGCCGACTGCGGCGGGTTGATGATGGGCGTGGACAGCATGGAGCCGAAGGTGCCGCCGTTCGAGATGGAGAAGGTGCCGCCGGTCAGGTCGTCGATGGACAGCTTGCCGTCCTTGGCCTTCTGGCCGAACTCGGCGATCTTCTTCTCGATGTCGGCGAAGCTCATCTGGTCGACATTGCGCAGCACCGGCACGACGAGGCCGCGCGGCGAGCCGACCGCGATGCCGATGTCGAAGTAGCCGTGGTAGACGATGTCGTTGCCGTCGACCGAAGCGTTGATGATCGGGTACTTCTTCAGCGCCGCAACGGCCGCCTTGACGAAGAAGCTCATGAAGCCGAGCTTGACGCCATGTTCCTTCTCGAACTTCTCCTGGAACTTCTTGCGCATCTCCATGACCGGGGCCATGTTGACTTCATTGAAAGTGGTCAGGATGGCGTTGGTCGACTGCGACTGCACCAGGCGCTCGGCGATGCGGGCACGCAGGCGGGTCATGGGCACGCGCTGCTCAGGGCGGTCACCCAGGTTCTGCTGAGCGGGCGCGGCGACGGCGGGCAGCAGCTTGGCGGCAGGCGCTGCCACGGCGACGAGCGCCGGCACGGCGGGCTTGACGGAAGCGCCGAGGGCATCGCCCTTGGTGACGCGGCCGTCCTTGCCGGAGCCGGCGACGTCGGTGGCTTGCAGGCCCTTCTCGGCCAGGATCTTGGCGGCGGCCGGCATGGCCACATCGCCCTTGCTGCCGCCCGTAGCTGGAGCCGCGGTGGCGGCAGCGGGCGCAGCAGCGGGCGCGGGCACGGCGGCCACTTGCATCGGGCTGACTTGCGCGGCGGCGTCGGTGTCGATGCGGGCGAGCAATTCCTCGCTGATGACGGTGTCACCGTCGCCCTTGAGCACTTGAGCCAGCACGCCCGAGGCGGGCGAGGGCACTTCGAGCACGACCTTGTCGGTCTCGATCTCGACGAGGGTTTCGTCAATGGTGACGGCTTCGCCGGGCTTCTTCTTCCAGGTGAGCAGCGTGCCTTCGGAAACCGATTCGGAAAACTGGGGGGTCTTGACGTCAACGATGGCCATGGTGTGAGGCTCCGTGTCTTTTATTGGGTGTGATGTGCGCGCAGGCACGAGCAAACGCAGCGCCTAGGGTGGCGCTGCGGCTTGCGTTCTTATTTGGTGAGGATGAAGCCCTTGAGCTTGGCGAAGGCCTGATCCAGCAGCGCCTTCTGCTGCTCCTGGTGCAGGTGGGCGTAGCCGCAGGCGGGGCTGGCGCTGGCCGGGCGGCCGGCATAGCCGAGCTTCTGGCCGTCGCTCATGTTCTCGTGCACATAGTGCTGCACGAAGAACCAGGCGCCCTGGTTCTGCGGCTCGTCCTGGCACCAGACGAGGTCGGTCACGTTCGGGTACTTCTTCAGCTCGGCCGCGAAGGCCTTGTGCGGGAAGGGATAGAGCTGCTCGACGCGCAGGACGACCACGTCGCTGGCCTTTTTCTCGGCACGTGCCTTGACGAGGTCGTAATAGACCTTGCCCGAGCAGACGATGACGCGCTTGACCTTCTCGGCGTTCACGGTCGCGTCCTGCTCACCGATGACGGTCTTGAAATCACCCTTGGTGAAGTCGACCAGCGGCGAGGTGGCGTCCTTGGCACGCAGCAGGCTCTTGGGCGTCATGATGACCAAAGGCTTGCGGAACATGCGCAGCATCTGGCGGCGCAGCACATGGAAGATCTGCGCGGCGTTGGTGGGCTGCACGATCTGCATGTTGTTGTCTGCGGCCAGTTGCATGAAGCGCTCCAGGCGCGCCGAGCTGTGCTCGGGGCCTTGGCCTTCGTAGCCGTGCGGCAGCAGCATCGTCAGGCCATTGGAGCGGCCCCACTTCACTTCACCGGATGCGATGAACTGGTCGATGACGACCTGGGCGCCGTTGACGAAGTCGCCGAACTGCGCTTCCCAGATGGTCAGCGTGTTGGGCTCGGCGGCGGCGTAGCCGTACTCGAAGCCCAGCACCGCCTCCTCCGACAGGATGGAGTCGATGACGTTGAACGGGGCCTGGCCGTCGGCGACGTTCTGCAGCGGGATGTAGATGCCGTCATCCCAGTTGCTGCGGTTCTGGTCGTGCAGCACGGCGTGGCGGTGGGTGAAGGTGCCACGGCCGCTGTCCTCGCCCGACAGGCGCACCGGGTAGCCGCTGGCCACCAGCGACGCGTAGGCCATGCTCTCGCCCATGCCCCAGTCGATGTTGACCTCGCCACGACCCATCGCGGCGCGGTCGCCGTAGAGCTTCTGCACCAGGTTGTGGGCGGCGAAGTCCTTGGGGATGGTCGTCAGCTTCTCGGCCAGGCGCTTCCACTCGGCCACGGGGATGGCGGTGTCGCAGCTGTCGGTCCACTTCTTGCCGAGGAAGGGCGACCAGTCGGTCGCGAACTTGCTCTTGAAGTTGGTCAGCACGGGGTCGACCGTGTGGCGGCCTTCGTCCATGGCGGCACGGTAGGCCTTGACCATGTCGTCCGGGCCTTCGGCCGGCAGCACGTTCTGCGCCACCAGCTTGTCGCCGTAGACCTTGCGCGTGCCGGGGTGAGCAGCGATCTTTTTGTACATCATCGGCTGAGTCAGCGCCGGCGTGTCCTGCTCGTTGTGGCCGAGCTTGCGGAAGCAGACGATGTCGAGAACGACGTCTTTCTTGAACTCGACGCGGTAGTCCATGCACAGCTGCGTGGCCCACACGACGGCCTCGGGGTCGTCGCCGTTCACGTGCAGCACCGGCGCCTCGATCATCTTGACGACGTCGGTGCAGTACCAGGTCGAGCGCAGGTCGCGCGGGTCACTGGTGGTGAAGCCGATCTGGTTGTTGATGACGACATGCACCGTGCCGCCGGTGCGATAGCCACGCGTCTGGGCCATCGCCAGCGTTTCCTGCACGACGCCCTGGCCACCGAAGGCCGCGTCACCGTGCACCAGCACGGGCAGCACCTGGGCGCCGACCGTGTCGCCACGGCGGTCCTGGCGGGCGCGCACGCTGCCTTCCACGACCGGGTTGACGATTTCAAGGTGGGACGGGTTGAAGGCCAGCGACAGGTGCACCGGGCCGCCCTTGGTGGGCACATCGGAGCTGAAACCCTGGTGGTACTTCACGTCGCCCGCAGGCAGGTCTTCGGCGGCCTTGTGCTCAAACTCGGCAAACAAGTCGGCGGGCATCTTGCCCAGCGTGTTGACCAGCACGTTCAGACGGCCGCGGTGAGCCATGCCGATGACGATTTCCTGCACGCCGGACCCGCCGCCACGCTGGATCAGTTCGTCCATCGCCGCGATGAAGCTCTCGCCGCCTTCGAGCGAGAAGCGCTTCTGGCCAACGTACTTGGTGTGGAGGTAGCGCTCCAGGCCTTCGGCCGCGGTCAGGCGGTCGAGGATGTGCTTCTTCTCGTCGGCCGTGAAGTTGGGCTTGCCGCGCGCCTTCTCCAGGCGTTCCTGCCACCAGCGCTTCTCGGCCGGGTCGGAGCCGTGCATGAACTCGGAGCCGATGCTGCTGCAGTAGGTCTCGCGCAGGGCCTGCACGATCTGGCGCAGCGTCATCGTCTCGCCACCGAAGTAGCTGTTCACGGCGCTGAACGAGATGTCCATGTCGGACTCGGTCAGGTCGTAGAACGCCGGGTCGAGCTCGGGGATCTTGGGGCGCTCGGCGCGCTTGAGGGGGTCCAACTCGGCCCAGCGGTTGCCGATGAAGCGGTAGGCCGCGATCAGCGACTGCACGTGCACCTGCTTGCGGGCCACGGCCAGATCGGCGCTGGAAGCCTTGTTCGCGAAGGCATTGGCCTTGGCGCGCTGGGCGAAGGATTCGATCACCGGGGCGTGGGCCACGTCGGGTGATTCGCTGCCGTCCGTCGCGGGGACATGCTGCAACGCGTCGAAATAGGCGCGCCAGTTGTCGGGGACGGAACCGGGGTTGTCGAGGTAGGCCTCGTACATCTCTTCGACATACGGCGCGTTTCCACCGAACAAATAAGAGTTCGATTGGTATTGCTGCATCATCTTTCGCTCACCTCATGCCCCGGCTTCCAGGGAGTTGGCTGGTTGAAGAACCTTCCGCGACACGGCTCGACCGGTTGGCGGATTGCGACCCACCTTCGCTGCTGCCAGCAAAAGGGACGGGAAGGAATAAAACTTTCAGGGGACGGACTCTAGCACTGCGGGTTTGCCCGAGCCGTTGTTGGGGGCGCGACAAAGTTCACACGGCGTGATGCCGGAAAGTTGACTGGCTCGTAAACTTCGCCGCGCGTCGGCCCCGACATTGAATGGCTGTTCGCGAGGGGCATTCAGGAGATCCCATGCAAGTTCAGGTCGTCGACTACCGCTCACCCGACGCGGCCGAAAAGTTCACCCGCTCCCTGCACGAAACCGGCTTCGGCGTGCTGACCAACCACCCGATCCGGCAGGCGCTAGTCGAGAAGATCTATGCCGACTGGCTGGCCTTCTTCAACAGCGAGTCCAAACATGGTTTCGCCTTCTCGAAGGAAACGCAGGATGGGTATTTCTCCACCGCCATCTCGGAAACCGCGAAGGGCTCCAAGCAGAAGGACATCAAGGAGTACTTCCACGTCTACCCCTGGGGCCGCATCCCGGAACAGCTGAAGGAAGACGCCCTCGCCTACTACCGCGAGGCCAATGCGCTGGCGGAGGAACTGCTCGGCTGGGTCGAGCGCTACACGCCGCCGGAGATCGCGGCGAGGTACCGCGAGCCGCTGTCGAACATGATCCAGGGCAGTTCCAAGACGCTGCTGCGCGTGCTGCGCTACCCGCCGCTGACGGGCGCCGAGCCCGAAGGCTCGATCCGCGCTGCGGCCCATGGCGACATCAACCTGCTGACCATCCTGCCCGCCGCCAACGAGCCCGGGCTGCAAGTGCTGGGTACCGACGACGCTTGGCACGCCGTGCCCTGCGACTTCGGCACGCTGACCATCAACATCGGCGACATGCTGCAGGAGGCCTCCGAGGGCTACTACCCGTCGACCCAGCACCGCGTCGTCAACCCGACCGGCGAAGGCGCGAAGAAGAGCCGCGTGTCGCTGCCGCTGTTCCTGCACCCGCGCGATGACGTGGTGCTGAGCGACCGCTACACGGCGGAAAGCTATCTGAACGAACGCCTGCGCGAGCTGGGCGTGAAGACCTGAACCACCGAGTCATCCATATCCACCCCGACGCGCCGCCCAAGCCGGCGCTCGGGGCCGCGTGCAACGGCTGCGGCGTCTGCTGCCTCACTGACCCGTGCCCGCTCGGCGCCATCCTGAGCCGGCGCCTCAAAGGTGCGTGCGTCGCCTTGCAATGGGACGGCGCCCGATATGCGTGCGGTGCGCTGACGGCACAACCCACCGGGGTGCGCGGCTGGCTGGTGCGGCGCTGGATTGCGGCCGGTGCTGGCTGCGACTGCTCCCTAGAAGTAGCGGGCAAGCCCTAACCGAAAGGCCCTCAGTCGCGGCTAGTATTTTTGGCTTCTGCCGTACCTAGGAAGCCGCATGAAATCCCTGCTCCGACTCCTGCCCCTGCTGGCCGCGCTGACGCTGGGGGTGGTGACCACCGCCCAGGCCGCCCCACTGCGCTGGGCCGCCCAGAACGACATCCTGACGCTGGACCCTCACGCGCAGGACCACAACACCTCCAACGCCATCGGCACCCACATCTACGAGGGCCTGACGCGGCTGAGCAAGGAGTACCGGCCCGAGCCGTCGCTGGCCACCAAGTGGACCTACCTCACGCAAACCCAGGTGCGCTTCGAGTTGCGCAAGGGCGTCAAGTTCCACGACGGCTCGCCGTTCACGGCGGACGACGTGGTCTTCAGCTTCGGCCGCATCACGCAGCCGCAGGGCACCAAGCAGACCTATGTATCGGGCATCAAGGAGGTGAAGAAGATCGACGACCTCACCGTCGACCTGATCCTCGAAGCGCCCACGCCGATGCTGCTGCAGAACATCATCAGCTTCCCCATCATGAGCAAGGCTTGGTCGACCAAGAACAAGACGACGAACACGCAGGACTACAAAGCCAAGGAAGAAAACTTCGCGTCGCGCAATGCCAATGGCACCGGGCCCTACAAGCTGGTGAGCTGGCAGCCCGACCAGGCCGTCAAGATGGTGGCCAACAAGGACTGGTGGGACAAGAACCCGGGCAATGTGACGGAGCTGAGCTACCTGCCGATCAAGTCCGCGCCGACGCGTGTGGCGGCGCTGCTGTCGGGCGATGTCGACCTGGTCACCGATCTGCCGCCGCAGGACTTCTTCAAGCTCAAGGAGGAAGGCAAGGTCAAGCTGCTGGAGGGCGCGGAGATCCGCACCATCTTCTTCGTCATGGACCAGGGCAGCGAGGAGTTGCGCGAGTCCAGCGTGAAGGGCAAGAACCCGTTCAAGGACAAACGCGTGCGCGAGGCCATGAACCTGGCGCTGGACCGCGAGGCCATCAAGCGCAGCATCATGCGCGGCCTGTCGGTGCCCGGGGCGTTGATGATCCCGCCGGGCGTCAATGGCTATGACGCGGCACTGGACACGCCGCCCAAGCCCGACCTCGACAAGGCCCGCAAGCTGCTGACCGAGGCCGGCTACCCGCAGGGCTTCGAGGTGCCGCTGCACTGCCCCAACAACCGCTACGTCAACGACGAGCAGGTCTGCCAAGCGGCGGCGTCGATGTGGGCCAAGGTGGGCGTCAAGGTGCGCCTGATCGCCCAGCCGTTTTCCACGCACAGCCAGACCTTCCAGCGCGGCGAGTCGCCGTTCTACATGCTGGGCTGGGGCGTGTCGACCTATGACGCGCTGTATGCCATGCAGGCCTGGGGCCACACGCGCACCAACGGCGCGGACGGCAACTTCAACTTCGGCAAGGTCAGCGACGCGACGCTGGACGGCCTGATCCAGAAGATCAAGTTCGAACCCGACGTGCCCAAGCGCAATGCGCTGATCAAGGAGGCACTGCTGCGCATCCGCGACGAGGCCCTCTTTATTCCCATCCATCACCAGATCCGACCCTGGGCGATGAAGCCGGGCGTGGACACCATCCACCGCTCCAACGACTACTTCGAAGCGCGCTACACGACCATCAAATAGGGCAGCTCGGTGAAGTGACGGCGCATTGACGGTGAGCGGCCGGGGCGACCCGGCCGTCATCTGCGGTCCAATCCGCACCATGAGCGACGCGCCCTTCCAGCCCACCCACATCACGCCGAGTGACGAGCAACTCGCTATCCAGCTGCTGAGAAGCCGCCTGCTGCTCGTCGAGGCCAATGCCGGCGCAGCCAAGACCACCACGCTGGCCCTGCGCATCGCCCAGGCCCTGCAGCGCGGCGCACCGCCCGCGACCGTGCTGGCGCTCACGTCCACCGCGCCGGCCGTCCAGGCCCTGCGGGAGCGCCTGGCTCACATCGGTGTGCCCAAAGCCACCGCGCAGCAGCTGCGCATCCAGACCTTCGAGGCCTTCAGCCTCGCGGTGCTGGCCACCTTCGAAGGCGTGAAGACGCGCGCAATCGCGTCGCACGAGCAGGTGAAGCCGTTTGTCGTGCGCGCCATCGAGCGCGCCCAGTTGGCGCCCGAGGAGCCCTACCCCGACGAGCTGATGAACAACGCCAGGCCAGGCGACCTCGTCGAGGGCCTGCTCAAGTCCTTCGACGTGCTCAAGGGCCGCATGGTGGTCGAGCACCTTGCGCCTGAGGACCGCGTGACGCCCGCGCTGGCCGACGAGCTGGGCTTCGGCTACTTCACGATGCGGGTGTGGCAGTGCTACGAGTTCATCCGCAAGGGCGGCCACCCCGACCACCCCGAGTACCGGTTCGATGGCGACGGCAGCTACGACCTCGCCCGCCTGCTGACGAGCGGCGAGATCGCGGCCAGCGACGACACACTCGATCTGCGCCTCTCGCTGGTCTGCGTCGACGAGATGCACGACGTGAACCGCGCCGCCTTCACCGTACTCAAGGCGGTGCTGGCCGCCAACCCCCGCGCGGCCTTCGTGGGCGTGGGCGACCGCGACCAGGTCATCCACGCGCAGACCGGCGCCGAGGCGAGCTTCATGGATGCGCACTTCAAGGCCGAGATCGGGATGCCGCAAGTGCTGCCGCTCACGCAGAGCCGACGCTTCAGCCCCCAGCTTGCCCGGCACATGGGGAAGCTCGCCCGCAAGCCCTACGCAGCCGACGAAGCGCTGCACACCGACATCCACCTGGAGCGCTGCGAAACCTCACGCCTGGCCGCCGAGTTCGTCGCCCGCCAGGCCCAGGCCCACCACCAGCAGAAGACGCTCACCAGCCTGCGCGTGCTGTTGCGCCACGCCGCGCAGTCGGTGCTGATCGAGCACGAGCTGCTGCGCATGGGCGTGCCCTACGGCTCGGTGGGCTTCGCGCCCTACCTGGAGCGCCCCGAAACGCTGCTGGTGCGCGGCCTGTATGCCTACGCGCGCCACGACTTCACGGGCTTCGAGGAGACGGCGCAGCGCGTGCGGCTGCTCGACGCCTTGCTGATGTTCTCCGGCGCCAAGGTCGACAGTCTGGAGCTGCGACACCTGGACAGCAACGCGGCCCAGCGCGCCGCCGTCGCCGAGGCGTCGACCCAACTGGACTCCACGCACACCTTCATCGAAGCCCACGTGCTGCGCAGTGCCGACCCGGCGGCGAGGCGCCAGCTGGACGCGGCCCTGGCCATCCTGCGCAGCAACGACTTCGACGCCTTCGAGGCGTCTTTCCTGAAGGCGCTGGATCCACTGCAACTCGCCGCCCGCGTGTTCGTGCGCAAGGACGAGGCCGCCCAGGTGGCCGACAACGTCATGCAGCTGCACCGCCTCGCCGAGGCCGAGGACGCGGGCGTGGACGGCGCCTTTCGCATGTTCTCGGCCATGGACAAGACGCGCCGCAGCCTGCGCGCCAGCGAAGCCGTGGTGCTGTCCAGCATCGAGGCCGCCAAAGGCCTCGAGTTCGACCATGTGCTCATCCCCCACCTCTCCCAAGGCGAGTTCGGCGAGGGCTCCACGGAGAACCGCAACCTGCTCTACGTCGCGATGACGCGCGCCCGCCGCCGCCTGACGCTGACCTTCGATCCCGACCGGCCGTCCCGCTTCCTGAAAGACGCGGGCCTGATCTGAGAGCCGCCATGAAGCCTCCCGTCATCAATTTCTCCACGCTGCAGGCGGCCGTGGAGATCACCGCCACGCTGGCCTTCGCGCTGTCCGGCCTGCTGGCCGGCGCGCGCAAGCAGCTAGATGTCGTCGGGCTGTGCATCATTGCGGGGCTGTCCGCTTTCGGCGGCGGCACGCTGCGCGACGTCCTGCTGGACCGGCGGCCCTTCTTCTGGGTCGAGCATGCCGACTGGCTGTGGGCGCTGATGGCCCTGTCCTTCGCCGCGATGCTCTTCATGCGCGGGCGTCATCTGGCGCTGACCGAGAAGGCCATCCAGTGGCCCGATGCGCTGGGCCTGGGCCTGTTCACGGCCAACGGCACGCTGATCGCGCTGGACCTGGGCCAGCCGCCCATCGTCGCCGTGCTGATGGGCGTTATCACGGCCACCTTCGGCGGCGTGCTGCGGGACATCGTCTGCAACGAGATCCCTGCGGCCTTCCATGACCACCGGCCCTACGCGCTGTGCAGCTTCGTCGGCGCCTGGGTGCTGGTGGCGGCCGTGCAGCTGGACGCGCCGCAATGGGCCGCCATCAGCGCGGCGGCCGCAACGGCGGTGCTGCTGCGTGGCCTGGCGCTGTGGACGGGCTGGACGCTGCCGGCTTGGCGCATCCACATGCGATGAACTCAATCACGATGAACACTGCCACTCTCACGATGGAAGCATGTCCACGCTGCAAGCTGACCACTCACGTTAGCGAAAAGCTCCTGCTGATCAACGCCGCCAGCGATCACCCCGGAGCGTCACCCTCGGTCTGGCGTCACGGTTGCGCCTGCGAGGGCTTTTCGCTCGACGACCTGAAACCGGAATTTTTCGACCAAGGGCCATTTATCCAAGGTCTCTATTGCACCGCATGCTCTATCGGCTACGTTCCTGAATTCATGGCCAAGCCGGCCCCGCCGATGTACGAGCCAAGCCCCGAAGGATTTCGGCGCGTTTTTCCAGACGGCACGCTTGGACCTCTTCTACAGCGCATTGCCGACGACGCCGAGTCGCAGCGCTGAGATCAAGGAGGTGGCACCTGCGCACAAGGGCTGGCGCTGGCGCCTCCAGACCATCGACGCTGTGAGGCGCGCCGGAACTACAGCCGATCGTGAACGTCACCGTCGTCGGCGACGCCGTGTACCGCGACGCGCTGAAGCCGCCCACGTCGTCGTAGGTGCGCCCAAAAAGGAACGGCCGCCCGAGGGCCGCCGTTCGTTGGTCCGAGCAAGCTCTCAGCCCAGCGCGAGGCGCTCCCGCGCCGCCAGGTATTCGCGCTTGAGCCGCGCCACGAGCTGCGCCGTCGGAAGCACCTCGCGCACCGCGCCGATGCCCTGGCCGCTGCCCCAGATTTCCTTCCAGGCCTTGGCCGCACTGCCGCCGAAGTTCATCGCGCTCGGGTCGCTCTCGGGCAGCTTGTCCGGGTCCATGCCGGCCGCGACGATGGAGCCGCGCAGGTAGTTGCCGTGCACGCCGGTGAAGAGGTTGCTGTAGACGATGTCGTCGCTGTTGCTGGCGACGATCATCTGCTTGTAGGCGTCGCTGGCGCGGGCCTCGTCGGTCGCGATGAAGGCCGAGCCGATGTAGCCGAAGTCGGCGCCCATGGCCTGCGCGGCCAGCACGGCGTCGCCGCTGGCGATGGCGCCCGACAGCGCCACCGGGCCGTCGAACCACTCGCGGATCTCCTGGATCAGCGCAAACGGGCTTTTCACACCCGCGTGCCCACCGGCCCCTGCCGCGACGGCGATGAGGCCGTCAGCGCCCTTCTCGATGGCCTTGCGGGCGAACTTGTTGTTGATGATGTCGTGCAGCACGATGCCGCCCCAGGCGTGCACGGCGTTGTTGACGTCTTCACGCGCGCCCAGGCTGGTGATGATGATCGGCACCTTGTACTTGGCGCAGACCTGCATATCGTGCTCCAGCCGCTCGTTGCTCTTGTGCACGATCTGGTTGATGGCGAACGGTGCGGCCGGCTTGTCGGGGTTGGCCTTGTTGTAGGCCGCCAGCGTCTCGGTGATCTCCGCCAGCCACTCGTCGAGCAGTTCGGCAGGCCGCGCGTTGAGTGCCGGCATGGAGCCGACGATGCCGGCTTTGCACTGTTCGATGACAAGCTTGGGGTTGCTGATGATGAAGAGCGGCGAGCCGATGATGGGCAGCGGCAGGTTCTTCAGGATGGGAGGCAGGGCCAAGTTCAATCTCCTCAGAAAGCTTCGAGCGACATGGCGGTCACGCTGTCAGCGCCGTCGACTATTGCCGCTCGCAGTGACGCGGTGCGCGGCAGGATGTGCTCGGCGTAGAAACGCGCGGTGACGATCTTGGCTTCCATGAAAGCCTTGTCGGTCGCCATTGCGTCTTCCGCCGCCAGCAGCGCGCGGGCAAGCTGCCAGCCGGCGACGAGGTTGCCAGCCAGCATCAGGTAGGGCACCGAGCCGGCATAGGCCGCGTTCGGGTTGGCCTTGGCCTGCGCCGCAATGAAGTCGACCACGGCAAGGTAGTCCTCACGCGAAGCGCGCAGCGCCTTCAGCACGGCGCGTGCGGCGACGCTGTCTCGCTTGGTCAGGACTGCTTCGGTCCCCTCGATCTGGCCGGCCACGGCACGCGCCAGTTGGCCGCCGTCGCGCGCCGTCTTGCGGCTGACCAGGTCGTTGGCCTGAATGGCCGTCGTGCCTTCGTAGATGGTCAGGATCTTCGCGTCGCGGTAGTACTGCGCCGCGCCGGTTTCCTCAATGAAGCCCATGCCGCCATGTACCTGCACGCCCAGACTCGTGACCTCCAGGCTCATCTCGGTGCTGTAGCCCTTCACCAGCGGCACCATGAATTCGTAGAAGGCCTGGTTCTGCTTGCGCGTGTCGGCGTCGGGATGGTGATGGGCGGCGTCGAACGTGGCCGCCGCCGTGCTCGCCATCGCGCGGCAGCCCTCGGTCAGCGAGCGCATCGTCATCAGCATGCGGCGCACGTCGGGGTGATGAATGATGGCCGCGCTGCCGGCCACCGAGCCGTCCACCGGGCGGGACTGCACGCGGTCCTTCGCGTAGCCGACGGCCTTTTGATAGGCGCGGTCGGCGATGGCAATGCCCTGCAGGCCGACGCCGTAGCGGGCCGCGTTCATCATGATGAACATGACCTCCAGGCCGCGGTTCTCCTGGCCGACGAGAGTACCGATCGCACCGCCGTTGTCGCCGAACTGAAGCACCGCCGTCGGGCTGGCCTTGATGCCCATCTTGTGCTCGATGGACACGCAGTGCGCGTCGTTGCGCGCGCCTAACGTCCCGTCCGCGTTGACGAGGAACTTCGGCACCAGGAACAGGCTGATGCCCTTCACGCCCTCCGGCGCACCCGCCACGCGGGCCAGCACCAGGTGGCAGATGTTCTCGGCCATGTCGTGCTCACCGTAGGTGATGAAGATCTTGGTGCCGAAGATCTTGTACGTGCCGTCGCCTTGCGGCTCGGCGCGCGTACGCACCAGTGCCAGGTCCGAGCCGGCCTGTGGCTCGGTGAGGTTCATCGTGCCCGTCCACGAGCCGTCCAGCAGCTTTGGGATATAGACGGAGCGCTGCTCGTCGGTCCCCGCGGTCAGCAGCGCCTCGACGGCGCCATCGGTCAGCAGCGGGCACAGCGCGAAACTCATGTTGGCCGCCTGCAGCATCTCGTTGCAGGCTGCGGCGATCGTCTTGGGCGCACCCTGGCCGCCGAACTCGGTCGGGTGCACCAAGCCCTGCCAGCCGCCTTCGGCATAGGCGCGGAAGGCCTGCTTGAAGCCGGGCGTCGTCGTGACCACGCCGTCCTTCCAAGACGACGGATTCTTGTCACCCTCGAAGTTCAGCGGCGCGATGACATCCTCGGTCAGCTTGGCGCATTCCTCCAGCACGGCAGCGGCCGTGTCCAGGCCGAAGTCGGCGAAGGCAGGGACCTGCTGTGTCAACGTCTCCAGCCCGGCGAGGTGCTGGAGGTTGAAGAGCATGTCCTTGATGGGGGCTTGGTAACTCATTTGTTCCTCCTGCCGGATACAAAAAGGGCGCCGCGACAGAGAAAGTCGGGCGCCCGGGTGCGGGTCGGCGCTTGGGTTTACAGCGCGGCGACGAGTTCAGGCACGGCCACGAACAAGTCAGCCTCAAGACCGTAATCGGCCACCGAGAAGATCGGCGCTTCCGGGTCCTTGTTGATCGCGACGATGACCTTGGAGTCCTTCATGCCGGCCAGATGCTGGATGGCACCCGAGATGCCGGCCGCGATGTAGAGCTGCGGCGCGACGATCTTGCCGGTCTGGCCCACCTGCCAGTCGTTGGGCGCGTAGCCCGCATCGACGGCAGCGCGCGAGGCGCCGAGGGCGGCGCCCAGCTTGTCGGCCAGCGGCGTCAGCACTTCCATGAACTTGTCGTTGCTGCCGAGAGCCCGGCCGCCCGACACGATGATCTTGGCGGCAGTCAGCTCGGGGCGGTCGCTCTTCGTCACCTCACGGCCCACGAAGCTGCTCTTGCCGCTGTCGGCAGCGGCGGCCACCGTCTCGACAGCTGCAGAGCCGCCGGTCGCAGCAGCCGGATCGAAGCCCGTCGTGCGCACGGTCAGCACCTTGGTCGCATCGCTGCTCTGCACGGTTGCAATCGCGTTGCCGGCGTAGATCGGACGCTCGAAGGTGTCGGCACTGATGACCTTGGTCACGTCGCTCAGCTGAGCGACGTCGAGCAAGGCGGCCACACGCGGCGCGACGTTCTTGCCAGCGGCGGTCGACGGGAAAAGAAGGTGGCTGTACCCCGAGGCCAGCGCGATCACCTGCGCGGCAACGTTCTCGGCCAGGCCTTCGGCCAGTGCGGCCGAATCGGCGTGCAGCACCTTGGTGACACCGGCGATCTGCGCCGCCGCAGCAGCGGCTGCTGCGGCGTTGTGGCCGGCGACCAGCACGTGCACCTCGCCGCCAATCGCTACGGCGGCGGAGACGGTGTTCAGCGTCGCGCCCTTGATCGAGGCGTTGTCGTGTTCAGCAATAACGAGCGCAGTCATCAGATCACCTTCGCTTCAGTCTTCAGTTTGTTCACCAGCGTGGCCACATCGGGCACCTTCACGCCTGCGCCACGCTTGGGCGGCTCGCTGACCTTGAGCGTCTTGATGCGCGGCGTCACGTCCACTCCCAGGTCGGCCGGCTTGAAGATGTCGAGCTGCTTCTTCTTGGCCTTCATGATGTTGGGCAGCGTCACATAACGCGGCTCGTTCAGACGCAGGTCGGTTGTGATGACGGCAGGCAGGCTCAGCGACACCGTCTCCAGGCCGCCGTCGACCTCGCGGGTGACGGCCACCTTGTCGCCGGTCACTTCGACCTTGGACGCGAAGGTGCCTTGCGGCATGCCGGTCAGTGCAGCCAGCATCTGGCCGGTCTGGTTGCAGTCGTCATCGATGGCCTGCTTGCCCAGGATGACCAGGCTGGGGCCTTCCTTGTCGACCAGCGCCTTCAGCAGCTTGGCGACTGCCAGCGGCTGCAGCTCTTCGGTGGTCTCGACCAGGATGGCGCGGTCGGCGCCGATGGCCATCGCCGTGCGCAGCGTTTCCTGGCACTGCGTGACGCCGCAGGACACGGCGATCACCTCGGTGACGACGCCCTTCTCCCTGAGGCGCACGGCCTCTTCAACGGCGATCTCGTCGAAGGGGTTCATCGACATCTTCACGTTGGCGATGTCGACACCCGTGCCGTCGCTTTTCACTCGCACCTTGACGTTGTAGTCGACGACGCGCTTTACCGGGACCAAGACTTTCATCGAAAACTCCAGCTCGAATTGACGTAAACGTTAAGTTGATTCTACGGGGCGCTCCGTGCGGAGCTGTGCACAAAAAAGCACGATCGTTCTATTCTAGCCAGAGGTCTGCGTACCTCGAGAAAAGTCTTTTAGGAGACCCTCTCGAATCGAGAAGCTAGACTGCTTTCACCCATGAAGATTGCCTCCACACCGCAGCGAGAATTCGGCGCAAGCATCGGAGTTTTCGACTCAGGCGTCGGCGGCTTCACGGTGCTGCGCGAGTTGCGCGCGCTGCTGCCCACCACCCGGCTGCGCTACCTGGCCGACACGGCCTACGCACCCTACGGCAACCGCAGCCCGGAAGACATCCGCGCACGCAGCTTCGCCATCACCGAGCACCTGATCGCGCAGGACGCGAAGCTGATCGTCGTCGCCTGCAACACCGCCACCGCGCATGCCATTGACGCGCTGCGGGCCCGCTGGCCCAGCCTGCCCTTCGTCGGCACCGAGCCAGGCATCAAGCCGGCCGTCGCGGTCACACGCAATAGCCGCATCGGCCTGCTGGCCACGCCGGCCACTGCCGCGAGTGCACGGCTGCGCGCGCTGATCGAGCGACATGCGGGAGACCGGCAGGTCGTGGTCCAGGGCTGCGCCGGCATCGTCGATCGCATCGAGGCGGGTGATCTCACCAGCACGGAACTGCGTACGCTGATCGACCGTTACTGCGAACCACTGTGCGTTGCTGGCGTCGACACGGCACTGCTCGGCTGCACGCACTACCCGCTGATCGAGCCGCTTTGGCAGGCGGCGCTTGGCCCCGAGGTGACGCTGCTGCGCATCGAGACGGCGGTTGCGCGCCGTGCGGTTGACCTCTGGTCGCCGGCGCCTGCCAATCACGCCGACCTCGACATCGAGACCAGCGGCGATCCCGTCGTTCTGCGCGGCTGGATCGCGCAGGTGCTGGGCTGGCAGAGCGTGAACGTCCAAGCCTGGCAGCCAGAAAACAGCAACGGCCAGCAGGCGCTGACCGTTTGAGAGCTGTCGACAGTTGGTGCCGGGACGGGCACTGAACACTGCCCGCTAGGCCGCGTGGTTGCTAGCTCTCGCTGACCGGCATCGAGCACTGTTCCCCCATTTGTTCCCCCGGCTGCTCAGCGGTAGGCGGCGATGTCACGCCCTCACCCATAACCTACGGGTGACTGCCGCCGCGCCCTGCTCATCCAACCGGGTGATCGGGTAGTCTCCGTTCAGTCGTGCATCGTCTTCTACGTTCCTGCGCAAACCGGCGCAGCTTTGCGCGCACCGGGCAGCCCGAGCAGAATCAAGCGCATGAACATGCTGCTCCACGAACTCAAGCGCCGGGGCTTCATGTTGCACGACTGCATAGCCGTGGCCGCGCCCGAGCAGGCCGTGCGCGTCATCGAGAACGCTGGTGCGCGCGTCCCCTTTTTTATGGGCAGCGAGGTTCGGCCCGGCCCGTTCTGGTGTGTTCAGGAAGCCGACGCGCCAGCCCTTGAAACCGCAGGCTACTGGCGTCTGGATCGGTCCGCGCTGATTGACCTGGGCCGCCCGCCCCTGGCCTTGTCACTGGCGGCGCTGCCCGGGATCAGATTTCGAGTCCGACCCTTGGCCGGTCGCTGGCAAGGAGCGGGGCACTGGTTTCGCCGCTGACCGCTGGACGCTGTGGCGAGCTGGCAGGCATCAGCGGCGCATGGAGCCACCGCCGGAACGGTGAAGCGGTTGCAGGCGCAACACCTGTCACCGCGATAACGGTTGTCACTGACTCGGCAACATGGGTTGCAATACAGCAAATCAATTGGGAGCGCAAGCCAAAGGGCGGCAAAGTCTGGTTCGACCGATGGCAATAGCGCCAAGCGGAGATCCGGAGAAACGACCCATGCAACACGTCCAGGCCCATGTCCCCGAGTTCAGGCTGGCACCGCCACAACTACTGTCCGTCGTCGACGACATCGCCGACCACGCCGCCCAGGCGCTGGACCTCGGCCAGGTGGCGCTGGGCCTGACCAGTGGCGAGGCCCGCGAAGCGGTGAGCATGCTGCTGCAACACGTCCGGCGGATTGGCTTCGCGGCCGACGCATCCGTCGACGATTGCACAGCGGACCTGGCGGCGGTTTGGGGCGTGGGCGAGCCGACGACGGGCCAGCGCATCCTCGAAAGCGTGCCCCGCGCGTGAGCCAGACCTGCGACCTCAACGAAGCGGCCGCACTGATGAAAATCCATCCCAAGACGGTGGCCGACCACATCGACAGCGGCGCGCTGCCGGCGGCGCGCATCGGGCGCGCCTACGTCATGCTCACGAAGGACGTGATGGCGCTGATCGAGCGTGAGATCGTCAAGCAGACGGCCGAGCGCATGCGCCGTGTCACGCCAGCAGATCCGTTCGCAAAGGTGCCGGTGAAGCGGCGGCGCCGGGTCGGTCGGTAGCTTGCCGAACTGCAGGGGAGCACCGGTGCCGTGTCCGCATCTACCGGGAATCCGGCAGTTGCCCGCGAGGGGGCAGCCGGGGGTAGCACGCGCGCTCCCTTTTCCTACGCCTGAGGAAAAGGAGCGGGTTGCTCGCCGCCTGCAGCCCGGTGCCGCCATTCAGGCAGTTGCGGCCGGGCGCATCCAGCCACCCCGCGATCCGCGTCGTGACTGCCAGCAGTGATCTATGGGCTTGTGGCTGTGGGCCGCATGAACCCTAGCCAACTGATCCGCCGCCCGGCGCCAAGCCGCCGCGACATTGCAGCCAATGACGACGACGGCGAGGCGCTGGTGCCTGTCGAGTCCAACGTCATGGATACCCCTACCGTTCGTGGCCGCGTGCTGCATGCGCGCCTCGGTGTGTCGAAGGACTTGACGAGCTGGGCCAAGGCCCAGGTGCAGCGTGGGCGGCTGGTCGAGGGGCGCGACTACCTGCTCACCCAACAGGGGGAGCAGCACGTGAGCGGCCGCAAGCGCGTCACCGAATATCACTTCACCGTCGAGGCTGCCAACGAACCGGTGCTGACCATGAGCAGCCGCGAGATCGCCGAACTGACCGGAAAGGAGCATTTCAATGTTCGCCGTGACATCCGCGCCCTGCTGCAGGAGTTTGAAAAAGATGCCCTCAGTTTTGAGGGCATGTCGCAAGACAGCTATGGCCGCCCTCTGGAGGTGTTCAACCTGCCAAAGGACTTGACCATCACACTGGTGGCCGGCTACTCCGCGCCGCTGCGCCGATGGCTCAGTCTTGAGCCATGCGCCGGGAAGAGGACCCTCGCGGCTGCACGTTGATGTTTCACCTGTCGAGCAACGTGCTGACGCAGCTCGATATCAACTGCGCCGAGTTCTCGGCTCGGTACCGCGACAGAACCGGTGGCGGGATGCTGCTCCGGCTTGCGCTCGAAGCGGCCGGCTGCAGGCGGGCGCCCATATCGTCGGCAGGCAACGCAGAATTCATGCAACTTCTCGGGGGGATCGGAATGAAACTCGTGGTCGCGTTTTCGATAGCCGCAGCTGCTGGCAGCACATTCGCGCAGAAGGCGCCAACCGGCATCCTTGCAATTTGCGGCAGCTCGCAGGTGGCGGATCTAGTCAAGCAGACCGTCCATGAAAAAATGCTTCCAGCATGGCTGGGCCGCATCGAACCGAAGACATTCAGCGACGCCACGCGCGTGGACGCCGTCTCTACGACCAGGACCGATGCCCCGCTGAATCTGGTCGAATGCCGAGGCACGTTGAGCGTTGAGGCCTGGCACGGCCTGGACACCACCGTTGACCAGGCTATTCAGATGACGCTGGCGAATGACCCGGACGTGCTGGCCGCGCTTCCGCAGTCGTTCTCCGGCCCAGCTGACCGCCGACGCTACAACGTGCCCATCGTCTTCTCCGCCCAGAAGCAGAGCGCGCAGCTCGTGGTGCACGTCGGCCGCATCTCCTCTTTGCAGGGCCTGCTGACCACCGGCTTCCTGAAGAAGAAGCAAGAGCAGGGCGGCTAAGGCCCGCCAATCCCGCCGCTGCAAATGTGAGCCAGCGCACGGTCTGGCACGTCCTGACCGAGCTTTTCCTGCACGCGCACGCTGACGGACATCGGCTTGTCGTCGTGCCCTGAGTTCAGCCGCGTGGCCGGCGTCTGGATCTCGGGCGCCTTCGGCAGGTCTGCGATGCCCAGCGTCGGCACGCTGGGGAGCACGGGGCTCGGCAAAGCCAGCGGCGCCATCGGCCGCACGGTGCCAACCTTGAAGCCCTCGACCCGCTGCTTGGCGTCCATGATGGCGCGCCGCTCTTCGGGGGTGTACTCGCTCGTGAGCCTGTCTCGCCCGCCCACCGATCCGAGCACCGCCGCCTGGTAAGCGGTCGTGTTGTTCTCGCTCGGCGGCGCCCATCTGGCGATGGCATCGGACAGCTTCAGGTTCTTGTAGTTCTTCCCGTCGAAGAACAGCGCTTCTTGAGCCGCGCGCCCGGCCTCATAGGTGGGGAAGATCGCGAATCGGCCATCGCTGCCCGTCGCGCCGTGCCGCTTGGCGAAGTCGCCGAACTCGATGTTGCCCGGGTTGTTGTTGCGCCAGTTGCGCGCGCCCTCTTGCCGCACGACTGAGCCATCGCCACGCTGCACGACGTTGTAGCCGGCGCCCGTCTCGACGACCTTGCTGATGCCCATCATGTCACCAACAGCGCGCTCACCCGCCGCCGCCGCGCGCTTCACCGTCTCGGGGACCAGCTTGCC
The DNA here is from genome assembly GCF_039929605.1 of Roseateles sp. Lineage (GTDB taxonomy): Bacteria > Pseudomonadota > Gammaproteobacteria > Burkholderiales > Burkholderiaceae_C > Pelomonas. The sequence continues at coordinate 48,304 of NZ_JBDSQX010000133.1, forward strand.
GGCGTTCTGCTTGGTGAAGTCCACGGCAGCACCCGCTGCTGTTGAGACCGCGCCCTTGGTGGCGTTCCATGCGCCCTTGGCCGTGGCGGCCACGTCCACGCCGGTTTTCTGCTTGATCCGCTCGTTCACGGCCGTGGCCGCGCTGCCGACGGCCTCGGCCCAGGACCCGACCTTGGCCGTGACGACGGACCAGGCAGCCTTGGCTTCGCCGGTCACCGAGTCCCAGGCCGCGCTAGCGTAGGCCACGACTTTCTCGGGCACCTTGGCGTCGATCATCGACTTCGACCAGTCGCCGAGTGCGCCGCCGAGCTTCTCGCCGATCATGCCGCCAAGCCAGGCGCCGCCGAGGGTGCCAAGCGGGCCGAGCACGGAGCCAAGCACCCCGCCCACCACGCCACCGAGGCCCATGCCTGCGGCGTCGCCCGCGCTCCGGTAGCGCATCGACCGATTTTCCTCGGCCGACTTGCTCGGGTCGTCATTCATGCCGAAGGCGCCGCCCAGGGCGAGGCCACCGCTCAGCAGCGCGCCCAGCAGCGGCACGCGGCGCAGCAGGCCGCCTCCCTTGCGGAGCAGGCCCATGACGCCGCCACCAAGCGAAGCGCCCGCGCTCAGCGCGGTGCCCAACAGGCCACCGCGCGCCGGCACCGCCGCGTTGGCCGCTGCCTTCTTGTCGCTCTTGTTGCGCTCCGAAAGGGCCTTCCAGATCCGCTGATACCAGCGCTCCTTTTTGCGCTCAGCGTTTCGCCCGAACAGGCCGCCCAGACCACGGCCAATCGGCGCGATAGCGGCGCGGACCTCCTTCGCTGCGTTCAGCGTAGGGTCCAGGTTCTCGGTGGCGCCGCCGAGGTTGGCGCCGGCGCGCTCAAGGCGCTCGGCTATGCGCGCCAGGCGGGGTGTCATCGCGCGACCGGATGACTTCACACCGCCGCCACCCTTGCCGTCGCCCTTGCCGCCGGCCGCAGTGAAGCGCCCGCCCGCGCCGCGCTGCGGGAGCGCCACGGGTTGGCTCACGGCGCGCTGACGCTGCAGGAGCGGTGCGGCCTGCGTGCTGGTGCCGCCCGGTCGCGAACCGCTGCGACGCCCGGCCGGCTCAGCCACGACCATTGGCACGGAGCGCGTCGGCGGCGTGTTGGACACGCGGCGCACGGCGGCTGTCTGCACGCCGAGCTGGCGCACGATGGCGCGCACGTCGCGGCGGATCTCGCGCCACACCGGCAGCGCGCGGTTCTGTGCGGCCAGCATGCTCTGCTGGGCATCCAGCAGGCGCTCGCCAATGATGAAGCCTTGTGCGTCACTCTTGAAAATCGGCATCTCAACTCTCCGTTTCGCCAAAGCGCGTGCGGCGCACTTCTGCTGACCGTTCCTGCGCACGACGCATGCCCTCTGCGTAAATTGCGTTCAGCGCCTCTGCGGACACGACGGCGACGTTGACTTGGGGCGCGTCGTCGACCAGCCTGTAGATCTTGGCGAGCACCTCTCGCGCTTTCATCTGATCGTGCATCCTGACCCGCACCCCGCCGTCGCTGGTCGTCTCGATGCCGGCGAACAGCGCCAGCACATCCGGTGAGACGTGGCGCATGTCGGCAATGATCTGCCGGCCCTCGCCAAGGCCGTAGCACTCGGGGCATTGCGGGTGCGGCTCGCGGTTCCAGCTGTAGCCGGTGCCACCGCGCGTGTCGGGGGATTGCGGCGGCGTGCCGCCCGTGTCGGCGGCCTTCTCCTCACGCTCCTCGAAGGCCAGCATCTTCGCGTCCCACTCGCCAGCGCTGAACTGGTACCGGTGGCCCTTGCCCCAGCAGAAGCGGCACGAGCCCCGGTGATAGGCCACCAGCTCGCGAGGGTCGGCGTACGCCACGGCAGTGAGGCAGCGCATCAGCCGTGCCTTCTCGGCCTCGATGTTGCCCACCATCGCCTTCGCTCGCGCACCCAGCAAGTTGCGAACCTTAGGTTTTCTGAGGAGGCGCGACGCCTCAACGGCTGCGACATTCGCGTTCCTGGCGGTGTAGCCGGCCTCTGTGTAGGCCTGCGTGCCGTTGAAGTTCAGCAGGAGGTAGAGGTCAACGAACTGGGCCTCGCGGCGGGTGCAGCCCATGGTGTCATCGACGGTCGAATGTGCGTCCATGCCGTTCACTCCGTTTCCGTCGGCAGCTCAAGGACGAGCAGCGCCTGATTGGGGCCGATGCCGTCCAAGTCAGGGTTGCGCTCAGCGTCAGGCCCCATGTCGAGCGCGTCGGGGCCGCGAAGATCGCTGTGGCTAATCCATACCCGCAGGGTCAAGGCGACGCCCGCAATCCCCGTAGGCATGACCAAGAACTGACCGGTGCAGGGCTGAGCCTCACTGTCTTCAGTGCACTCCACCAGCATGCACAGCGGCGGCTGGCCGTCTTCGTCGTCAGCAGCGCCGGTGGCGCGGGCGAGTGCGACGGGGTTTGCGTCGACGACGCGAAGCGTCACCGTGCCGAGGCTCACCAGCACCGGCGTGGCGCCCTCCATCGCTTCAAGCTCCTCGGCGGTATCGCCGAACGTCGAGCCATCGGCCTTCAGGACCAAGTGGCGAAGCAGCTCGGCCTGTACGGATTGCGCGAGTCCTGATGAGGTGGCCGGAGATTCAGGCGTTTCCCGGAATAGCCGAGGCTTGGTGCTCATGAGCTTGGTCATCACTTGTTCCCCCTCGGCGAGGGTTCGTTTTGCCCGGCTGATGGCGACCAGCGTCTTCAGCCTGGCGGCTTGGCGGAGCATCTTCTCGATGTCGGGTTCGTCGCTCATGGGGCCGAGCCTTTCAGCAGCGCATTCAGCGCGCGCGCGATGGCAACGCTGGTCGGGTCGGTCTTGCCCCTGTAGGTGGCAATGGCCGCACGCAAGTCGGCGGCGCTGGCCGGCGGAGGCAGCTTCGCGACGCGCGGCACGGCGATCCGTCGCGCGTTCGTCGGCACCACGCGCTCAGCCTCAGCCTGACGCAGCGTGACCGCCCTGGGCGTGGCCTTGCCCCCCGGGCGGTCCACGCGGGCGCGCTCGGCCTCGATCATCGCGGCCACCCTCTGGCGCAAGGCGACGCTCATCTGAAGGTCGGTCATGACGCGAGCGATGTGCTTGCAGCAGGCGCCGTCCAGCGTCGGGTTCGTCAACTTCGGCATGCCGTGTTCGGGCCGACCGGCGACCCACCCGCCTGCGGTCGCCACGAAGCGCAGCACGTAGCGGAAGTGTTCGCAGCTGCACTCGAAGCGCAATCGACCTTGCTTCGTCAGCTCTAGTGCGGCCTGGGCCGGCGTGCCAGGTCTTGCCACGGCGGCGCTGAAGCCGATGAATTCCAGATTCACGAAGTGCCGGGTCGCGCGGCTCACCGGCCCGGCGTTGGTCACGAAGCGCACGCTGCCCGCCTGGAGCCGACTCGGCAGTGCGTACTTGATTTGTTGGTTCGCCCGCCGAATGTCTGCCGGGGTGGACAGCGCAAGGGCTTCAGCGGCGGTCAGGCCGACTTGCGCGCGGTCGCCCAAGGCGGCGACGCTCTTGCGGAACGCTGCGAGGTCGGCCGGCGTGATCGGACGGACCTTGCCGCCCAGCGTCGTCGTCAGGAGCCGGGCGGGCGAGAGACGGCCGCCGACTTCTTCCGGGTGCAAAATTGTTGAGGCCTGTCGACGGCTTGCCAGCTCGTCCAGCGCCCGCCGGTTGAATGCCGACGTGGCATTGCCGATGCGTGGGACGGCCATGCCGGCAGCACCGCGCCCGCCGCGCGCGCGGCGTCGATGTCCGACTCGAAGCCAAGGCCGTCGAGGTGGCGCGGGTCGAAGTGATCGTCGGCGCAGAAGGCGTCGCAGGCCCGCACCGTCGCGTCCAGCGTCACCAGGCGCTCTTTCAGCTCAGCGACCTGGGTCGGGTTGTCGACCACGCCAAGAGCTGCGAGCTGTTCGTCGCTCAGGTGCTGGCGCAATGCGACGGCACGGTCGTTGGGCTGACCAGGGCGCCACTCGCTGAGGGCCTGCACCTTCTGCCGCAGCGTCCAGGCCTCTGCCTTGGCTTGTGCGCCGCGCTGGGATACCAGGTCGCGCAGCATGAGGATCGGAGCCAACGCATCGCGAAAGGTGCGGGCGTGGAGCGCCCTTTCGTCGGCCGCCAATGCTGCCTCAGCAACCGCCTCGTCGCGGAGTTCGTGAAGGCCGGCGAGCACCTGGGCCGGCGTGATGTGCTCGATGGCTTCGCCGCCGGCCCGCTCCAGGGCCTGCGCCATCAGTCCGAGGCCGCTTGCCTCGACGAGGCGGCAGACCTCGCGTTGCACGTCGACGATGGCGCGCTGGATGTGAGGGTCGCGGTGCAGGACGCAGATGCGCGCGACCTGCGCGGGTTGGAGGTCGTCCCTGGACAGGGCGGCGGCCGGGTACTGGCGTTGAGGTTTTGTCATGTTGGGGTTGCGCTTTTGGGCAGGGGTTTCTTGAGGGGCGGCGTCCGGGCGCGCAGTCAGCTGCACGGGCGTCTCGGCGACAGCTGGGGGCGCTGGGCACCGGGCGAAGTGCCGCTGGATGAGGTCCGTCATGAACCAGCGCATGTCAAGCCTTGACCGGCACCTGGCGGCCGGCTGCGACGAAGGCCTGCACGTCGGTTCGGCGGTAGAGACAGCGACCGCCGATCTTGTGGAAGGCCAGGGGCTGAGCCCGTGCCCGCGAGCGCCATCGCGCAACGGTGGACGCCTTCACGCCGCACAGCCCCGCGACTTGCGCGGCATCCATCAGATCGTCGTCGGCGGTCTCGGGTGCTGGTTTGTGCATGGCTGACCTCGGTAGTGGTGTTGCGGTCATCTTCGTGACGCCCGGTGCACGGCCAATGGCCGTTTTTCCGGTTTTGTGAGCCCCTGGGCCTACTGAGTCCGATGCGCGCTGGTGGGCAGCTCCAGGCCCGCGTCGCCCGCGAGTTGCCGGACGCGGGCCTGTGCCACGGTCGAGTGAACAGCGGCGCTATGCCGGCGTCGCCATCGCACGCTTCAGCTGGGCCTGGAGGCCGTCGCCGAACTCCGTATGGGCGACGAGTCGGCACCGCGCGCTCTGGATCAGTTGGTCAAAGTCGGCAGCGCGCCGCACCACGGTTGCCCCGCCGCGCATCTCTTCGAACGCCTCGCCGTTGCAGCGCATCAGCACCGCTATCGCGTCCTGGAGCGCCTGGCCCGCGTCGACCAGCGCGGCCAGGTTGGACGCTGCCGGTCCCATCAGCGTCGCATGGCTTTCGAAGAGACCTATGACGCCTTCGGTGGCCGCTTCGAGCATGCCGCGCACGCCTCGCGTCGTGGCGGCGCGCAGCGCGCGATGCGTGTCGCGATCAGGCTCATCACTCAAGCCCAGCAGGAAGTCAGTCGTGACGCCGTACGCACCTGCCGCTGCAACGATGCGCTCAAGGGGTGCGAGGCGCTTGCCGGATTCCTGCTGCGAGAGCTGAGCGGAACTGACGTAGCCCAGCAGTTCGGCGGCGCTTGTCTGGTCAAGGCCCTGCAGCGACCGGGCAGCGCGAAGACGGCGGCCGATGATCCAACGCAAAGCCGCTTTGCGCTCGGTCGGGGCGGCAGTGACGGAGAGCAGCTGCTCGGCGTCATCGCCACCATCGTCGCCGTCGCCGCCACCTTCGTCGTTGGCTGCTAAGGCGTGCCTGTCCGGCTGATCGCTGAGGAGTTGCTGGCCAAGATGGCGGGCAATGCTTGCCAGCGGCGCGGCGGCCTCATGTTCGGTGCTGCTCGTTTGGGGTGGCTCGTTGTCGACTAGTCCTGGCGAAACAGCCTCGACGCACGGTGCTGGGTGGTCGGCCACGGCGGATGCGATCTTGGCCGGGCTAGAGGAGCACGCAATTGCTGCGGCACGCGCGAGAGGGGTGATCAAGGAGAGCGAGTTGGTCTTCATGAGGATAGTTGGTTGGCGGTCAGTGGGCACGACGGGCCATTCAGACGGCGGTCTGAGTTAGCTGCCTCGTTTCGATGTAGTCGCGCAGCTTTCCAGCGGACTCGGCCTTGAGCATTTCCACGCGCTCGCGGTCGACCTGTGCGGCAACGGCCGATGGCGTCGGTGCACTCTGCCGCGCCTGGATCGCTGCTCGCGTCGCGGCCAGTGCCGCGCGGGCCTTCTCGCGGGCCGCCACGGCCTCCGCGCTCGCGTCGGCGGGGGTAGGCAGCGCCAGCAGCGAGTCAAGCCCCAGGGCCGGACCAGCGGGGGCACCGGTGCGCGACAGCTCGACCAGCTCGGGCCGCTTCAGCTCGTCCGCCGAGAGACGGCCGGCCAGCACATGCGGCAGAAGCACTCGGTCGCGCAGCTCGTCGTCGTCACCGATGGTGGCGGCCCAGCGCACCGGCGCCCTCACCTCGCGCGCCTCGGCCACCAACCGGTTGTAGGCCTCACGGAACGCCATCCGGGCGCCAACCTCATCGCCGGCCTGCAGCACCGGCGACGCGATGGCGTAGGCCTCGGCGGCCTCGGCTGTCCAGACCACAGTGGCTCGCTCGTCCAGCGCTTTGAACGCCTGCGCCCAAGCCTCCTCGGGGCCGGGGCGGCCGTCATCGGCGACCACCCTCTTGATCTGCGCAACCACGTCCGCCGGCATTGGCAGGAAGCGTCCGCGCTCGGGGTCGTTGAAATGGGCCTTCAGGCCATAACGCACTTCCAGAAGCGGGTGGTCCTGCAGTACCTCGAAGAACGATGCCCGGCCGGCCGCCGTCATCGCCTGGCCCTTCATGGCCCAGTAGCCGTCGAGCGCTTCGCAGAAGGCCTTGAAGTCGTCGATGGTCATGCGCCACCGCCGATCTGCTTCTGGCCCTGAACCTCGCGCACGACGCCTTCGATGACTTCGCCGCCACCCCGCCGTGCGAGCAACAATCGCAACGCCTCGGCCGTTGATTCATCGTTGGCGGCCTGACGGGCTGCGTCGGACATGGGCACTCGGCCGGTCGCCAGGCTCGACGCCCTCGGCGCATCCGAGGAGATCCATACCGCACGGAAGCCGCCCCGGCTGCGCACGACCGAGTAGTGGATCGCCTCGTCGAGCGTCATGCCGGCCTTGGCCGCCTCAGCTTTGGTGTCGTCCCATGCGGTCTTCGTCCAGGGAAGATTTTTCTCCCTGCGGATCGTGAGCCAGTCCGCAGCGACCTTCTCCGCCACGCCATCGGCCATCATGGTGTCAAGGCTTGCCCGACGTGCATCGCCGCGCTGGCGTTTGGACTTGGACGCTTCTGCCGGGGCCGCAGGCGCTGAAGGTTCAGGCAATCCGGTATCAGGTATCGGTGAATCAGGAATCAGTAAATCAGTGAATCCGGTATCAGGAGGTTCCTTAACAGTTAAAGCCTTGTTGCTGACCTGTTTGACGACGGTTCCCGCCTCGTTCTTCAACTCGACGACGCCTGTTGCGTAACCGTTCTTGCCCCTTTGGTGCACCCAGTACAGACCATCCTCATCGGGGAGTGCACCGTCCTTTTCGGTGCCGTGGGGGGTCTGATGCTTGCGAAACTTGACGATCTGAATGATGCGCTTGCCGTGCATGTCGAAGCGCTGGACGAAGCCTTCCCGCTGCAGGGCCGCCAGCATTTCCTCGGCGTCGGCGCTGCGGTCGTAGGGCAGTGCCTGGGCGGCGATGCGCTTCGGCCGGTCCTCCAGCCGCCCCTCCCTGTCGGCGAGCATCCAGAGGTACGTGAACAACAGGCGCGTCAGGGCCGGCAGCTCGGCAAGCTGCTCGTTGTCCATGATGGCCGGCTTGATATTGCGGGCGCGTGCCATCAGTCGCCCTCGCGGCCTTCGGCCAGCTCGTCAAGCTCCAATGGCAGCTTCTTCAGCACTGCCGTCCAAGCCGCCGAGAGGGCCGCATTGCCGCTCTGAGCGGCGATGTAGGCCGCACGGGCGTAATGCGCGGCGCGGCGAAGGCGGTTCGGGCGACCCTTGACGACGGCCTGACCGGGGTAGGCGCCGGTGAAGTACGCGATGCTTGGGTGGGCAGCGTTGACGGCCACTGTCGGCACGGCGGTTTGGTCGTTGAGGCGGGGGGTCACTCTTCCTGCTCCATGCCAATCGCGACCAGGGGCGCGAGTGCCTCAGCCACGCCCCGCAAGGCATGCCACGGCCGGGGACCGCTCGCGGCCTCGTTCAGCAGGGCGGCCAAAACGTCGACACGCACGGTCGGATCGCCCGAAGTCATGAACACGTCCAGCAGTTCGCTGCAGCGGGCGCGGGCGCGAGCGTCATTGGCAGCGGCGGTCGGCGGCAGTGCTGCACGGGTACTGATCGGACCCTTGTGCGTTTGGCTACCGTTCATTACGTGTTGCCCTGGGCCTGGATGAAACGTCGGGCTTCGGAGGAGCGGATGCGCGTGCAGCGCTTTCCCATCTTTACGACCGCCAGTTCGCCCGCAGCGATCTTGCGGTTGACGGTGGAAGTCGAAAGGCCCGCTGCCTGGGCAAACGTCTTGATGCGCAGCAGCGCGTCTTCGAGTTGCAGGACCTGGAGGGGTTGCGGGTTGTGGTCGTTGCCGCGAGCCGCCGTCGTTGTTGTGGACTTCATGGGTGCGTCTTGAATGGACATGCACCGATGTTCAAGGTCGTACCCTGGGCGCCACAAGGCCGGGCACCGGGCCAGTTCTGCCCGGGGTAGCCGCCCGAAGTCAGGCGTCCTTAATTCGCCCGTCGGCGCGCATTCGTTTCCATGCGCGCAACATCATTTCCGGGCTGTAGCCAAGTTCAACGCCTATCGATTCCCTGAGAGGCCAGGGCTTGTTGCCGAGAGGTGCCTTTGGCATCTTCAGCGGGTCGATATCTCGCTGCCGAAGCTTTTCGAGGATATTCGTATCCCGCTGCTCGCTCGTCAGCCTCGGCCGCCCATTTTTCAGCTGCGTCGGCACAGCACCGGCTTTCTCGGATTCGCTTCCAAAGCGTTCGACAGCCAGTGTCAGCGCTTCACTGACGTCGACTACGCCTGTTCGAGCTGGGTCTAGTTTGCGGGTCAGGAGCGCGATCAACTGCACATGCGATATGAGCAACTTGCTTGCTTCGGCATCGGCGACCTTCTCCGCAAACTCTGCGGCCCAGCTAGGCCAAACAAAGCGGCTGCGCTCATCCAATCCAAAAAAACGCGCACTGAACTGCAAGGGAGACAACAAGTCGTTCGGGTCGAGAGGCGGCGCGGCCAGAGCTTTGATATCGGTGCTTGAAAGGGTCTCTGCCTTCGCAATGTCTCCTTGTCGAACTTGATCCTCGTTGAGGATCTTGTTGATGGCCGAGCGGGCGGGGTGATCCATGTGCGTTGAAGCGTCAATCAGTTAGGGCAACCGTTAAGGCCAGCATTTTCAATGGCGTCCTGCCGCTTTGAACTCGATCACCTTGGCGCCGCCCTTGAGCTGGTCCAGGTAGTCCGCCCAAGCCTTCATCAGCGCCCGGCGCTGCTCCATGAACTCGGCGCGGTCGTAGGCCATGCCCAGCGGGCCGGACTTGCCGTGCGCGAGCTGGGCCTCAATGACATCGGGCGAGACGCCAGGCAGGCGCTCAATGATCAGCGTGCGGGCCATCGCGCGAAAGCCGTGCGGTGTCATCTCGCCGTTCTCGTACCCCAGGCGGCGCAGCGCCGTGCGGACGGTGTTCTCGCTCATGCAGCGTTCGCCGGTCAGCAGCGACGGGAACGCGTAGCGGCCATGCCCCGTCAGCGGCTGCAGTTCCTTCAGCAGCGCCACGGCCTGCGAGGCAAGCGGCACGAGGTGTGGCCGGCCATTCTCTTTGCCATGGATGGTGCGCTTCATCTTGCCCGCCGGGATCGTCCACAGCCCCTCGTCGAGGTTTACCTCGGCCCACTCCATTGCGCGGATGTTCCCCGGCCGCTGGAAGAGCAGGGCAGACAGGACCAGCGCCACCCGCGTGGCAGGCTGACCGGTATAGCTGTCGAAGCCGCGCAGCAGCTCGCCCACCTTCGCCGGCTCAAGGATGGCGGCCATGTGCTTGACGTTGTGGGCTACTAAGGCGCCCCGCAGGTCGCCGGCTGGGTTGCTGGTGCAGCGTCCTGTGGCGATGCCGTACTTGAAGACCTGGCCAGCGGAGCCGCGCAAGTCGTGAGCCATCTGCGTAGCGCCCCTCGCCTCAACGCGGCGGATTGTCTGCAACAGCAGCGGAGCGGTGACTTCAGGCAGGGGAACAGAGCCGAGCCAGGGGAACAGATCCTTCTCGACGGCGCGCAGCCAGTGCTTCGCGTGGCCTTCGCTCCAGCCCTTGGCCTGGCTGGCGTGGAACTCCCGCGCCACGACTTCAAAGGTCTGCGCGCTGTTGACCATCGCAGCGACCTTGGCGACGCGACGGGCCTGGACGGGATCCCTGCCCTCCTCGCGGCTCTTTCGCGCCTTCTCGCGCCCTTCCCGGGCTTCCTTGAGGCTGACCGCCGGGTAGTTGCCCAGGGCAAGCCGCTTTTCCTTGCCGCCGAACCGATACTTGACGAACCAGCGCTTCGATCCGGTGGCGGCCACCTCCAGGTATAGGCCGCCCGCGTCAGCGAGCCGTGCACGGGGCTTGTCGGGCGGGCAACTGGCGTTGCGGCAGGCGGCGTCGGTCAGCATGGGGGAACACCTTGGGGGAACGTTTGGCCCCGCTGCGGGGGAATGGTGATCTATTCCCCCGGATGTTCCCCTTGTTCCCCCGAGATGTAAAGAGCCATTGTGAGCGGACCTGACACGAAAAAGGTGCCTAAGCCGTTGATTGACCTAGGCGCCTGAGGCGTTGTGAGCAGTCCTGATTCACTGATGTGGTGCGCGGGACGGGACTTGAACCCGTACGCCTGTTGAGGGCGGCGGATTTTAAGTCCGCTGCGTTTACCGATTTCGCCACCCGCGCAGCTATCGAATTATCCAGCCCGCACAAATGAAAACGGGAGATTCGATCAACGAATCTCCCGTAAGGAGTGGAGCGGGATAAGAGACTCGAACTCTCGACCTATACCTTGGCAAGGTATCGCTCTACCAACTGAGCTAATCCCGCATCGCCGACATGCCTTGCAGCACATCGTGGCGTTAAACACTGGAGCGGGATAAGAGACTCGAACTCTCGACCTATACCTTGGCAAGGTATCGCTCTACCAACTGAGCTAATCCCGCAGTGTCTTTTTGTGGAGGCGCGATCCGGAGTCGAACCGGACTAACCGGATTTGCAATCCGGGGCATAACCGCTTTGCTATCGCGCCGCCGTAAACCCTATCAAAACCGTTTGGCGCGGCTTTGACGAAAAAGGGAAGCCTGGGCTTCCCTTTCGGAAAAATTCCTGAAAAACCTGGAGCGGGATAAGAGACTCGAACTCTCGACCTATACCTTGGCAAGGTATCGCTCTACCAACTGAGCTAATCCCGCATTTGCTGAACAGTTGCCCGTTCAGCGAAGCCGGCAGTGTAACCCGATTTTTGGTCGGATGACAAGCCGGCTGCACTCAGTGAGGCACGACCGTGCTCTTGGCCGCCGCCGCCTCTTCCGGCTTGGCCGCCGCGACGGCGACTTCTTCGTCCGGCAGCGGCAAGGGCATGGTTTCCAGAGCGACCTCAAGGACGTGCTCGATCCAGCGGACCGGAACGATCTCGAGCTGGTTCTTCACGTTCTCGGGGATGTCCTGCAGGTCCTTGACGTTGTCTTCCGGAATCATCACGGTCTTGATGCCACCACGGTGAGCCGCGAGCAGCTTCTCCTTCAAACCGCCAATCGCCGTCACCTCGCCGCGCAGCGTGATTTCGCCGGTCATCGCCACATCGGCGCGCACCGGGATGCCGGTCAGCGCCGACACGAAGGCCGTCGTCATCGCAGCACCGGCGCTCGGGCCGTCCTTGGGTGTTGCCCCGTCGGGCACGTGGACGTGCACGTCACGCTTTTCGAAGACCTCGTCCTTCAGCCCCAAGCGACGGGCGCGTGAACGCACCACGGTGCGTGCGGCCTCGACGGACTCCTTCATCACGTCGCCCAGCGAGCCGGTACGGATGATGTTGCCCTTGCCCGGCATCGCGGTGGCTTCGATGGTCAGCAGATCGCCGCCCACTTCGGTCCATGCAAGGCCGACGACTTGGCCGACCTGGTTCTTCTTCTCGGCGCGACCGAAGTCGTACTTGCGCACGCCGAGGAAGTCGTTGAGGTTGTCCTCGGTGACCGTGACCTTGCCCTCGTAAGTCTTGAGCTGAACGCCCTTGACCACCTTGCGGCAGATCTTGGACATCTCGCGTTCAAGCGAGCGCACACCGGCTTCACGGGTGTAGTAGCGAATGATGCCGCGCACGGCGGACTCGGTGACGTCCATCTCCTCGTCCAGCACGCCGTTGTTCTTGCGTTGCTTGGGCAGCAGATACGTCTGCGCGATGTTGACCTTCTCGTCCTCGGTGTAGCCCGACAGGCGAATGACTTCCATCCGGTCCAGCAGGGCCGGCGGGATATTCATCGAGTTGGAGGTGGCCACGAACATCACGTCGGACAGGTCGAAGTCGACCTCGACGTAGTGATCGCCGAAAGTGTGGTTCTGCTCGGGGTCCAGCACTTCGAGCAGGGCCGACGAGGGGTCGCCGCGGAAATCCATGCCCAGCTTGTCGATCTCGTCGAGCAGGAACAGCGGGTTGCGCGTGCCGACCTTGGACAGGCTCTGCAGCACCTTGCCCGGCATGGAGCCGATGTAAGTGCGGCGGTGGCCGCGGATCTCGGCTTCATCGCGCACGCCGCCCAGCGCCATGCGGATGAACTTGCGGCCGGTGGCTCGCGCCACGCTCTGGCCGAGCGAGGTCTTGCCGACGCCCGGGGGGCCGACCAGGCACAGGATGGGTGCCTTGACCTTCTCGACGCGCTGTTGCACCGCGAGATATTCAAGGATGCGGTCCTTGACCTTCTCAAGGCCGTAGTGGTCTTCGTTCAGCACGTCCTCGGCGTTCTTGAGGTCATGCTTGATCTTGGTCTTCTTGCTCCAGGGCAGGTTGACCAGGGTGTCGATGTAGTTGCGCACCACGGTCGCCTCGGCGGACATGGGCGACATCAGCTTGAGCTTCTTCAGCTCGGCGTCAGCCTTCTTGCGTGCCTCCTTGGGCATGCGGGCCGCGACGATCTTCTTCTCGAGCTCCTCCATGTCGGCGCCTTCTTCGCCGTCACCGAGTTCCTTCTGGATGGCCTTGACCTGCTCGTTCAGGTAGTACTCGCGCTGGCTCTTTTCCATCTGGCGCTTGACGCGGCCTCGGATGCGCTTTTCAACCTGCAAGATGTCGACTTCATGCTCGAGCAGGTCGAGCAGCTTCTCCAGGCGCTTGGCCACTTCGGCTAGATCCAGCACGGCCTGCTTGGCGTCAAGCTTGAGCGGCAGATGGGCGGCGATGGTGTCACCCAGGCGGCCCGGATCGTCGATGCCGCCGATGGACGTGAGGATTTCGGGCGGGATCTTCTTATTTAGCTTGACGTATTGATCGAACTGCTGCGTGACGGCGCGGCGCAGGGCCTCGACTTCAGGCGCGTGCTCGGTCTCGGGCGGGATGGGCGTGACTTCGGCAACGAAGTGCTCGCCCGGCTCGGTGATGGACAGGGTCGTCGCACGTTGCAGGCCTTCGACCAACACCTTCACGGTGCCGTCGGGCAGCTTCAGCATCTGCAGGATGCTGGAGACGCAGCCGACCTCGAACATGTCTTCGGGCTTGGGCTCGTCCTTGCCGGCGGCCTTCTGGGCGACCAGCATGATCTGGCGGCCGGCCTCCATCGCGGCTTCCAAGGCCTTGATGGATTTGGGGCGCCCGACGAACAGCGGGATGACCATGTGCGGGAAGACGACAACATCGCGCAGCGGCAGCAGCGGCAGCGTGATGGGGTCGGCGGGGAGGATGGGGTGTCCGGACATGAAGACCTCTCTTTCTCAGGCCGATGTGCGGCCTGAGGGGGCGATTGCAAGTTGAGGGCTTAGTGGGGGTTCAGGCGCTGGCTTTTTGTTCGCGATAAACCAGCAAGGGACGTGCCGAGGTGTCCTCGATGTTGTGCTCGTCCAGCACGACCTTCTCGACGCCATCAAGCGCGGGCAGGTCGAACATGGTGTCGATCAGCGACTGTTCCATGATGGAACGCAGGCCGCGCGCGCCGGTCTTGCGGGCCAGCGCCTTGCGGGCGATGGCGGCGAGTGCCGGCTTGCGGATTTCAAGCTCCACACCGTCCATCTGGAACAGCTGCTGGTACTGTTTCAGCAGCGCGTTCTTGGGCTCGGTCAGGATCTGCACCAGCGCGTCCTCCGTCAGTTCGCCCAACGTCGCGACGACGGGCAGGCGGCCGACGAGTTCGGGGATGAGGCCGAACTTGATGATGTCCTCGGGCTCGCACTCGCGGAAGACCTCGCCGACGCGCTTGTCGGACTTGCTCTTCACGGTCGCGCCGAAGCCGATGCCGGACTTCTCGCTGCGGTTCTGGATGACCTTTTCCAGGCCATCAAAAGCGCCACCGCAGATGAACAGGATGTTGGTCGTGTCGATCTGCAGGAAATCCTGGTTGGGGTGCTTGCGGCCGCCCTGCGGCGGCACCGAAGCCATCGTGCCTTCGACGAGCTTGAGCAGCGCCTGCTGCACGCCCTCGCCGGACACGTCCCGCGTGATGGAGGGGTTATCGGCCTTGCGCGAGATCTTGTCGATCTCGTCGATGTAGACGATGCCGCGCTGCGCACGCTCGACGTCGTAATTGCAGTTCTGCAGCAGCTTCTGGATGATGTTCTCGACGTCCTCGCCGACGTAACCGGCTTCGGTCAGCGTCGTCGCGTCGGCGATGACGAACGGCACGTTGAGCAGGCGGGCCAGCGTCTGTGCCAGCAGCGTCTTGCCGGAGCCGGTTGGGCCGATCAGCAGGATGTTGCTCTTGGACAGCTCGACCGAGTCCTTACTCGTCGCCATGTGGCGCAGGCGCTTGTAATGGTTGTAGACGGCGACGGCGAGGGTGCGCTTGGCGACGTCCTGGCCGATGACGTACTGGTCGAGGCTGGCCTTGATCTCGCTCGGCACGGGCAGGTCGGACTTGCCGGCGCGGGCGGCGGGCGCGGGCGCGGGAATCTCGTCGCGGACGATGTCGTTGCAGAGTTCGATGCACTCGTCGCAGATGAAGACCGACGGACCGGCGATCAGCTTCTTGACCTCGTGCTGGCTCTTGCCGCAGAACGAGCAGTACAGAACTTTTTCGCTGGAGGTGCCTTTTTTGTCGGCCATGGGTCTGCTCGGGGATGCCAGTGATCAGGCGGGTGCCTGAATGATGATAGTCCAAACGATCTCGGGGCCCTTGCGGGGATAAGGGCCCCGATTTCGCTGCGAATCCGGGGGCCAGTTACAGCCCCTCACGACTCAGGGGCGGTGTTCCAGCACCTGGTCGATCAGGCCGTAGTCCTTGGCCTCGGCGGCGGACATGAAATAGTCGCGCTCGGTGTCGGCCTGGATTTTCTCCAGGGTCTGGCCCGTGCGCTCGGCCAGCAGGCGATTCAGCGTGTCGCGAGTCTTCAGGATTTCACGCGCATGGATTTCAATGTCGGTCGCCTGGCCCTGAGCACCGCCCAGCGGCTGATGAATCATGACCTTGGCGTTGGGCAGCGAGAAGCGCTTGCCCTTGGCGCCGGCTGCAAGCAGGAAGGCGCCCATGCTGGCCGCCATGCCCATACAGAGCGTCGAGACCTCGGGCTTGATGAACTGAATGGTGTCAAAGATGGACATGCCGGCCGACACGCTGCCGCCGGGGCTGTTGATGTAGAGCGAGATTTCCTTGTCGGGGTTCTCGCTCTCAAGGAACAGCAGCTGGGCGACGACGAGGTTGGCCACGCCGTCGTTGACCGGGCCGACCAGGAAAATGATGCGCTCGCGCAGCAGGCGCGAGTAGATGTCGTACGCGCGCTCGCCGCGACCCGACTGTTCGATGACCATGGGCACCATGCCCAGATTGCTGGTTTCAAGCGCGCTCATTCAGATCCTTGGAAATTGGCGTTGTCGACTGACATGGGGACGAATTATGGCCACGCAAGAAAGAAGGCGCCGGGCCTCGCGGCGCGGCGCCTTCCGGGCGTGTGGGCAAATCAGTTGCCGGCGGCCATCAGCTCGTCGAAAGGCAGGGCCTTGTCGCTGACCTTGGCGTTGGCGAGCACGAATTCCGTGACGTTGTTCTCGACAACGACGGCTTCGACTTCGGCCATGCGCTCGCGGTCGCTCAGGTACCAGCGCATGACTTCAGCGGGCTTCTCATAGCTCTGCGACAGCTCTTCGATGTGCGCCTGCAACTGGGCCGGCTTGGCCTGCAGGTTGTTGGAGCGCACCAGCTCGGCGACCACCAGGCCCAGGCGCACGCGGCGCTCGGCTTGCGGCTTGAAGATGTCGGCGGGGATCTCGGCCTTGTCGGCATCCTTGACGCCGCGCTTCTTCAGGTCCTCGCGGGCCTGGCCGACCATGCGTTCGGCTTCACCCTGCACCAGGGCGTTAGGCACATCGAGTTCGGAGACGGCCACCAGCGCGTCCATGACGGCGCCCTTGTTGCGGGCCAGCACACGGAACTTCACTTCGCGCTCAAGGTTCTTCTTGATGTCGGCGCGCAGGGCTTCGACGGAAGCGTCCTTGATGCCCAGGGCCTTGGCGAACGCCTCGTTCACTTCGGGCAGGTGCTGGGCTTCGATCTTCTTGACGGTGACGAGGAAGTCGGCTTCCTTGCCGGCCACGTCCTTGCCGTGATAGTCCTCGGGGAACTGCAGCGGGAAGGTCTTGCTCTCGCCGGCCTTCATGCCGCGCACGGCAGCGTCGAATGCTTCCAGCATCTGGCCTTCGCCAATCAGGAACTGGAATCCTTCGGCCTTGCCGCCCTGGAAGGGCTCGCCATCGATCTTGCCTTCGAAGTCGATGGTGACACGGTCGCCCGCCTCGGCGACGTCAGCCGCCGGGCGCTGGGCGAAGCTGCGGCGTTGCTTGCGCAGGATCTCCACGGTCTTGTCGATGGCTTCCTCGGTCACGTCGCTGGTGACGCGCTCGACTTCCGCTGCGGCCAGGTCGCCGATCTTGACTTCTGGGTAGATCTCGAAGGTGGCGTCGAAGGCCATCTGGCCTTCAGGGGCCTGGTCCTTCTGCTCGATGCGCGGAGCACCGGCAACGCGCAGCTGGGCTTCGTTGGCGGCGGTATTGAACGCGGCGCCGAGCTTGTCGTTGACGACCTCGTATTGCACCGAATAGCCGTAGCGCTGGGCGACGACGCTCATCGGCACCTTGCCGGGGCGGAAGCCGTCGGCCTTGACGGTGCGCGCCAGCTTCTTCAGGCGAGCTTCGACTTCGCTGTTGATGTCAGTGGCCGCCACGTGCAGAGTGATGCGGCGTTCCAGCTTTTCGAGGGTTTCGACGGTGACGGCCATGATGGACTCGGGAACAGTTGAAGAACAGTAGTGGTGCGCGGGGCCGGACTCGAACCGGCACGCCCGTGAAGGCGTCAGGACCTAAACCTGGTGCGTCTACCAATTTCGCCACCCGCGCGATTCTTGGGTTGGGCTGCCCCTGCACCGTTAGATGACCTGGCAACCCCGTAGGCGATTCGGCAAACCGGCGATTGTAGCGATGCCGCGCCGGCTGCCCACCGCCCCGGGGCGCGGGACGGTAAAACCCTGGAAGCCGGCTACGTTGGCTCGACTACTTCGGTGTCGTCGAACTCGCTGTGCATGCGGCTGTGCTCTTCTTCACGCGGGCGCACGACGCGGAACCAGGCGGCATACATGGCCGGCAGGGCCAGCAGAGTCAACACCGTGGCGACGATGAGGCCGCCCATGATGGCCACGGCCATCGGCCCCCAGAACACGCTGCGGGACAGCGGGATCATGGCGAGCACCGCCGCCGCCGCCGTCAACACGATGGGGCGGAAGCGCCGCACGGCAGACTCGACGATGGCCGACCAGTCCGGCAAGCCACGGGCGCGGTCCTGCTCGATCTGGTCGATCAGGATGACGGAGTTGCGCATGAT
Organism: Roseateles sp.; assembly: GCF_039929605.1. GTDB lineage: Bacteria > Pseudomonadota > Gammaproteobacteria > Burkholderiales > Burkholderiaceae_C > Pelomonas. The sequence continues at coordinate 66,229 of NZ_JBDSQX010000133.1, forward strand.
CATGCCCATCAACGCGACCACGCCGAGCAGCGCAACGAAGCCGAACGGCCGGTTGAGCAGCAACAGTGCGGCGGCGACGCCGGCGATGCCGAGAGGCCCGGTCAGGAAGACCAGCATCGCGCGGCTGAAGCTCTGCAACTGCAGCATCAACAGCGTGAAGGTGATGAACAGCATGACGGGCACGCCGGCGGCGATCGAGCGCTGGCCCTTGCTGCTTTCCTCCACCGCGCCGGCGATCTTGATGCTGTAGCCGATGGGCATCTGCTTCTGCAATTCAGCCAGCTTGGGCCAGACCTCCTTCGTCACCGTCGCGCCTTGCAGGCCTTCGGCGACGTCGCCCTGCACCGTGACGGCATACAGGCGCCCTTCACGCCACATCACGCCGGGCTCCCAGGCGAACTCGATCTTGGCGATCTGCGCCAAGGGGATGGCACGGCCGGAGGTCGTCGGCACGTAGGCGTTGGCGATGTCGGTGATGACCGAGCGCTCGTCCTCGGGCTGGCGCAGCACGATGTCGATGAGCTTGTCGGCCTCGCGGTACTGGCCGATGACGCTGCCCGACAGCAGCGTGCGTGCCGACTGCGCCAGGCTCTGGCTGGTGACGCCCAGCGCCCGCGCCTTGTCCTGGTCGATATTCAGCTTCAGCGTCTTGACGTTCTCGTTCCAGTTGTCATTGACGCCGCGCATGTTGGGGCTGGCGCGCAGGATGTCCTTGGCCTTGTCGGCCCAGTCGCGCACGATCTTGGGGTCGGCACCGGTGACACGGAACTGCACCGGATAAGACACCGGCGGCCCGTTGGGCAGCAGCTTCACGCGGCCGCGCGCCTCGGGGAACTCCTCGGCCAGCAGGGTCGGCAGGCGCTTGCGCAACTCCTCGCGTTCGGCCAGGCCCTTGGGCAGCAGGATGGACTGCGTCACGTTGGACGCCGGGAAGATCGTGTCCAGCGGCAGGTAAAAGCGCGGCACGCCAGCGCCTATCCAGCTCGTCACCGTCGCTATGCCGGGCTCCTTCAGCATGCGGGCTTCAAAACGCTTGGCCAGCGCCTCGGTCTCCTGAATCGTCGAGCCCTCGGGCAGCGAGAGGTCCACCAGCACCTCGGGTCGGCTGGAGTCCGGGAAGAACTGCTGCTGCACCCGGCCCATGCCGAAGATGCCCAGCCCAAACACCAGCAGCGTGATGGCGATGGTCTTCCAGCGATTCTCCACGCACCAGCGCACCAGGCTGCGGAAGCGGTTGTAGAACGGCGTGTCGAAGAGTTCATGCCCCTCGCCCTCGGCCACATGTTTGGTCTTCAACAACAGTGCGCCGAGGTAGGGCACGAAATACACCGAGACGGCCCAGGAGATGACCAGCGCAGCGGCCGTCACGGCAAAGATGGCGAAGGTGTATTCACCGGTCACCGATTTCGCCAGGCCGATGGGCAGGAAGCCCACGGCCGTGATCAGCGTGCCCGTCAGCATGGGCATGGCCGTCACGTCGTAGGCGAAGGTGGCGGCGTGCATCTTGTCGTAGCCCTCTTCGAGCTTGCGCACCATCATCTCGACCGCAATGATGGCGTCGTCCACCAGCAGGCCGAGCGCGATGATCAACGAGCCCAGCGAGATCTTGTGCAGGCCCACGCCCCAATAGAACATCGCCACGAAAGTGATGGCGAGCACCAGCGGGATGGTGATGCCGACGACGAGGCCGGGCCAGATGTCGATTCGCAGCGGCCGCGTGTGCAGGCCCAGCGCGATGAAGCTGACGGCCAACACGATGACGACGGCCTCGATGAGCACATGCACGAACTCGCTGACCGAGGTCGTCACGGCCTTGGGCTGGTCCTGAACGCGCTCGAGCAGGATGCCGGCCGGCAGGTCGCGCTCGATGGCGTGGGTTGCCACAGCCAAGGCCTTGCCCATCGCAATGATGTCGCCGCCCTTGGCCATGGACACACCTAGCGCGAGCACATCCTTGCCCTGGTGGCGCACCTTGGTGGTGGGCGGGTCGACGTAGCCGCGCTGGATGGTGGCGATGTCACCCAGGCGCAGCTGGCTGGCCACGCCGGTCTGCGGATTGATGGCGCGGATGGGCACTTCGGCCAGCGCCTGGGCCGTCGTGAACTGACCCTGCACGCGGATCTGGAAGTTGGCGCTGCCTGCGTTCATCACGCCCGCGCCCTCGACCGCGTTCTGCGCGCCGATCTGGTTGATGACCTGCGTGAAGTCCAGGCCCAGCTGGGCGAGGCGCTTCTGCGAGATCTCGACGAAGAGCTTCTCCGGCTGGATGCCGAAGATCTCGACCTTGGCCACGTCCTTGACCTGCAACAGCGTCTGGCGCACGCGGTCGGCGTGCTCGCGCAGCTCCTCGCGACTGAAGCCGTCAGCGGACAGCGCGTAGATGGAGCCGTAGACGTCACCGAACTCATCATTGAACAGGGGACCGATGACGCCCTGCGGCAGCGTGGCGCGCATGTCGCCAAGCTTCTTGCGCACCTGGTACCAGACGTCCGCCACCTCCTTGGGCGGCGTGCTGTCCTTGAGCTCGAAGACGGTGATCGACTCGCCAGGCTTGGTGGACGAGCGGATCTTGTCCGCGTAGTTGACCTCCTGCAGCGTCTTCTCGATCTTGTCGGTGACCTGGTCGGCGATCTGCTCTGCCGTGGCGCCGGGCCAATAGGCCTGGATGACCATGACGCGGAAGGTAAACGGCGGGTCTTCGTCCTGGCCGAGCTGGAAATAGGCCGCGAAGCCCATCAGCATCAGCACCACCATCAGGTAGCGCGTCAGGGCGGGGTGCTCCAGCGCCCAGCGCGAGACGTTGAAGCCTTCGCCCAGCTCGGCCTTGTTCGGGGGGATGTTCATGCGTAGCCTCGGCTCAGCGGGAGGCCGCAGGGGCAGGCACGGTAGCGGTCGTGCGCGGTGGCACGTAGCGCTTGACCTTCTGCCCGGGCGCCAGCACGTGCACGCCGGCGACGACGACCTCCTGGCCAGCACTCAGCCCGCCGGCAATGACGACGGCGTTGCCGTCTGCGCCACCCACTTGCACGGGCACCGGCTTGACCGTCATCGACGGGCCGTCGAGCACCCAGACCGAGGTCTTGCCTGCCTGCTGAAGCACGGCCGACAGCGGCAGCTTGATAACACCGTCCGTCTCCGGCAGATCCAGCTCGACGGTGGCGGACTGGCCGAGCTTCACGTCCAGCTTGCCGGAATCGGCCTTGATCAGGAAGGTGCGAGTGACCGGGTCGGCTGCGGCGGACACCTCGCGCAACGTCAGCGGATACGTCTTGTCGCTGCCCCACAGCCGCACCTTCAGCGCGCCGGCTCGGCCAGCCGCCGCCTTCAAGCGGCCGATCTGGTCCTCAGGCACCGAGAAAACGATGTCTCGCGGGCCGGCCATCGCAATTCGCACGACCGGCGTGCCTGCGGCCAGCACCTGGCCAGGTTCGGCGTCGACGCCCGTGACGACGCCTGCGCCATCGGCCACCAACTGCGCGTAGCCGGATTGATTGCCCTGCACGTCGGCCTGTGCCTTGGCCTGATCGAGTTGCGCCTGCGAAGCCTTGAAGGCGGAGTCACGCCGCTCCAGTTCGGCCGCGCTGATGAAGCCCTGACGCTGCAGATCGACGAAGCGCTTGTAGTCGGCCCCCATCTGGTCGCGATTCGTGCGCGCAGCGGCAACACCGGCTGCGGCGGCCACTTCGGCCAGCTTCAGGTCCTGCCCGTCGATGCGGGCCAGCACCTGGCCTGCCTTGACCGTGTCGCCCAGGTTGACCGAGCGGCTCAGCAGCTTGCCGTTGACGCGGAAGGACAGGCGCGACTCGGTGCGAGGCTTCACCTCGGCCGCATACTCATGGCTGGCGCTCGCGACGCCCGCGCTAACGAGCTGGGTGCGCACGGCCCGCACCGGCTCGGGAGCGGCAGCTTGCTTGCTGCATCCCGACATCAGGGCCGTAAGCAGTACCAGCCCCAGCAGGGACGGCGCGAGACGCGAGAGATGGGGCATGCAGACCTCGGCAGAGTGAGCGGCCGGCCCCAAACTTTAATGACCGGCGGGTCAGTAATGTATTCAGGCCTGGTGACAACTGTCAAACCTCATTGACAACTCGGGCATCAAGAACGGATGAGCGTCGAACACTACGAAAACTTTCCTGTCGCGTCGGTGCTGTGCCCGCCGGCGCTGCGGCCGGCGGTGGTGGCCATCTACCACTTCGCCCGCACGGCGGACGACCTCGCGGACGAAGGTGATGTGACGACGGCAGAGCGGGTTCAGGCGCTGCGCGACTACCGTGCGGACCTCGCCGCCGTCGCCGCCGACCAGGCGCCCTCCGCCCGATGGCCCCAGGTCTTCTTGCCACTGCGGCGCGAACTTCACCGCCTGCAGCCCCCCCTGCTGCATGACCTGCTCGACGCCTTCGAGCAGGACCTGACCCCGCCGCGCTACCGCGACCGGGCGCACCTGCTGGACTACTGCCGGCGCTCGGCCAACCCGGTCGGGCGGCTGCTACTGGGCTTGTACGGCGTGAACGACGCGGCCTCGCTGCGCCGCTCGGACGCGATCTGCTCGGCGCTGCAGCTCATCAACTTCTGGCAGGACTTCACCCGCGACGGGCCCAACGCCCGGCTCTACGTGCCGCAAGCCGACCTGGAGCGCCACGGCGTGTCGGCCGACGAGGTGCTGGCCTGCCAGGACAGCGCGGCCGCCCGCACACTGATTCGCGATCTTTGCAACTGGGCGCGCGAGCTGATGCTCGAAGGCGCGCCGCTGGCCCTGACGCTGCGCGGTCGGGCAGGATTGGAGCTGCGCCTGGTCGTGCAGGGCGGCCTGCTCATCCTCGACAAGATCACCGCCGGCGGCCACGACAGCCTGCTGCGCCGCCCGGCCGTCACGGCGGGAGATGTCCCGCGCCTGGCCTGGCGTGCGCTGACAATGCGCGCCACATCCTGAGCCCCGATTCGTGACTCCCGAGCAATACGTCCAAGAAAAAGCCGCCGCCAGCGGCTCCAGCTTCTACTACGCCTTCCTCTTCCTGCCGCCACCGCGCCGCGCGGCGATCACGGCCTTCTACGCCTTCTGCCGCGAGGTGGACGACGTCGTCGACGAGACGCAGGACGCGGGTGTGGCCGCGACCAAGCTGGCCTGGTGGCGCAAGGAGGCGGCCAGTGCCTTCGCCGGCCAACCCAGCCACCCGGCCATGAAGGCGCTGATGCCGCACACCGCAACCTACGACATCCGGCTGGAGCACCTGCTCGCCGTCATTGAAGGCTGCGAGATGGACCTGCAGCAGACGCGCTATCTCGACTTTCCCGGCCTGCAGCGCTACTGCCACCTGGTGGCCGGCGTCGTCGGCGAAGTCGCCAGCGGCATCTTCGGCCGCACCGAGCCGCAGACCATTGAGTACGCCCACAAGCTGGGCCTGGCGATGCAGCTGACCAACATCATTCGCGACGTCGGCGACGACGCGCGACGCGGCCGCATCTACCTGCCGGTGAACGAGTTGCAGCAGTTCGGCGTCAAGGCCAGCGACATCCTGCTGCGCAGCAAGCCCTGGGGCTACTCGGACCGCTTCACGGCGCTGATGAAGTTCCAGGCCGAGCGCGCGCATCGCATCTACGACGAGGCCGTCGCCCTGCTGCCCGAGACCGACCGCAGCGCGCAAAAGCCCGGGCTGATGATGGCCAATATCTACCGAGCGTTGCTGGTGGAGATCGAGCGCGAGAACTTCCAGGTGCTGCACCAGCGCATCGCGCTGACGCCGCTGCGCAAGCTCTGGATCGCGATGAAGACGAACTGGCGAGGGCGGTGAAGGCGGCCGTCGTCGGCGGCGGCTGGGCCGGCATCGCGGCGGCGGTTGCGCTGGCGGATGCGGGCCACGACATCGCCGTGTTCGAGATGGCACCGCAGCTAGGCGGCCGGGCGCGCAGCGTCGCGGGAGAGCCGCCCTACGACAACGGCCAGCACATCCTTATCGGCGCCTATCGCGACAGCCTCACGCTGATGCGTCGCCTGGGTGTCGCCCCCGAACAGGTGCTGAAACGCCTGCCGCTGGCCCTGCCCTACCCCGCCGAGCCCGGGCTGCGCCTGCCGCCGGGACCGCCGCTGATCGCCTTCGCGCGCGGCGTGCTGGCCAACAGTGGCTGGCCCTTGAGCGCGCGGTTCGGACTGCTGGCAGCGGCCGGCGGCTGGCTCGCACGCGGCTTCCGCTGTGGCGCGAGCCTCAGCGTCGCCGAACTGTGCGCCGGCCTGCCCGTCGTCGTGAAGCGCGACCTCGTCGAGCCGCTGTGCGTGGCCGCGCTGAACACGCCGGCATCCCAGGCCAGCGCGCGCGTCTTCCTGCGCGTGCTGAAAGACGCTCTCTTCAGCGGTGCTGGCAGCGCCGACCTTTTGCTGCCACGTCGGCCGCTGTCCGACCTGCTGGCCGGGCCTGCGACGGCGTGGTTAGGGGACCGGCTGCGCCTGGGTGCTCGCGTGAAGCAGATCGAGCCGGGCTGGCGCGTCGACGGCGAGGCCTTCGACGCCGTCGTGCTCGCCTGCACCAGCGTCGAAGCCGCGCGGCTGACCGCCGGCGTCGCGCCCGCTTGGTCCACAGTCGCCCACGGCCTGGGCTTCGAGCCCATCATCACGGTCTACCTGCACAGCACCGGCAGCGCCCTGCCCTCGCCCATGATGGCGCTGCGCGAAGGATCTGACGCACCGGCCCAGTTCGTCTTCGACCATGGCGCACTCGGCGGCACGCCGGGGCGGTTCGCCTTCGTCGTCAGCGGGGCTGCGAGCTGGGTCGAACGCGGTGGCTGCGCCGAGGCCGTGCTGGCCCAGGCGACCCGCGAACTGCGCTGGGCCACGCCGCCCGTCATCGACAAGGTGCTGACCGAAAAACGCGCCACCTTCGCCTGCACGCCCGGTCTCGCCCGGCCTCCGGCCTTCATCGCACCGGGCCTGTGGGCGGCCGGTGACTACATCGCCGGCCCCTACCCCGCCACGCTGGAAGGCGCCGTGCGCTCGGGCCACGCCGCCGCTCAGGGCGTTGCCACGGGCGCTGGGACTGGTGCGAACGGCGCCGCCAACGGCTCGCCCACGAACACGCCCTGAGCCGGCCAGCCCACGCTGTGCCAGTAGGCCTCCAGCGCGCTCAGACCCTGGGCATAGGCCTGGATCAGCACCTGCGGGTGGGGGAACTTCTGCACATGGTTGCAGGGCTCGCTGACTGTTCCGTAGCTGGCCGTCGCGCCCGCGTCGATCCAGTCGAGGATGTTCATCTGCCCCTCGCCCGCCGGCTTGTCGAGTTGGCCGCCATAAGACGTCAGATGGTCGGCCAGTGCGCCGGGCAGCCACTCGCCACCCAAGGGCGTGGGCACGCGGGCCAGGCCGGTTTCGTAGATCAGCGTGCGGCGCATGGCCGGCAGCGCGTCGCTGCGCACCCGCGCGACCTCGAAACCGGCCACGCCAGGCACCGGGCCGGCGGGCGGGAACAGGCGCTCGCGCACGTTGCGGTTGCTGTCGGGCGTGGCGGCCAGGTAGGCGACGGCCGGCTCGGGTGCGCCGGCAGCCAGCGTGTGGTCGGACGCAATGCCGCGCTCGATCATGGCCAGCGCCGCCGGCACGGAGCGCGCCGCCAACTGCATTGCCGGGCGCAGGCCCAGCACGATCCACGGCTTCGCGCCGAAGTAATTCGCGTAGGGGCTGGCGCGCGTTGCCGCGCAGCTGTGGGCGCAGACATCGGGCTGCAGGCCCATGCCCAGCGCGCTGGTCAGCGAGTTGCAGTCCACCGCATAGGGCTGTACCCAGGCCAGCGCCAGGCCGTTGACGTTCTCGGGCATCTGGCTGCGGATGGCCTGGTCCAACGCGGTGAACTCTGCGCGCGTCAAGCTGGCGCGATGAGGCAGCTGCACCCGCACGATCTGCGCCTCTGGGATGCCGCGCCGCCGGGCGTAGTGCTCGCCCACGGTGACGGAATACGGATCGGCGGTGTTGATGACCAGGCCCAGCTCATTGGCTGTGATGCGGCCATACAGCTTGGGTATGCGGCTCCAACGCGCCGCCGTCGGCGGTTCAGCCGCCTGGGCCGCCGTGACGCAAAGGCACAGCAATATTCCTAGGGCTTGCCACCTGCTGAACACCGCTTTCGCCATACAAAACACAGGCAATCTCCCCCACAATGAAGCCATGAAATCCAAAGAGGCGCAGCAGACCCCGGCCATCCAGGTGCTGGGGCGCATGTTCTCGTTGCTGGACGTGCTCGCCAGCCACCAGGACCCGGTCTCGCTGAAGGCGCTTTCCGAGGCCACCGGCCTGCATCCCTCCACGGCCCACCGCATTCTCAATGACCTGACGATGGGCCGTTACGTCGACCGGCCCGAAGCCGGCAGTTATCGCCTCGGCATGCGCATGCTGGAAATGGGCAATCTCGTCAAGGCGCGGCTGGACGTTCGGGACGCCGCCCTGCCCGCCATGCGCGAGCTACACAAGTTCACCCACCAGCCGGTCAACCTATCCGTGCGCCAGGGCGACGAGATCGTCTACATCGAACGCACCTACTCCGAACGCTCGGGCATGCAGGTCGTCCGCGCCGTCGGCGGCCGCGCGCCGCTGCATCTGACGTCGGTGGGCAAGCTCTTCCTGGCGAGCGACGACAGCACCCGCGTGCGCGCCTATGCCGCGCGCACCGGTCTGGCCGGCCACACACGCAACAGCCTCACCGAAGTGGGCGCGCTGGAGCGCGAACTGGCGACGGTGCGCCAGCGCGGCATTGCGCGCGACGACGAAGAGCTGGAACTGGGCGTGCGCTGCATGGCCGCCGGCATCTACGACGACCAAGCCAAGCTGGTGGCCGGCCTGTCCATCTCGGCGCCGGCCGACCGGCTGGAGGAAAGCTGGGTGGTGCGTTTAAAGGAAACGGCGGTGCAGATTTCGGCGTCGCTCGGACATCGGGCCTAGCGCGAAAACAAAAACGGCGCCGAGGCGCCGCTTCGCATGGGGTTCAGAAGCTCAGAGCTTCGCAGCCACCGCCGCTTCGCCCGGCAGCGTCGCCAGCCACTTGCGCATGCGCTCGGCGTCAGCGATCCGCGAGGCCTTGCCGCTGGAATCCAGGAACACCATGATGAGCTTGCGCCCTGCCATGCTGGCCTGCATGACGAGGCACTTACCGGCCTCGTTGATGAAGCCGGTCTTTTGCAGGCCGATGTCCCAAAGCGGGTTGGACAGCAGGCCGTTGGTGGAACGGAACTGCACCAGACGCTTGCCCAGCGCCACACGGGCCTCGCGGGACGTGGACAGGTCGCGCAGCAGCGGCACCTGGCTGGTCACGTTGACGAGCTTGGCCAGGTCGGCCGCGCTGCTCTGATTGCGGCTGGACAGGCCGGTGGGCTCGACGTAATGCGTGTCCGCCATGCCCAGGCTGATGGCCTTGGCGTTCATCGCGGCAACGAAGGCTTCCAGCCCACCCGGATAGTTGCGGCCCAACGCATGAGCGGCGCGGTTCTCGCTGGACATCAGCGCCAGATGCAGCATCTCGCCGCGTGTCAGCGTCGTGCCGAAGGCCAGGCGCGAGCCGGTGCCCTTCTCGGTGTCCTTGTCTTCGTCCGTCACCGTCAGCTTTTCGTCCATCGGCAGGCCCGACTCGACGACGACCAGCGCCGTCATCAGCTTGGTGATGGAAGCGATCGGTAGCACGGCCTGCGGATTTTTGGAAAAGAGGACCTCGTTGGTGTCCTGGTCCAGCACGTAGGCGACGCTGGATTTCAGCGCCAGCGGGTCGTCCGCCGCGTGCAGGCCGGCGGCCATGCCGAAGGTGGCCACGGCCGGCACGAAAGCGACCGGCTTGCGAACGACCACTGACCTGGTCTTGCGAACCTGGGTGGCAACGGGCCTGGACTTCATGGCCTTGGTGGATTTTCTGGCGGTAGCAGCCTGGGTAGTGCCCATGAAGGACAGCAGGCTGAGGCTCAGAAGTGCGGCGGCGAGTGAAGTCTTCAACGGGTTCCCCAACAGCTGGACGGCAGTGTACGTGACGTCAATTTCACTGACAAGATAAGAACTTAGGCCCGATACCTCAAGTGAGGTCTCGGCAACGGCCCTTTTGCGTGTGCAGCAGTTCCAACGCGTTCCAGTAGGCCTCGGCTGACAAGCCAAAGGTATTGGGATCACCCCGCAAACCACTTGCCCGCCGGTTCCGCACGCTGCCTGCGGCGACCTTGGAGGCGATTCTGACGGCGCGGCACCCGATCCGGATCCCAAGTAGCCTTGCCTTTACGCGTCAGATTCCACGCCGCGTGGTAACGATTGCGCCCGGCGTGACGCGGGTCACGCCGGTTACAGCGCCTAAAGCCGCATCAGCCCTGCGCCGCGACGCGCTCGACCTTGCTCTGCAGCTTGTTCAGCGCACTCAGATAAGCCTTGGCGGAGGCGACGACGATGTCCGGGTCGGCGCCCACGCCGTTGACGACGCGGCCCGCGTGCTGCAGCCGCACGGTCACCTCGCCCTGTGCCTCGGTGCTGCCGCTGGTGATGGCGTTCACCGAGTACAGCTGCATTTCCGCGCCCGACTCGACGACGGACTCAATGGCGCGCAGCGTTGCGTCCACCGGACCGTTGCCGTCGCTCTCGGCGCGGTGCTCCAGGCCTCCCACGGAGAAGACGATGGCCGCGTGCGGGCGCTCGCCGGTCTCGCTGCGTTGGGATAACGACAGCAGCCGGTAGTGCTCCTGGTCGGCGATGACGGACTCGTCCATGACCAGGGCCAGGATGTCCTCGTCGAAGATCTCGTTCTTGCGGTCGGCCAGATCCTTGAAGCGCACGAAGGCCGCGTTGACCTCGGTCTCGCTGTCCAGCTGGATGCCCAATTCCTGCAGGCGCGCCTTGAACGCATTGCGGCCCGACAGTTTGCCCAGCACGATCTTGTTGGCGGCCCAGCCGACGTCCTCGGCACGCATGATTTCGTAGGTGTCGCGCGCCTTCAGTACGCCGTCCTGGTGGATGCCGCTGGCGTGCGCAAACGCATTGGCGCCGACGACGGCCTTGTTGGGCTGCACGACGAAGCCGGTGGTCTGCGACACCAGCCTGGAGGCAGGCACGATCTGCGTCGCGTCGATGCCGACGTCCAGGCCGAAGTAATCGCGCCGCGTCTTGAGCGCCATAACGACTTCTTCAAGCGAACAGTTGCCGGCTCGCTCGCCCAGGCCGTTGATCGTGCATTCGATCTGGCGCGCGCCGCCGATCTTCACGCCGGCCAGCGAGTTGGCGACGGCCATGCCGAGATCGTTGTGGCAGTGCACGCTCCAGATCGCCTGGTCGGAGTTGGGCACCTTCTCGCGCAGGCGGCGGATGAAGTCGCCGTACAGCTCAGGGATGCCGTAGCCGACGGTGTCGGGGATGTTGATGGTGCCAGCGCCTTCCTTGATGACGGACTCGCAGACGCGCGCCAGGAAGTCGATGTCCGAGCGATAGCCGTCCTCGGGCGAGAACTCGATGTCGCCGCACAGGTTGCGCGCGAAGCGCACCGCCAGCGTGGCCTGCTCCAGCACCTGCTCGCGTGTCATGCGCAGCTTCTTCTCCATGTGGAGTTCGCTGGTGGCGATGAAGGTGTGGATGCGCGCGCGGTGGGCACCGGCCAGTGCTTCAGCCGCGCGCGAGATGTCGCGGTCGTTGGCGCGAGCCAGCGAGCAGACGGTGCTGTCCTTGACCGCCGCAGCGATGGCTTTCACGGCCTCGAAGTCGCCGTTGCTCGACGCCGCAAAACCCGCCTCGATGATGTCGACCTTCATGCGCTCGAGCTGGCGGGCGATGCGCAGCTTTTCCTCGCGCGTCATCGAGGCGCCGGGCGATTGCTCGCCGTCGCGCAACGTCGTGTCAAAGATGATGAGCTTGTCGGTCATCGCGCGCTCTCCTTTCGCTGGGATTGAATGGGCGGCACGGTCAACGGCGCCCGCGCCAGGCCGGAAAGGATGGCCTGCATGGACGCACGCACGATGCTGCCATCGATGCCCACGCCGTGGCGCGTCACATTGCCGACGCGGAGTTCCAGGTAGGCCACGGCACGGGCATCGGCGCCGCAGCCCATGGAATGTTCGTGATAGTCCAGCACGCGCACCTCCTGCCCGAGGCGGGCCGCCAGCGCGTTGACGAAGGCGTCGATGGGGCCGTTGCCCTCGCCCTGCACATGGCCCATCCAGCCACCCAGCACAACCTCGGCCGACAAGCGCATGGCGCCGCCGGCCACCTCGGTCATCTGTGGCTGCACGACGGTGGCGGTAGCGTCACCGATGCCGTATTCGCGCTCGAAGATGGCGTAGATGTCGGCGGCCGTCAGCTCCTTGCCGGCGTCGTCCATGACGCGCTGCACGACCTGGCTGAACTCGATCTGCAGGCGGCGCGGCAGCTCCAGCCCGTATTCGGTTTCAAGCAGATAGGTGATGCCGCCCTTGCCGGACTGGCTGTTCACGCGGATGACGGCGTCGTAGCTGCGCCCGAGGTCCTTGGGGTCGATGGGCAGATAGGGCATGTCCCAGATGTCGCCGGCCTTGCGCGCGGCGAAGGCCTTCTTGATCGCATCCTGGTGCGAGCCGGAGAAGGAGGTGTAGACGAGGTCGCCGACGTAGGGGTGGCGCGGGTGCACGGGGATCTGCGTGCAGTGCTCGACGCAGCGGCGCACGTCGTCGATATCGGAGAAGTCCAGCTGCGGGTCGACGCCCTGGGTGTAGAGGTTCAGCGCGATGTTGACGATGTCGACGTTGCCGGTGCGCTCGCCGTTGCCGAACAGGCAACCCTCGACGCGGTCGGCACCCGCCATCAGCGCGAACTCAGCCGCAGCCGTGCCGGTGCCGCGGTCGTTGTGCGGGTGGACGGACAGCACGATGGAATCGCGGCGTTCGAGGTGGCGGTGCATCCACTCGATCATGTCCGCAAAGATGTTCGGCGTGCTGTGCTCGACGGTGGCCGGCAGGTTGATGATGCACTTGCGCTCAGGCGTCGGTGCCCACACCGCAGTGACCGCATCGACGACGCGCTTGCTGAAGGCCAGCTCCGTGCTGGAGAACATCTCGGGCGAGTACTCGAAGCGCCAATCCACTCCCGGCCGTGCTGCGGCCAGCTCCTTGATCTGGCGGGCGTGCGACGAGGCCAGCTCGACGATGCCGTCTTCGTCCTGCCCCAGCACGACGCGACGCATGATGGGCGCGACCGCGTTGTAGACGTGGACAATGACGCGCTGGGCGCCGTCCAGCGACTCGAAGGTGCGGTCGATCAGGTGGGCGCGGGCCTGCGTCAGCACCTGGATCGTCACGTCGTCGGGAATATGGCCGCCGTCGATCAGCAGGCGCACGAAATCGAACTCGGTCTGCGACGCCGACGGGAAGCCGACCTCGATCTCCTTGAAGCCGATCTTCACCAGTTGCTGGAACATGCGCAGCTTGCGGGCGATGTCCATCGGCTCGATCAGCGCCTGGTTGCCGTCGCGCAGGTCGGTGCTCAACCAGATCGGCGCGCGGGTCAGCACGGCGTCGGGCCAGGTGCGGTCCGGCAAGGTGACGGGGGCGAAAGCGCGGTACTTCTGCTGCGGGTGCTTCAACATGGTTTCCATCCGGGAGTGGGGTGGCGCAACCTGCAGCCTTTGAAAACACGAACGGCCCGCTGCGGTTGCATACGGGCCGTTGGTGTCAGAAGTGCGAAGGCGTGACTGACTAGCGAACCCGTGGTTCCTCTAGGGCTAGTAGCAGGCAAATGCTGGCGCGACTCATGGGGTTGGAATCTAGCACGAAAGCCTACTGATGCAAGCCGCGTTCATCGGGCTCATCGGTGCTGGTGGAGATGACGCTGACGGGCTTGCCCTTGGACTTGCGCCAGCCGTAGATGACGTAGCCCGACAGGCCGTACACGCAGAAGATCGCGAACAACACCGTGGGCGGATCGAGGGCGATGAGGCCGATGCCCAGCATGATGGCCACCAGCACGATGAAGGGCACGCTGCGCCGGCGGTCGAAGACTTTGAAGCTGTAGAAGGGCGCATTCGTGACCATCGAAAGCCCGGCGAACAAGGTCACGCCAAACGCCGTCCAGCGCAGCCAGGGCATGTTGCCCACGCCGTCGTACCAGGGCGCGTCGACCGCACACCAGATCAAACCCATGACGATGGCCGCCGCCGCTGGGCTGGGCAAGCCCTGGAAGTAGCGCTTGTCGATGACGCCGATGTTCACGTTGAAGCGCGCCAGGCGCAGCGCGGCACCGGCGATGTAGACGAAGGCAGGGATCCAACCGGGCTTGCCCATATCCTTGAGCGCCCACATGTAGACGATGAGGGCCGGCGCGGCGCCGAAGGCAACCATGTCGGACAGGCTGTCCATCTGCTCGCCGAAGGCCGACTGCGTGTTGGTCATGCGCGCGACGCGACCGTCCATGCTGTCGAGCACTGCCGCAGCAAAGATGGCGACGCAGGCGACCTCGAAGCGGCCGTTCATGGCCATGATGATGGCGTAGAAGGCGCTGAACAGCGCGGCCAGCGTGATGGCGTTGGGCAGCGCGTAGATGCCCTTGCGGCGGGGCCGGACGGCGATGCTGGACTCGTCGTCCTCGGTAGGGTCAGGGGTCATGGGCGGCAGGATAGCGCAGGGTGCCTGCTGACACGTCTCGTCGGCGGTCAAACCTAGCATGCCGCGACTCCTCAACTCTGGAAGCTCCGCCATGCTGCAAGACCTCGACCCCATGGCGCCCGCCGATTTCGATTTCATCATCGGCGACTGGCGAGTGCTGCACGAGCGGCTGAACTCGCGGCTGAATGGCTGCACCGAATGGACGCGCTTCGAAGGCCTCACGTCGACGCGCAAGATCCTCGGCGGCTGGGGCAACATCGAGGACAACCTGCTGCATCTGCCGCATGACCAAGGGGGCCCCTACCGCGCCGCAGCGATGCGCTCCTTCGACGCCGCGACCGGCCTGTGGGCGATCTGGTGGCTGGACGGCCGCTCACCCCACACGCTGGACGTACCGGTACGTGGCGCCTTCGAGCAAGGCGTTGGCCAGTTCTACGCGGACGACCAGCTCGACGGCCGGCCGATTCGCGTGCGCTTCACGTGGTCCATCGGTGCCGACGGGCATCCGCTCTGGCAGCAGGCCTTCTCGCCCGACGCCGGCGCGACTTGGGAAACCAACTGGCGCATGCAGTTCATCCGCATCGCCGCCTGAAAGCAAAAAAGGCCGGCACCTCGCGGCACCGGCCTTTCAGATCACGCGAACCGCGTTGATCAGTTCTTGGCCTTGTCGACCAGCTTGTTGGCCTTGATCCAGGGCATCATCTCGCGCAGCTTTTCGCCGACGATCTCGATGGGGTGTTCGGCGTTCAGGCGACGACGGCTCAGCAGCGTCGGCGCGCCGGCCTTGTTTTCCAGGATGAAGCTCTTCGCGTAGTCGCCGGTCTGGATGTCCTTCAGGCACTGGCGCATCGCTTCCTTGGTGGCAGAGGTGACGACCTTGGGCCCGGTCACGTACTCACCGTATTCGGCGTTGTTCGAGATCGAGTAGTTCATGTTGGCGATGCCGCCTTCATAGATCAGGTCGACGATGAGCTTGAGCTCATGCAGGCACTCGAAGTAGGCCATCTCCGGCGCGTAACCGGCCTCGGTCAGCGTCTCGAAACCGGCCTTGATCAGCTCGACGGCGCCGCCGCACAGCACGGCTTGCTCGCCGAACAGATCGGTCTCGGTTTCTTCACGGAAGTTGGTTTCGATGATGCCGGCCTTGCCGCCGCCGTTGGCTGCGGCGTAGCTCAGCGCCAGGTCACGCGCCTTGCCGGACTTGTCGGCGTAGACGGCGATCAGGTGAGGCACGCCGCCACCTTGCTTGTACGTGCCGCGCACAGTGTGGCCGGGGGCCTTGGGGGCGACCATCCACACGTCCAGGTCGGCACGCGGCGTGACCTGGCCGTAGTGCACGTTGAAGCCGTGCGCGAAGGCCAGTGACGCGCCTTCCTTGATGTTGGGCTCGACTTCGTTCTTGTAGACCTCGGCGATCTGCTCGTCGGGCAGCAGGATCATGACGACGTCGGCCGACTTCACGGCGTCGGCGATCTCCGCGACCTTGAGGCCAGCGCCTTCGGCCTTGGCCCAGGACGCGCCGCTCTTGCGCAGCGCGACGGTGACCTTGCAGCCGCTGTCGTTCAGGTTCTGCGCGTGGGCATGACCTTGTGAGCCGTAGCCGATGATGGTGACGTTCTTGCCCTTGATCAGGCTCAGATCGGCGTCTTTGTCGTAGTAGACGTTCATGAGGGTCGCTCCAGGAAAAATTGGGTGTGGGGGTTGAAGACGGATCAGACGCGCAGGATGCGCTCGCCGCGGCCGATGCCGGAAGCACCCGTGCGGACGGTTTCGAGAATGGCGGCGCGGTCGATCGCGTCGATGAAGGCGTCGAGCTTGCCGGCATCACCGGTCAGCTCGATGGTGTAGGTCTTCTCGGTGACGTCGATGATGCGGCCGCGGAAGATGTCGGCGGTGCGCTTCATCTCCTCGCGTTCCTTGCCGACGGCGCGCACCTTGATGAGCATCAGCTCACGCTCGGTGTAGTTGCCTTCGGTCAGATCGACGACCTTGACGACCTCGATGAGGCGATTCAGGTGCTTGGTGATCTGCTCGATGACCTCGTCGCTGCCCGTCGTCACGATGGTCATGCGCGACAGGGACGCGTCCTCGGTCGGCGCGACGGTCAGGCTCTCGATGTTGTAGCCACGGGCGGAGAACAGGCCGACGACGCGCGACAGCGCACCGGGCTCGTTCTCGATGAGCAAGGCAATGATGTGTTTCATGGAATCTCGTCCTTGCTGCTCTTCAGCCCCGCTGGCGGTAACCAGCGGGCCTTGGCAGCGGGTTCGAATCGTTGAGGGGATTGCGTTGGGTCGGCTGTACTCGACGTCCGCCGTGCGCTTCACCGAGGGCGGTAACCCCCGTCAAAGCCCGCGGCTTCTGGCGCTTACAGGTCTTCCGACCCCAGCAGCATTTCCGAAATGCCCTTGCCCGCCTTGACCATGGGCCAGACGTTTTCGGTCGGATCGGTGCGGATGTCGAGGAAGACCGTGCGGTCCGTGAGGCGCATCGCTTCCTTCAGCGCCGGCTCCACGTCGCAGGGCTTCTCAACCAGGATGCCGACGTGACCGTAGGCCTCGGCCAGCTTCACAAAGTCGGGCAGCGCATCCATGTAGCTGTGCGAGTAGCGGCTGCCGTAATCGATCTGCTGCCACTGGCGCACCATGCCCAAGTAGCGGTTGTTCAGCGAGACGATCTTGACCGGCGTCTTGTACTGGAAGCAGGTCGACAACTCCTGGATGCACATCTGGATGCTGCCTTCGCCGGTGATGCAGAACACGTCCGCCTCCGGCTTGGCAAGCTTGATGCCCATCGCGTAGGGCAAGCCCACGCCCATCGTGCCCAGGCCGCCGGAGTTGATCCAGCGGCGCGGCTGGTCGAACTTGTAGTACTGCGCGGCCCACATCTGATGCTGGCCGACGTCGCTGGTGATGTAGGTGTCACGGTCGCGGGTCAGCTTCCACAACGTGTCGACCACCATCTGCGGCTTGATGACTTCGTCCGAGTCCTTGAAAACCAGGCAGTCCTTGCGGCGCCACTCGTTGATCTGGTTCCACCAGGCGCTGAGGGCGTTGGCATCGGGCTTGGCCTGCAACTCCTTGATCTGGGCGATCAGCTCCTGCAGCACGTCCTTCACGTCGCCGACGATGGGGATGTCGACACGCACGCGCTTGGAGATCGACGAGGGATCGATGTCGACGTGGATGATCTTGCGTTCGACCGAAGCGAAGTGCTTGGGGTTGCCGATGACGCGGTCGTCGAAGCGCGCGCCCACGGCCAGCAGCACGTCACAGTGCTGCATGGTCATGTTGGCCTCATACGTGCCGTGCATGCCCAGCATGCCCAGGAAGCGCGGATCGGTGCCGGGCATGGCGCCCAGGCCCATCAGCGTGTTCGTGCACGGGAATCCGAGCATGTCGACCAACTGGCGCAACTCGGCAGAAGCCTCGCCGAGGATGACGCCGCCACCCGTGTAGATATAGGGCCGCTTGGCCTGCAGCAGCAGCTGCACGGCCTTGCGGATCTGGCCGCTGTGCCCTTTCTTCGCCGGGTTGTAGGAGCGCATCTCGACGCGGTCCGGGTAGCTGAACGTCGTGCGGGCCAGCGAGATGTCCTTGGGGATGTCCACCACGACCGGGCCGGGACGGCCAGTGCGGGCGATGTGGAAGGCCTTCTTCAGCGTGACAGCCAGGTCGCGCACGTCCTTCACCAGGAAGTTGTGCTTGACGATGGGGCGCGTAATGCCGACCGTGTCGCACTCCTGGAAGGCGTCCAGGCCGATGGCCGCGCTCGGCACCTGACCCGTGATGATGACCATCGGGATCGAGTCCATGTAGGCCGTCGCGATGCCGGTCACGGCATTCGTCACGCCCGGGCCCGACGTCACCAACGCCACGCCGACTTCACCGCTCGCGCGGGCAAAGCCATCAGCGGCATGGACGGCGGCCTGCTCGTGGCGCACCAGCACGTGCTGGATGCTGTCCTGCTTGTAGAGCGCGTCGTAGATATAGAGCACCGCGCCGCCCGGGTAACCCCAGAGATGGCGCACCCCTTCGGCCTGCAGGCAGCGAACGAGGATTTCGGAGCCATTGAGCTCCGTCGGTGTTTGGGAGGGGGTATGCGGCTGCGCCTGGGAGGCGCGCTTGATTTCCGCGGCAGACATGTCCATTTTTAGAACCTTTGTGAATTTCTCTAACGAAAAACCATTGGTGCTCCTCTTCTCACCCTCATGAGGTGGATTCGGAACCTGCGCGATCAACAGATGGGACCCGAGTCGGGCAGCCACCAAGAGACCAGTGACGCTATTGCGAAACCGTATTATGCCGGTCGAAAACGCCCGAGCCTTCGTATCCGGCGAATGACATAATCCGCGCTGCTGCCTGGACCTCCACGCCCCAAGCCTTGGCCACCGACAAAGAACTCAACGACTTCCTGCGTACCGTGGACCGCCGCGCCTTCAAGCGCACGGCCTACCTCGTTCGCGACGACGATGCCGCCCTCGACATCGTGCAGGAAGCCATGATCAAGCTGGCGGAGAAGTATTTCGACCGCCCTGCGGCCGAACTGCCACCGCTATTCCAGCGCATCCTGTCGAACGCGACGATGGACCACTTCCGGCGCAAGAAGGTGCGCCAGTCGGTCATGACGAACATGTCCGACTTCGAAGGCGGCTCGTCCGACGAAGACTTTGACATCCTGGAAGTCCTCGAATCCCAGGAAGGTGCACTGGGCGCCTTGAGCGCCGCCGACGAGGTCAGCCGGGCGCAGATCTTGCAGCGCATCGAGGCCGAGGTCGAACAGTTGCCGACTCGTCAACGAGAAGCCTTCCTGCTGCGTTACTGGGAGGAACTGGATGTAGCCGAGACGGCTGCCGTGATGGGATGCTCGCAAGGCAGTGTCAAAACGCACTGCTCCCGAGCGGTTCACTCACTGGCCAAGGCGCTCAAGGCCAAGGGGATCACGCTATGAATTCGCCAAATTTTTCCGCACCGCCCGCTGAACTTGATGCCCGCATCACGCGCTTCGGCCTGCGTGTCGCCGCCAGCCTGACCGAACGTAACAACGCCCTGCCGCATGACGTGTCGGAGCGCCTGCGATTTGCACGCGAACAGGCCCTCGCGCGCGCTGTCCAGGCCCGCGCGGCCAGCGCCGTTGTCGTCAGCAACGCTGCCCCCGCAGCCGTGCAGATGGGTTCGACGCTGGCGCTGAACGGCGGCCCGCGCGGCGGCGATGGCGGCAACGGCCTGTGGGCCAAGCTCGGTTCCGCGCTGCCGCTGATCCTGCTGCTGGCGGGCCTGCTGCTGATGCAGCAGGGCCAGGTCAACGAGCAGATTGCGGCGGCCGCAGAGGTCGACACCGCCCTGCTCAGCGACAACCTGCCGCCCGCCGCCTTCAGCGACCCGGGTTTCGCAGAGTTCCTCAGAGACGGGGAAGAATGACCGGATGCGCAAGACCCGAGCCGCGTCGACGCTGCCCGCCACCCTCCCCCGCCTGCTGTTGGCCCTGCTGCTCAGCGCAGCGGGGCTTTCTGCTTTTGCGCAAGCGCCGGACGCCACTGCGGCGCCCGAAACCGGTGCAAGCGCGGCCGCTGCACCTGTAGCCCCGGGCAACAAGAGGCCGCCGCTGGCCAAGCCGGTGGCACCGGCCGCCCTCAGCGTGCCGCCCGCCACATGGAGCGGCCTGACTCCGAAGCAGCAGGCGTTGCTCGCACCGCTGGAGCGGGACTGGGCCGACATTTCCGATTCGCAACGCAGCAAATGGCTCAGCGCCACGCCCACGCTGGCGACGATGTCGGGCGACGAAATCAAGCGTGTGCACGACCGCATTCGTGACTGGACGCGCCTGAGCGGCTCCGAACGCGTGAATGCGCGCATCGGCTTTCAGGTCGCCAGACAGGTGACCGCCGAGCAACGGCAGGCCCGCTGGGAGGCCTATCAAGCCTTGCCGCTCGCGGAGCGCCAGGCATTGGCGGACAGGGGCATCGCCCGACGCCAGGCGCAGGCCGCCGTGCCGGCGCGTGCGCCCAAGTCGCTCGCGGCCCAGGCGAAATCCAACATCGTCCCCGCCGCGCCCAAACTGGTGGCGCCGACCCCGGTGGCCGGCAGTCTCGTCCAGGCCAAACCCGGCGCGACGACGGTACTGATGACGCGTGGCACGGCCCTGCCCGACCATCAGTCGGCGGGACAGACCAAGGTCATCGCCGACCCCGCCCTTGTCGACCCGAAGACGCTGCTGCCCCGGTCACTGAAGGCGCAGCGACCCGCGTCAGCCCCTCGGCAATGACGGCGCCGGCCGACCTGCACGCCACGCCTCCTGGCCTGGCGAGACGCTTCGCGGCCTTCGTCTACGAAGCTGTGTTGCTGTTCGGCGTGCTGTTCTTCGCCTGCTTCGTCTACGTGGTGTTGACCCGGCAAGAGGACGCCCTCTTCGGACTGCCAGGCTATGTGTTCGCCTTCGTTGTACCGGGCGTGTACTTCGTGACGTTCTGGACGCGCAGCGGCCAGACCCTCGCGCTGAAGACCTGGCACCTGCGCGTGGTGGATCTGCACGGTCAGCCGCTGCGCGTGGGCAGGGCCTTCGCCCGCTACGTGCTCAGCTGGCTCTGGATACTGCCTGGGCTGAGCCTGTGGCTGCTCGGCGCGCGAGGGGGTGCGTTGGCTGCGGGCATCGGGGCGTGGATCGTGGGCTACGCGCTCCTCGCCCGCCTGCACCCGCAGCGACAATTCCTGCACGATGCGATCTGCGGGTCGCGCGTCATCACCCAACTACCGGTGCGTTCATGAGCGCCGCGCCGGGCCGCCCCAAGCAAGCTCGCTCCCGCCTGGCGGGACAAGGCCGCAGGCCGAAGGGTGCACCATGACCAACCCGCACAAGGGCCGAACCGGCCTGGACCGCATCATTCACGCGGCCGGCTATTCCTGGGCCGGGCTCAAGGCCGCCTACACGGGCGAAAGCGCCTTCCGCCAGGAGACCTGGCTTTGCGTCATTGCCGCGCCGCTAGCGTTCTGGCTGGGCCAGGGCTGGGTGCAGATCGCGCTGCTGCTCGGTTCGCTGGCGATGCTGCTCATCGTCGAGCTGCTGAACTCCGCCATCGAGGCGGTCGTCGACCGCGTGTCCTTCGAGCGGCATGAGCTGTCCAAGCGCGCCAAGGACATCGCCAGCGCCGCCGTGCTGATGGCCTTGCTCCTGGCAGCCGGCATCTGGGCCGCGGCCGCCTGGCAGCACCTGCGCTGACGTGCCAAAGTCGGGCCCGTGAAGGCTCGCGGTTTCAACCTCCTCCCCAGCCGCGTCGACGGCGTCGAGGTGGTGCTGGCCGACTCCGCCCAAGCCTTCGGCCGCCACACGCATGATGAGTTCGGCATCGGCCTCATCGAGCGCGGCGCGCAAAAATCGGCCAGCGGGTGCGGCGTCGTCGAGGCCGGTGCGGGCGACCTGATCACCGTCAACCCTGGCGAGGTGCATGACGGCCGACCTAACGACGCGAGCGGGCGGCGCTGGCGCATGCTCTACGTCGACCCGGCGCGGTTGCTGGACGCAGCGGCAGACATCACGCCCGCCTCGACCTTCGAGTTCAAGGCCCCAGTCATTCGCGATGCGGTGCTGTCGGCCCGCTTTCGCGCGCTGTTCGACGCGGCGACGACCGACGACGCGCTGCAGTCGGAGGCCGCGCTGCTGGCGCTGACCGCCCAACTGCTGCTGCCTTCGCCTGCCGAACGCCCGGCCGTGAGCGCCGGCGTCACCGCCGCGCGCGAGCGCATCGACGACGACCCCGCCGCCACACTGACGCTGGCAGCGCTGGCCACCGGCGCCGGCCTGAGCCGCTACCAGTTCCTGCGCGCCTTCACGCGCCTGACCGGCCTGCCGCCCCACGCCTACCTGCTGCAGCGCCGTGTGCAGCGCGCCCGCCAGCTCGTGCGCGGCGGCCTGCCGCTGGCCGAGGCCGCAGCAGCCAGCGGCTTTGCGGACCAGAGCCACATGACGCGCTGCTTTGCGCGCAACTTGGGGCTGACACCCGGCGCCTTCACACCGTTCAACCGCCGCTGAAATTTCGTTCAAGACGGCACCTGGGTGGCGGCCGCAGCATTGGCCCTCTCGTCAAGGAGCGCCCATATGAACCTCGAATTCCTGACCGTCTCGCTGCTCGTCGTCGCCTCGCCAGGCACGGGCGCGGCGGTGACCATCGCCACTGGCCTGTCGCGCGGCACGCGCACGGCGGCCGTCGCGGCCCTGGGCTGCACGCTGGGCATCGTGCCGCACATGCTGGCGGCGGTAACCGGCCTGGCGGCGCTGCTGCACGCCAGCGCCCTCGCCTTCGAGGCGGTGAAGTTCGCCGGGGTCGCCTACCTGCTCTACCTCGCCTGGATGACGTGGCGCGAACAAGGCGTGCTGCGCATCGAGCCGGACAGCGCCCGGCGCACAGATTGGCAAGTGATCCGGCACGCCGTGCTCGTGAACCTGCTCAACCCCAAGCTGTCGATGTTCTTCCTGGCCTTCCTGCCGCAGTTCATCGCGAAGGATGAAGCGGCGCCGACCGTCGCGATGCTGCGGTTGTCGGCCATCTTCATGGCCATGACCTTCGCGGTCTTCGCGCTCTACGGCGCCTTCGCGGCCCGTATGCGCGACCGAGTGCTGGGCAGCGCAACGGCGATGGCGTGGTTGCGTCGCAGCTTTGCGGCCACATTCGTGGCCCTGGGCTTGAAGCTGGCTCTGACGGAGCGCTGATTCACTTCTGGGCCGAGCGCCGGGCCGCTCCCAAGCCGGCCCGTCTGGCGATGTGCTCGCGGCCTAATGCCGCGAGCATCGCCGTCCCCTCGGGGCTGAGGCCGGACACATGGCGCCCAGTGGGCGGCATGTGCCTGCCGAAGGGCTGCGGCACTGCCGCAGCGCGGTCTGCAAGACCGACCAACTGCGCGGCGTTCAGCTCGCGCGGCTGGGCGAGGGGCACCTCACACTGCAGCTTCGTCCGTCTCGCCGGTGCGGATGCGAACGACCTGTTCGACCGGCAGCACGAAAATCTTGCCGTCGCCGATCTTGCCGGTCTTGGCGGCCTTCAGGATGGCGTCGATGCAGCGATCGACCTCGTCGTCCTTCACGACGACCTCGACCTTGACCTTGGGCAGGAAGTCGACCACGTACTCGGCGCCGCGGTACAACTCGGTGTGGCCCTTCTGGCGACCGAAACCCTTGACTTCGGTGACCGTCAGACCCGAGGCGCCCACCTCGGCCAGCGCCTCGCGCACCTCGTCGAGCTTGAAGGGTTTGATGATGGCGGTGATCTGCTTCATGACGGGCTCCGGTTGTCTGTGCCGAGTTTACGCACGGAACTTGGATGTGATGGGGTAGCGCCAATCGCGGCCGAAGCCTCGGTGGGTGATGCGGATGCCCACCGGCGCCTGGCGGCGCTTGTATTCATTGATCTTGATCAGCCGTGTGACGCGCTCGACGTCTTCGGGCTTGAAGCCGGCCGAGACGATCTCGGCGATGGACTGGTCCTGCTCCATGTAGAGGGCGAGGATGGCGTCCAGCACCGGGTAAGGCGGCAGGCTGTCCTCGTCCTTCTGGTCGGGGCGCAGCTCGGCCGAGGGCGGGCGCGTGATGATGCGGTCCGGGATGATCTCGGCGCCTTGCGCGTTGCGCCAGCGGGCGAGGCGGAAGACCAGCGTCTTGGCCACGTCCTTGATGACGGCGAAGCCGCCGGCCATGTCGCCGTAGAGCGTGCAGTAGCCGGTGGCCATCTCGCTCTTGTTGCCGGTCGTCAGCACGATGCTGCCAAACTTGTTGGACAGCGCCATCAACAGCGTGCCGCGGATGCGCGCCTGGATGTTCTCTTCGGTCGCGTCCAGCGGCAGGCCCTTGAATTCGTCGGCGAGCGTGCCGAGGAAGGCATCGAACTCCGGCACGATGGATTTCTCGTCGTAGCGAACGCCCAGGCGTTCGGCCATGTCACGCGCATCGATCCATGAGATGTCGGCCGTGTAGGGCGACGGCATCATGACCGTGCGCACCTTGTCGGCGCCCAGCGCATCGACCGCGATGGCTAGCACCAACGCCGAGTCGATGCCACCGGACAGGCCGATCAGCGCGCCGGGGAAGCCGTTCTTGCCAAGGTAGTCGCGCACGCCGGTGACGAGGGCCTGCCAGACTTGCGCCTCGAACTCGGGCTCCGGGGCGATGGCGCCGCTGAGGTGCTTGGTGGCCACGTCCACCTCGACGACGGCCAACGCCTCCTCGAACAGCGGCGCGCGCGCGGCCAGCGTGCCGTCGGCCTGCATGGCAAACGACGCGCCGTCGAAGACGACCTCGTCCTGCCCGCCAACAAGGTGGGCGTAGAACAGCGGCAGGCCCGAGGCGCGTGCGCGTTCGGCCATGCGCTCCTCGCGCTCCGCGACCTTGCCGATGTGGAAGGGCGAGGCGTTGATGACGCACAGTGCTTCGGCGCCTGCGGCTTGCGCGGCGGCGGCCGGCTCGTCGAACCAGGCGTCCTCGCAGATCAGCAAGCCGACCTTGAGGCCGCGCACGTCGAAGACGACGGGGCCGAGGCCCGCATCCCGGCCCGAATAGAAGTAGCGGCGTTCGTCGAAGACCTGGTAGTTGGGCAGCTCGCGCTTGGCGTAGGTCTGCGTGACGTGGCCGCCCGTCAGCACCGACGCCGCGTTCAGGCACGGCGGCAGCGACCAGCTTCGCTCACGGGCCACGCCGTCCTCGCGCGCCATCGGGTGGCCCACCACCACATGCAAGCCCGCCAGGTCGGCCAGCTCGGTGGCAATGCGCTGCAGCTGCACGCCACAGGCGGCCAGGAAGGCCGGGCGCAGCAGCAGGTCCTCGGGCGGGTAACCGCACAGCGCCAGCTCCGGCGTGACGACCAGATCAACCCCGGCCGCGTGCGCCTGGCGCGCTTGCGCAATGATGCGGTCCGCGTTGCCCGCAAGGTCGCCCACGGTGACATTGATCTGGGCGAGGGCGACTTTGACGGACGGCGAGGGCATGGGACTCATTTCAAACGGTGCGACGGCAGCAAAAAATTATGTCATCCGGGTCGATGCCGACCCGGCGGCACTGCCTCTGGACGCGTGGGACGCGCTGCTCGCCCGGCAAGCACGGCCGACGCCCTTCATGCGCATGGCTTATCTGCGCGCCATGCACGCCTCGGGCAGCGCGACGGCCCAAACCGGCTGGCAGCCGCAGTTCGTGTCGATCTGGCTGGATGACGAATTGGTGGCGGCCTGCCCGGCCTGGCTCAAGACGCACAGCTACGGCGAATACGTTTTCGACTGGACCTGGGCCGACGCCTACCGCCGTCACGGCCTCGCCTACTACCCCAAGCTGCTGGTCGCCGTGCCGTTCACGCCTGTGCCGGGCAGCCGGCTGCTGGCGGTGGACGACGAGGCGCGGGCCTTGCTGGCCCAGGCGCTGCGGGCGCTGGCGAAGGAGACCGACGCGTCGTCGCTGCATGTGCTGTTCGGCGACGAGGCTGACCAGGCGGCGCTCCTTGAGGCCGGCTGCACGGCGCGCGCGGGCGTGCAGTTCCACTGGACGAGCGAGGGCGATGCCGACTTCGCCACCTTCCTCGCCCGGCTGCAACGCGACAAGCGCAAAAAGATCCAGCAGGAGCAGCGCCGCGTGCGCGAGGCGGGTGTCGTGTTCGAAGCTCGCCAAGGCCGCGACATCACGGCGGAAGACTGGGCCTACTTCTACCGCTGCTACCAGCAGACCTATCGCGAACACCACAGCACGCCCTACCTCAGCCGCGACTTCTTTGCCCGCATGGCGAGCGACATGCCCGAGCACTGGCTGATGTTCACGGCCAAACGAGGTGATGGCGGCGAGGAGCGCGTCGCCACGTCGCTGATCGCGCTGGACCCCGACCGCCGCGCCGCCTTCGGCCGCTATTGGGGCGCGACCGAGCACATCCCCAACCTGCACTTCGACGCCTGCTACTACCAGCCGCTGGCCTGGTGCATCGCCAGCGGCTACACGCGCTTTGAAGGCGGCGCCCAGGGTGAGCACAAGATGGCACGCGGGCTGATGCCGACGCCGACTGCATCGAGCCACTGGCTGGAGCACCCGGACTTCCGCAATGCGGTCGACGACTTCCTGGCGCGCGAGGGCGAGGCGATGGCCGGCTATATCAACGAACTGGGCGAACACGCACCCTTCAAAGCGAAAGACGCCGCTGATGCGGCGTCTTCGTGAGTCAAGGCAGCGCGAGGCTTACTTGGCCAGCGCCTTGGCGTAGTTTTCCATGCCTTCGGTGATCTCGGACTTGGCCTTCTCCGGGCCTTCCCAGCCCTTGACCTTGACCCATTTGTTCGGCTCCAGGTCCTTGTAATGCTCGAAGAAATGCTGGATGGCCTTCAGGCGCATCTGGTTCACGTCGTCGACCGTTTCCCAGTGGCTGTACATGGGCAGGATCTTGTTGGTCGGCACGGCCAGCAGCTTGGCGTCGCCACCCGCTTCGTCGTCCATCATCAACACGCCCAGCGGGCGGCAGGTCACGACAACGCCGGGCGTCAGCGCGAACGGGGTGATGACCAGCACATCGACCGGGTCGCCATCGTCCGCCAGCGTCCTGGGGATGTACCCGTAGTTGCAGGGGTAGTACATCGGCGTGGTCAGGAAGCGATCGACGAACAACGCGCCACTCTCCTTGTCCACCTCGTACTTGATCGGGTCGGCATTCATCGGGATCTCGATGATCACGTTGAACTCGTCGGGCACCTTGGCGCCGGGGGTCACGTTGTGCAGGCTCATGGTCTCGTTCTTGGGGGCTGGAAAACCCGCATTCTAGATTTCCCGTACTGCACTGGTAAACGCGCAACTGCGGTGTCAAGCCCGGCCCGTAAGCTCAAACCGCCGAGTCCGCGCCTACCCTGCTGCGGGCCATGGATCACACGCTGAACAGGAGACTCATACATGTCGACGGAAATGGCGCTGTACTTTGCGCTGGCCTGTGGCCTCGCGGCCGTTCTTTATGGCTTCATACAACGAAGCTGGATCCTGAGCCAAGACCCGGGCAATGCCCGCATGCAGGAGATCGCTGCGGCGATCCAGCAAGGTGCCGCCGCCTACCTCGGCCGGC
Organism: Roseateles sp.; assembly: GCF_039929605.1. GTDB lineage: Bacteria > Pseudomonadota > Gammaproteobacteria > Burkholderiales > Burkholderiaceae_C > Pelomonas. Next base: position 93,851 of record NZ_JBDSQX010000133.1, read on the forward strand.
AGTACCGCACCATCGCCATCGTCGGCGTCGTGCTGACCATTGCCATCGCGGTGTCGGGCCTGGGCCTGACGACGGCCGTCGGCTTCGTCATCGGCGCGGTGCTGTCGGGCATCTGCGGCTTCATCGGCATGAACATCTCGGTGCGCGCCAACGTGCGCACCGCGCAGGCCGCCTCCAAGGGCATCGGCCCGGCGCTGGACGTCGCCTTCAAGGGCGGCGCCATCACCGGCATGCTGGTGGTGGGCCTGGGCCTGCTGGGCGTGGGCGGCTTTTATCTTGCCATCGGCGGCGGGCATGACAGCACGGCGCTCAAGCCCATGCTGGGCCTGGCCTTCGGCTCGTCGCTGATCTCGATCTTTGCGCGCCTGGGCGGCGGCATCTTCACCAAGGGCGCCGACGTGGGCGCCGACCTGGTGGGCAAGGTGGAAGCCGGCATCCCGGAGGACGACCCGCGCAACCCGGCCGTCATCGCGGACAACGTGGGCGACAACGTCGGCGACTGCGCCGGCATGGCGGCCGACCTGTTCGAGACCTACGCCGTCACGCTGATCGCCGCGATGGCGCTGGCCTCGCTGATGATCACCGGAACAAGCGCCTTGGCCGGCGTCGTCTACCCGTTGGCGCTGGGCGGCGTGTCCATCATCGCGTCCATCATCGGCTGCTACTTCGTCAAGGCCAGCCCGGGCATGAAGAACGTGATGCCGGCGCTGTACAAGGGCCTGATCGTGGCCGGCGTGCTGAGCCTGATCGCCTTCTTCTTCGTCACCAGGGCGATGTTTCCCGGCCCCATCGAGCTGACCGCTGGCGGCACGACGAGCGCGATGGCACTGTTCGGCGCCTGCACGGTCGGCCTGCTGCTGACGGCGGCCATGGTCTGGATCACCGAGTACTACACCGGCACGCAGTACCACCCGGTGCAGCACGTCGCGCAGGCCTCTACCACCGGCCACGGCACCAACGTCATCGCCGGCCTGGGCGTGTCGATGAAGTCCACCGCCTGGCCGGTGCTCTTCGTCTGCGCGGCCATCTACTCGGCCTTTGCGCTGGCGGGCCTCTACGGCATCGCAGTGGCGGCAACGAGCATGCTCAGCATGGCCGGCATCGTCGTTGCGCTCGACGCCTATGGCCCCATCACCGACAACGCCGGCGGCATTGCCGAGATGGCCGAGCTGCCGGCCAGCGTGCGTGACGTCACCGACCCGCTGGACGCCGTGGGCAACACCACCAAGGCCGTCACCAAGGGCTATGCCATCGGCTCCGCCGGCCTGGCCGCGCTGGTGCTGTTTGCCGACTACACGCACGCGCTGGAAGCACGCGGGCTGCACGAGGTGTTCTCGCTGTCCGACCACAAGGTCATCCTCGGCCTCTTCCTCGGTGGCCTGATCCCCTTCCTGTTCGCCGCCATGGCGATGGAAGCGGTGGGCCGCGCGGCCGGGGCGGTCGTCGTCGAGGTGCGCAAGCAGTTCGCCGATG
>NZ_JBDSQX010000134.1:0-47187 GCF_039929605.1 Roseateles sp.
TGTGCGCGTGCCCCGCGCCCAATTCCGGTGGCGCCCACCGGTGCCTTACTCGGCGCGGTAGGGCAGTTGCTCGTCGATCTTTTAGGCCCGAGCCGGCGCGGCAATCTCTGGTTCCTGACTACCGATGAAGTAGCGGCATGCCGAAACTTGACTATCAACCCGCCTCAGTAAACCCTTTCGGATGGGTGCCGGCCAAGGAAGTCGCGGTGGCTGCGCCTCTATGAACGAACAGGCAGTCGACATCGGCTGAACGTCGCCGGCCATGGGTTCTCTGAGGCAACTTGCTAATCAGGTCGTGCTTTGAGGCACCTCCGCCAGGAGTCTTCATCAGCCAAGTGCGCTAAGCAGTCTTGAGGGCGTAGCGGATGCTGGTGAAGTCGAACTGAACGTCAATGGCCTGGCGTGGCACACGCAGGAAGATTGACACTGCGATAAAGAGGTCGTTGGCCGAAAGGGAGGCGTTGCAGATCGCCACGACGCCCACCCAGTCCGTAGGCAGACCGGCGGTGAACCTCAGGACGGTTGGCACCACGGTGAGCACTAGAAATGGCGCGGCAACGACGAAAATCGAACGCGCCCAGGAGAGTTCGGAATCGATATAGGTATAGAACCTATAGTTCCGCGCGTTCAAGCCAATGACGGTGGCTTTCGATGTGAAGCCATTGGGTGCGGCTGCCACATGAATGAGCTCGTGCACGAAGATCGTCAGCGCAATCAACCCGAAAAACAATAGGACGTGCGAGATCGGGGATTGCACAAAATCACGAACGTTGGGTTTGACGGGCCAGATGATGAACCAACCCACATACAGCACAACAGATAACGCAACTATCAGGTAGCCAATGAAGTCTTGATTCCAATTAGTCTTATAGTAAGTCGAATTGGGTGCACGGTCACCTACGCCCTGTGGTGGAGCGGAGAGCGAAAACTTCATACGTGTCCTTGAATATCGTGGGGATGCAGCACTGCATCCCCAGTTCGCTTTACCGCGTGACGACGATGAGCGCCGTGCCAAGCGCGAGGCCCACGAAGATGGCACCCGGGATGGAGCCGCCGTCGACTTGTTCGATTTCTTCGATGGAAAGGTCTTGCATTGTCTTCTTTCAAAAATAGGACTTACGCAAACCCGCACAATTTTTTCGCAATGCGAAATTTGTGACGCGACAAACATATTATGTATTGCGTAAGCCATTGATTTTAAAAGAACTCAATACGAAGAGCTGTTGGCTTTAAAATATAGTTTGCGTAAGTCCTAAAAAAGTTGCTCTAACCAGCCGCGTACAGTCCCGCAGCGAATTTATTCTGTCAGGCATGGATCGGCGAAACATTACCAAGATATCACCCGTTGAGAAGTGTTGCATTCGCATGCAGATTTTCTGCGCCGTTGATCCAATTGGGCCTTGTTGGACTTGACCCGTTTCCAAGCACGCGCCAGGTTGTCGCTGGCCAGTACCTCGTCGAGCATGTCTTGCTTCGTCTTGTTTCAAGGCTCGGTGCGCGCCGACCGCCGTCGTCGCATCTCTCCCGGTTGGGGTCATTGATGCATTCGAGGCCGGCTGCGTCTGCTCCTTGTGTCTCGTTGTTCAGCCCTTCAGTCGCCCGACTCCTGGCGGCCTACTACGGCGTTTGCCTTAGTTGGCTGGACCGGGCCGCCCACGCTTCAACACGGTGGGAAAGTCCTCGGGCAACCGGCTGCTGATCGACCAGGCGCTGGCCGGTCTTGTCGGCAGGCCCCCAGAGCTTGTACGAAGCGCAACACGTGACCACGCTGCAGGGACTGGTGAGGCAAGGCTTGGTGGTGTCTGCAGTGCCCTCGCCGGCAATGCCCGCGCGTGACCATCCCTTGCTGGTCAGCATCCCCCTGAATGGCCCCGAAGTGATGCGCTGCGGCGGGTCGATCAAGCGCCGGGTCTGGCTCCCGCCGCTCAGCAACTCTGTGTCTTCTTTGCTGAGATCTCGCCGTCGACATCTGCCCGTTGTTGAAGCGCATGCGTTCCAGGGCTGACGAAGTTGCGAGGCGCCGCACCGCTCGCGAGCGGCGCGGCCGAAGTGCGTTTAGCCGGCGACGTTCGGTCCGCACTGAACGTGCAATTGCACTCGGCCATCTTGGCAGGCCCCATCGAACTCTTCCACCTGCTTGCGCAGCGATGCATTGCTGGCGGCGTTCGAATGATGGACGCCTACCGCACGGTTTCGGCCCAGCGCCTTTGCCCGGTACAACGCTTTGTCGACAAGGTGAACGGCTGTTTCAAGCGTCACCAGCATGGGTTCGTCAGACAGCGGCAGGTCTGCGTGGCCGATGGATACGGTGACGCGCATTTCCGCACCGCCAGGCAATGGCATGGGTTCACCTGCGATGGCTTGCAACACGCGGCGCGCGACTTCGCCTGAGGTCGCTCCGACCGGGACCAGCACCAGGAACTCCTCTCCGCCCCAGCGCGCCACCGCATCGTCGTCGCGCAAGGTGGCTTGCAGGCGGCGCGCCACTTCAACGATGACGGCGTCGCCGGCACTGTGGCCATGATGATCATTGACCTGCTTGAAGTGGTCGATGTCGATGAGCAGCAGTCCGCCACGGAAGCCGTTCGCGGACCGGGTCCGTGCCTGAAGCAGTTGGTGCATGTAGCGGCGATTGGCCAGGCGGGTCAATGGATCTCGCTCGCTCAGCATGCGCAGCCCTCGTTGGCTGTGAGTTAGCGCGGCATTGCCTCGTCTCACACGCAGCGCCAGCGGCGCGAGCACGAGCAGAGCGATTGCTACCGCCGCGCCGGACAGCATCAAGAACTGCTCAACCAGCGCACGCGACTGCAACTCGGCAGCCTTGAGATCGTTGTCGCGTTCCAGCGCCTCGATCCGTTGCCGCTGTGCCGCAACTTCGTTGCGGGATTCAAGATCCGTGATCGCATGACTGCGCGAGCCGCGCATCGGTTGCTGGGCAAGCTCGCGCTCACGGTGATAGGCAGCCAGGGCACCGTCGAGATCGCCGACCGCTTCAAGCGCATCACCATAGGCGCGCAGCAACGCGAGCTGCGACCCGATGTCACGGTCCGCAGACCAGGCCGCCAGCAGCACGTCCACTTCGCTGCGCGCGTCGACCGTTTGGCCCACGCGGACCCGGGCCACCAGTCGATTGGCAAGAAGCACTCGCTCAATGCGACCGTCATGCATTTCTTTGGCGGCGCGGAGCCCAGCCTCGGCGCTTTCAAGGGCGAGGGTCGGTTGGCCGGCATGCAACGCGACATCTGCAAGATTGGCCTGAACGACGATGACGAGCCGGCGTGCGTCGGCTGCGGTCGCTGCAGCCAAGGCCCGGTGCAAGGCACGCAGTGCGCGCCCTGGTTCGCCGAAGGCGTCGAGCGTCAGAGCTTCCGCGATGGCCACCCGCGCCGAGATCTCTGCATCGCCACTGCTGTTTGCCAATTCAAGCGCCAGCTTCATATGCCGGTCCGACTCGGCGCGCTGCTCGGTGAGCGCCGCGCTGAGAGCAAGCTGGCTTTGAGCGAGCGCCTGGCGCCCCGGCTGACCTGCGGCCTCAGCCAATGCCCAAGCCTGCTTGGCGTACAGGTTTGCGTCGGCAACGGAGCGCTGCATCCAGGCTTGCCGGCCCAGAAGCTCCAACATGCGAAAGCGCTGCGGGAACTCGCAAACCGGCTCGCGCGACTGACACCAGGCTTCGTAACCGGCCAGCGCCTGTCGGGCAAGGGTACCGGCTTGGCCCGAGCCTGCTTGATCCGTCTTGAGCGCTTGCAGGAAGTGCTTGTCGGCTTCCGCCAGCGATGGTGCTATCGCTTCTGCGGCCGTCACTGCTGCGGCCGCGGCTGCAGCTTCGTCAGCATCGTTCGTGCCGCCTGTGGCGATGACGGCGCGCGCCAAAGCCCAGGCGCGCCGTTGCTCCGTACCCACCGGCGCGGGCAGTGCATTGAATCGCTGCAATGCGCGTTGGGGCGAATGCTCACCCAGGCGCTGCAATCGTTCCAGCAGCTGGCCTTCGGGCTCGGCGTGTATCGCCACAGACGCACCGCCCAGCAGGAGTACTGTCAGGACGCGCCTCATGCCGCCTCCGGTTCATCGGTGGCTCGCGCGCCATCCGGCGTCCAATGGAGCAGGTCTACGAGCTGCACGGATCCGGCTCGCCCCGCCGACTCCAGATCGCCGGTGATCCGGCGGAACGCTTCCTCGTCTGGCGCGGTCAGGCGAGTCACGCCACAGCCGCGGTTGCGGCCGCGTGCCTTGGCCACATACAGGGCGCGGTCTACCAGTTCCACCGCATGCTCCCAGTTCAGCGGCAATCCGTCGGACGCAACTGGAAAAGCCGCAAAGCCGATAGATGCCGTGACCCGCAGCGGGCCTTGAGGCAGTTCGACAGGTCGCTCAGACACCGCCTTCAACAGACGTTGCGTGAGAACCTTCATCGTCGACGAGGTGCAGGCCTCAGTCACGATCAGGAATTCCTCGCCACCCCATCGCACGGCGAGGTCATCGCCACGCACCGAGGCCTGCAGCCGTTGCGCGATCTCGAGCAGCACGGCATCGCCGGCAGCGTGGCCGTGGCAATCGTTGATACGCTTGAAGTGGTCGAGGTCGATCAGCAGCATGCCCCCGGTGAAGACCGGGCTGGAATTGCTCCCGCCGCTTTGCCGCATGCGTTGCAACAGATGCCGCCGATTGGCCAGCCCCGTGAGAGGGTCACGCTCGCCCTCATGGCGCAGCTTGTCGTTGTGTTCGGTGATCCTGCGTCGCTGGCGCCGAAGGCTGCGCAGCAGCAGCATCGTGGCCATGAGGAGCACTGCTCCTGCGAGGGTGACCGCAGCCCATACGCGCTGTTGCATCGTCTGGCTATGCAGCCGTGCCTCTCGCAGATGGTTCTCTTGCTGAAGTCGCTTGAGGTCCTGCTGCCGGCGAGCGCTGTCGAATCGCTCTTGAAGATCAACCAGGCTGTCCAGTTGATGGCGTTGCGCGACGCGTTCGGCCAGTTGTCGGTGGCGTTGGTAGGCTGCCAACGCCTCTCGCTTGTAGCCGGCGCGCTCAAGGTAGCCACCGGCCTCCGCCTCGAGGTCGGCCAAACGGCGCTCCGCCCCGTCACGGCGCAGCAGCGCACGGGCTTCATCGAGGTGATGAAGCCCGGGAATGAGGCGATGCAGCGACACCATCGCCAAGCCGCTGTTGAGCAGTGCGACCGATTCGCTGTCACGGTCGCCCATTGCCCTCGACAGCGGCAGCGCTTGGGACGCATAGCCCAGCGCAGTGGCGAACTCGCCACGCAGCAGGAAGTGGTCCGACAGATTGGCCATACCCAGGACCTCGTCCTCGCGAGACCCGGCGCGGTGGGCCTCGACGATCGACAGAAGCATCGCCTTGCGCTCGCCTTCACGGTCGCCGGCTTCGTTGCGCAAGAACGACTCGATAGTGTGGGCGCGAGCCAGCGCTCCAGCTTCGTCTGCTTCATGTGCAATCGTCAAAGCCTCAGCGTTCATCGCGGTGGCAGCGCCGATCTGCTGGGCCATGATCAGCGTGTTGGCCAGCGATGAACGGCTTTCGCTGCGCAGGCGAGGCTGGCCGAGGTCATCCGACAAAACAAGGAGCTGATGGCGCAGCTTCAATGCGGCATCCAGGTCGCCTGAGGCTTCGTTGGCGTGAGCCTGCTCCCACATCGCATCGAGACGCAACAACGGCGGGCCATGCGGCCCCAGCAGATCGACTGCTTCGCCAAGGAGCCGCTCGGCGCGACGCAAAGATCCGCGCCGCTTTTCCAGGGCTGCCTGCACGATCAGTTCTCCCGGCTGGGCTGGCGCCTGACTACGCTGCTGCTCACCGAGCAGGCTCAGCAGGCGCTCTGCGCCGGCAATGTCGCCACGCGAGGCGAGCAGCCTGCCGGCCAAGGCGAGGGCTTGCACCCGGCGGCCGTCCGCAGAGGGCAGTTCGATCGCCCACGCAGACAAGCGCTGTGCAGCGTGAACTGGATCAACCCGCGACTGGAGATACAGCTCAAACAGCCTCGGGTCCGGCGTGGCGCTGGAGGCGGTGGGCTGCGCAACTGGCGGTGCCGACGGGGCGGCACGGTTATCCGCAGCGTCCGCAGCCGATAGCGGCATCGCGGCGGCCAGCATCAGGCTGCCACATGCCACCGCCCTGCGCCAATTGCGCAAGCGCCACACAGCTGTCGGAGAAAACTTCACGGTGATATGTCGCCGCTGTACGTCATGGAGGCCTCATCCTCGAACCATGTCGGCGCGCGCACAAGTGATGCCACCGGTCGTTGACGGGCAGACCCTTCGATTGCCGGAACGACTTCACCTTTGAGGAGTTGGCCCCGCTGTCAACAAGTGGCTCCGTTCGCACAGATGTGAATTCGAGATCCCCGCCATCAGGGTCGTGTCGATGAGATTCACCAACGCCGGATCGGCGGTGATCCGGCGCAGCGACTTGAGTTCCCGGCGGTTGGTGCGTTTGTATGCGAGCAGCTCCGAGAGGCGCGAGTGATCGACTGCCTGGGCAAAGCTGTCGACGAGTTGCGTTCGGAAGCCTGTGCAGGATGCGGCCCATTTGGCGACCGCACCGGGGAGGCCATCTGGCCACGTGATCGAGTCCGCCGACCGCAATTGGACGAACAGCGTGTTGACGGCCTGCATCGCTCGAAGGGGGTCTCTGGGAACATGGCAAGCTAGGCCGCGCAGCAGGGCGGTCATGAGCGGTGCCACCGAACTCCAGGGGTCCCGCCCAAGGGCCTCGCAGGCATTGCGGGCGACCATCACTTCTAGCGTTGCCACCGCCAGATCCTCCCAGTCTCGCGGGGCGTGATGCTCGAGATACTCGACGATGGGCAGCAACTCGTCCCAGCTGTGGTCGTCGGCCGCAGCGAGCAAGGCCGCTGCCCTTTGCAGGAGCGAGCCGCTTGAAAGCCAGTCCGGCTCGTGGTGGATGATCGACATGTCATTCCGAAAGGGCTTGCCGCAGGTCGAAGTTCAGTTCCGCCATCGCTGACTGCTCGCGAGGCAGGGGCTGGAATTTCCATTGCGCAACGGCTTGTATGGCATAGGGGTTCAGGTAGGGATTGGTGCTCTTCACGATCTCGGGTTGCGTGACGCTCCCGTCGGGCTGCACGACGAATCGCACGACCACGCCGCCCTTCTTCTGGCGCCTCAGGATCGAGATCGGGAACTCCGGTTCGACCTGGTGCACCACCACCAGCGGCGGGTCCTCCTCCTCCTCCTGCGGCTCGGATGCGGCCGGTGCGGCCGTGTAGGCCATCGGCGGCGGCACAGGTGGCAACGGCAGCGGCAACGGCAACGGTGGCGCGCTTGCTGCGTCCTCCGTGGGCGCCAGGGTTGCGGTGCGGGGCTTGGCCGGAGCAGCTGGCGGAGATGGCGCGTCCGGGCGAGCGGCCGGCGGCGTGGCCTCGGCAAGAGCGGGTCGCTCCCGCGGCTTGACGGCGTGCGCGGGGGTGGGGGCCTTGGCGATTGCCGGGGGTGGCGCCGGGGGTGGAGCCGGCGCTGCAGCAGGGGCAGGATCTGGGGCGGCGGCCGGGCCGATCCGCCTGGCCGTGGCACCGTTGCGAAGGATCCGCATGAAGACCTTGTTGCCTTCTTTTTGCGCGCGCTCGGCGGCCGTGGCGAGCCGGGGGTCGGCCGCTGCAGGTTCCTGCGCCGCGACGGTCTGCATGCCGCCGCCGGCCCACAAGAGGATCACGCCGCATAGGCAGCGCGGCAGCGCCGCGAGATGCCATGGATTCATGTCGACTTTCGCTTTGCTTGCTGTACTTACTTGGAAGGCGGATGCAGGGCACCCGCCTTCGTGTCACACCTCGTTCAGAAGAACTTGTAGTTGACGGAGATGTGCAGGCTGCGACGTTGCACGTCCTCCGCCGAAGAAGGCGTTACGTCAATGGCCTTGCGGTCCAGCGGAATCGGCCGATTGAACAGGTTGCTGATGTACGCGCTCAACGTCAGGTTGCGAACGCCGCTGTAGGTGAAGAAATAGTCCGTGCGCACGTAGGCCGGCCGGCGGCAGTCGCCGGAAGACAGCTGTTGGGCGGCGCAGCCCTGCTCGTTCCAGTTGCTGTCGTAGTAGTCACCCTGCAGCGAAGTGCCACTGCGATAGCTCAGCTTCAGGCCGTTGAGGAAGGCACCGGTGGTGAGGGCGCCGCTCACGCTGGCGCTCACGCGGGAGTAGCCGTATCGGCCGGCCAGGTTGTCGCCATAGCTGCCGCGCACCGTGCTGTAGGCCTGGAACCGGTTGAGCAACGTGCCCATCACGTTCAGCTCCAGGTCACCGACGGGCGTGTAGACATTGGTCTTCGCGCCGAAGTCGACCCCGTCGGTGCGGGTGCGGGAGATGTTCTCGAACCGGTTTTCCACGCTGCGGACCGGGCCCACCGTGATGCCGTACTGCTGCTGCAGTTGCGTGGTGTTGAAGACCGGGTCCTCGCTCAGCGGCGCGCGATGGACCGCCAAGCCGGGTGGCAGTTGGCCGTCTTGCTGCAGCAGCTGGCTCGTGCCCGTGTACCGGATCTCGTTCCTGCGGGACAGGCTCCAATAATCAAGTGTGAAGCTCGTGCGCTGCAGGGGTTCAAACAGCATGCCGAACGAGTAGCCGCGTGAAAGCTCCGGCTTCAGAGACGGGTTGTTCCTGATCACGGTCACCGCCTTGCCATCGCATTGGCCAAGAGCCTGCTCGGCGAGTGCGTTGAGCCCGCCTCGGGCCGGGTCGCCATCGGGCAGGGCCGCAGCCTGGGCCTTCAGGTCGTCTGAGTAGCGCCGGCCGCCGGGGCAGCGCTTCGGGTCCGTGATACCGCTCTCGTAGCCGCTCTTGGTCGAGGTTCCGGCTTCCACCAGGTTGGGTGCGCGGAAGCCGTGTTCGGCGGTGCCGCGTAGCAGCAGGTACTTCGTGGGCTGGTAGCGCAGGCCGATCTTGGGCGAGAGGTGGGCGCCGAAGCCGGGGAACTTGTCGACGCGCGCGGCCACCTGGGTGTTCAGCGTCGCCGCGACCGGGATGTCGAGTTCGCCGAAGACGGCGCCGAAGGTCCGCGAGGCGTGGGTCTGCGCAGAGGCGTAGCCGACGAGGTCGCCGTTCAACACGTTGTCGGTGGACTCGATGACCGAGCGCTCATGGCGCAGGTCGTAGCCGGCGGCGAAGCTCATCGGGCCGGCCGGAAGCTGGGCCAGTTCGCCGGAGATCTTGCCGTCCAGCGCCGTCTGCGTCAGCTTGCCGCGAGAACCCAGCTGCGGGAACAGCGTGTCGATCACCGCCTGGCTGTTCTGCTTGCCCAGCTGGTAGCCATTGGGCAGATTGAAGAAGTTCGGGTCGATGGGCGACGCCGGGTCGCTGGTGTCGGTCGTTCCGCCGATCATCTTGCGGAAGCCGCTATTGCTGAAGGCGAGGCCGTGCGCCAGCTGCGACGCCTTGGAGCCGAGGAACGCCACTGAGGTTTCCCAGTCGTAGCCGTCGGCGCTGCCCTTCAGGCCGGCGACCAGGCGGTAGTTGCTGGCGGATGTCGTCTGGGCGGCGTTGACGTCGGCGAAGCGGTAGGCCAGCCCGGCGTACTCGCCAGTGTCGTTCAGCGGATGCGTCGGCGGCAGCATGAACGAGTAGAACGACACCGGCGTGCCCGTCCGGGGGTCAGCCCAGGTCGTCGCGGGGTCGAAGCTGAGGTAGCTGGGCTTGTACCACTGGTAGGTCGTCTTCGTGCGCGCCCACAGGAGCTCGGCGAACCCCTCGATGCCCGGTGCAATCGAGGCCTTGGCCGAGACCAGGAGATTGGTGCGATCAGCTGCGGGCTGGGCTTCCAAGGCTTTGAAACTGTCATACCAGCACAGGCCGCCGATCGTCAGGCTCGCATCGCAGCCCGACACCCCGTGCCACCCGCTACTAGCCGAGACGATGTTGCCGGGGTAGCTGAAGAACGACAGTTGGTCGTTGCCCTTGGGTATGGCGTTGAGCCAGGCCTCGCTGGAGTGTTCCAGGACGTCGCGCCAAACCACCGGGTCGCGGCGGTAGTGCTGCACCGACGCAGTCACATTGAAGCCATCGGTGTCGAAGTTGCCGATACCGGCCGTGGCGTGGAAGCCGCGTTCGCCGAAGGAGTGGCTGTTCAGCGACCGTTGCGCGTCTGCGCCGGCCTCGAAGCCCTGGTAGTTCTGGCGCGTGATGATGTTCACCACGCCGGCCACGGCGTCGGAACCGTAGACCGCCGAAGCACCGTTCTTCAGGATTTCGACGCGTTCGATCGCATCGAGCGGCAAGGTGTCGATGTTGGCGAAGAACTGGTTGAAGTCCGCCAGGCCGAATGGCGCGACACGGCGGCCATTGAGCAGCACGAGGGTCGACTGCTGGTCGAGGTGGCGCAGCGCCGTGGACGTGGCGCCGCTGGCGAACGACGTGCTGCTGCTGACGTCGGAAAGGGAGTTCGTGGCCCAGGGCAGCGATTGCAGGAAGCCGGCCAGCGTGGTGGCGCCGGAGCGCTCGATGTCGGCACGCCGCAGGACGGTCACGGGGTCGGACGTTTCGACGTCGATGCGCTTGATGTTCGACCCCGTCACGACAACGCGCTGCAGGGGTTGTGGCGGCGTGCCTTCGGATGCGACGGCCGGCAGGGGTTGCGGCGGCGTGCCTTCGGATGCGACGGCCGGCAGGGCGGAGGCAAGCGCGGCGATGGCTGCCGCGATGTGGGACATGCGGTGAAAGTTCATGGGTATCCTGGCTTGAAAAGGGAGCCTGCCGAAACAGGCCTGTCTGCGATAACCAGGACGATGCGGGAAACCGAACAGGAAGTCATAACCAACTTCTTGCCCACTCATGAACACGCCGGGGCGATGCATGCGCCTTGGGTGTGAACCGTGCCAATCACGGCAATGCGGCGCCCGAGGCCCGCTAGGTCGGCTCTGCGTCGGACGCTGCGCTGAGCGGCAAATGCAGGTGAACGTGGGTGCCCTTGCCCGGGTGGCTCTCGATCCGCAGGGTGCCGCCCATGAGTTGCGCGCGCTCCTCCATCGAGAGCAGTCCGAAGCCCCGGGAAGGGTGCCCGGTATCAAAGCCTATGCCGTCGTCCACGACGTGCAGGTGCCAGCCGTCGTCGCTGCTTTGCAGCTGAAGGCGGACATGCGTCGCACGGGCATGGCGGGCGATGTTGTTCAGCGACTCCTGGGCCACGCGGAAGACCATGGTCTTCACCTCCGGCTTGAGCATGCGCACCTGGGGATCCACGGCCACCTCGCAGGTTGCGCCGGAGATTCGCCGGTACTCGGCCGCCAGCCACTCCAGGGCCGGGGCCAGGCCGCCGTCCATGGCAGGCGGCCTGAGGGCCTGAACCAGACTGCGCATGCTGGCGGTGAGCAGGTCCACGCGGTCGCGCATCTGTACCCATTGGCCCGAGTCCGGTGCCTGTCCCGCCTCGGCGCGGGCCTTCAGCACCGACATCTCCATGCGCATGGCAACCAGTTGCTGGCCCAGTTCGTCATGCAGTTCCCGGGCAACGCGCTTGCGCTCTTCTTCCAGTGAGAGGGCGTTGTGTGCGCCGAGCTCGCGCAGCGCCTGACGAGAGGCCTCGAGCTGCTCAGTGCGCTGCTGCAGTTCCTCTGTGCGCAGCAGCAACTCTTGTGTGCGCTGCGCCACCTGCTCGCGCAGCAGCGTGGCGCGGTGCACCAGCCATTGCGTGCGCAGGCGCAGCACGCCCCACAGGAGCAGCAGGGCCGCCACGCCTGCCGCAGCATGGAATTGGTGGGTCTCGTGCCAGGCCCGCTCGACCCGCAGCGGCCAGCGCTGGGTGGTCCAGTCGCCGACCCGGTTGCGGGCCTTGACCTCGAAGGTGTAGTTGCCGGGCGGGATGTTGGTGTAGCGCGCGATCCGGGACTCGGTGGGCGCGTCCGTCCAGGCCTCCTCCAACCCGGCGAGGCGGTAGGCGTAACGCACCTGTTCGGGGGCCGAGTAGTCGAGCAGCGCGAAGCTCATCTGGACGGAGCGCGTGGACGGCCCCAGCCGGATCTCGCCGGAGGGCTGCTGCCCTTCGCTGACGGCGGTGAGCACCAGCGGGGCCTTGTAGGTCCAGGGCTGGTATTGCGCCGGGTGCACGACCGTCAGCCCCTTCCCGCCGAAGATGAGGTCGCCCTCGGCGGTGGTGGCAACTGCGCCTTCGATATGCGCCTGCACGCCGACGCCATCGATTTGCTGCAGCGGCGTGACCTTGAGCGTGTCGGCGCCGATGCGCACGAGGCCGGTGTCCGTGCTGACCCAGGCATTGTCCTGGGCATCGAGCGCGACGGCGTTCGCCGCGTTGTCCGTGATGCCTTCCTGGTGCCCGAGGCAGCGCACCTGGCCCTGCGAACCTTGGACACCCGGCGCGATCCTGCAAACGCCACCGCCGTAGATGGCTACCCACAGGTTGCCGCGGCGGTCCCTGGCGATGCCCGTGATCGTTCCGTTCGACAGGCCGGCCTGCCCAGGGGGGGTGGGCGGCCATGGCTGGTCCATCACGCCGGTGCTGGGGCGGTAGCGGAACAGCCCCAGCCTCGTGCCGACAAAGAGCTCGTCGTCCGACGCACAGTAAAGCCGGTTGACATAGTGATCGGGCACGACACGCTTCCCGGCTGGCTTGCGCGGTGACAGTTCGAGATAGTTCAAACCATTGTTGCTACCGATCCACAACCGGTCGCCCGTCACGCAGAGCTCCATCAATCGGGCTTTCGGCATGTCGGGCACCTCCAGGCGCTCGACACGGCTGCCGTTGGCGCTTGCCACGTACAAATCGTTCGTGGCGCCGATGAAGACCCGGCCATCGGGGCCTTCGACCATGGTGTTGATGTTGTCCTCCGGCAAGGCGTGGCGGGGCCGCCCCCTTTCCGTCGGCAGGCGGCGGACCGTTCTACGGTCGGGCGCGATGATGCCGATGCCCGCGTGCTGCTCGCTCGCCCACACGCTGCCGTCGGCGCGCGCAAGGATGGCCGGAACCATCGCGGTGGTTCCGCCGGTCTGGAGCGCGCCGCCCGCGTACCAGGTGGACACGGCCCGCTGCGCGGGGTTCGTTGCGGCCAGCGACTCGACGCCGCCGACCCACATCAAGCCGCTGCGGTCACGGAAGAGCAGCCAGATGTCATGCGCTGATATGCCCGCCTGGTCATTGCCCAGGCGCCGGGCGGTCAGCGTCGCAACGTCCGCTGCCACGATGCCTTTCGTCGTGCCAAGCCAGATTTCGCCGTTGCCCGCGTCTGCCATGGCGGTCAGTTGTTCCAACAGAGGCTGGCCCTGGCGTTCGCTGTCCAGCACGCGACGGACAACGCCGGTCGCAGGGTCCCGCACGAACACGCCCGAGGTGAGGGTGCGGATCCACAACCGTCCGGCGCCGTCTTCGATCAAGCCGGTCAGATCCTCCGCGGGCCGGTCCCCGGCCTGCAGCGGCACCAGCTCGAAGACGGGAGCACCGGCGCGCAGCACGAAAAGTCCATGACTCATCGCGATCCACAGGTCGCCGCGCCGGTCCAGCAGCAACGCCGTTTGATTGACGTCCTTCAGCAAGCCGAGCGGGACAGTCTGTTCGGACTCCTGTTGCACTCGCCCGGTGGCCAGATCCACCCGGTTCAATCCTTGATCCGTGCTCACCCAGAGCCCGCCTTTTCGGTCGGCGGCCATGGCGTTGACTTGCGGCCCGCTCAAGCCCTGTGGGCCTGCCGCGATGACCGAAATGGCGCCCGTTCGCGGGTCCAGGCGCAGGACTCCGTTGCCGGATGTGCCGATCCAGATGAGACCGGCATCGTCTTCGTACAGCGCCGTGATGAAGGATGTACGCAGGTCGTCGTGCTTACCCAGGTCGCCGAAGCCGCGCTGGAATTGCTGGCCGTCCCACCGGACCAGGCCGGTCTGCGTGCCGATCCAGATCATGCCGCTGCGGTCCTGCAGCATCCCCACTGGGCTAAATCCGGCCGGCAGGGCGGCGCGTCGGAAGACGGGCGACGCACTTGTCTCCCAGGGGCTCGCTGCCCAGATTGCGCTCGCCTGCGCAATGCTGGCCCAGCTGCTGACGCAGGTCAGTGCCAAGGCGCAGACCCATGCCAGGCGGGTGAAGACTCTTGTGATGGCGGGTTGCATCGGCGTGTACGGGCTTCAAACGGAGGTTGGGGTGGCCTGGGTGGCGCTGCTTTCCGGCAGGTGCAGGTGGACGCGGGTACCCTGGCCGGGGCGGCTGTCGACGCGCAGCGTGCCGCCGATCAGTTGAGCGCGCTCTTCCATCGAGAGCAGGCCGAAGCCGCGCCGCAGGCCGGTGGTGTCGAACCCGCAGCCGTCGTCCGTGACGCGCAAGTCCCAGCCTTGAGTCCCGTGTTGCAGTTGCAAGCTGACGGTGCCCGGGGCGGCATGGCGCATAACGTTGTTGAGCGACTCCTGCGCCACGCGGAAGATCATCGTCTTCACGTCTGGCTTGATCATGCGCGCGCCTGGGGCGACCTCCACTTTGCAACGAACTCTCGCAGTGCGCTCGTACTCGGTGCCCAGCCATTCCAGGGCAGCGTGCAGGCCGCCGTCCAGCGCCGGCGGACGCAGGTCCTGAACCAGGCTGCGCATGCTGGCGGTGAGCCGGTCCACCCGCTCGCGCAAGGCCTGCCACTGCTCGGCATTCGGTGTCCGTCCGGCGTCGCCACCAGCCTTCATGACGGACATCTCCATGCGCATGGCGGCCAGCTGCTGGCCCAGTTCGTCGTGCAGCTCGCGGGCAACGCGCTTGCGCTCTTCCTCGAGAGAGAGGGTGTTGTGCGCGCCCAGGTCGCGCAGCGCCTGGCGCGAGGCCTCGAGTTGCTCGGTGCGCTGCTGCAGCTCTTGCGTGCGTTGCGCCACCTGCTCGCGCAGCAGCGTGGCGCGGTGCACGAGCCATTGCGTGCGCAGGCGCAGAACGCCCCACAGGGTCATCAGCGCGGCCACGGCCGCCGCTGTACGGAATGGGCTTGTTTCGTACCAGGCCGGCTCGACGCTTAGCGGCCAGCGCTGCGTGGCCCAGTCGCCGACCCGGTTGCGTGCCTTGACCTCGAAGGTGTAGTTGCCGGGCGGGATGTTGTTGTAGCGCGCAATCCGCGACTCGGTGGGCGCGTCCGTCCAAGCCTCTTCCAACCCCGCCAGGCGGTAGGCGTAACGCACCTGATCGGGCGCCGAGTAGTCGAGCAGCGCGAAGCTCATCTGCACCGCGCGCGTGGACGGCCCCAGCCGGATGTCGCCGGAGGGCTGCTGCCCTTCGCTGACGGCGGTGAGCACCAGCGAGGCCTTGTAGGTCCAGGGCTGGTATCGCGCCGGGTGCACGACCGTCAGCCCCTTCCCGCCGAAGATGAGGTCGCCCTCGGCGGTGGTGGCAACCGCGCCTTCGACATGCCACTGCAAGCCGACGCCATCGATTTGCTGCAGCGGCGTGACCTGGAGCGTGACGGCGTCGATGCGCACGAGGCCGGTGTCCGTGCTGACCCAGGCATTGTCCTGGGCATCGAGCGCGACGGCGTTTGCCGCGTTGTCCGTGATGCCTTCCTGGTGCCCGAGGCAGCGAACCTTGCCCTGCGAACCTTGGGCGCCCGGCGCGATCCTGCAAACGCCGCCGCCGTAGATGCTCACCCACAGGTTGCCGCGGCCGTCCCTGGCGATGGCGCTGATAAATCCGTTCGACAGGCCGGCCCGCCCAGGGGGGGAGGGCGGCCATGGCTGGTCCATCACGCCGGTGCTGGGGCGGTAGCGGAACAGTCCCAGCCTCGTGCCGACAAGGAGTTCGTCGTCCGACGCACAGGAGAGCCGGTTGACATAGTGATTGGGCACGACACGCTTCCCGGCTGGCTTGCCGGGTGACAGTTCGAGGTAATTCAAACCATTGTTGCCACCGACCCACAACCGGCCGCCTGCCATGCAGAGCGCGCTAAACCGGGCTTTCGGCATGTCGGGCACCTCCTGGAGCTCGACACGGCTGCCGTCGGCGCTTGCCACGTACAAATCGTTCGTGGCGCCAAGGAAGACCTGTCCATCGGGGCCTTCCACCATGGTGTTGATGGTGTCCTCCGGCAAGGCGTGGCGGGGCCGCCCCTTTTCCGTCGGCAGGCGGCGGACCGTTCTGCGGTCGGGCGCAATGATGCTGACGCCTACCTGGTGATCGCTCGCCCACACGCTGCCGTCGGCGCGCGCAAGGATGGCCTGAACCTGCGCAGGCGTAACGCCGGCCTGGGCGCCGCCCGCGTACCAGGTGGACACGGCCCGCTGCGTGGGATTCGTCGCGGCGAGGGACTCGGCACCGGCGACCCACATCAAGCCGCTGCGGTCACGGAAGAGCAGACTGACGGAATCCGCTGCAACACCTGCCTGGTCCTGGCCCACGCGCCGGGCGGTCAGTGTCGCAACGTCCGCCGCCACGATGCCTTTCGTCGTGCCAAGCCAGATTTCGCCGTTGCCCACGTCTGCCATGGCGGTCAGTTGTTCCAACAGAGGCTGGCCCTGGCGTTCGCTGTCCAGCACGCGGCGGACAACGCCGGTCGCAGGGTCCCGCACGAACACGCCCGAGGTGAGGGTGCCGATCCACAACCGTCCGTCGCCGTCTTCGAGCAGGCTGATCACATCCTCCGCAGGCCGATCCCCTGCCTGCAGCGGCACCAGCTCGAAGAAGGGAGCACCTGCGCGCAGCACGAATAGTCCATAGGTCATTGCGGCCCAGAGGTCACCGCGTCGGTCAAGCAGCAACGCCGACGGATTGACGTTCTCCGGCAAGCCGAGCGGGATGCCGTGCGCTGAGTCCTTTTGTACCCGCCCAGTCGCCAGCTCCAGCCGGTTCAACCCCTGATCGGTGCTCACCCAGAGCCCGCCTTTTCGGTCGGCGGCCATGGTGCTGACTTGCGGCCCACTCAAGCCCTGCGGGCCTGCTGTGATGACCGAAATGGCGCCTGTTCGCGGGTCCAGACGCAGGAGTCCGTTCCCGTAGGTGCCGATCCAGATGAGACCCGCATCGTCTTCGTACAGCGTCGTGATGATGGCCGTACGCAGGTCGTCGCGCCTGGCCAAATCGCCGAAATCGCGCTGGAACTGATAGCCGTCCCACCGGAGCAGGCCTGTCTGCGTGCCGATCCAGATCATGCCGCTACGGTCCTGGAGCATCGTCACCGGGGCGAATCCGGCCGGCTGGGTGGCGCGGCGGAAGACGGGCGACGCACTTGTCTCCCAGGAGCTCGCTGCCCAGGTGCAGTTGCAGCCCAGAGCCAATGCAAGGGCCCAGGCAATCCAGCCCAAGGCGCGCGTGATCACCGCTCTGGTCGACATGGGGCGTCCTCTCGTGGATGTTTTGACATGCCGACCCGCCCATACTTCCCCCTCGGGTGTAGTGCTTCGTCGCCAAATTGGTAGTGTGTGTGTCGTCGCTGTTCTTGTTTGTAGATTAAAATCTACGATTATATGTTGGGCGGAATGACTCACGCTGACGACGAATCGACATGACCAAAGATCCTGAACTGAACCGATTTTCTGCCGCCGAACCAGCGAATCGGGTTCGCGTGCTGATCGCAGACGACCACGCGCTGGTGCGTGAGGGTTTGCGCAAGGTGCTTGAACTGGACGATGCGATCCAACTGGCCGGCGAGGCGGCCTCGGCCTCCGAGACGCTGTCGCGGTTGCAGCAGGGTGGTGTGGATCTGGTGCTGCTGGACCTGTTGATGCCCGGCTGCACGGATGTCGATTTGATCGAACGCATCGTGAAGGCGCATCCGAAGCTGCCCGTGCTCGTGCTCACCATGCATGCGGATCCTCACATCGCCCGCAGGGCGCTGGAGGCCGGTGCAAGGGGCTACCTGACCAAGGACATCTCTACCGAACTGCTCATCGAGGCCGTGCATCAGGTGGCCGCAGGTCGCAGCTATGTGGATCCGACGTTGAGCGCGGCGCTGATCCGGCCTCAAGCTGAGCTTCCTCAACCCTTGGAACAGTTGTCGGCGCGCGAGCGCCAGGTGCTGATCGCGCTCGTGCAGGGGAGGGCGCTGATCGACATCGCGGTTGAACTGAATGTGGCGCCCAACACCGTCAGCACCTACAAGTCCCGCTTGATGGAAAAGCTGGGGCAAAGCAGCCTAAGTGATCTGGTGCGCTACTCCATCCGGCACGGCTTGGCGGGCTGAGCGCGTAGTCGGCTGATGTTTGCGATCCCTGCCGGGCGATCAGCAGGGTGCTTCGTCAGTTGAGGTGGCTGTCGGTTCTCATTCATCCTGCCCAGCGGTAGACGGCGATTCCCAGCCTCTTTTACAAAGAGGATGGGAATCGGTGCTCTCCTCGACATGCGGCAGTCAAGGTGTGGTCGGGAGACGGATACGTTCGTACTTGGACGACGCCAGCCAATCCAAGGCAGGCGCAGGGCATCCACCAGCACGCTAGCGTGACGGAAAACGGCTGGCGAGCCGGCCGCCCAGGAGGCAGCCTGGCGCCGGTGCAACGCAGCCCCCATGCGAAGGCGCAGCCATGCGGCTCAATGTCCGCGTGACGGCGTCGCGCGTCAGCGCGCCCCACTCGCATCCGAGCCCGCAGGTTCAAAACGTAGTATTTCATCGTCGCGGAGGCGGTGTAGATTAAACTCTACTCAATGTGGTGTTCCACCTGCGAGAGGCTCGTGCGGATGCCTCGCCATGACTAGAGCCCGACTTGAACCGAGTGCTTCCTCAGCAATCAATAAACCTGATTCGTGTGCTGATTGCGGACGACCACGTGCTGGTGCGCGAAGGCCTGCGCAAGGTGCTGGAGATGGACTACGCCATCGAGCTGACCGGCGACGCGGCCACGGCCTGCGAGACGCTCTTCGAGCTGCGTCGAGGTGCCGTGGACGTGGTGGTGCTGGACTTGTCGATGCCAGGTTGCACCGATGTCGATCTGATCGAGCGCATCGTGACGGGGTATCCGGAGGTGGCGGTACTGGTACTCACCATGCATGGCGATCCTCACATCGCCCGCCGGGCGTTGGATGCCGGCGCGCGAGGCTACCTGACAAAGGACATCTCCATCGATCTGCTCATTGACGCTGTGCATCAGGTTGCGGCCGGCCGCAGTTACGTAGATCCGGCGCTGACTGGCGCGCTGATCTGCCCCCCGGAACCACCTCAACCACTGGAACAGTTGTCGCTGCGGTAGCGCCAGGTGCTGGTGGCGCTGGTGCAGGGCCGGGCACTGGTCGACATTGCGTTCCACCTCAATGTGGCCCCCAACACCGTCAGCACCCATACAAGGCGCGTCTGATGGAAAAGCTCGGGCAAGACAGCCTGAGCGACCTCGTGCGCTATTCCATCCGGCATGGGTTGACCAGCTGATCTGCGAGCAAGAGCGCCCGTTGTAAGTCTTGCCGATATGTAGTGTTTAATCGACAAGTAGGAAAGTTCGTGATTTAAGTCCCACTCGCGTCGCACCCAATTTCCCTAAGCTGATGTAGAGTTTCACCTACGACAAACGAGCAATCGCTACACGGAGGTTGAGGATGTTCACTGTCACTGATCACACCCTAACGCGGGGAGTCGCGGACATCCCGTTGCCTCTGGCGCGTTGCAGCCTTGCAGTCAGTGCTCCCCCACGAGTGGTGGTGCATCACTTTTGCGGGCGTGAGGTTCGGCCCGCCTGTCGTGAGGTGCTCGTCGACGGGGCGAAGCGCAAGCTCCAGCCGCGCGCGTTTGACCTCCTCGTCTACCTGATCGAACACCGCCATCGCGTCGTGTCCATCGACGAGTTGCTGGATGCTGTCTGGCGCGACCGGGATGTGCAGGTCTGCTCGCTGGCCACCGCCATTGCGCGCATACGTTCCGTGCTTGGCGCGGTAGCCACCGGCGATGGCGCGGTCATCCAGACCCATCATCGGGTCGGCTATCGATTCGTCGCCCTCCTGGAGGGCGACGCTCGCGTCGCCTCGTGAGGCACGTGTGAAACCGCTCCACAGCAGCGCGATGGATTCGCCGATGGGCAATGCCGATCGTTTGAATGGCATTGATCTCTCTACGCACGAGATCGACCACCACGGCCTGCGCACCGCATGGCTCGTGGAACGCGTGGCTCGCACGCTTGGGTTGGACGCTGCCACTGTGCAGTCGGTGACAGAGGCTGCGAATCTGCACGATGTCGGCAAGCACTTCGTCGAAGAGGCCGTGCTCTACAAGCCCGGGCGGCTGGATGCGAAGGAGCGCCGCGAGATGGAGATGCATGTCTTCTTCGGTGCTTGGTCGTTGACGGCGAGCGAGACGCCGCAGCCGCGTTTGGCCGGGCAAGTAGCGCTGCTCCACCATGAGTGGTGGAACGGAACGGGCTATCCCTTCGGGCTCTCTGGCCTTGAGATCCCGCTCGCGGCGCGCATCACCGCCGTTGCCGACGTGTTCGATGCACTGAGCCAAGAGCGTTGCTACAAGCCCGCATGGCCATGCGACGAGGTGCTGGCCTACTTGATCGCGCAGCGGGGCCGGCAGTTCGATCCGGAATGTGCCGAAGCAATGCATGAGGTGGCCGGGCGCCTGCCTGCCAATTGGGCCTTGCAAGCGTTGTCTGCGAGGCTTCCTCGGCCAGAGCACGCATGCGCGAATGTCGTTTCGTTGTTGCCCCACCCGGCCTTGAATCGACGCCAAAGCACACCGGTCTCGCCCGGCGCTTCGCATTGCGCGTAAGTCACCGCATCGGTCGTCTTGGAAATCACCGGCAAATCATGGCTATTGTTATGAATTCGAATCGCCGCCTATCGCCCTCTGGGCGTTCAGGCCTTGGTCATGGTGTGCTCATGCCTTCCCCTCAAGCGCTGCCGACGCTGCGGGACGCGGTTGCCGGGGTCGATGGGCACGACATGCCTTCGATTGAATGCCGGGATCAGTCGTCCGCCGAGAGCCAATGGCGCCCGACTCCGAGTGACCGACCATCCGTGTGGGGATTGCTGAGCGCTGCCGCGAAGCGCGTTGCTGCTTGGCCGCGGATGAGGCTTTCATCTGCTCAGCATCGCGCGCGAGATGAAGAGTGCTCCGCAGCGGAATCGTCTGTCCCCCCCGTGTCAACACGGCGTCGGAAGTCCAAGCGCCGAGTCGCCCGGCTGGTGATGGCACCGGTTCGGTTCCTTGGGCAAATGGCTTTTCTGGATATCAAGCTGAAGCGCGAAGGCAGGGCGCTGCATATTGTGGTTGCGCCCAGGCTGCCTACCATCAAGAAGCGAACGCAGTTGGACAAAGCCATCGCGGAAGCCGATCCGCTGAGGCACGCACTCAAGGACTTCCTCGACCTGCACTCGTTGTCGCGGAGGATGCTGCGCCACCTTGGATACCTTGAGCATGCATTGGCCACGCAAGGGGTGAAGGCCTTCGAGGAAGTTCCCGTCGAGGTCCTGGCGGCTGCACTGGGCCAGTTGGAATCGATCGTCACCAACTGGTCCAGCCGTGATCTCGCGGATATTCGCTCGAGATTGGCGGTGGCGGTGAAGGATCGATTGCAGGATGAGTTCGACGGCGACGGGAAGCTGTCTGACTTTGCGACAGCGTCTCGCATGCTTATCGGAGATGTTCCTCACTCCGAATTCGAGGAGCTTGAACGCCAATACCAGGGCCTGATTTCGCAAGAGACCATCCAGGCGGCGCTCGAAGCAATCCGGACGCCGGCCCCCGATGAGTCTCATGTGACGGAGGCAACTGACGCCGTAGCGGCCGCCACGCGCACCTCCGAAAACACCTTTCCAATTCTCAACTCCCAATGAGTTAGTCACAAGACAGAGATGACTCAGGCGGAAGCTGTTTTGATGCTCCGCTCGCAATGAGGTCCTAGTCGGAGGCGCTTGCAGTTCGGGCGGCAAGAAGCCCCGCGCCTGCCGAATTCAGGGGGCAATCCACCGCCGCGATAGGGGCGGTGCTCGACCCGAATCCACCACTCATTTTCGTCCCATAACCCTGCACCACACCGCCATGAAGCGCTTCCATTCCGCCCATGCCAGAGGCTTCACGCTGATCGAAGTCATGGTCACCGTCGCCATCATCGGCATCCTCGCTGGGGTGGCCCTGCCTCAGTACAAAGACTACGTGACCCGCAGTCGTCTCGCCGATGCTGTCAGCGGTTTGTCCACCATGCGGGCACAGATGGAGCGGTACTACCAAGACAACCGCACCTATGCAAATACCGGCAGCTTCGTTTCTCCCTGCAAAAGCGGCAGTGATGCGACCCGCAGGTTTGGCGACTTCTTGATCAGTTGCATCGGCAAGCTGAACGCGGACGAGTTCACGCTTGAAGCGAAGGGAAGCGGCGCGGTAGATGGCTTCACTTACACGATCAATCAGCAAGAAGTCCGCGCGACCAAGGCGATACCCCAGAAGTGGGGATCTGCCTGTAGCAGCAAGTGGATCACGAAGAAAGGCGACTCGTGCTGAACCGCCGCTATGAATCTGGCTTTGGACTGATCGAGTTGATGGTTGCGGTCACCATACTGGCCATCCTTGGTGCGGTGGCGATGCCGAACTTCAGTACCTGGATCCGGAACTCCCGTGTGCGCACGGCAGCCGAAGCGCTGCAGTCAGGTGTCAGGCTCGCGCAGACGGAAGCGCAGCGGCGTACGCATACCGTCGCATTCTTCCTTACCAACAGCAGCACCTGCACGACCGAATCGACAGCCGCTGTGGGTGGCCGCTACTGGCAGATCGTCGTCGTGCCGGATCCGCTGATCAGCAGCGACGATGCAGAGGTTGTCCAATGCGGCGCATTGGTCGACGCGTCGTCCGGCATCAGCCTGAGTTCAAGGACCACGGCATTGTGCTTTGGCGGCGACGGGCGCCAATCGACACAAGAGAATCCCGCAGGCATTGGCGCCTCCTGCACGGCAAAAACGGCTCGCTTTGACTTGGCGCCGATTGCCAATGATGCCGATAAACGACCGCTACGGCTTCTCGTCACGTTGGCCGGGGCAATTAGGCTGTGCGATCCCGGCAAGGCTTCCAACGCACCAGATGGTTGCCCTAAATCATGAGTCAGCGGTCGAACCTTTGCGATCACGGATTCTCGATGATCGAGATGATGGTTGGTCTTTTGATCATCTCATTCGGCCTGCTGGGGCTCATTTCCATGCAGGCCCGGGCGCTGCAGGCCTCGATCGGCACGGAAGACGCTCAGCGCGCCGCGCTGCTCGCCAACGAGATGGCCGTGGCCATGTTCAATGCGAACACGGTCAACCTGGCCAAGGATGACGTGAAGGGCTGGGCATCTCGCGTTGCCGACACCACGGAGAAAGGCCTCCCGAAAGGTGTCGGGGCCATTACCGTGACGGGTACCTCCATAGCGCGAATAACGGTGAGCTGGACACCCGTGCATTCACGCGGTGAGGCCAATGACACGCACAAGTACTCGACCGACGTGGTCATTCCATGATGAGAACCGTCTCAACGCGATATCGCGGTTTCTCCCTGGTTGAGCTGATGGTGTCGATGGTCATCGGCCTCATCCTGATGCTTGCCGTTTCCATCATGGTGGCGCGCCAGGAGTCGATTCGACGCGGTGTTACTTCAGGAAACGACCTGACGAGCAATGCTGGCTATGTCGCCTATACGCTGGATCGCGAACTGCGAAGCGCAGGTGCGGGTTTCAGCCAAGCAACGGCGCAGAGCTATGGCTGCTTGATGCACGCTTCGCGCGACAACTCGCAATTGCTGCCAGCGCCGGAACCATTTCCGGCGCCCTTCGCCTCATTGCCTCAGAGCTACCGGCTTGCACCGCTGATCGTCTTCGCGGGAGCCGGCACCCATGGTTCCGACATGATTGCCATTGCCGCTGGCAACTCCGCCCTGAGTGAAGCCGCGCTGCCGGTCGTGCCGAAATCGGCTGGGGCCGGTGAACTCAAGTTGTCCAACACCCTTGGCATGCGCGGGGGCGATCTGCTGCTTCTGTCTGGGGCAGGCGTCGGCTGCATGCTCCAGCAGCTCAGCAAGGAATTCTCCGGCGGTGTGACACAGCGGGTCACCTTGGACGGGCGCTATGCAGCCAACACCATTGGCGACGTTGATGTCACTCAGTTCTCGGGCAGCAACGCATTCGCGTTCATGCTCGGCAATGTCGTGGGCAACCAGCCGAAGATCCAATTGCTGGGTATCGACACCAACGACACCCTGGTTTCATACGACCTGTTGCAGCTGGGTTCCGAGGACACCCAATCCCTGGCCGAAGGTGTTGTCGATATGAAGGTGCTCTACGGCGTCGACATGGCGCGCGGCAGTCAGAAACAGGTGACCGCATGGATTGCTCCGACCGCAGCCGGCTTCACTGCAGCCGAACTGGCGGACGGCTCGGACGCCGCCCGCCAGAACCTGCAGCACATCTTCGCGGTCCGCGTTGGCCTTGTCCTGCGCAGCGATCTGGTGGAGAAGACTGAGGTCACGCCTGCGCAGTTGACGCTTTTCAGTGATCTGCCCGCCGATGTGCATCGGGCCTATACCGTGCCACTCGATACCGCGAAGCAGCGCTACCGCACCGTCGAGTTCACCGTGCCGCTGCGCAATGTCCGCTACTCCCGCTGATGAAACACCTCCACGCTCCCCGCCGAACATCCCGTGTCGAGACTCAGCGCGGCATCGTGCTGGTCTTCGCCTTGATTACTTTGGTCATCCTGCTGATCGGTGCCGTCGCGATCTCTCGCTCGATCAATGCCAGCCAGTTCATGACCGGCAACCTCGGTTTCAAGCGCGATCTGTCCAATCAGGGTGAGCGCGCTTTGCAGGAGGCGATGGAGGCGGTTCGGAATGGTCCCCTGGCAGACGTGACCGTGCGCAACGACGATTTGAAGAGCGCCAACTACAAGGCCACGATTCTGCCCACCAATGCCGATGGAATTCCGACGGCGCTGTTGTCGGACGACGAATTCAAGAGTGTGGGGTCGGCTGATCGAGACATTCAGATCGACGACCTGAGTGTGAAGGTCAGGTACGTCGTTGATCGCCTTGCGGCGGCGACGGGCAACTGTGGCCCAAGCCTTTGCGCGATGGCCAATCAGACCACTTTTGGTGGCGGGTCCAGCGAATGGATCAATTCGCAGGGCAACAGTGGTGCCCCCAAGGACTCCAATCCAGGCGCAACACCGCAGCAGCCTGTCTACCGGATCACGGTGCGTGTGAGTGGGCCGCGAAAGACGCTGTCCTTCTTTCAATCCACGTTCACCACCAATTAGTTCGCCAGCTCAGGCGTATCGAGGTATTTCATGAATGCAGTCCGCTTTGTCGATAGCCGGTGCCTGGCCCTCGCGGCCAGCCTGACGGTCATTGCGGCATCGGCACCCGCTCAGGTGCCCTTGGCTGACAAGCCCGTCTTCGCGTCGGTCAACGTTCCGGGCAACCTCGCATTGGCGCTGTCGGTCGAGTACCCAACTGCCATCAGCGTTGCCCATCCGACCCGGACCTATTCAGCGGACAACACCTATATCGGCTACTTCGACCCGCTGAAGTGCTACGCCTACCGATACACGGATGGCGTTGGTGCCGACAACTATTTCTACCCTGTCAGTCGCACCACAACCCGAACATGCTCAGGCCAGTGGAGCGGCAACTACCTGAACTGGGCATCGATGCAGACCATCGATCCCTTCCGCTGGGCGCTCACGGGCGGCTATCGGGTGATCGACAAGCCCTCGTTGACCGTGCTTGAGAAGGCGTGGGGTACGAAACAAGGCGACACGAGAAACTTCCCCGACAGCAGCGTCTCCGATAGCGCCACGGTAAAGGGCGCGACGCCGTTCTCCACGGCCACCGGCATTGCGACCCGCATCTGGTCGCTGGGCAACAGGATGCGCTTCATGACGTCGACGGCCGGGACGCCCGCGCCGAACTACGGCGCCGCGCCGACGGCCTACGATCCGGACGCGAAGTACAAGGATGGCGACCTCTACGAGGTCTTCATCCGCGTCAAGGTCTGCGATGCTTCGAAGTCGGTCGACAACCTGGAAAGCAACTGCACGTTGTATGGCAAAGACTCCTACAAGCCGACCGGGCTACTGCAGCAGTACGCGGACAAGATCCGCTACAGCGCATTTGGGTACCTCAACAACACCGTCCTCGACACGGCGAATCTCAACCGGGACGGCGGCGTGCTGCGTGCACGCCAGAAGTTCATTGGCCCCCAGTTGCCCGTGCCGGGGGGGCTACCCGTGGCCAACGCGAACGCGGAATGGGAGGCCAGCACCGGCGTGATGATCGCCAATCCGGATCCAG
The DNA here is from genome assembly GCF_039929605.1 of Roseateles sp. Taxonomy (GTDB): domain Bacteria; phylum Pseudomonadota; class Gammaproteobacteria; order Burkholderiales; family Burkholderiaceae_C; genus Pelomonas. The sequence continues at coordinate 26,157 of NZ_JBDSQX010000134.1, forward strand.
GCGACGCCACCGCGACGAACGATGAGTTCATTGTTGCCGTGGCCGACAGTGGCGTGATGAACTACTTGAACAAGTTCGGGGAGATCACGCCCGGCGGCTACAAGTACTACGACCCGGTGAGCGAGCTGTACTACGGCGTGCAGCGTTATTTTCGCAACAAGGGCAACGTCCCTGCCTGGAGTTCGATGGCTGGTGCCGATGCGGCAGCCCGCAAGACATGGGCTGACGGCTTCCCCGTGATCACGTCATGGAAAGATCCAATTCAGTATTCCTGCCAACGCAACTTCATCCTGGGCATCGGTGACGTGAACACCCATGCAGACCGCAATCTCCCGGGGGCGACCGGTGGGTCGGAGCCTAAACAGCCGGACGAAGTCGGTAACGACGAGACGGTCGTCAACGCGAAGGAGTGGACGAACCGGGTGGGCGCGCTGCAAGGCCTCGGCGATTCCCTGGGGGCGGCACAGAACTACAACGGTTGCTGCACCAACAACGGTGCGTTGATGGCCGGCCTGGCGTATTGGGGCAATACGAACGACATGCGTCCCGATATGCCAGGCGATCAGACCATCAAGACTTATTGGCTGGACGTTCTCGAGTTCGGGAAGTTCAAGCCGAATAACCAGTTTTATCTGGCGGCGAAGTACGGCGGTTTTTCTCCGCCCGGCTCATTTTCACCATTGACCGCAACCAAGGCGCAGTTCGACGGCAGCAAGTCGTGGTGGGCGACCACCAGCGACACGGTGCCCAATGGTTCGCCCCGCCCCGACAACTACTTCACTGCAGCCCGGGCCGACCAGATGGTGGCCGGCCTGACCAAGACGTTCTCTAGCATTTCGTCCCAGCTCAACGCTTTTTCTACGTCGTTCTCGACGGCTCTGCCGCAGGTGTCGGCGCTTGGTGTGGCGGCATACGCGACGAAGTACGACGCCAAGACATGGACTGGCGAACTGATGGCCAGCAGCACGACCTTCGATGCTGAGACGGGCAACGTCGCCCAGGGCGCACGGTGGCGGTTCTCGGAGGTCCTGGCCGTGCAGGCTGCCGGCACCGGCTGGGATACGGGTCGCAATATCGTCACCTTCAACACGAAGAAGGATGTCGGCGTACCGTTCCGGATCGACACCATTTCTAGCGACCAGCGCCGCGCGCTGAACACCGAATATGAGAGCGGCAATGACGCCGACAACTATCTGAACTACGTGCGTGGTGAACGCACTCATGAACGCTCGTCCTCGGCCTCGGGTTCGACCCGCGCCTACCGTGATCGGGCCAACCTGGTGGGTGACATCGTCAACGCCAAGCCCCGTGCGGTCGGGCCGCCTGCCGCACCTTACTCGAGCGCCAACAACCCTGGCTACGACACCTTCAAAGCGAAGTACGCCGACCGCACGCCGATGGTGTATGTCGGTACCAACGCGGGCATGCTGCATGCCGTCGACGGCCGCCTGAGCGGTGACTCGGCGGGCAAGGAGGTTTGGGCCTATGTGCCGGGGGGCGTTTTCGATGGCCCCACATCGACACCCAGCGTGAATGGCCTGGCGTCCTTCGGCAATCCGGATTTCACGCACCACTACTTGCTGGATGCAACCCCTCTGGCCATCGACGTCGACTTGGGGCGCACGCCTGGCGGCCGCGGCACCGATTGGCGGACCCTCCTGATCGGCGGGCTTGGAAAGGGCGGCAAGACCCTCTACGCACTCGACATCACCGATCCGGCGTCGGTTACGGACGAGGCGACGGCGGCCCAGAAGGTGCTCTGGGAGTTCAGCGAATCCAGTTTGGGCTACACCTACAGTCAGCCGGCGGTCGTCAAGACACGCAAGTACGGCTGGGTTGTCGTGGTGGGCTCCGGCTACAACAACAACGGCGGGCAGGGCTACTTCTTCTTCATCAATCCCCGCACCGGCGCGCTGTTGGAGAAGGTGGCTGCGCCATGCAGCAACTGTTCAAGCAACAACCAGGCTGGCCTGGCCCACGTCAACGCCTTTGTGCTCGACCTGACCGATGGCATTGCCGACGCAATTTATGGCGGCGACCTGATGGGCAACGTGTGGCGTCTCGACGTGACGGGGTCGGGCGACTACCCCGAGCCGGTCAAGTTCGCAACATTGGTCGGTTCGGATGGCAAGGCGCTGCCCATCACCAGCAAGCCGCTGCCGGTCGTGCAACCGGAAACCAACAGGCGCTACATCACGGTGGGCACCGGCCGGTTGCTGGACACCAGCGACCTGAACAACAGGCAGGCCCAGCGATTCTTCGCAATCATCGACGGGACGAACGCGCAATTCAGCATCGATGGCCGCGTGAAAGGCACCAAGTCGGATTTGCCGCGCGGCATCACCTTCCCGCTGACGGTGTCCAACATGCTGCAGCTGACCGACCTGAACGCCAAGATCTCGTTGGATTTGCGGACTCAGCTGGGCTGGTATGTCGACCTGGGCGTGTCGGCCGGTGGGCCCGGCTGGCGGGTGCTGTCTGACCCGACGTCCTTCTACGGAACCGTTGCCTTCGCGGCGACGTCTCCGAGCACAGCAGACGTCTGTTCACCCAGCGGAAGCAGCCGCGTGTACGCCATCGACCTGGGTGCGGGGTATTGCGCGCTGAAGAATGGTGGTCAGGCTTGCTTTGCAACCACCAAGGGCATCGTCACTGATCTGCAGTACTACAGCGTCAACGTGAAAGGGGTCGGCAAATCTCAATTGATGGCGGGCAGCACTGGGGGGAGTTGCACGGGCAGCGATTGCACGGTGGAACACATTGAGACGCGTAATCCAAAGGGCCTAGGACTGCAGCGCATGAACTGGCGAGAGATTGTCGTCAACCACTGAAGCATTGGACGCAATCCGGCGATGTTCGAGCCGGACATCAAGGGCGGTCGTGCCAGCATCCCGCCAGAGAAGCTCAAGAGAGCCATGCCGCTGAATTCACCCATTCCACCCTCACTGTTGGCTCGGCCGCACTTGATCACCGCGTGGTGGCGCTGATGGGGCGCGCAGCATTGGCCTTAGGCGCACTGCAGCGTCGCATCCTGCTGGCCGGCCTCTCGGAGGCCGACATGCGCCGGGTGGAGGTCTTCCTCGCTGTGAACAGTGACCGGTTGCGGCAGGACTGGCGCATCGTGGCCGAGGGCCCGGTAGACGTCTATCTGCACGATGCCGACGAGTTGCCGACCATCCCGGGCAGCCAAGAGCGCGCGCCGCACCAAGTACGTGTCATGGACGAGCGCCACGCCGAACCCGGCAGCCAGTCCATCCTGCTGCGGCCGCTGCAATACGAGGCGTTCGTGGACATCCTGGCGGCCGTCGAGCAACAGTTCCCCGCAGTCGCGCCGCCACAGGCCCCCACCACACGCACTACGGCGCCCCTGCTCGCCGCCACCCGCGCTGCGCCGGCGCTCACGGCGCGGGAGGCCATGTGCTTCCGGCTGCGGCGCTGGCCCGGCGCGGGCGTGCTGGATGCCATCCATCAGGGCCTGCGCTTGGCCAGCTTCATCACTGTGCGCTACCTGACCGTGGACGAGCTGTCCTCGCTGAGCGGCGTGGACCGCGCTGGCTGCAGCACCTTTTTGAACACCATGATGGAACACGACCTGCTGCGCGCAGAACCGGCGCCCGGCGCTCGTCTGCCCGCCCGCGCATCAGCGAAGGCACCTGCTTCAGCAAGGCCGGACCACAGCCTGCTGACCAGCCTGCGCGCCAAGCTCGGTATTCGGAGGGAGGGACGCTGACCATGGACCTGAAGATCGTCTTCATCGGCACGCCTGGCGCCGGCAAGACCACGGCCATCGCTGCGCTGAGCGACATCGCGCCGATCGTCACTGACGTCGCCAACAGCGACCCCGGCCTCGCCAAGGCGGTGACCACGGTGGGGCTGGACTACGGCCATGTCGACCTCGGCGAGGGGGTGCGCGTGCGCCTATTCGGCACACCCGGCCAACAGCGCTTCGACTTCATGTGGCGCATCTTGGTCGAGCAGGCGCTGGGCCTGGTCATCCTGATAGACAACTCGCGCCCCGACCCGCTGGCCGACCTGCGCGTCTACCTCGACCACTTCGCCGACCTGCTGCCGCAGATGAACTGCGCCATCGGTGTGGGGCGCACGCTGGAATGCCCCGTGCCGACGCTGGACGACTTCGCCGACCTGCTGGCTGAGCGCGGCCTCGCCATCCCAACGCTGGCCGTCGATGTGCGCGAGCGCAACGACGTGCTGTTGCTGATCGACGCCATCTTGTCCCAGGCCGAAGCCAACGCCTGACCGACTCTCGCCACCTGCATGAACCTCTCCGACCATCCCTACGCCGCGTCCGGTGCGCGCGCCGCCCGCGAACTGCTGGAATCCATCGACGGCGCCCGCACCGTGCTGGTGGCCACGATCGACGGCTTCGCGCTGGCCGTGGCCAAGCGCCAATCCATCGACGCGGACCGACTGGCGGCCTTGGTCAGCTCCATCGGCGCGCTTGGCACCGCCGCCAGCCGCGAGACCGGCATCGGCACGCCACGCTGCCTGGTGGTCGAATCCACTGAGGGCCGCCTGGTGGTGCGCTGCGTAACGGCCGGCAGCCATGAACTGGTCGTCGCCGTGTTGACCGACACGCAGGCCCTGCTAGGCCGCGTGTGGACCGCGCTCGCGCGTGTCGACCAGGCGCTGGTCATTTCATGACCATCAACAAGGAAGCCCTCGCCGAGGCCGTCGGCGCACTGGCGCAGCGGCCTGGCATCCGTGGCTGCGCGCTGGTCGAGGTCGACTCCGGCATGGTATGGACCGCCCAAGGCGAACTGGCCGACAACGCCTCGCTATGGGAGGCAGCCTCCGACCACTGGCGGCTGCACAGCCGCCACGCGGCTCATTTCGACTGCCTGGGCGGCTTCATTGCCGTGGCGCTGTACCACGCCGACGGGCTGGTGGCGCTGTTCCGTTGCGCTGCCGATCCCGAGTTGCTCTTCATTGCCGTCGGCCAGCACCGCGCCGTCGACTGGCCCACGCTGCAGCGCATGGGCATGCGCGTCGGCGAACTGGCGGTGGGTCAGCACTGAGACCCGCCCCTCTACCTCTTTTGCAACCTGTCTGAATGACACGAAAGGAATACCTCATGGCCAATATCCGCCAGAGCCTCGAAGACCTCCTCACCGTCGACGGCGCCATGTGCGCTGCGGTGGTCGACTCCGGCAGCGGCATGATGCTGGGTTCCGCCGGTTCGGGCGTGGACCTGGAAGTGGCCGCCGCCGGCAACACCGAAGTTGTGCGCGCCAAGCTCAAGGTCATGCGCCACCTGGGCCTGAACGATGTCATCGACGACATCCTCATCACGCTGGGCAAGCAGTACCACATCATCCGCCCCATGTCCCGCAAGGAAGGCGTGTTCATCTACTTCGTGCTGGACAAGTCCAAGTCCAACCTCGCGCTGGCGCGCCGCAAGGTGCAGGACATCGAGCGCGAACTGACGATCTGAGCGGCGGCAGGGCTGGCGCACCGCGCGTAGCTCTTTGCCTCGGGCAGACCGTAGGGAGCTTGCGCCGTCTTGCTTCTAGCCTCGCCCTAGCTCAGCTCGGCAGGCCGGGCGGCGGTGTCATCAGTCCGGGGTCTTGCACGCCGTCGGCCTGGTAGGAGCCGAATCCCACCATGACCCGCGTCTGCGCATCTTCGCGGCGCGTGTCCAGCGCTTCACGCTCGACGACGAGCCGGTTCAACCGGTTCATCAACTGGGCGCCTTCGCGCTGGGCCGTCGAGCAGATCAACTGCGCCGATTCTTCGCTCAGATGATGGCCGTAGACCACATGGAAGCCGAAGCCAGGGACCGGTTGTTCCTGCAGATAGACGCGCTCGAAGCCGTTGAGGAGGTCGGACACCATCTCGCTCAGCAGCAGGCCCGTGCCCGTGGCACCTTCCACCACGCCGGTGGAGCGGCGCTGTACCGGCAGCACGCGGTCCTGCTCGTCCAGGATGACAAAGCCCTTGCGCAGCCATTCATCCAGCAGGGAGCGGGCGCGGATGTCCTTGTTGACGCTTTCCACCAGCGTCTCGAACGAGCGCGCGCCGCCCTGGCGGTGCGTGCGCGGCAGCGGCAGCATGTTGCCGTCTGCGTCCATGAAGTCCAGCGATGACGACCAGGCATCCAGCACCAGTCGCTCGATGTTCGGCCGAGGTCGTGGCGGGGTGTCTGAGCTCTCTCGCAGCGCCCGCACTTCGCGGCGCGACAGGCCGGTCAGCAGGGTGACGCGACTGTCCGAATTGGGTTTGCCCTTGACCGGTTCGAACTCCGTGGCCACCTCGAAGTAGACCGAGCGCAGCAGTTTGCAGAAGGCCTGGTAGGTGATGCCACTCGTGATGGCGATTCGCACCAGGCGGCGGAGCAGGTAGCGGAGCAAGGGTGAGAAATCGAAGTTCATGGTGGCAAACAGGAGGGCTGGCACGTGGTCGTGCCAGCCCTCATTCTCGGGCCCGGTCGGCCCGAGGCTTGCCGGGTCCTGGCGTCAAAGCTCGTGGCGAACGCTCAGGGCCAACATCCGCCCGGCTGGCGAATACCAGTCGCGGTTGCCGAGGGGTAAGGTCGGCGTGTACGGCATGCGGGCATTGGTCACGTTGAGCAACGTGCCGCGCAGCGTCCAATCCTTGCTGGGCCGGTAGGCCAGCGTCAGGTCCACCGTGTCGTAGCCGCCGACATCGCAGACGCCGGCGAAGCGCGCGCCGACGCAGGCCTGGTTGGCGACCGTGGCCCGGTAGCCGGAGAGATGGCGCAACGTCGCGCCCAAGTCCCAGGGGCCCGGCGACCAGGAGAAAGCGGTCGTGTTGCGCAGGCGGGGCATGCCCAGGTTGCCGGTATTGACGATCCAGTCTTGGTCGTCCGTGTCGACGCCACGCCAACGGTCCAGGTAGGTGGCTTCCACGGTGACGCGCAGGGGAGCGGTGCCGGGCAGCGGAAGCGATGCGCGCAGCGACACGTCAACGCCGCGCACCTGGGTGCGGCCCTGGTTCAGGTAGGCCTGATCCACCGTCGTGATGCGGCCCGGGATGGACTGGCCCGGAATGCTCACGGTGTCTGCCGGGCTGCGGTGCACGCGGCCGGCATACAGGGGGCTGGTACTGCCCTCCTTGTCAATGACGGACTGCTGATCCACGAAGACGATCTCGCTGCGACGGCGAATGTCCCAGTAGTCGACGGTCATCGAGAACTCGCTTACCGGCTCGTATACGAAGCCCAGGCCGTAGTTCGTGGAACGCTCCGGCTTGAGGTCGCTGTTGGCCTTGATGGAGCCGCTGTTGCGGTAGCCATCGCAGTCGATGTTGAAGTCGCCGCAGCGCATGGGGTCGAAGTTGACGAAGGCGAACAGCGGCACGTCGGATTTGCCGGACTCGCTCAAGGACGGTGCGCGGAAACCCTGCGACATGCTGGCGCGCATCTTGACGGTCGGCACCGGGGTCCAGGCCATGCCCAGCTTGGGCGTGATGGAGGAGCCGTAGTCCGAATAGTGGTCGCCGCGCAGGGCGAGCTGGGCCTGCAGTGACTTCAGCAGCGGCAGCTCGACTTCGCCGAACGCCGATACGACGTTGCGGCTGCCGCGGGTGCGGCCGGCGACTTGCAGGTACACCTGGCCACTGAAGATGCGCTCGTCCGGGTTGTAGACCCGCTCCTCGTGACGCACTTCGGCACCTGCGGCCACGTTGATCGGGCCGCCGGGCAGTTGGCCGAGCTGGCCGCTGATCTTGGCGTCGGCCATGGTGAATGCCGTGTGGCCATGGTCGACGGGGTTGATGCGCAACTGGTCGGCGGTGACCGAACCGGCCCCTGGGTTCTCGAAGTTGTAGGTGCCGTTCTGCACCGCATCGCGCAGCACCGGCAGGCTCACGCGATTCACGTAGGACACCTCCGAGGCGTCGCGGGCGTGCATCACGCCGGTTTCCCAGTCCCAGTCCTTGTAGGTGCCACGCAGGCCGGCCAGCAGTCGAGCCGTGTTGTTCGTGACGTGGATGCCCTGCTTGCCGACATCCGCGAACGAATAGGTGATGCCGGCCGGCTGCCCGGCGAAGGGATTGTTCGGATGGCCTTCGGGCAGGAACTGCGGGACGTACGACACGCCGCCGTCACGCCCGTTGGGTGTAGCGCCAAGGCCGCTGCCGAAGGGGACGGGCCAGTCGCTCTGCTTGTTGGTCAGCCGGGTGAGCGCCAGCTCGCCGAACAGCGTGGTGCTTTCGCCCAGCCGCATCTCCCCGTGGGTGAACAGGGTCTCACGCTGCGTGGGCGAGACGTACTGGATGTCTTTCCACGAGCTGTAGCCGCACAGGTTCAGCGCCGGCGTGAAGGTGCTGTTGAAAGCCCACCGGTTCTCGCTGGGGCAGTTGGCCGAAGGCTGGCCGGTGCGGGTGGCGACGCTGGACGCACCCGATGCCGGGTCGATGTTCACCCCGCTGTAGTAGTTGGGTGTGGGCGTGGACCGGTTGTTGAAGGGCTGTGCCGTGTAGTAGAAGCTGTTGTTGTGATGGCGCGCATCGACGACGCGGTCCACGACATCGCCCAACATGACTTCGTCGCGATGGTTGATGTCGACGGTGGCCACCCAGTTCCAGCCGTCACGGCGCAGATTGCCGCGGCCTGTCGTCAGGGCCGCCCATTGGTTGCCGAAGCCGCCCTTCACGCTGGAGCGCAGCTGGAGTTCGACCTCGGTGCTCTCGTAGTCGTCGCGCAGGATGATGTTGACGACACCCGCCATGGCGTCGGAGCCATAGATGGCGGAGGCGCCGTCCTTGAGCACTTCGATGCGCTTGATCGCCGTGCGCGGGATGGCGTCCACGTTCACGAAGTTCGTCCGGCCGTTGTTGATGTCCGGCACGCTGTAGGGTGCCAAGCGGCGGCCGTTGATCAGGATCAGCGTCGCCGTCGGGCCCAGGCTGCGCAGCGAAACGCCCGAGGCGCCGTACGCGAAGCTGCCGAATGAAGCCGCGTCGGTCATACCGCCAGCGCCGTTGGCGGTCAGCGACTGCAGGATTTCGGTCACCGACATGTTGCCGCTGCGGCGAATGTCCTCGGCCGTGATCACCTGCATCGGCAGGGCGCTCTCGAGGTCGACCCGGCGGATGTTGGAGCCGGTGACGGTGATCCGCTCTAGTTGGGTCGGCTCAGGCGATTTGCTCTGGGCGGTTTGCGCCTGCGCCTGAGCTGCGGTGCAGCAGAGAGCGGCCGCAACGGCCAGGCCGTGCAAGCGGGGCCGGTACCAAGTGTTCTGATTCATGCAACCTCCGCGCCAAGGGCGCCTATGGGCGAACTCGTCGGCCACCACCCCCTGGCGACCATTTGTGAAACGAGTTGTCCACTAGGTTGCGAAGTGTGGGAGGAAATGTCCACATTTGCGAGGTCTTAGAAACCCTCGTAACGGCGAGGCTTCGTGTGGACATGGGGGCTGCTGGCAGTCGGGCCTTGCCGCCCGCCGAGGCTGGCCAGCGGAAGCGCCGCACGAATTTCAGTCAACAGCGGCCCTGCCTGTGACGGATTTCGCAAAGCGCGCGCGTCTGCGGACATGCTTGGCCGAGCGTCAAGGTGCGACGCGCATCCCAGCGAACGTGGAGGGCCGAAGCGCTGTTCGTGTGATACGAAATGTCCACGTTGCGAATTCGCTACCGCCGAGCCTCCCAGCTGCCAAGAATCTGAATGAAGTTGTGGCGGTTGGGCAGATGCGTTCCCCGCCTGCACCGGTGCCGATCCAGTCAGACGTTGCGGAACACGGCAACGGCTTGCACCAAGCGCTCAGCCTGATTCTGGAACCATCACTGCGTGCGCGACCTGCGTGACGCCGTTGCTCTGTTCGGCGCTTGCGATGCTGATCTCGCCGACGATGTCCGACACGCGCTTGATGGAGTCAACGTCATCTCCATCTTGCCTCCCGCCGAGTCGACGAGGGCGCTGCCCGTTTCGACCCGCTCGATGCTGTCGGTGATCAGGTCCTTGATCTCGCGTGCCGCTTGAGCGCTGCGTTGCGCGTGGCCGCGCACCGCGCATCACCAGAATCGCGCCGATGCCCGCGCTTGCGTTGCCTGCACATGGCCGCGCATGTACAGCGACAGAGAGCCGAAAGCAGCGCCGACCAGCGCGGCCAGGCAAACCAGGGAAACCAGCAGCACCAGAATCGTGCCGATGCCCGCGCCGCCGGAGCTTTCCAGCGCGGCGGCGGTCTGCTCCAGGGCTTTGCGAAGCGGTTCAGAATCGTTCAGGATGGCGATCTGAGCTTCTTGTGCAGACACCATGCCTTGCAGGTTGTGCAGGATCGCAACGCCCTGAACGCGCGTCTGCTCGTACTGCTTCAGCAGCGTCTGTAGACCCTCCTTCAGCTGTGGGTCGCGCACGGCGTTCAGGCGCAGCTCAGGGCTGCCGCTGATCAACGCTTCGGTGATGAGCTTGAAGGAGTTCAAGTCCTTGCCGAGCTTGAAGACCGCAGACGGGCTGACCCCCTGCTGCGTCAGCAATTCGTTGGCGCTCTTGCCGATACGCTGGCTCAGCATGACCAATTGACTGGCCGCAGAGATCTCGCCGGTCGACGCGCCAACCTGCAGCGTCAGGGCCGATACGGCCTCGGCGCTTTCCAGCAGCTCGTCAGATTGACTGTTGATGTTGTGCAGCGCCTGGTCGACCTGGGCCAGGATCATTTCCTGGGCCGCCACGATCTTGGCGTTCTTCTCGGCGCGTTCGATTAGCGGCTGAAGCCGATCCAGCGTCGGTTGCACATCGGCCGGTGCGGCGGCCAATTCGCCATCACCGGTACGCAAATGGTTGATGACGCCACTCAATGTGCCGACGGATTCGCGCAGTTCCGCGAAGGCCGCCGAGTTGCGGGTATTGACTGCCAACATGGACTTGGCCATGCGCTGCGAGTGCATCAGCGCCTGACCGACGGCACGCACCTGTGCGGCGCTGCGGTTGGAGCTGATCAGTGCCATGCTGACCATAGCCGCCATGCCGGCGAGGCCGAGCACGACCAGGCCGATCAGCACGCGCTGGCGTTGACGCCCGAACAAGCCACCGAGCTGCTCTGTGCCGGTGGTCACCCGGGGCGATTGCAGCGTCGGATCGGCGGTCTCGGTCGCGAGACCAGCGAGAGGGAGATCGGCGTTTTGTGTCGCGTCAAAGCCGGCACCGCCGTGCGAGTTGACGATCGTGTCGTGTGCCTGCGGCACTTCCTGCTGCGGCTTGTCGGCTGCAAACTCTCCCCTGATCTTGTCCAGCAGGCTCATCCCACCCTCGCTTCAATGTTTGTGATGTCCGCCCGCTCCCGCGCGGGCTGTTGACGCGTCCCTTCGGCGCCAACAGAGCCGGCACGGTAACGAAGCCATCGCGCGAAGTCATGACCAAGTCCTGCCTGAGATGCATCGCCGACTGCGGGGCAGGCGCGGTATTGCGAAACGCCCACGCAGCGGCGCGAGCCTTCGGCCGAGCAGGCGCATGCGTCGCCACCGCCTACACCTGCGCACTGCACTGGAAGGGCACCGGCGACGCCCGCTACGCCGACAAGGCCGTGCAAATCATGAATGCCTGGTCGTCGACGCTGACCCTGATCGCTGGCGGCACCGAAGCCTGGCTGGCCGCCGGCATCCAGGGCTACCAGTTCGCCAACGTCGGCGAGATCATGCGCACCTACGATGGCCTGAAGCCTGCCGACCTGCTGGCGTTTCAGTCGATGATGAAGCGGGTCTTCTACCGCATCAACCACGGCTTCCTGTCGAACCACAACGGAACCCCGATCAGCCACTACTGGGCCAACTGGGCCCTGTGCAACATCGCGTCCCTCATCGCCATCGGCGTGCTGTGCGACGACAAGGACATCTTCGACGAGGGCGTGAACTACTTCAAGGCCGGGCCAGGCAACGGCGCGATCGCGCAGGCGGTGTACTACATGCACCCCGGCAAGCTGGGCCAATGGCAGGAGTCGGGTCGCGACCTGATGCTGACCCTTCGCTCGAAGTCGGGCCTGCTCCGCTTCGCCATCGCCGTCGACGGCACCTACGCCGAGCAGTTCGTCGAGAGCAGCGCCGCCCTGCCGATCGGTCGCTGGGTGCACCTCGCGGTGACGCTGTCGGGACAGACGGCGACCCTGTACGTCGACGGCCTCGCCGTCGGCGTGAATGCGGACATGGCGCTGACGCCGGCGCAGGTGGGCCCCGCGCCCACCAACTGGATTGGACGGTCTCAATTCGTGTCGGATCCGAGGCTCCACGGCCGGGTCGACGACTTCCGCATCTGGCGCAGCGCGCTCGACGACGCCGCCGTCGCGGCCCTGGCCGCAGCCTGATCAGGCTGTCGGTTCGTGCCCTGCCTCGTCACCAATCGAGAAGCGGACCATCACGCTGAACTCGACGATCAGTGGCATCCACCAGCTGCAAGGCCTTCTCAAGGGGAACCATGAGGAGCCGGCCGCCGGCCTCGTCAGGGAAATGGCGCCGCCATCGCGCCTGCAGCGTGACGGCAGGCCGCGCGGCTCGCCATCTCACGTCCGTTCGGCTGCGGGCACGTTATCGGTCCCGTCGTTGCCGAAAGCCCGAGCGACGCACGTGCGTTGATCGAGGCGGCGCTCGCGCGCAGTGTCCTACTTGGCCGGTGGAGAGCCGTTCATGTGGGAAGGTTTGTGGGAAGCGGAACGGGGAAAAGTCAAAAGGGGACACTCAGTTAAGAGCGTCCCCTATGGACAACGACTTGGTGGTGGAGAGGAGGAGGATCGAACTCCCGACCTCCGCATTGCGAACGCGGCGCTCTCCCAGCTGAGCTACCCCCCCACGCGAGCGCAAAGTATAGCCACGCACATCACCCCCGCCGCCCGGTTGGGGGCCGCTAAATCAACGTCGTCATCGCCGGCGGCTCAGGCCGGCAGCGACACGGCGTCGAGCAGCTCGCTCTCTATCTGCAACTGCGCCTTGTTGTGCTGCAGCGCCGGGCCGTCGAGCAGGAAGGTGTCTTCTACGCGTTCGCCCAGCGTCGAGATCTTGGCGAGCTGCAGGTTGATGCCGTGCCGCGCCAACACGCGGGCGATGGCGTAGAGCAGGCCGGCGCGGTCGCTGGTGCTGATGGTCAGCAGCCAGGCGGTGGCGCGCTCGTCGGGGCGCAGCGAGATGCGCGGGGTGTAGGGGAAGCTCTTGACGCGGCGGGATAGCCGCCCACGGCGCGGTTCGGGCAGCGGGCCGCTGGCCTGCAGGACGGTGCTGAGCTTTTGCTCGACCATGGGCACGAGGTCGCGGTGGTGCACGTCGGCCTCCGGGCGGATGGCCTGGAAGGTGTCCAGTGCGTAGCCCTTGCGCGTGGTGTGCACCTTGGCGTCGAGGATGTTGAAGCCGGCGGTGTCGAAGTAGCCGCAGATGCGGGCGAAGAGGTCGGGCTGGTCGGGCGCGTAGACCAGCACCTGCAGGCCTTCGCCGACGGGCGAGGGGCGGGCGCGCACGACGGGCACCAGCGTCTCGACGTGGCGCCACAGCGAGCGCGCATGCCAGGCCAGCTCGGCGCCGTCGTGGCGTGCAAAGTAGCTGACGGCGAGCGTCTTCCACAGCGGCTCTTCGGTGCCGGGCAGCTGGGAATGCAGGGCCAGGGTTTGCCTCGCCTCCTGCTTGCGGGCCTCGATCTCGGCGTCCATGTTGATCTTGGCGCCACCCAGAGCCCGCAGCGTGATGCGGTAGAGGTCCTCCAGCAGCTTGCCCTTCCAGGCGTTCCAGACCTTGGGGCTGGTGCCGCGAATGTCGGCCACGGTCAGCAGATACAGGGCCGTGAGGTGGCGTGCGTCGCCCACCTTGGCGGCGAAGGCGGCGATGACGTCGGGGTCGGACAGGTCTTCCTTCTGCGCCACGCGCGACATCGTCAGGTGATGCTCGACGAGGAAGACGCACAGGGCCGTGTCGTCGGCGCCCACGCCGTGCTGGCGGCAGAAGCGCTTGACCTCCACGGCGCCCAGCTCGGAGTGGTCGCCGCCGCGGCCCTTGGCCACGTCGTGGAAGAGGGCGGCGATGTAGAGCACCTCGGGCGTGTCGAACTGTGCGGCGAGCTGGGAGCAGAAGGGGTACTCATGCACATGCTCGGGCACGAAGAAGCGCCGCACATTGCGCAGCACCATCAGGATGTGCTGGTCCACGGTGTAGACGTGGAAGAGGTCGTGCTGCATCTGCCCGACGATGGCGCGGAAGACCCACAGGTAGCGGCCCATGACCGAGGTTTCGTTCATCAGCCGGAAGGCGTGCGTCTGGCCTTCGGGCGCGCGCAGCATGGCCATGAAGGTCGCGCGGTTGACCGGGTCGCGCCGCCAGGCCGCGTCCATCAGGCCGCGGGCGTTGTACAGCGCCCGCAGCGTGCGCGCCGACAGGCCCTTGATGCCCGGCGTCAGCTGGTAGACGAGGAAGGTGCGCAGGATGGCGTGGGGGTCGCGCTGGTAGAGGTCGTCGGTGGCCACCTCCAGCATGCGGCCGCGGTCGCGGTAGTCCGGCTGGCCGTCGATGGGGTGCAGCAGGCCCTGCCGCGACTCGTTGATCTGCTCTTCCAGGTTGAGCAGCAGGATCTGGTGCAGCTGCGTGACGGCCTTGGCCGCCCAGTAGTAGCGCCGCATCAGCACTTCTGACGCGCGCTGCGAGGCTGTGCCCTCGAAGCCGAAGCTCTGGGCCACGGCGGTCTGCTGGTCGAAGACGAGGCGGTCCTCGCGCCGGCCGGCCACGGCGTGCAGGCGGGCGCGGATGAGCGTCAACTGACCCTCGTTGCGCTGCAGCTGGCGGCTCTCGAAAGGCGTGATGAGACCGCGGTGGGCCAGCTCCTTCCAGGTGCTGCCCAGGCCCGCCGCGCGGGCAATCCAGATCAGCATCTGCAAGTCGCGCAGGCCACCCGGGCTTTCCTTGCAGTTGGGCTCCAGCGCGTAGGGCGTGTCGTCGAACTTGGTGTGGCGTTGCAAGGCTTCCAGCGTCTTGGCACGGAAGAACGCCCTGGGGTCCATGGCCAGCATGAAGCGCTTGGCCATCTGCTTGAACAGCTTGGTGTCGCCGGCCAGCGGGCGGGCTTCGAGCAGGGCCGTCTGCACGGTCACGTCGTTCTCGGACTCGCTCAGGCATTCGCCCAGCGTGCGCACCGAGGAGCCGATCTCCAGGCCGACATCCCAGCAGGAGGTGATGAAGCCTTCGATGGCCGACTTGACCTCGCCGGGTACGTGGGCTTCTACCCCATCGGGCAGCAGCACGAGCACGTCGACGTCGGAATGGGGGAACAGCTCGCCGCGGCCATAGCCGCCGACCGCCGCCAGGCAAAACCCTTCCGGCATGCCGGCCTGCGTCCACAACGCCCGCAGCGTGTCGTCGACATGGCGGGCGAGGCGGTGCAGCAGCCGCAGGGCATCGGCCTGCGTCGGGCGCTCGGCCAGGAAGCCGTCGATCAGCGCCTGCTTGCCGGCCTTGAACTGTTGGCGGAGATCGGCGATCGTCGCCACGTCAGGCAGCGGCGGCGGTTGCGGCTTGTGTGATGAAGGCCGGCGGCGGCGGGCTGCCGGCAGACACGGTCATGACCTCGTAGCCGGTGTCGGTGACAAGAATGGTGTGCTCCCACTGGGCCGACAGCGAGCGGTCTTTGGTGGCGATGGTCCAGCCATCACCTGTCTCGCGGATCTCCCGGCGGCCGGCGTTGATCATGGGCTCGATGGTGAACATCATGCCGGGCACCAGTTCGTCCAGCGTGCCGGGGCGGCCGTAGTGCAGCACCTGCGGGTCCTCGTGGAAGACCAAGCCAATGCCGTGGCCGCAGAACTCGCGCACGATGGAGAAGCCAGCGTTCTCGGCGAAGGTCTGGATGGCGTGGCCGATGTCGCCCAGGCGCGCGCCGGGCTTGACCTTGGCGATGCCCTTCCACATGGCTTCATACGTGAAGGCGCACAGGCGCTTGGCCGCGATGGAGCCCTCGCCGACGACGAACATGCGGCTGGTGTCGCCGTGCCAGCCGTCCTTGATGACGGTGACGTCGATGTTGACGATGTCGCCGTTCTTCAGCGCCTTGTCGTTCGGGATGCCGTGGCAGACCACCTGGTTCACCGACGTGCAGATCGACTTCGGGTAGGGGATGTAGCCGGGCGGGCAGTAGTTCAGCGGCGCCGGGATGCCCTGCTGCACGTTGACGATGTAGTCGTGCGCGAGCTTGTCCAGCTCGTTGGTGGTGATGCCCGGCTGGACGTGCGCCGTAAGCATGTCCAGGACTTCGGACGCGAGGCGTCCGGCGATGCGCATGCCTGCAACGTCGGCTGCGGTCTTGATCGTGATGGCCATGCGGGAATTATCTCAGTTGGCCGGTTGGCGGGCCGAGCGCCGGGCCGCTCCCAAGCCGGCCCGCGTTGGGCGATGTGCTTGCGGCTCGATGCCGCAAGCATCGCCGTCCCTGCGGGGGCTGAGCCTGGACACGGCGCGCCCAGTGGGCGCGGTGTGCCTGGCGAAGCGCTGCGGCTTATGCTGCAGCGCGGTCCCAGACCGGCCTCGCTCGCGTTCAGCGATGAGAGGCTGGGCGAGGGGCCTGTTCAATTCAGTCCGCCCAGACCACGGTGCCCGTCAACCATGTGGCCAGCACGACGAGGCCGAAGGCGATGCGGTACCAGGCGAACGGCACGAAGTTGTGGGTGGCGACGTAGCGCAGCAGCCAGCGCACGCAGGCCCAGGCCGCCAGGAAGCTGACAACGAAGCCCACCGCGAACATCGGCGCATCAGCCATCGACAGCACATGGCGCTCCTTCCACAGGCTGTACCCGCCCGCCGAGATCAGGGTCGGGATGGCGAGGAAGAAGGAGAAGTCGGTCGCCGCCTTGCGCGACAGGCCGAGCAGCATGCCGCCGATGATGGTGGCGCCCGAGCGGCTGGTGCCGGGGATCATGCCCAGGCACTGCACGAGGCCCACCTTCAGCGCGTCCAGCGCGGTCATGTCATCCACCGTCTGCACGCGGGCGACGGGCTGGGCGCGCTTCTCCGCCCACAGGATGATGAGCGCGCCGACGATGAAGGCGCCGGCGACGACCGGGGCGTTGAACAGGTGCGCCTTGATGGCCTTGTAAACCGTCAGCCCGACGACGGCAGCCGGGAGGAAGCCAATGGCGATGTTCAGCACGAAGCGCTGCTGCTTCGCGCTATTGGTGATGCCGCCCAGCGCCTCGCGGATGCGCGCCCAGTAGACGATCAGCACAGCCAGGATGGCGCCGCTCTGGATGGCGATATCGAAGACCTTGGACTTGGCGTCCGTCATGCCGAGCAGGCTGCCGGTCAGGATCAGGTGGCCTGTGGACGAGACGGGCAGGAACTCGGTCAGCCCTTCGACGATGCCCATGATGGCGGCTTTGATCAGCAGGATGACGTCCACGTACAGCTCCGGAAAAACAAGGATTGAAAAGGGCGGCGCAGTGTAGCTAGGAGCCTGCGCGGCAGAGGGCGCGGGCCATGCCCTCTGCCGCGCAGGCTCCCTCTTGCAGAACTCGTGCCCGGACCTTGCCGCGCACTGACCCCAGGGCTACATTACTGACCCTCGGGTCATTAACTCCGCCGCCTTGGCCACTGCTACTCCCCGTCAACGCCGCAAGGACGCCCGCCCGCAGGAGCTGCTGGACGCAGCGCTGGCGCTGTTCGTCGAGAAAGGCTTCGCCGCCACACGCAGCGAGGAGGTGGCCGCGCGCGCCGGCGTCGCCAAGGGCACGCTCTACCGCTACTACCCGAGCAAGGACGAGCTGTTCAAGGCCATGGTGCGCGAGAACCTGTCCGTGCACATCGCCGAATCGGCCGCCCAGGCCGCGCAGTACGAAGGCCCTATTGCCGAACTGCTGAGTCAGATGATGCAGGCCTGGTGGGCCAAGGTAGGCCACGGCAACGCGGGTGGCGTGTGCAAGATCATGATGGTCGAGGCGCGCAACTTCCCGGAGCTGGCCCGCTTCTACGTCGATGAGGTCATCGACCCGTCCAAGCAGCTCATCGGCGGCCTCATCGAGCGGGGCGTTCGCAGCGGCGAGTTCCGTGCCGTGCCGGTGGAGGCGACGGTGCACCTGCTGATCGCGCCCATGCTGCACATGCTGCTGTACGACCACTCCTTCGGCAGCCACGACGTCTGCCACCAGACCATGAGCGCCGAGGCCTTGCTGGAGGCCCAGATGTCATTGCTGCTGCACGGGCTGCTCGCGACCCCTCAGCCCACCTAGAATTTTGGTTTTTACCGCCGTACCGCGCCCGGAGAACAAGATGAACCTCGAACAAGCCCGCTTCAACATGATCGAGCAGCAGATCCGCCCCTGGGATGTGCTCGACACCAGCGTGCTGGAGCTGCTGCACGTGGTGCATCGCGAGGATTTCGTGCCCGAGGAGCACAAGGTCCAGGCCTTCGTCGACGTCGAGCTGCCGCTGACCGCCACGCGCCGCATGCTGGCGCCCAAGGTCGAGGCGCGGCTGTTCCAGGAACTCAAGGTGCAGCGCCACGAGAAAGTGCTGGAGATCGGCGCCGCCACCGGCCATCTGGCCGCGCTGCTCGGTCACAAGGCGCAGCGCGTGATTGCCCTGGAGGCCGATGCCGGCCTGGCCGCGCTGGCCGCCGCCAACCTCAGGCGGGCCGGCGTGCTCAACGTCAATGTGTTGAACCAGGACGGCGTCAGCGGCCTGCCCGCCGAGGAGCCCTTCGACGCCATCCTGCTCTCCGGCTCGGTCGCCGCTGTGCCGCAGGCGCTGCTCAACCAGCTCAAGGTCGGCGGCCGCCTGGTGGCCCTCGTCGGTGAGGAGCCGGTCATGCGCGCCGTCATCGTCACGCGCACCGGCGCCAGCGACTTCCGCCGCGTCGAACTGTTCGACACCGTCGCCGGCCGCCTGCCCGGTTTCGCTGAAGCGCCCGCCTTCAGCTTCTGATCGGATGCCCGCCGCCCGTCGCCGCCAAACGCCGCCTGCCGCCGTCGTGGGGCAACTCGTCACATGGCTTCAGTCACCGGCGGGCTTTGCGTCTATAACCCCGGCCGCTGCTTAAAACATTGCTCCAGCCAAGGAATCCCATGCCTCTCGTCAAAGCCCAACGCCTGATCCTGCAACCGCTGGCCATCGCAGCCGGCCTTTTGCTCTCAGGTGCGGCCCAGGCCCAGAGCCTGCAGGAGCTCTACGACGCCGCGCGGGGCTATGACGCGACCTACCTGTCCACCCACTCCAGCGCAGACGCAGCAGCGGCCCGCGCGGCGCAGGCCGAGGCGCTGATCCGCCCATCGCTGGGCCTGTCGGCCTCCGGCACGCAGGCGCGCACCGATCCGCCCGGCGGCATCGCGATCAACAACCGCACGCTGACGGCCGGGCTGCAGGGCCGGTACTCGGTCTACAACGCGGCCAACCCGCCCACCATCGACAAGGCCCGCCGCGGCTTCGAGGCCGCGCAGGCGGACCTGGAATCCGCCGAGCAGGACCTCATCGTGCGCCTGGCCACGGCTTATTTCGACGTGCTTGCCGCCAAGGATGCGCTGACCACTTCGCAGGCCAACAAGGCCGGCATCTCGGAGCAACTGGCCTCAGCCAAGCGCAATTTCGAGGTCGGCACCGCCACCATCACCGACACCCGCGAAGCCCAGGCCCGCTATGACCTGGCGGTGGCGCAGGAGCTGGCCGCCGACAACGACCTGCGCGTCAAGCGCGTGACACTGGACCAGTTCGTCGGCCGTGTCGGCGTCGAGCCCAAGGGCCTGGCCGTGCCCGTGGCGTTGCCCGCGCTGCCCAGCACCAATGTCGACACCTGGGTCGCCACCGCCGACGAGCAGCACCCGGTTGTGCGCAAGGCCCGCCTGGGCCTGGAAGTGGCCCAGCTCGACACCCAGATCGCGCGTGCCGGCGAGCGGCCGACGCTGGACGCCAACGCCACGCTGGGCGGCCAGAACCTGCACAACAACCTGAACGGCATTGCTGCGCAGTCGTCGGGTGTAGGCACCAGCAAGACGGCCAGCATCGGCCTGACGCTGACCTACCCGCTCTACACCGGCGGCCTGACGCAGAACCGCATCAAGGAAACCCTGGTGCTGGAAGACAAGGCCCGCAGCGACCTCGACTTCGCGCGCCGCGCCGTCGCCGAGGCCACGCGCCGCGCCTTCTTCGGCGTGCAGTCGCTCAAGGCCCAGGTCAGCGCCTACGAGGCTGCCGAGTCGTCCACCAAGCTGGCGCTGGAAGCCACCCAGCTCGGCTACAAGGTCGGCGTGCGCGTGAACCTTGACGTGCTGAACGCCCAGACCCAGCTCTACTCGACGCAGCGCGACCTGGCCAAGGCGCGCTACGACGTCGTCGTCAACAGCCTCAAGCTGCGCCAGGCCTCGGGCCAGCTGCGCGCCGACGATCTGAGCGCGGTCAACACGTTGCTGGTGAAGTAAGGGCTGCGCGTCACCTGAAGCGCGCCGAGCCCCGCTATTGGCGGGGCTTTTTCTTCGCCGCGATGGGCGGGGGCGTGGGCTCGGTCGCGACGGCTGACAGCGCCTTCAGCGGCGCATGCTCGCGCAGCACTCGCAGGATGATGGCGGTGGAAGTGGGCGTCTGCTGGCAGAAGCGCTGCAGCACCGCCTTCAGATGGGCCACGTCGCGCACGGCGATCTCCAGGATCCAGCTGTCCTCGCCGGTCACGTCATAGGCCGTCATCACCTCGGGGCTGGTGTCCAGCGCGTGCAGCATCAGCGACTCGTCCATCGCCTCGATGCGGATGACGGCGCGGATGGCATAGCCCAGCTGCCCGGCATCGACAACCGCCCGGTAGCCACGAATGACGCCAGCGTCCTCCAGCTTACGCACGCGCTCGCTGACGGCAGGCTGGCTCAGATGCACGCGCCGGCCCAGCTCCGCCATCGTCAGGCGGGCGTCGGCCTGCAGCTCGGCCAGGATGCGATGGTCGTGGTGATCGAGGTGGATGGCCATGAAAGTCTCTGTTGAGCGGCTGGAATTTAGTCAATGCTAAGAGCCTATCCGTAAATAATGTTTATTGTCAGCGGCACCTTGCGGAACGCGATGATCGCTGCGGCGATGTGGTTGAGCGCGAGGAAGCTGCGATCGAGTTTCTCGTATCGCACGAGCAGCT
>NZ_JBDSQX010000135.1:0-14096 GCF_039929605.1 Roseateles sp.
GTTGCCAGAAATCATCGGTCACCACCCACGACTCAACTCTCTTGCGTGTCGCCATGCCTTAACCCAACCACCGCGTGAATGGCGGTTCGGGACGAGAGTTTACTATTTACGGATAACCTCTTAGCCGCGAATCAAGCCTTCACGCACCAGATCCGGATGCTTCCCCCGGCCGACTGCCAGACACTGGCCGGCACGTCCCCCACCTCCGCTGCGCTGGCTGGCCTAAAGGTCGTCGAGCTGGGCCAACTGATCGCCGGGCCGTTCGCGGCGAAGACGCTGGCCGACTTTGGCGCCGAGGTCATCAAGATCGAGCCGCCCGGCGCTGGCGACCCGCTGCGCAAGTGGCGGCTGCTGCTGGACGGCGCCTCGGTGCGGTGGCAGGTGCAGTCGCGCAACACCACACTAGCTTGCGCTGGACCTGCGCACGCCCGAAGGGCAGGGCATCGTGCGCCGGCTCCTTGGCCCCGACCAACTGCTGGCCGCCAACCCGACGGCTGATCATGCTGCGCGTCAGCGGCTACGGGCAGACCGGCCCTTACCGTGACCGGTCAGGCTTCGGCGTCGTGGCCGAGGCCACGGCATGGTGATTGGGAAACCGGTGGTGCTGCTGCGACGGACCTGACGGACCTGGCCGTGGGTCACCAGACTGACAGCCGCCGGCTCAGTCCTTCAGACGCCAGCTGATGGGCGTGATGCCGCGTAGCGGCACGGGGTTCCCGTTCACCGTGCCGGGTGTGCCCTTGCAGGACAGCACGAACTCGACGGCCAGGCGGTCCAGCAGCTTGTGCTTGCGCGACGGGCCGCTGGACTCGGCCACGTGCACTTCGTTGATGGCGCCGGTGGTGGTCATGGTGAAAACGATCATCGCCGTGCCTTGCACGTTGATGTCGGGATAGGCCGGCGTGCCGCACTTGCTGAAGTCCAGTTGCGGCGGGGTGCGCGCCAGCCCGCTTCCTGCTTGGCCCCGACCTTGTTGCGGCGCAGCAGTCTCGGTACCCACGCCCAGTGAAGGCTGGGGGATGGAAGTGGCGGGGATGGTCGTCTCCGGTGGCTGTGTCACCAGCACTTCGGGCGGCGGTATGAAGGGCAGTGGCGGCGGAACCATGCTTGGCAGCGGCAGCAAGGTCGCCTTCGGCGCTGGCGGCGGTGTCTCAGGTTTGACGAGCTTGATCTCGATCGGCTGCTGCTGGACCGCCTGGATCACGTGGTGCGCCAGACTGCTGAGCATGGCCCACACCAGCAAGAGGTGCAGCACGAGGACGACGCCGAAGCCGGTGACGCGCCTGCCTGGGGCGGGCTGCCGTTGAGCGAAATCCATTCGGTTCCCTCCCATGGTGATGTGCCGGTCAGCGGCGCGTCAACGCGCGCCTCGATTTGCGTGCGAGGTGCTGCCGGATCGGCCGCGTGAACACGCCCCCGGCCCGCTGCGGCTAGCGACCACCGACATAGAAGCGAACGATCTGGCCGTCCTGAACGTCGAATTGCAGGTCCCAAAGGAGGTTGCCATCATCGGTCGAGATGACTAGACCAGCGTCGTCGCCTTTGTACCTGCCAATCGGGTAGAACTTTCCATAAATCACTTTGCGGCCGTTCCGCACTTTGCCGATGTAGTGACGGGCAAAGACGACATCAGGTGCTGGAAGTTGGCGGGCGCCCAAGGTGCTGTTGTCGAAGTAGGTGCTCAGCGCCTGCTCAAGCTGTTGAACCTGAGCGGCGAGATCGTTGCGGGTGACGGGCTCAGTGCGGGCGCGCACGGGCACAGGGTCACGCACGGGCACAGGGTCAGGTCCTAAATCTAAATCCCTAACTTGATCTTCAAGCGGTCAAGCCAGGTAGGGCGGGTTGCGACCCGCGTCTTGATCGAGTGTGTGCACCGAAATGGCGGGTTACGCCTGCGGCTAACTCGCCCTACGAATTCCGGAACCTCAAACCACCCGCACCCCCGGCAACCTCGCCATCCGCCGATCAAACGTGGCGGTGAACTCGCAGCCCAGGCGCTGCTGCTTGGCGACGATCAGGCAGTCTGCAAATCCGCAGCTCGCTGCTTTGAACAACGCGGCAGCTGCGGTCACCGCCTCGCGATCCTCGAAGCAGAATGCGGGTTCATCCAGCAGGCTGTGCGCAGCCCCCCCCACCATCACTTCGGTCAGCCGGCCTCCGTGCGTTCACACTGCTTGCCTTCGACCCTTTGCCGACTTGCCCGATGAAGCCTCTGCTCACTCCCCGCGCGCTCGCGCTCAGCCTCGCCCTGGCCCTCGGCGCACCCGCCGTCGTCTGCGCCGAGCCCCTTCCCACGGCCTGGAACCTGGCCCCCCTCTACGCCAGCGACACCGATTGGGAGTCCGCGCGCAAGGCCTTGCTGGCCGACCTGCCCAAGCTGGCCGCGCTGAAGGGCACGCTGGGCAAGAGTGCCCGGAGCCTGCGGGCCGGGCTGGACGCCATCAGTGCGGCCAACCTGCGCGTCGACCGGCTGCGCGTGTACGCGAGCATGAAGCAGTCCACCGACAACCGGGACACCGCCAACCAGGAGCGCAGCAACCTGGCGGGCCAACTCGGCGGTGAGTACGCCAGCACCATCGCGTGGCTGGAGCCCGAGATCCAGCAGTTGGGCGACGCCAAGGTTGCGGCCTTCGTGAAGGCCGAGCCGGCGTTGAAGAAGCATGCCGAGCACCTGCGCAACAGCCTGCGCCAGGCCAAGCACACGCTCAGCGCCGAAGGCGAAGCCGTGATCGCGGCGCTGGGCCCGGTGCGCCAAGCCACGGGCGAGGCACGCACGCTGCTGTTCAACGCCAACACGAAGTGGCCCGAGCTGACCGTGGACGGCAAGACCGAGCGCGTGGACGGCACCAAGTACGGCCTGCTGCGCCAACACCCGGACCGCGCGGTGCGCAAGCAGGTGTTCGACGCCTTCTTCGGCGCCATCGGGCAGTACGAGGACACCTACGGCGTGACGCTGGGCAACGTGGTGCAGGACGACACCACGATGGCCAAGCTGCGCCACTACCCCAGCGCCGTGGCCATGAGCCTGGGCGCGGAGGAAGTGCCCGAGGCTGTGTACCGCACGCTGGTGGCCGAGGTGCACAAGGGCCTGCCCACGCTGCACCGCTACTTCAAGCTGCGCCAGAAGATGCTGGGCCTGCCGGACCTGCACTACTACGACATCTACCCGGCCCTGGTCACGCAGAACAAGGCCTACAGCCTGGACGACGCCGCCGCCCTCACGCTAGAAGCCACCAAGCCGCTGGGCGACGACTACCAGACGCAGCTAAAGACAACGCTGCAAGCCAACACCATGCACGCGCTGCCGGCCCCGGGCAAGAGTGGTGGCGCCTACCAGGACGGCGTCTACGGCACGCCGCCGTTCGTGTTCCTGAACCACCAGGGCGACTTCGAGTCGGTCAGCACCTTCGCGCACGAGTGGGGCCACGCGATGCACACGACCATGGCCAACCGCGCCCAGCCGTACGAGACGGCGGGCTACTCGCTGTTCATCGCCGAGATCGCGTCCACCGCCAACGAGGTGCTGCTGAGCCACTACATGCAGGGCCAGGCGGCCAGCAAGGAAGAGAAGCTCTTCCAGCTGGGCTCGGCGCTGGAGCGCCTGCGCGGCACCTTCTTCCGCCAGGCCATGTTCGGCGAGTTCGAGCTGAACACGCACGACGCGGCAGCCAAGGGAGAGGCGCTGAACGGCAAGCGCTTCACCGAGATCTATTGCAAGCTGCTGAAGGAATATCACGGCGACGCAGCCGGCGTGATGAAGATCGACCCGCTGTACTGCCAGGAGTGGGCGTTCATCCCGCACTTCTATCGGCCGTTCTACGTCTACCAGTACGCAACGTCGATCACGGCGGCGCTGCATTTCGCCGAGGACATCCTTGCCGGCAAGCCCGGCGCGCGCGACAACTACCTGAAGCTGCTGGCGGGCGGCGGTTCGGTGGCGCCTTACCAGGCGCTGAAGAACGCCGGCCTGGACATGGCGAGCCCGGCGCCCTACCAGGCCGTGATTCAGCGCATGGACCGCATCATGGACGAGATGGAGGCGCTGCTGGCTGCCAAGTGAGGCCCGCGCCGGCCCGGCGGGCTTCGCCCCCGGCCAAGCCAGCGCGCGCCAGTTCCGGATGGTCCGGCCCGGCTGGCCGCAGGACACTGGCTGCATGACTGCCGCTACCTTCACGCCTCCCACCACGCCCGCCGCCCTGGCCGGCCTCAAGGTCGTCGAACTCGGCCAGTTGATCGCCGGCCCCTTCGCGGCCAAGACGCTGGCCGACTTCGGCGCCGGGGTCATCAAGATCGAGCCGCCCGGCGCCGGCGACCCGCTGCGCAAGTGGCGGCTGCTGCTGGATGGCACCTCGGTGTGGTGGCAGGTGCAGTCGCGCAACAAGCGCTCGCTGGCGCTGGACCTGCGCACGCCCGAGGGGCAAGACATCGTGCGGCGGCTCAGCGCCGAGGCCGATGTGCTGATCGAGAACTTCCGCCCCGGCGCGATGGAGGGCTGGGGGCTGGACCCGGAGGCGTTGCGGGCCGCCAACCCGCGGCTCATCGTGCTGCGCGTCAGTGGCTACGGGCAGACCGGCCCCTACCGCGACCGGCCCGGCTTCGCCGCTGTGGCCGAGGCCATGGGCGGGCTGCGCCACCTGACCGCCGAGCCCGGCCGCGTGCCGGTGCGCGTGGGTGTGAGCATCGGCGACACGCTGGCCGCGCTGCATGGCGTGATCGGCATCCTGCTGGCGCTGCAGCACCGCCATGCCACCGGGCAGGGCCAAGTCATCGATGTGGCGCTGTACGAGGCGGTCTTCAACTGCATGGAGAGCCTGCTGCCCGAGTACAGCGCCTTCGGCGTGGTGCGCGAGCCGGCCGGCAGCGCGATGCCGGGCATCGCGCCCAGCAATGCCTATGTCTGCGCCGATGGCGGCTATGCGCTGATCGCGGGCAATGGCGACAGCATCTTCCGCCGGCTGATGACGCTCATCCAACGCGACGACCTCGGCCACGACCCGGCGCTGGCCGACAACGCCGGCCGTGTGGCCCGCGTGGCCGAGATCGACGCGGCCATCGGCGCCTGGGCCGCACGGCGGACGGTGGACGAGGTGCTGCAGGCACTCGAAGGCGCTGACGTGCCGGCCGGCCGCATCTACACGGTGGCCGACATCGCGGCCGACCCGCACTACCGCGCGCGCGGCATGTTGCAGCAGGTGCAGCTGCCGGGCGGCAAAGCCCTCGACGTGCCCGGAATCTGCCCCAAGTTGTCCGCCACGCCGGGCGGGCACCGTCGCAACGCGCCGGCCCTGGGCCAGGATTCGGACGCGGTGTTGAGCGAGCTGGGGCTGACGGCCGCGCAGATCGGGCAACTGCGCG
The DNA here is from genome assembly GCF_039929605.1 of Roseateles sp. GTDB lineage: Bacteria > Pseudomonadota > Gammaproteobacteria > Burkholderiales > Burkholderiaceae_C > Pelomonas. The sequence goes on from NZ_JBDSQX010000135.1 coordinate 5,356, forward strand.
AGCGGGGCATCGTCAGGTGAACGGTTGCAGACAGTGCAAGATGCGGTCCGCACTCCACGCTCCCACCTCCGAAGGAAGATCCATGCGCTTCGCGCCCGCAGCCAATGCAATTGCCGCCGCCCTCTGCCTATTGATGGCTGGCGCCGCCGCCGCCCAGCAACCCGATGTGGCGAATCTCGAGCGCGTGCAGGTAGCGGGCAAGAGGGGCGAGGCGTCCCCCTGGTTCCGGGCTGAAAGCCAGCACTTCGTCGTCTACTCCGACACCGGGCAGGAAGACGTCACCCAGCTGCTGGGCAACCTGGAAAAGCTCGACCACCTGCTGCGTATCTACACGCAGCCGGCGGCCAAGGCCGAGCAGCGGGAACCGAAGCTGACGCTGTACTTCCATAGCCGGCTGTCGGGCCTGAAGGAGGTGGACGGGAACGTGCCGGCCGACGCCGTTGGCGGTTACAGCAGCTGCGCGTCGGGCGTGCAGGGCTTTGGCGTCCTTCTGGAACGCATCCCGAGCTTCGGCGACGAGCAGCTCGACAAAGCACCGCTGGACGAAACGCTGTCCTATGTCTTCGAGGCCTATGCCCGGCACTTTCTCTATCGCCACACGGACATCCGCACGCCGGTGTCGTTCATCGATGGGTTCGCGCAGTATTTTTCCAGCGTGCGCTTCTCGGAGAAGCAGATGGTGGTGGGCCGCACGCCGCCGGCCATCGGTCAGTACCTGTACTTCCTGGGCGAAGGCCGCAGGTACAGCCTGGACTACGAGGACGTGCTGCAGCACAACCTTGCCAACGCCCACAGCTACGGCGGCGAGGCGGGCGTGCGCCTGGAGTTCGAGGCGAAGTCCTGGCTGCTGACGCACTACATGCTGTCGTCCGACGACAACCGCAAGCGCCTGAGCCGGTATCTCGTGTTCGTCGAGCGTGGCGTGCCGCCCACGAAGGCATTCGAGCGCGCCTTCAATGTGAAGGCCGGGGATGTCGGCAATGCGATGTGGCGCTATGGCCGCGTGAGCGTGCAGGCGCTGCGGGTGGCCATGCCGTCCCAGCCCGCCGCACGGGTGAGCTTCAAGTCGCTGCCGCTGGCGGCGGGCGAGTTCCTTCTCGCAGATGCCGCGTTGAAGTCCTGCCCGAGCCGGCAGGCCGGAGAGGCGCTGCTGAAGCAGGTGGCCGAGCTGGCGGCCCGATTTGCCGGTGACGAGCGTGCCCGCCTCACCTTGAGCCGGGCGCAGATCGACTGGGGCAACCCGCAGGACGCCGTGCCTGCGCTGCATGCCGTGCTGGCGAGCGATGACGCCAATTTCGAGGCCTGGTATCTGCTGGGCATGGCGGAGCTGCGCGTCGCTGAGCGCAGCGAGGGCGACGCCAGGCGCGCCCATCTGCAGGCGGCTCAGGGCCATCTACAGCGTGCGCGCGGCTTGAGCCCGCAATCTGCGGAGGCGGCCTTCGCGGCCTTCAAGGCTGAAGCGGCCGGCACGGATGGACCGGACAGTGCGGCGCTGCAGGGTGTCATCTCGGCCTGGCAGACCTCGCGGGAAGTCGACGCTCTCGCCCGATCCGCCGCGCTGGCCTACGCCTACGCGGGCAAGGGAGACGAGGCCTACCAAACGCTGGTCGCGCTCGCTGACAACGCGACCGGCGCGCCGATGGCGGGATGGGCGAAGCAGTGGCAGGGCCGTCTCGGTGCGGGCGTCAGCCGCCGCGACATCCTCGCGGAGATGCGCCGCGATCCTGTGCCCGACGCGCCGTTCAAGGAGTGGACGATCGACAAGAAGAGCGTGATGCAGGCGGTGGAGCGCACCGCCGGTATGGAGGCCGCGGAATCGTTCTTGCAGCAGCAGCAGTCGACGGATCGCCAGCGCCAGGATGCGCCGCAGGGGCCGGCGCCGGGCGGGCAAAGGAGATAGCGGGCCGAGGGCGCCGATCTCTGACGATTCAGCTGGACTGCCACGGCAGCCCACGCAGCCGTTCGCGGTGTTCCTCTTCGTCGAAGTGCGCGAGCGATGGCTTGATGAGGTCGCTGCGCGCCACCACACCCACGAGCGCCAGTGACTGCGCGTCGCGCACCACGGGCAGCCTTTCGAGCCGCTGGCGCGCGAGCCGCGTGGCGACGGCGCGGCAGTTGTCGGTGGGGAGTGCGAACGCGAGCGGCAGGCCGGCGCACGCCTCGCCCACCGTGACAGCTGGCTCCGCATCGCCATGCGCCACCAGCAGCGCGCGGTCGGCGACGCCCACCACCGCACCGTCACGCAACACCGGGAATGCGCGGTGCGATTGACCCGGGCCGAAGTGCAGCGCCAGCGCCTCGCCCACGGTCGATGCCGCGTCGATGGATTGCACGGTGCGCGTCATCACTTCGTCGACGCTGTGACGCTCCAGCGGATCGACGCCGTATTCGCGATAGATGTGATGCCCGCGGCGGGCAATCTTCTCGGTGAGGATGGAACGGCGCATCGTCAGCACCGTGAAGCCGTAGGCCACGGCGGACGTGGCGAGCAGCGGCAGCAAGGCGTTGCTGTCGTGCGTGAGCCCGAAGGCGAAGAGGGTGGCTGTGAGCGGTGCGCGCATGGTGCCGCCCAGCGTGGCCGCCATGCACACCATCGGCCACAGCGGCGGGTCATTGCCAGGGAACACGTGCGAAAGCACCACGCCCATGCCGGCGCCCATCATCAGCAGCGGCGCCAGCACGCCGCCCGACGTGCCGGAGGCGAGCGCGATCACCCAGATCACCGCCTTGACGGCCAGCAGCGCGAGCGCGACGTTGAGGGTGAGCCGGTTGTTGAGCAGATCGCCGATCACGTCGTAGCCAACGCCGAGGGCGCGCGGCTGCAGCCAGCCGCCGAGGCCGACCGCGACGCCGCCGATCGCGGGCCACCACATCCAGTGGAGCGGCAGTCGGCCGAACCAGTCTTCCACCTTGTAGAGCGACAGCGACAGCGACGCCGCCAGCGCGCCACACAGCACACCTGCCACTACGCACCACACCAGCGTCATCGGGCCGGGGACGAGTGTCTGCAGCGGGAACAGCGGGCCAGCGTCCAACAGCAGCGAGCGTGTGAAACCAGCCGTGGCGCAGGCCACGGCCACCGGCAGCAGGCTGCGTGGGCGCAGCTCAAACAGCAGCAGTTCCACCGCCAGCAGCACGGCCGCCACCGGCGTGCCGAACACGGCCGTCATGCCGGCCGTGGCGCCGGCCACCAGCAAGGCTTTGCGCTCGGCCGCCGTGAGGTGGAAGTGCTGTGCGATCAGCGAGCCAATGGCGCCGCCGGTCATGATGATCGGCCCCTCCGCGCCGAACGGCCCACCGCTGCCGATGACGATGCCCGAGGACAGCGGCTTGAGCACGGCCACTTTCGGCGACATGCGGCTCTTGCCAAACAGGATGGCTTCGATGGCTTCGGGGATGCCGTGGCCACGGATCTTTTCGGAGCCGTAGCGCGCGACCAGGCCGACGATGAGCCCACCGATCACCGGCACCGCGATGACCCACGCGCCCAGCGTGTGCGTGGCGGGCGAGCGCTCTTCCAGCGAGAAGGTCTGGAAGAAGAACAGGTTGGTGAAAAAGCGGATCAAGTCGAGCAGTAGGCGCGCGGCGCCGGTGCTCAGCATGCCGATGCCGATGGCCATGGCGGTGATGCGCAGCAGCCGCGCGTCGAGGGCGAAGTCGCCGCGATGCGGCGTGTGAGCGTGGACTTTTTGGCTCATGACGGTTCGGGCAGGTCGATCTGCGGCACCTTGAACACGCCCTTGAGCGAGCGCAGTTCGGCGCGGTGGAGTTCCGCCAGGCGTTCGAGCAGATGCTGACCATCCGGCAGCAGGTGTACCTCGACGTGGCGGCGGTCAGCCGCGCTCTGGCGACGCTCGATGAGGCCCAGCGCTTCGCAGCGAGTGACCAGCGTGACGGCGCCGTGCGGCTGGAGTTGCAGGCGTTCGGCGATGTCGCCCACCGAAGCCCACTCGCGGGCCGGCTGGCCCTTGATATGTAGCAGCACCAGGTATTGCTGAGGCGTGAGCCCCTCGGCCTGCGCGGCGCGTTCGGAAAAGCGCTCGAAGCGGCGCATCTGGTAGCGGAAGTCGGACAAGGACTCGAAGTCCTTCTTGGTGAGTGCGCGAGGAAGGGCGGGCATGGCGGCGGTGCAGAAAGGGCGCGAATAATATATCGCGACGCGATATATGTGTCCGGCCGGCAGAGCGCAAGGCGTGAGCCTCTGCGCGCGTCTCTGCGCTTGCGCCTGCGTATATTTCGCCCGTTGCCACCGCGCCGCCGGGCTGCGTCTGCTCAGTGGCTCATCGCCATGTCGGGCGGGTGAGCAGCCTCACTGGCCCAGCCGCTGCTGCGCCAGTCTCTCCATGAATTCACGCCGCGCCAACTTGTCGGCTGGGCTGCCCTGGCCGCCCAGCAGCGATTCCGACACCTCGTAGCTGTAGAGCATGAAGGCGCGCGCACGCGCCTCGTCGCCGTCAAAGCCCAGGGCGCAGAAGATGGCCGCGTGATAGGCCAGGCGCGCGGCGTCGGAAGCGGCCAGCGCGGCCTGCGCCAGGGGGTCGCGCCGCGCCCAGGCGCGGATGGCCAGCTCGATGCGCGCCGCCCGCTGCGCCGCACGGCCGCGGAAGGGCAGCGAGATCACGTCGCGCAGTTGCTCCTGCGGGTCGTTGCGCGCGGTTGCCAGGCGTGCCGTCAGCAGCGCCGTCGAACGGTGGCTCCAGGCCTGCAGCACACGGCGCAACAAGTCTTCTCGGTCGCGGAAGTGCCAGTAGAAACTGCCGCGCGTGACCTGCAACTGCGTCGCCAGCACGTCCACGCGCACATGGTCTATGCCTTGGTCCACCAGCACCTCGGTGGCGGCGTCCACCCAGGCTTCGGGCGTCAGCGAGTTGCGACGCGCCGCCTTCTTGGGCGCAGCGAGGCGTGCCCGCTTGGCAGCGGGCCGGGGCGGCAAGGGGCGCACGGGCAGGGTGGACATGCACGCCATCTTCACCATACATGCCAGTATGGAAACTATGGTGAACCCCAGTATCTACTGAGGAACAGGCGCCTACCATGCCTGCAAAACACATACACATATGTATGGAACCGATGGAGACACCATGGGCGATAACGGCTTCTTCTTCCCCAATTTCAGCCGCTGGATGGGCGAGGCTTCGCAGGCCTTCTTCGCGGCCCAGGGTGTGCCACCCTGGCGCGAACTGGTGAAGAGCCGCAACATCATCGGCACGCCGCTCTTGGAGACCCACACCAGTTCGCGCCCTGCCACCTACGGCGAAACCGTGTTGTGCGAAGGCACGGGCGTGCGAGCCTTCTGCATCCGCGACCCGGGCGGCCCGGGCCGCATCAAGGCCATCCCCGCTCCCAAAGACATCAAGGCACTCTGCACTTGATTCACGACTCGCGACAAACAACTGCCCACAGGAGACCCTCATGAAGCATCTCGTTCGCAAGACCCTGCTCGCCGCCGCCGCGGCCCTGGCTGCCGGCGCCGCACTGGCCGACGTCAACATCGGCGTCAGCCTGTCGCTCACGGGCCCCGGCTCCGGCCTGGGCATTCCCATGCAGAACCAGATGAAGCTGTGGTCGCCCACCATAGCCGGCGAGAAGGTCAACCTGTTGATCCTGGACGACGCCAGCGACCCGGGCAAGGGGGTCAGCAATGCGCGCCGCTTTGTCACTGAAGACAAGGTCGACATGATCATCGGCTCCTGCCTCACCACAGTGGCGGCAGCCATGACGCCGGTGGCGGACGAAGCCAAGACGGTGCAGCTGGCCGGCAGCCCGGTGGGCGTGCCCCCGGGCCAGGACCAGTGGCTGTTCCGCCTGGCGCAGAGCAACTCCGTGATGGCCCACGCCATGGTCGGCCACATGCAGAAGCAGGGCATCAAGACCGTGGGCTTCCTGGGCTACACCGACGCCTATGGCGAACAGTGGCTGAAGGCGTTCACTGCCGAAGGTGAGAAGGCCGGCATCAAGGTCATCGCCGCCGAACGTTTCGCCCGCGCCGACACCAGCGTCACCCCCCAAGCCCTGAAGCTCACCGCCGCCAACCCGGACGCGATGCTGATCGTAGCCAGCGGCTCCGGTGCTGCCATGCCGCACAAGGCCGTCGTCGAACGCGGCTACAAGGGCAAGATCTACCAGACCCATGCCGCCGCCACGGCCGATCTGATGCGCATTGGCGGCAAGGACGTGGAGGGCAGCTTCGTCGTCAGCGGCCCGGCCATGGTGGGCGCGCAGCTGCCCGACAGCCACCCGAGCAAGAAGCTGGCCGTGGACTTCCTGACCGGCTATGAGAAGGCCTACGGCGTGGGCACGGCCAATCAGTTTGCCGGCCACTCCTACGACGCGCGCATCGTGCTGGAAAAGGTCATCCCGATGGCGCTGAAGAAGGCCAAGCCGGGCACGCCGGAGTTCCGCGCCGCACTGAAGGACGCCATGGAAACCATGGGCCGCACGGTGTTCTCGCACGGCGTGATGAACTGGAGCGCCACCGACCACTGGGGCTATACCAACGAGACGGGTGTGATGTTGAAGGTGACGGACGGCAAGTTCGTCGTCGAAAAGTGAATCGCCAACGGCGATTCACTTTCGTCGCAGGCTAGGGCGACGCTGAATAGTCCCCGCGATGCGGCGCGCCCTGGTTTGGGATGAGCTGCAAGGCGCAAACCGTAGCTGTGGCTACGGCGAGGATTTGCAACGCCGCAGATCGCCCAAAGCAGGGATGCGCCGCGCGCGAGGGACTTGTTCAGCGTTGCCCTAATTTGGCGCAGCCAAGTTAAGGGCCGCGAGGCCCGGCCGTAGACAAAAGTAAGCACATACCGGAGCTCCCATGGACTTCTCGATCGCCAGCATCCTGGCCCTGGACGGACTGACCAACGGCGCCATCTACGCGCTGCTGGCGCTGGCCATCGTGCTCGTGTTCGCCGTGACGCGGGTGATCTACCTCCCGCAGGGCGAGTTCGTGGCCTTCGGCGCACTCACGCTGGCGCTGCTGCAGGCCGGCAAGGTGCCCGGCACGGTGTGGTTCCTGTTGGTGCTGGCGCTGGCCACCGCCGTGTCCGATGTCTGGCACGGCGTGCGGCACCGCCTGGGCGCGGGCCGCATTGCGCGCCGGGCGCTGACCACGGCGGGCTACCCGGTGGCGGTGTCGCTGCTGGCCATCTGGCTGGCGCCCATGAAACTGCCGCTGCTGGCCCAGGCCCTGCTGACGCTGGCGCTGGTCACGCCCTTCGGCAACCTGATCTACCGCCTGGCCTACGAGAAGCTGGCCGATGCCACCGTGCTGGTGCTGCTGATCGTGTCGGTGGGCGTGCACTTTGCGCTGGTGGGCATGGGGCTGTTCTTCTTTGGCGCCGAGGGCTTCCGCAACCCCAGCTTCTGGGACGAACGCTTCAATGTCGGCGCGCTGACCATCAACGGGCAGACGCTGATCATCTTTGCCGCGTCGCTGGCGCTGATCGTGATGCTGTGGCTGTTCTTCGAGCGCTCACTCCATGGCAAGGCGCTGCGCGCCACCGCAGTCAATCGGCTGGGCGCGCGCTTGATGGGCATCTCCACGGTGGCAGCGGGCCGCCTGTCCTTCACCATGGCGGCCTTCATCGGTGCGCTGTCGGGCCTGCTCATCGGCCCCACCACCACCGTCTTCTACGACAGCGGTTTCCTCATCGGCCTGAAGGGCTTTGTCGCCGCCGTGTTTGCCGGCTTGTCCAGCTACCCGCTGGCGCTGGTGGGTGCCCTGGGGGTGGGCCTGCTGGAGAGCTTTGGCTCCTTCTGGGCCAGCGCCTTCAAGGAGGTGATCGTTTTCGGCGTCGTCCTGCCGGTGCTGTTGTGGCGCTCCCTGCGTGACCCGCACTCAGAAGAACATTGACATGAAACTGCCCCTCGCCCAACCTCGCGTCGCTGAACGCGAGCGAGTCTGGTCGGTCCCCCAAGGGGACGAGGCGGCTCACGGCATTGAGCCGCAAGCCGCCTCTGGCGGGCCGGCTTGGGAGCGGCCCGGCGCTCGGCCCGAAATGCATCCGTTTCATGCGTTGTGGGTAGCGCTTAGCGCAATGGATAGCTGACATGACGAATCTCCGACCTTGGGCCTTCCCGGCCTTCGCCTTGTTCATGCTCGTGCTGCCGCTCTTGCCGGTGCCGGACTTCTGGGTCATGCAGAGCAACTACATCGGCCTGTACGCGCTGGTCACGCTGGGCCTGGTGCTGCTGACCGGTGTGGCCGGCCTGACGAGCTTCGGCCAGGCCGCCTTCGTGGGCATGGGCGCCTATGCCTCGGCCTACCTGGCGACGGCGCATGCGGTGTCGCCCTGGGCCGGCCTGCTGGTGGGCCTGCTGGCGGCCGGGTCGGTGGCGCTGCTGCTGGGCGCCATCACGCTGCGCATGTCGGGCCACTACCTGCCGCTGGCCACCATCGCCTGGGGTTTGTCGCTGTATTACCTGATGGGCAACCTCGATGCCCTGGGCAAATACGACGGCTTGCTGGGCATTCAGACCCTGTCGCTATTTCGCGTGGAACTGGGTCAGGGGCGCGGTTTCTTCTTGCTGGCGTGGAGCGTCGTGGTGTTGGCGGCAGTCGCCATCCTCCATCTGCTGGACTCACGTCCGGGACGCGCCATGCGCTCGCTGCGCACCGGCACCCAGATGGCCGAAGCCATGGGCGTGAACACCCTGCGCTACAAGATCATCATCTTTGTGATCGCAGCCCTGTTGGCCTCGGTCTCGGGCTGGCTGTTTGCGCATTTTCAGCGCTCGGTCAA
>NZ_JBDSQX010000136.1:0-130514 GCF_039929605.1 Roseateles sp.
GCAACGATGCCTTTGCGGCGGGCATGAACGACTTCCTGACCAAGCCCATCGACACGCCCAAGCTGCACCAGACGCTGTTGCGGTTGACACGGGGTTGATGCCGGGCTGACCCCGCGGCCGAACGGCCGGGCATGAATAATGCGCGCGGCCCCGTGATCCCTACCGCCCAGCGCCACCGCCATGAGTACACCCCCACCTCGCAGCTACAAGTACTACGACTTGATCATGGCGGCCTGCGTTTGCGTGCTGCTGTGCGCCAACCTCATCGCCCCGGCCAAGGCGGCGCAGGTGCAGCTGCCGCTGATCGGCCCGGTCACCTTCGGGGCGGACCTGTTCTTCTTCCCGATCAGCTACATCTTTGGCGACGTATTGACCGAGGTCTACGGCTACGGGCGGGACCGCCGCGTCGTCTGGGCGGGCTTCGGTGCGCTGCTGTTCGCGGCCTTCATGGCCTTTGTCGTCGTGCACCTGCCGCCGGCGCGCAATGGCTTCATGGACGGCTACCAGTTGCACGTCGAGGCCATGTTCGGCAACACCTGGCGCGTTGTCGCCGCGTCGATGATCGCGTTTGCCGCCGGCAGTTTCGCCAACAGCTTCGTGATGGCGAAGATGAAGGTCGCCACCAACGGCCGCTACCTGTGGGCGCGCATCGTCGGCTCCACGGCCGTGGGCCAGTTGCTGGACACCGGCCTGTTCCTGAGCATTGCGTTCTGGGGCATCTGGCCGCAGGAGCAACTGCTCGCCGTGTTCGTCGCCCAGTACGTTTTCAAGCTGATCTGGGAGGCGGTGCTGTTCCCGGTCACGGCGCACTTCATTGCCTTCCTGAAGCGGGTCGAGGGCCTGGATCACTACGACCGCGACACCAATTTCAATCCGTTTTCGATCAAGGTCTGAGCCGCACCGCGGCCCGGCCAGATACGCAAACGGCGGCCCTGAGGCCGCCGTTTGACATGAAACCGGCTGTTCAGCTGCGGCGGCGGCGGATGCCTGCGGCGGCCAGCAGGGCCAGGCCGGTCAATGCCAGGCCTGTGGGCTCGGGCACGCCGAAGACCTCGATCGCGGTGCCCTGCACGCCGACCGTGAAGCCGTTCCAGTATTCGTTGGACAGGCTGTTCCAGTGCACGGTGTCGAAGCTGCCCTTGAAGCGCAGCGCGCCATGCGGCTCGCCGGTGCCGAGCAACTGGTACTGGAACACGCCGCCGCCCAGGTCGACGACGTTCTTGTACGAGGTGCCGCAGCCCCAGTAGCCGCAGGCGTGGCCGGTGGCCGGGTCGTCGTAGCTGAGGATGTCGAAATCCTGGTCGAAGCCGTAGCCATTGCCGTTCAGGCTGACATAGGCGAACACCGGGTTGGCGATGGCCTGGGAGAACTGCAGCGTCTGCGTGCCCGCGAACTGCAGGGCAATGATGTCGGTGCCGGTCGGCCGGTTGTCCACCGTGCTGCTCTCGTAGGGCGAGGTGCCGCTGCCCACGTTGGTGTAGTAGTCGATGCCGCCGGCGGGCTGGTAGAAGCCGACGCCACGGGCGTTGGTGTAGGTCACCGTGACGCTAGAGGTCGTCGTGGTGATGACGCCCTGAGCCTGGAAGCCGACGCCGGGGTCCAGGTCGTCGCCTTGCCAGTCGGTCCAGAAGACCGGCGCGGCCTGGCTGAGGCCGGCGCAGGCGATCAGGGCGGTCGTCAGCAGGGTTTGAATTTTTTTCATATTCAGCCTCAAGGGAAGAAATGACACATGGAATGCAATCTTCGCGCCACGGTGACATTTCTCCCATGAAACAGCCCTCGACGGCCGTGCGGCCATGGGCTCGACTGTCAACGCCGCCGACACCCCCGGATCGTGGGAAAGCCAGGTTGCCGACGGCGGCCAGCCCAGCGCTTACAAGCCGCCCGTGCCGCAGCCCTTGCCCAGGTAGTTGCTGATCAGGTTCAGCTGGTCGGCCATGATCTTGCGCGTCCACGCGGGTCCGTGGGCATAGTCCTTCAGCACGTGGTATTCCACCGGCTTGCCGGCGGCCTTGGCCTTGTCGACGAAGAGCTCCGACTGGATGATCGGCACGACCTGGTCCCGTTCACCGTGGTAGACCATGATGGGGATCTCGATCTTGTCGGCCTTGCTCAGCGGGCTCAGGCCACGCACGGTGGGTTCCTGGCCGGACTGGAAGTACGGGTTGGTGAAGAACTTCGCCCAGATGCGGTCGATGTCGGACACGCCAGCGCCGGCGATGGCGCATTTGTAGAGGCCGTTGGGTCGCACGGCGGCGGTGAACGCCGAGTAGCCGCCGTAGGAGAAGCCGAACATGGCGATGCGCTTGGGGTCGGCCAGCTTCTCGCTGATCAGCCACTTGGCGCCGTCGTCCTTGTCGTCCTGCATCTTCTGGCCCCATTCACGGTCGCCTGCGAACCACAGCGTGCGGCCCCAGCCTTCCGAGCCGCGGAACTGCGGGCGCAGCACGACGCGGCACTGCGACGCCAGCATCGGCACCCAGCCCGACCAATCGTAGTCCATGGTGTCACGCGCCCACGGGCCGCCATGCGGATGCACGACTGCGGCATACGGCCCCGGGCCGCACAGCTGCGGGTTGGGCACGGTGACGTAGGCGGGGATATTCAGGCCGTCGCGCGCCTTGTAGTACACGAAGCGTGAAGTGCCGAGGGCGCGCCTGTCGATGTCCGGGTACTCCTTGGCCAGCAGCTGCATGCTCTGGCCGCGCAGCAGGTAGAACTCCGTCGGGTATGACGAGCCGCTGACGCTGAACAGGTAGGTGGGTGCGTCGCTGGCTACGTAATGCAGCAGGCGCACGGACACGCCGTCGAACGAGCGAATTTCGGCCCGTTCGCCGCTGCCGACGCCGACCAGCTCCTGGCTGACCTCCTGGATGCCTAGCGCCTGCGCGACGCCGCGCACGGCAGCTTCCATCTTGGGATTGTCCCAGTGCACGTCGTTGCCCAGGTGGCCGTTGAAGGCGTATCCGTCGAAGCCTTCTGCGCTGGGGCCGTCGTCGTTACGGAACGAGCGCACGCCGGTGGCGTCGAAGTACTTGTGCTCGAACAGCGTGGCCGCGACCTTGCGGTTGGCGATGTCGTACTCGTACAAGCCAGTGAACTCGCGACCGACGTTGCTGCGGATGATGGCCGTGTCGGGCTTCGCGCCGGGTGCGGCCACGTCCACGACGTCGCGGTTCTTCACATAGCTGCGGAAGTGTTCCGTCCATTCGCCGTCCTTGCCGCGGAAGTCGATGGCCGTGAACGTGCCCTGGCCATCGCTGCCCAGGCGCGACTTGGCCCAGGGCAGGCCCGCGCTGTTGACGAACACTCTGTTGTCCGACTCGCCCAGCCGCATGATGCGCGTGGCTTTGCCGGTGCGCAGGTTGTAGCGGAAGACGTCGCGGCTCTCGCCGCGCGCACCGCTCTCCAGCACGATGTTGTCGGGGTCGGACAGCATGCGGCTCAGCACTATGGGGTTGGCCAGCGCAGCCGCCTTTTTCGCCAGTTCGGAGCGGGCGATGTCAGTGGCGGCCATAGGCTCGATCCAGTTTTTGCCCTCCAGGTCGGTGAACAGCAGCTTGTTGATGAAGGTCTTGATGACCTCGTCGGTGCGCAGGTCGTAGGGCTGCGTCATGGACACCTGCAGCATGTCGTTCTTGAGGAACGAGGCGCTTGCGATCTGCATGTTCTTCGCGCCGATCACGGTCGGTTTGGCGCCCAGGTCCGCCAGCGCCCAGACCAGGATGCTGCGGTTGTCGCCCTGGCTCTGGATAGCCAGCATGTGCTTGCCATCGGGCGAGATGCGGAAGCCGGTCATGCCCGGGAACTGGGCCAGCGTCTCGACGGTAGGGACGCGGATGGGGAGCGCGTCGGCGGCCATGGCCGGGCAGGCCAACAGCACGGCGCCTGCGATGGCGAGCAGCCGGCCCATCTTGTTCAAGTAGGTTTTCATGGGAATCACACCTAAAAAAATGCCCTGGCAACCGGGGTTGCCAGGGCGTTGGATTGCTGGGCCGATCAGAACGTCTTGGAGACGTTCATGAAGAAGCGACGGCCGGCGTAGTCGTAGCCGCTGTACAGGGGCGTATTGCCGACGCGGTTGTAGTCGCCGGCGGAAATCATCGGCGGCTTCTTGTCAGCCAGGTTGCGCACGCCGCCCGTGACCTTCCACTTGCTCACCGAGTCGCTGTAGGACAGCGACAGGGAGTGCAGGAAGTAGTTCGGCGTGTCGAGCTTGAACGTGCTGGTGGCCGGATCTTCCCCGATGTACTCGTAGCTCGATGTCTTGCCGACCCACTCCATGCCGTAGTAGACATTCCAGCCCTTCACCGCGTAGTTCACGTCCAGCGCACCAGACCACTTCGGCGAACCAATGGTGTTGTTGATCTCGTTCAGTGGATCGTCCGGGAACAGCTTGCTGGCCTGCGACTTGTACTGCGTCGCCGACATGTTGACGCGCAGCTTGCCGGTGCCGACTTCGCTTGTATAGCGCAGGTTGTAGTCGTAGCCACGCACGACATCGGTCGACAGGTTGATGTAGCTGTTGTTGATTGTCAGCGCGCCGTTGCCCGGGTTGCGCGTCACCAGGCGGCAGAAGTTGCCCCCCGCGCGGAACTGCGGGTCGTCGTAGCAAAGCGTCAGGATCTGACCAGTGCCGATGCGCGAGACGCCGTTGTCCACCTTGATGTCGAAGCGGTCCAGTGCGAACGACAGGTCACCCCAGCCGGTTGGCAGTGCGGGTTGCAGGATGATGCCCCACGATGCGTTCTTGGAGGTTTCCGCCTTCAGGCCAGAGTCGCGCCCACCCTTGGTGATGGACATGACGCTGTTCTTTTGTGAGAAATCGCCCGGCAGGCCCTCGCTCGCACAGTTGGCCGCGCGCACGGCACTCTTGGAGGTGTAATCGTTGCAGGGGTCGATGGATGAGCTGAAGAAGCCCGTCGTTGCGCCAACGAACTGCTCGAACAGCGCCGGTGCACGGTAGGACGTGCCGTTGGTGCCGCGCAGCGAGATCCAGCTGGCGGGTGCCCACAGCGCACCGATCTTGTGGGTCGAGCCAGTGCCGTAGGACTTGTAGTCCGCCATGCGGGCCGAGCCATTGAGCGTCAACTCCTTGGCCAGCGGCAGATCCTTCAGCACCGGCACTTCCACTTCGGCGAACACGTCGGTGGCCTGGTCGCTGCCACGCGTCGGGGTGCCCGAGCTGAAGTTGTAGATGTTGCCGGTCTGCATCGCGTCCGACGGCGTGTCGTCGATGGAGTTGCGGCGGAACTCAGCGCCGACGGCAGCTTTCACGTCGCCGTACGGCACCTTGAAGAGCTTGCCCGTCGTCGAGGCCGTGATGACGTCTTCCTTGTACTTGGTCGAGCCGGTCAGGTTGTTCGAGAAGGCGTAGCCCAGCCATGCCGACGGCAGTTGACCGCCGATGAGGGACGTGCTCAGTGCCGGCGCGGCCACGCAGCCGTTGGACGTGTCGACGCAGTTGAAGCCACCGCTGCCGTTGGACACGACATTCAGGCTCTGCGCCACGCGGTCGGTCAGGAAGCCGTCGAACGTGTAGCTGGCCTTGCTCTCGCTGTGGGTCACCGAGACGTCGTAGTCCCAGTTGATCTTGGCGAACGAGCCACGCAGGCCGGCCACGGCGCGGGTGAAGTCCACTGCCTGGCTGGAGGCGCTGTTGCCGCCGAACATGAACGCGCGCACGCCGAGCGGGGCGCCGTTGGTGATCAAGGTCGGCGCCGCTTGAACCTGGCTGAAGGCCAGATTCGGCGGGATCAGCGGGCTGTCCTTGGCGTAATCCAGGATCAGCTGGCGATGACCCACCTGCGACGATTCGCGGCGGTTGTACAGCACTTCCCAATAAGCTTCGGCGTCGCCACCCAGGGCCGGCACGTCAATCGCGCCCTCCGCATACAGGTTGTGGTTGCGCACCGGCGAGAACAGCGAGTCGTTCAGCATGCGCGGGTCGAAGGAGTCGCGCACGTACAGGCTGTTTGAGCTGCTGCCCACGCCTTCAAAGCCGGCCATGTTGCCCGTGACGGCCGAGTTGGGGCGCCAGCGGTTGAAGGCGGTGCCCACCGCGCCCGCCGCGCCGGTGCCAGCGGTGGAATTGGTACCGATGGTGTTGATGGTCACGCCGTTCTCGCCCGTCAGGCCGGTCGGGTAGCACTTGGATTTGCCGGTCAGTGGGTCCTTGTAGTCGGCGCTGCCCCAGTCGCCGACGACGCCGTCGGCGCTCGTGCGCCGGTAGGTGGTGTTGCAACGGGTCCAGTCGCGTTGGCCATAGGTCAGCGCGGTGTTGTCATTGAAGTTGTAGGCAGCCAGGAAGTGGGCGTGGTCGGTGACCATGCCGCCCGCGATGGAGAGGTTGTAGGCATTGCCGCCGCCATGTTCCGTGGCGGACATCGAGCCCTCGACCGTGATCGAGGTCAGGTCCTTCCTGGTGATGATGTTGATCACACCCGCCACGGCATCGGAGCCGTAGATGGAGGACGCGCCGTCCTTGAGCACTTCGATGCGGTCGACGATGGAATTGGGCAGCGTGTTCAGGTCCGCTGCGCCGACCGAGCCGCGGGTGCCGGACGGTGACATGCGGCGGCCGTTCAGCAGCACCAGCGAGCGCGTCGGGGCGAAGCCGCGCAGGCCCACGGTGTTGGCGCCCGGGCCGCCGTCGGTGACGTAGCCGCCGAAGGCGTTGTTGATCTGGCCCTGGCCGCCGGTCACGCTCGTGCTCTGCAGGACTTGTGCCGTGGAGGTGAAGCCCGCCAGCGCGGCGTCTTCGTTTTTGATGATCTGGATGGGCGCGGGGGAGCTGAACGCGTCCCGCTTGATGCGGGAACCGGACGACACGATCTCGACGCGTTCCAATTTCTTCGCTGTATCGCTTAGCGGTGCAGGAGATTCTGCGGTGGTGGCCGGCTTGCTATTTTCAGCCGGGGTTTGTTGTGCCGCAGCATTCTGAGCCAGGATGAGGCCGAAAACGGCAAGGGCAATGGGTTTGTGAACAGGTTTGAAGCCGGCGGAATGGGTGGGCATAAAGGGTCCGTCAATAGGGTGGATGCGCTTCCGAGCCATCCGCCGCCCGGATAGGGCAACGTAGCCTTGGGCTCGTCTACGAACCATCTATTAGGGAGATGCCCTTGTTGCGTGTCATCTCCGAAATATGTCCAAAACATAACCAAAGCATTGATTTATCTCGCAAGGTTGGCTTTGCGAAAGCTTCGTTGCAGTTGGGCAACAAAACTTATGGCCGACTGATCGGTCAGACATTGAAGACACAAGTGGACCAGGTCAACGGGTGAGTAAAAAATAGATATCCTTCGGAATACTCGCTCAGTAATCGATGGTGGCGAGGCAAGGCACTTGCCAGGCATCCGGCATAACTATTTCTGTGCAGTATTTCTTGCTGGCATTGAGAATGCCTCGGTCTATTTTTCTGTGTTGAAGAGACGGCTATCCGCGCTGAAAATACCGCCAATGACTCCCAACGCTTCGGCTCCCGACCTGCTGTTCGCCCTGCTCCCCGACAGCGGCATCGCCCCCGACGGCCCCGACACGCTGGCGCCGCTGGCTGCGGCGCTGCATGCGCAGTACCCCAACGCCGTCACGCTGAACCTGCATCCGCCGCTGCGCGATGGCGAGGGTCGCTGCCGCTGGTGGGCGGATGACACGCCCAGCCTTGAAGGCGTTGAGGCCGCGCTGCCGCATCTGATTGAGCGCCTGCGCCTGGAGGCCGCCAGATTGGGCCTGCCCTGGGAGCGCGTCGCCCTGGCCGGCGTGGGCGACGGCGCGCTGCTGGCGCTGGAGGCCGCGCAGGCCGAGCCGGCCCTCGTCGGCCGCGTGCTGGCCTTTGCCGGCGGCTACCTGTCTCGCCCTGAACATGCGCCGCAGGATGTCTGCATCCACCTGCTGCACGGCCTGGCCGATCAGCGCTTTTCGTACCGCCATGTCGTCGACGCCGCTCAGGCGCTCGTCGACCTGGGCGCCGACGTGACCGCCGACCTGCTGCCCCATCTCGACCATGGCCTGCACCCGGCGCTCATCGCCAAGGCGATGGAGCAGCTGCGCACCTTCATCCCGGCGCGGTTGTGGCGGGCGGCGGTCGTCGCGGCCCAGGAGAGCGAAAGGCCCGTGGGCTAGCCGCCGGCCTGCGCCACGTCGGCCTCGGCCTCCGGCCACAGCGCCGGAAAGTAGAAGCGCAGCGCGTGCAGCGGCAGGCCGAAGCGCACCTTGCCCTGGGGCGAGTCGCTGGCCAGCAGGCCGCGTTTGAGCAGGGCGGTGAGCAGGCTGGTGGCGGTGCGGTCGCCCAGGCCGGTCATGCGCTTAAACTCGCCGCGCTCCAGCGCGGCGCTGCTCAGGAAGAGGTAGTGCAGCGGCCGCAGCGCCTCGATGCGCACGCCGCTCTTGCGCGAGGTCTGCTCGAAGTGCAGGCAGGCGGCAATGCGGCCCTCCATGGCAGAGAGCTGGAGCAGGCCGGTCATGAAGCGGGTCTGGTCCAGGCAGATGTCGAGCACATAGGTGATCCAGTCCGCCAGCGCGGCTTCGCTGAGGTTGCCTCGGCCGTCCAGGTCGCCCCGGCGGGGCTCGTCGGCGGCGGCAATGAGGCCGTAGTAGCGGTCCACGCTGCGGGCAAAGCCGCGCAAGGGCGACCACAGGCCGCGTGTGTAGCCCAGTGCGCCCAGAGCCAGGTGCGTGTGCAGTCGCATCACGCGGCCATTGCCGTCAACGAAGGGGTGGATCCAGCCCAAGCGCTGGTGCGCCGCCGCCAGCGCCACCAGCGCCGCTTCGCCTCGGCGTACGCCCGCGTAAACCTGCCCCCAGCGTTCGATCAGCGCGGGCAGGCTGGCAGCGGCTGGCGCCACATGGCGGCCGACCTGGACCTCGCGGCTGCGCAACTCGCCGGGGCGGATCTCTTCGCCCTCGTCGGTGTGCAGATCGGTGGGGGGCAGGCGGGCAAACAGCTCGCGGTGCAACTCGGCCAGCGCAGCCGGGGTGTAGAGCGCGCGCAGGCCGTCGTCGCCTGTGAAGCGTGGCTCCAGCGCGGCTTCGGCGTCGATATGGGCCAGGGCCAGGCGCTGCCGGGCGGCCAGCTTGGCGTCTGCCGAAAAGTCTGCCTTGAGGGCCTGCTCCAGTTCCAGCGGCCGGGTGTGCTGGCCCTCGATGCGGTTGGAGTAGTACGAATTCATGGCCCTTAGCAGGCCGCGCAGCTCGTCAGGCGCCGGCTGGCCGACAAGGCCCAGCGCCTCCTTGTTCAGGTCATGCGCCTGGGCCAGTAGGGGTTCAAGCGCGGCTTCACAGGGGAGAAGGGGCTCAAACTGGTGAGGCGAGTTGTAGAGTGCAGGCAAAATTGCGCACTTGGAAGTTGATTTAGTGCATTGAATTTTAACAGTAATACGGGCATCTTGCCCGGTTTATTGCGCACTTTTAATCCAGCACCACCTCGGTCCGCACCACCCCCGCCCGCTCCGCACTTGCACTCAGCGCCAGCCGCGTGCCCACCGGCGCGCGCACCACCCACTCGGCCACCGCTCGGTCGTCGGTGGGTTGCTTGTTGGCCAGGAAGGCAAGCTGGCTTTGCTTGGGCGCGTGGCCTTCGAGCTGCGGGCCTTCCATGCGCTCCTTGCCGCTGACCAGGGTGATGGCCGGGTCGCCGATGGGCAGGTGGAGCTCGAACATCACGCCGCGCACCGTCTTGCGCTCCAGCGCGCGCTGCGTCACGTAGGCGGGCAGGTAGCCGGCATTGGCCACGGCCAGGCGCACGCGCCACATGTCGGGGCCGAGCGCGCGCACTTCGGTGCGGATCAGCTCCAGCTTGGGCAGGCTCATCGCGATCTGCGTCATCCAGGCCGGGAAGCGCGCCGCCTCGCGCTCGCGCAGCGCGGGCGGCGGGTTGCGCCAGTAGTTCATCTTGTCCCAGCCGCCAATCTCGACGGCGCCGAGCTGCGGATGCTGGAAGGGCGTCCATTCCACATGCGCCTTGCCGCCGCATTGCTCGTCGCTCCACTTCAAGAGCTTCAGGTCGTCCTCGACCGGGTGTTGCCGGTACCAGTCGATCCAGCCGTTGTCTTCAACGCCGGCTTCCTTCTTGGGCGACCACAGCTCCACCACCCAGAACAGCGCACCGAGGTGCTCGTAGACCCAGTCCTGCGTGCCGGTGATGACGTCCTTGGGGTGGTAGCGAAAGTCCTCGTAGATGCTGACGGCGGGGTAGCCGGTGTGCTTCTCGCCTAACGCGGAGAACTGCTGGAACAGCCACAGGTCCTCGGGCGTCATGTCCTTGTCGCTGCGGGTGCCGCAGGGGCGCAGGATGACGCCGCTGTGCGTGTGGAAGCTGACCGCCGCGCCGATGTTGGGATGGCTCGTGATGAACTCCACCATCGCCCGCACCTCGGGCTCGCTGGTCGGGTAGGGGCCGGCGCCGAGCTGCTGGAACTCCTGGCGCCATTCGCCGGGAAAGTTGCGGTTCAGGTCCAGCCCTTCGCGGTCGGGGTTGACCTTCACGGTCAGGCCGTCGTGCTGCTTGATGAAGCCTTCGGGGATGAGGCGGTAGTACTCGCCGCCGTGCTCGCCGGGTTCGCGCGCCACCATCAGCCGCGGGTCGCCGGCGTGGCGCTTGTAGCCGCCGTGCGGGTCGGGCACGCGCATGGTCAGGATGCGACCGTCGCCGTCAATGTCCTCCACCGTCAGGCCGTCGACCGGCTCCTCGGTGTAGGGATAGGCGCGTGTGGAGCTGCGGATGTGGCGCGGCCGCTCGGCCAGGGCGAGCTCGGCGCCGTCGGGGTTCAGGCGCGGCACGATGTAGAGGGTGCGCGTGTCCAGCAGGCGGTTGACCTGGGCGGCTTCAGCCGACGTGCCGCCATGCAGGCTCAGCAACTGGTGCAGGTAGTACAGGCAGGTGGTGGACGCTGTCAGCTCCGCAGCGTGGATGTTCCCGTCCATCCACAGCGCCGGCTTGTCGATGTCCGTGCCGCTGGCCAGGTTGGTGACCACGACGACCCAGATGTCGCGGCCTTCGTAGCTCTTGCCGATGGCGCGCACCGACACGAGGTTGGGGCGCGCCTCGGCATAGGCGAACAGCAGCGCCGTCAGCTCGTCGTAGCGGTAGAAATGATCGAAACGCGGGTTGGGCAGGGCGGCGGGCATGTGGCTGGTCTGGTGAGGGGGCCCCAAGAACTAGGGGCCTCTGTCGTGGCGCGGATTGTCCGAACTCGCCCCCCGGCATCTGCAAGGGTTTGCCCCGACCTTTGCCCTTTATTGACCCTTGAACAGCGCCTGGAACTGGCGGGACACCGGCAGCTTCTCTTCGCGGCCGCGCAGCGTGACGACCAAGGTGCCTTCATCCACGCGGATGGCCCGCGCCAGGCAGCGGCTGTTGACGAGCACGCTGCGGTGAATCTGCCAGAACTGCTCGGGGTCGAGCTGGGTCAGCAGCTCGCGCAGCGGTGTGCGGATCAGCGCCTCGCCGCCTGTGTGCACGACGCGGGTGTAGCGCGCGTCGGCCTCGAAGTAGATGACGTCCTCCGGCGGGATCAGCTGCACCTCGCGGCCGACGCTGGCCTGGATCGGGCGGGCCGTGGGCCTGTGCTGGACGAGACCAGCGAGCAGGCGCTGCAGGGCCGCCGTGTCGGGCGCGGGCTGGGCCAGGCGCGTGCGCAGCTTGGCCAACGCGCGCGCCAGGCGTTCGTCGTCGATGGGCTTGAGCACGTAGTCCACCGCGCCGGCGTCGAAGGCGGCCAGCGCATGGTCGTCGAAGGCGGTCACGAAGACGATCAGCGGCGGCGCGGCCAGGGCCGAGAGCCGGCGCGCCACCTCCAGCCCGGTCAGGCCGGGCATGCGGATGTCGAGGAAGGCGATGGCCGGATCAAAGGCCAGGCAGTCGTCCCAGGCCTCGGCGCCATTCGTGCTGGCAGCAACGAGTTTCAGCTCAGGCCACTGCCGGGCCAGCGCGGCGCGCAGTTGTTCGCGAGGGGCTTCCTCGTCGTCGGCGATCAGGGCGGTGATGGGAGTCATAGCGTTAGGGTGGCGATGCAGCCGGGAGCGGCGTCGGCCAGCGTCAGTGTGCAGTCGGGGCAGGCCTGAGCGAGGCGGCGGCGTGTGTTGGCGAGCCCAACGCCGTCGGTCGAGTCAGGGGCCGGGCCGGGGCCGTCGTCGCGCACCGTCAACACGAAGCGGTCACCGTCGCGGCGGCCGGCGATAGCAATGTGCCCGCCGCTCAACTGCGGCTCGATGCCATGGGCGATGGCGTTCTCCACCAGCGTCAGCACGATGCCTGGCGGCAGCTGCATGTCGACATCGGTCGGCACGTCGATGCTGAAGTTCAGCCGTGCGCCCAGCCGCGCCTGCATGATGGCCAGGTACCGCCTCACCATCTCCATCTCATCGGCCACCGGCTGCAGCTCGCGGTCGAACATCGGCAGCGTGGCGCGCAGATAGCCCGTGAAATCGCGCAGCAGCGGCGCGGCGCGGGCGTCACCCGTGTCCACCCAATGCTGCAGCGAGGCCAGCGTGTTGAACAGGAAATGCGGCTGGATCTGCGCGGCCGCCAGGCGGGTGGACAGGCGTAACGCGGCGTCCTGCTCGGCCAGCTCGCGCAGCCGCGCCTCGATCTGGTCGACACGGTAGATCGTCAGGATCCACCAGGCCGACAGCACGGCCGTCAGCACGGCCAGCAGCAGCGGCGTGCCGCTGACGACCTCGTCGCGCCAGCCGGTCTTGATCAGCGGCAGTGTCACGAGCGCAATCAACACGGCGGCGGCATAGCAGGCCAGGTTGAGCCGCTTGCGTGTGGGCGAGCGCCACAGCGCATGCGCCGTCGCAAGCGCAGCCCAAGCCGTGAGCAGCACGCCCGACCAGATGACGGGCCGCATGCCGCGCGGCATCTCGTGGGTGAAGATGGCCATCAGAAACACGGCGTTGCCGTAGACGTAGTGGTCGATGCCGTACGGCCAGGGCCGCTCACCGGCGCGCGCCATCTCCTGCGCCGTGAACACCCGCTGCGAGCCGGGGTAGAACAGCCAGCGCAGCCAATCCGGGAAGCGGCGCGGGCCTTTGTTGATGGGTTCAGATGCCATGGAGCGCAGTCTAGGAGGCACCCCGGCCAGCGGCGCGGCCTTGCGGCGAATGGCAGGCGGGGGCGCGTGAATGGCGGGCGCGGCTGTCTAGACAAGTGCGGTGCAAGAATGTCCGAATGTCTTCCTGGACTTCCCTCGACCTGCAGCGCCGCAGTGATGGCGTAGCCGTGCTGACGATGAACCGGCCCGCCGTGTTCAATGCCTTCGACGAGACGCTGATTGCCGAGCTGGACGCAGCCTTTGCGCTGCTGGGCGGCGACACCAGCGTGCGCGCCATCGTGCTGGCCGGCGCGGGCAAGCACTTCAGCGCCGGGGCCGACCTGCAGTGGATGCAACGCGCGTCCAGCGCGTCGCAGGACGACAACCTCGCCGACGCGCGCCGCTTCTCGGCCATGCTGGCACGCATTGCCGGCTGCCCGAAGCCGACGATTGCGCACGTCCAAGGCGCGGCGCTGGGTGGTGGCGTGGGGCTGGTGTGTGCCTGCGACATGGCCGTCGCGTCCGAAGCCGCGAGCTTCTCCGTCAGCGAGGCGCGCATGGGCATCCTGCCCGCCGTCATCGGCCCGCATCTCGTCAACGCGGTGGGCCTGCGCGAAGCGCGACGGCTGGCGCTGACGGCCGTTCGCTTCGGTGCCGACGAGGCGCAGCGCATCGGCCTCGTGCAGCGCGTAGTGCCCGTCGACGGCCTGGACACGGCGGTCGACGCCATGGTGACTGACCTGCTCGCCTGCGGCCCGCAAGCTCAAGCTGAGATCAAGCAGCTCTACGCTCAGCTCGCGCCCGGCCCGCTCAGCCCGGAGATTCGCGAGCTGACCGCCCAAACCATTGCCCGCGTGCGCACTACGCCCGAGGCCCGCGAGGGCTTCGCCGCCTTCCTGGCCAAACGAAAGCCCAACTGGACACCGCCCGAATGACCTTGAACGACTCCCGCATCCTCATCATCGGCGCCGGCCTGATGGGCGCCGGCATCGCGCAGGTCGCCGCGCAGGCTGGCCACGCGGTGCTGCTGTTCGACACGCGCGCCGGCGCTGCCGAAGCCGCCAAGGCCAAGCTGGCGCAGACGCTGGACGGCCTCGTCATCAAAGGCAAGCTGACGGCGGATGCAGTGCAGGCGACGCTCGCGCGCATCACGCCGGTCGACGCGCTCGCGCCGGTCGACCTGGTGATCGAAGCCATCGTCGAGAACCTCGATGTGAAGCGCGCGCTGTTCGCCGAACTGGAGGCGGTGCTCACGCCCGAGGCGGTGATCGCCACCAACACCTCGTCCATCTCCGTGACCGCACTGGCGCGCGACATGAAGCGGCCCGAACGGCTGGTGGG
Organism: Roseateles sp.; assembly: GCF_039929605.1. Classification (GTDB taxonomy): domain Bacteria; phylum Pseudomonadota; class Gammaproteobacteria; order Burkholderiales; family Burkholderiaceae_C; genus Pelomonas. The sequence goes on from NZ_JBDSQX010000136.1 coordinate 14,373, forward strand.
CATGCACTTCTTCAACCCGGTGCCGCTGATGAAGCTGGTCGAGGTGGTGTCCGGTCTGGGCACCTCGCCCGACGTCGCGCAGGCTGTCTTCGACCTCGCCGGCCGCTGGGGCAAGACGGCGGTGCACGCACGCTCCACGCCGGGCTTCATCGTCAACCGCATTGCGCGGCCCTATTACGCCGAGGCGCTGATGCTGCTGCAGGATCGCGCCGCCACGCCCGAAGTGATCGACGCCTGCCTGCGTGCGGCGGGCTTTCGCATGGGCCCCTGCGAGCTGATGGACCTGATCGGCCACGACACCAATTTCGCGGTAACGAACTCGGTCTTCGCCGCCAACTTCTTCGACCGCCGCTTCACGCCGTCGCTGGTGCAGCAGGAGCTGGTGGATGCCGGCTTCCTCGGGCGCAAGACCGGGCGGGGCTTCTATCGGTATCCGGAGGGCGCGCCGGCGCTGCCCATCGTCAGCATCGCGCCGCCGCGTGCGGCCCGGCTCGTCGTGCACGGCCGCGGCGCGCTGGCCGAGCGCATTGCCGCCAACGTGCCCGAGGGCCTGCGCGAGTTCGATAGCGACTGGGTGGGTCTGGCCATCGACGGCCGCCAGCTGCGCCTGACCGACGGCCGCTGCGCCCGCGACTTCGGCCCCGGCACGGCGGTCTTTGACCTGCCGCTGGCGCCCGTGGGAGACATTGCCTACGCGGGCGACCCCGCCACCGTCGCATGGCTGACTCGGCTCGGCCTGGTGCCGCGCGCGGTCGCCGACCTGCCCGGCCTTGTCGTCGCGCGCACGATCGGGATGCTGATCAACGAAGCCGCCGACGCCGTCAGCCAAGGCGTCTGCGACGAAGCCGGTGCAGACGCGGCGATGAAGCTCGGCGTCAACTATCCCGCCGGGCCTTTCGAGTGGCTGGCTTTCTGGAGCGCGGCGCCGGTCGTCGCGCTGCTGGACCGGCTGGATCAACACTACTGCGGCGAGCGCTATCGCGTCAGCCCGTATCTGCGAAGACTCCCGACATGACCCACGCCTTCATCTGCGACGCCATCCGCACGCCCTTCGGCCGCTACGGTGGTGCGCTCTCAAGCATCCGCGCCGACGACCTCGCCGCGTTGCCCATCAAGGCGCTGATGGCCCGCAACGCCAATGTCGATTGGGCGGCGGTGGAGGACGTCATCTACGGCTGCGCCAACCAGGCCGGCGAGGACAACCGCAACGTCGCCCGCATGGCCGCGCTGCTGGCCGGTCTGCCGGTGGCCGTGCCGGGCAGCACCGTGAACCGCCTGTGCGGCTCGGGCCTGGATGCGGTGGGCACGGCCGCGCGCGCCATCCGCGCCGGTGAGGCCGGGCTGCTGATCGCCGGCGGCGTCGAGAGCATGAGCCGCGCGCCCTTCGTCATGCCCAAGGCTGAATCGGCCTTCAGCCGCACGAATGCGGTCTACGACACGACCATCGGCTGGCGCTTCGTCAACAAGCAGATGAAGGCGCTGTACGGCGTGGACGCGATGCCCGAGACGGCGGAGAACGTGGCCGCCGATTTCGGCATCGGGCGCGAGGCCCAGGACTGCATGGCGCTGGCGTCGCAACGCAAGGCCCTCGCGGCGCAGCAGCGCGGCTTCTTCGAGCGCGAGATCGTGCCGGTGGAGGTGCCGCAGAAGAAGGGCGAGCCGCTGCGCGTGCTGCTCGACGAGCATCCGCGCGAGACCAGCCTGGAGGCGCTGGCCAAGCTCAAGGGCATCGTCAAGCCCGAGGGCAGCGTCACGGCCGGCAATGCCAGCGGCGTGAACGACGGCGCCTGCGCACTGCTGCTGGCCAGCGAGCCGGAGGCCGCGCGCCATGGCCTCACGCCGCGCGCCCGCGTCGTCGGCATGGCCACCGCCGGCGTGGCGCCGCGCATCATGGGCATCGGCCCCGCGCCGGCCACGCGTAAGGTGCTGGCGTTGGCCGGCCTGACGCTCGCGCAGATGGACGTCATCGAGCTGAACGAGGCCTTCGCCGCGCAGGGTCTGGCGGTGCTGCGCGACCTGGGCCTGGCGGACGACGATGCGCGTGTGAACCCGAACGGCGGCGCCATCGCGCTCGGCCACCCGCTCGGCGCCAGCGGTGCGCGGCTGGTGACGACGGCGATCAACCAGCTTGAAATGACCGGAGGCCGCTACGCGCTGTGCACGATGTGCATCGGCGTGGGCCAGGGCATCGCGCTTGTGCTTGAACGCGTTTAGTCGCTATTCCAAAAACAGCTTGGAAATGCCCCTGATGCTGAGGATATTGCCTGGGTTGCTCGTCTCGTTGAGCACGCCGCTCAGGCGCTTCAGCAGGCGCGGGCTCTTGCCGGCGCGCCAGATCACGAGGTCGGCCAGCCACGGGTGGGCGTTGATGCTGTTGGCGCGTTCATAGAGATCGAACTTGGGCTTCAACGCCCTCAGCCCGCCCTCGTAGGCTGCGCGTGCTGTGGCGTCGTCGGCATGGGCCAGGATCGCCTCGGCCGCCAGCATGCCGGTTTGCAGGGCCTTGCCGATGCCTTCACCGGTGAAGGAGTAGGTGCTGCCCGCCGCCTCGCCGGTGACGATGAGGCCGGGCCGCGTCCACTTCGCGCCCGACAGCGTGAAGCGCAGCGGCGCGCCCTTGAGCCATTGATCCCCCTCGCCCACCCGTTCGCCCACCCGCATCAGCTCAGCGGCCGGTGCGTAGGCGGTGACGAAGCGGTCGAAGATCGCGCGCAGGTTCACGTCCTTCTTCAACGCCCGCCCGCCCAGCACGCGGTGCGAGTCGGTCACGCCCACGCCGATGTTGAAGTGGCCATCCGGCGCCGGGAAGATCCAGCCATAACCCGGCCGCACCGCCTTGTCCCAGACGACTTCCAGCGACTTGATCCTGCCCACCATCTGCGGCGCCTTCACATAGCCGCGCAGCGCCACGCCGCTGGGCGTGTGGCGCTCACACATGCCGGCGGCCGTCAGCGCCTTGGGCACCGCGCCGGTCGCCAGCACGACCCAGCGCGCCGTCACCTCGACGATCTCGTCGCCCCGCTTGAGCCGCGCGCCGACGACGCGGCCGTCCACCTCCAGCGGCGCCTCGAAGCGCGCCTGCTCGAAGCGCACACCGGCGTCTCGCGCGGCCTGCAGCAGCAGCGCGTCCAGTTCCTTGCGCGGCAGCACGGCCAGGGTGCCCTGCACGTCGATGCGCCCGCCGCGCGGGCCGATGCAGCCGACATGGCTCACCGGCTCGGCCCGGCGCATCACCTCATCCAGCAGCCCTAACCGTGCCAGCGCCTGGTGCGCGTCGGGAATCAAGCCGTCGCCGCAGGTCTTGTCGCGGCCCTGTGGGTGTTGGTCGACCAGCAACACGTCGAGACCGGCCTGCGCCAGCACCCGCGCACAGGCGCTGCCGGCGGGGCCGGCGCCGATGATGAGGACGTCAGGAGGCATCAAGAAGAAGGGGGCAGTGGCAGTGGCGGAATAACCCGTCATTGTCGGGCAGTCGCCCATGAAAAAAGGCCCGCCGAAGCGGGCCTGGCGACGACTGGCACGAGGCCAGAGTCACCACATCAAAAGCTGTAGCTGCCGGTCACGTAGACAGTACGCATCAAGGGGCTGGCGTAGCGCGGGTCGTAGGCCACCTGGTGACCCGACGAATCACGCAGGGTCAGCGGCGGTGCCTTGTTCAGCAGATTGGTGACGCCCAGGCGCAGTTCCAACGCCTTGCTCCACTTGTAGGTCCCTTGATAGTCGAGAGTGAAGTACTCGGGAACATCCAGCGCGATGGTCGTGTTCTTGCCCGTCGACAGATCGCGAACGGTTTGCAAACGGTCCTTGTACTTGCTGCGGTACTTGAACAGCATAGAACTGCTCACCGGACCGGTCTGCAACTTGAACTGTGCGCTAAAGATGTTGCGGAAGGTCACGGCGGCGTTCTCGCCGTAGTGGCCCATGCTGTCCGTGAAGTCGTCGCTCGTGCCCGCACGGGTGTACGAGGACTCGATCATGTAGGTGCCAGCCAGCGACGTCGTCAGGCGACCAATCTCGGGAATGTCTAAACGGCCTTCCAGCTCCCAATCGATACCCTTGGAGATGGCTTGGCCGATGTTCGTCGACAGGGACATGAACGCGTAGTAGTCGGACGTCTCGGCCGGCTGGCGGTAGGTCGTGAATAGGCTCGAGTACTTCTGCGGATCGCCGAAAGCTTGGTTGGCCGACACGCCGCTGACCGCATCACGCAACTTGACCTGCCAGTAGTCGAAGGCCGCGCTGAAGTTCGAGGTCGGCTCGATGCGCATGCCGACGCTCGCCTGCTTGGACTTCTCGGCCTTGAGGTTCTCATTACCGCCGCTCAACTGCGAGTATTGGCCCTTGCCAGGCTTGCAAGGCGGCGAGCCGCTGCCGTCGCCAGGGAAGGGGCAGTCGTAGCTGGAGGCCGTCACGCCGTTGGAGACCAGCGGCTGGGCGATGTCCAGCATGTCCGGCGCTTTGAAGCCCGTACCGTAGGAGCCGCGCAGCATGATTTCGTTGGAGATCTGGTACTTGCCGGACAGCTTGTAGGTTGTCGCCTTCTCCGTCTTGCCGAAGTCCCGGTTATTCACCGCGTCCTTGATCTTGCTGATGCTGTCGTAGCGCAACGAGGCGTTGACGTCAAAGCCCTTCACGACGGGGATAAGAACTTCAGCAAACACGCCGGCGTTGTCGCGTTCCAGGTCGTACTGCGGGTTGGCAGCGAAGTTGTAAATCACGCCGTTGACCGCATCGGACGAAGGCGTCTGCTTGTAGTGGTAGTTGCGCAAGTCAACGCCCACACCCACGTTTACCGGCCCAGCAGGCAGATTGAAGATCTCGCCCGAGGCGCGCACGTCGCCGCCCTTGAGCGTCGTCGAGGCCGTTCGGATGCTGCCGTGGTAGATGGACTCGCCAATCAGCTTCTGCGCCGCAGCCGTCTGGTTGCCGGATGGCACGAACGGGTCGATCGCCAGCGTGCTGACGATGTTCGTGAACTCGGTGGTCTTGAAGTAGCCGCCGACGTATTGTTCGTCCAGCGCGTTTTGCGACCAAGTCAGGGCGCCGTTGATGTTCCAACTGCCGATGTCGGCATCGGCACCGACGACGAAGTGCTTGGATTCGGTGACGGTTTGCGAATCGCGGGTGCCGAAGTCGGTGGCGCGGAAACCGGCCGTGACGGTGTTGACGTGGGCCTGCTGTGCGGCAGTCAGGTAGGGTGAGACGTACTTGTTGTACAGCGCCGAGCCCACTGGAATGGCGATGGGCACCGGGTTAGGCGCGATGCGGGCGATCAGGTCGTAGCGCGTGTAGGCAGCGTCCGAGAACAGCTTGATGTTGTCGGTGAGCTTGAGCTGACCCGTGACATAGGCCGAGTCACGCTTGGACTCGGGGTAGATATCGATCGTCGAGACGAAGTCGAATGCGCACTGCGCCGTGCCGACCTTCGCCGTGCCGCCGGCCGGAATGGTGTTGGCCAGGCTGTAGAAGTTGTTGGGCGCGCACGACCCCTTTTCCATCATGTAGGGGTTGAAGGAATAGGCACCCAGTGTCGAGGTTTCGCCGTCAAGTTTCTTGAACGTCACCTGCGCGTTGGCCGGGTCGGCAGACGTGCTGGTGCGGTCGTAGACGTAGTTCTTTCCACCGTACGTGACAGGCACGTAGGCCGACTTGGCGAAATCGCGCTGGCCGGACTTCAACGACTTCTGCTCGTCATGCCGGTAGGTGGCCACGACATTGAAACGGTCGCGCTCGATGTCACCGAAGCCGTAGGTGATGGCCGCATAAGCAGACTTTCCGCCGCCTTCGAGAGGGTTCGAGTAGCTGGCGGTGATTTCCCCGCCCTGCTTGTTGCGCTTGAGAACGAAGTTCACGACACCGGCAATGGCGTCGGAACCGTAGAGGGCGGAAGCGCCGTCCGTCAGAACCTCGATCCGATCGATCGCGCTCATCGGGATCGAGTTCAGGTTGACGCGACCACCGTCACCCGACGGCGCCAGGCGGCGGCCGTTCAGCAGCACCAGCGTGTAGGCCTGGCCGATGTCATGCAGCGAGGCGAAAACCGTGCCGCCGGAGTTGGAACCAATGGCGATGTCAGCAATCTGGAAGCCCTGCATGGCGGGCATGCGCTGCAGCAGTTCCGCGACGTTGGTGGCGCCGCTGGCCTTGATCTGCTCCGAGCTGATGACTTGCACGGGCAGAGCACCCTCGCTGGCAATGCGCTTGATGCTGGAGCCGGTGATTTCGACCCGTTCGAGTTGCTGTTGAGCAAGGGCCGGCTGCGCGGCAGCGGTGAGACAGGCCAGCGCGGCTGCGGCGCTGACGGCATGACGTTTGAGCATTGATTACTCCTGACGATGAAGACAGCCGGTCACCTGGTGGGTAACGCGGCACTCAGTTCCAATCCGGCTCGTGGCGCCGAGATAAGTCAGGCAAGTGTGAGGAAAGTTTTCTATGGGGTTTTACGGGTTCGTACCGATTGAGCCGGCTTTGACGACGCCCGCCGGGGTTTTGCGGCGTTTTCACTGTCGAAAGCCAGGGATGACGACAGGCACGGGTATGAATGTGTAGTTAATTCGCGTCAAAGCTCGACGGCTGGCGGCGGTTGTTGGGGTGAGAAAGCAACAACCCCACCCCCCAGGGAAGGGGCCCAGCCGCCTCAACGTGCCGCTTTGATCTTTAGCCGCCAGGCGTGCAGCAGTGGCTCCGTATACCCACTCGGCTGCGCCTCCCCCTTGAACACCAGATCCAGCGCCGCCTGCATCGCCGCGCCCTCGGGGTTGGCGGCCAGCGGCAGGTAGGCCGGGTCGCCTGCGTTCTGGCCGTCCACCACGCTGGCCATGCGCGTAAAGGTCTCGCGCACTTGGCTCGCCGTCACCACGCCGTGGCGCAGCCAGTTGGCGATGTGCTGGCTGCTGATGCGCAGCGTCGCACGGTCTTCCATCAAACCGACACCATTGATGTCGGGCACTTTCGAGCAACCCACGCCCTGGTCCACCCAGCGGACGACGTAGCCGAGGATGCCCTGCACGTTGTTGTCCAGCTCCTGCTGGCGCTGCTCGGGCGTCCAGTCGGCATGCGGTACGACGGGAATGGTCAGCAGCGCGTTCAGAAGGCCGTCGTGCTCGGCGGCCAGGTCGATCTTTTCCAACTCCTGCTGCACGGCGCCCACGTTGACCTGGTGGTAGTGCAGCGCATGCAGCGTCGCGGCGGTGGGCGAGGGCACCCAGGCGGTGTTGGCGCCGGCCTTGGGGTGGGCGATCTTCTGCTCGAGCATGGCGGCCATCAGGTCGGGCATGGCCCACATGCCCTTGCCGATCTGGGCGCGGCCACGCAGGCCACAGGCCAGGCCGGTCAGCACGTTGCTGCGCTCGTAGGCCTGGATCCAGCTCGACGACTTCATGTCGCCCTTGCGCAGCATGGGGCCGGCGCGCATGGCGGTGTGCATCTCGTCGCCGGTGCGGTCCAGGAAACCGGTGTTGATGAAGGCAACACGGCTGGCGGCGGCGGCGATGCAGGCCTTCAGGTTGACGGAGGTGCGGCGCTCCTCGTCCATGATGCCCAGCTTGACGGTGCTGTCGGGCAGGCCGAGCAGTTGCTCAACGCGTGTGAACAGCTCGGCGGCGAAGGCCACTTCGGCCGGACCGTGCATCTTGGGCTTGACGATGTAGACGCTGCCCGTCCTGGAATTGCCCCGGCGCTTGAGGTCATGCATCGCGATGGTCGTCGTGACGACCGCGTCCATGATGCCCTCGGGGATCTCGCCGCCGTCCAGCAGGATGGCCGGGTTGGTCATCAGGTGGCCGACATTGCGCACGAACATCAGCGAGCGGCCGTGCAGCGTCAGCGTGCCCCCATCAGGCGCCGTGTAGACGCGGTCAGCGTTCAGGCGGCGCGTGAAGCTCTTGCCGCCCTTGGCCACTTCCTCGGTCAGCGTGCCCTGCTGAATGCCGAGCCAGTTGCGGTAGGCCAGCAGCTTGTCCTCGGCGTCGACGGCGGCAACGGAGTCTTCCAGATCGAGGATGGTCGACAGGGCGGACTCCATCACGATGTCCGAGATGCCAGCGGGGTCGCTGCGGCCGATCGGCGTCTCGCGGTCGATGCGCATGTCCAGATGCAGGCCGTGGTGCACGAAGAGCACGCTGCTCGGTGACTCGGGCGCGCCCTGGTAGCCGGCGAAAGTGGCCGCGTCCGCCAGGCCGGTCACGTCGCCCGAGGCCAGCGTGACGGACAACTGATTGCCCTCGATGCGGTACTCCACCGCCTGGCCGTGCGAGCCCTCGGCCAGCGGCGCCGCCTGGTCCAGCACCTGTCGTGCGAAGGCGATGACCTTGGCGCCGCGCACCGGGTTGTAGCCCCCCTCGCGCGTGGCGCCGTCGGCTTCGGAGATCGCGTCCGTGCCGTAGAGCGCGTCGTACAGCGAGCCCCAGCGCGCGTTCGCCGCGTTCAGCGCGTAGCGTGCATTCAGGATGGGCACGACGAGCTGCGGGCCGGCCTGCAGCGCCAGTTCGGCGTCGACATTGGCCGTCGTCGCCTGCACCTGGGCCGGCGGCTCAACGAGGTAGCCGATGCGGTTCAGGAAGCTGCGGTAGGCCGGCATGTCGGTGATCGAGCCGGGGTGGGCCTCGTGCCAGCCGTCCAGCTCGGTCTGCAGGCGGTCGCGCTCGGCCAGCAGCGCGCGGTTCATCGGTGCCAGCTCGTGGGCCAGCTTGCTGAAGCCGGCCCAGAAGGCGTCACTGGCGATACCCGTGCCGGGCAGCACCTCGGTGTCGATGAAGCGGGCGAGCGCGGCGTCGACCTGCAGGCGGTGGAGGGTGATGCGGCTGGCGTTGGACATGGCGAACTCCTGGCGAAACACGGATGCCGGAATCTAGCGCCCCGTCGTGTCGGGATTCGCCGTGTGGCGCGCCATTCATCTGTGACTCAAACGCAAAGGTCGCCGCCGAAACGGCCCTCTTTGCATTGGCGACCCAGCACAATCGCCGACATGGACAAGCTCAAGCAGATGGAGTCCTTCGTGCTCGTCACGGCCAAGGGCAGCCTCACAGCGGCGGCGCAGGTCGAGGGCGTGGCGCCCGCCGTCATGGGCCGGCGGCTGGATGCGCTGGAGGCGCGCCTGGGCGTCAAGCTGATGCTGCGCACGACGCGGCGGCTGACGCTGACGCCCGAGGGCCAGGCCTTCCTGGAGGACTGCCAGCGCCTCATCACCGCATTGGCCGATGCCGAGGCGGCGGTGAGTGCCGGCGGCCTCAAGGCCAGCGGTCACTTGCGCGTCACGGCCCCGGCCGGCTTCGGTCGCCGCCACGTCGCGCCTTTGGTGCCGGGCTTCCTGGCGGAACACGCCGAGCTGAGTCTGTCGCTCAACCTCAGCGACCGCGTCGTCGACATCGTGCATGAGGGCTTCGACTGCGCCGTGCGCGTGGGCGACCTGCCGGACTCCAGCCTCGTCAGCACGCGGCTGGCCGACAACCGCCGCCTGTGTGTCGGCGCGCCCGGCTACCTCAAGCGCGCCGGCACGCCGAAGCACCCCGACGAGCTCGCCCGCCATGCCTGTTTGACGCTCAGCTCCGAAGCCAGCCAGACGCGCGGCTGGGCCTTCCAGATCGACGGCGCCGTGCAGCACCTGCGCCTGAGCGCGCGGCTGGACTGCAGCGACGGCCAGGTGCTGCACGACTGGTGTGTGGCGGGCCTCGGGCTGGCCTGGCGCAGTACCTGGGAAGTCGAGGCCGACATCGCGGCCGGTCGGCTGATCAGCGTGCTGGATGGCTTCGCGGCGGCTCCCAACGGCATCTACGCGGTGTTCCCGCAGTCGCGCCATTTGCCGTTGCGGGTACGGCTGTGGGTGGAGCATTTGCGGGGGCACTACGGCCGTGCGGACTACTGGCGCGGCTGATGGCACTGGCAAGACGTAGTGCCGCCAGGACGCGGCTGCGCGCAATTGCTCCGTGTCCCCCGGCCCGCTACGCGGCCCTCCTCCTTTACCTGCGCAATTGCGCGCAACCGCATCCCGGCTTCCACCAACGTATTTCGCGGCGACAAACCAATGCAACGACAGCAGGAGGGCGGGCGGGCCTGATGCGCAAGTAAAGGGGGAGGTCGCGAAGCGGCCGGAGGACATGGAGCATCAGGCCTGCCCGTCCTCCTGCGCCCACCACCACTTTTGCAGCGTTCAGTCCCCGAACTGCACTTTGGAGCGCTTCCCCACCCACGCATCGAACTTGCCCGCGTAGGCCTCCTCCACGCGGTTGCGCTTGACCTTGAACGTCGGCGTGATGAAGCCGTTGTCGACGGTCCATGGCGTCTTGATGAGCACCAGCGTGTCGAGCTGCTCGTGCGGGTCCAGGCGGGCGTTGACGTCCTCCAGGTGCTTGCTCAGCTCCGCCTGCAAACCCACCGCGTCGCTGGCCGCGCGCTGCAGGCCCTGCGGCGACAGCATCGCGATGCCGAGCGGCTGGTTCAGGTTGGCGCCGGCCACGCAGCAGGCCTCGATGGCGGGGTTCATGCCCAGCTTGTCTTCGATCGGCGCGGGCGCCACGTACTTGCCCTTGCTCGTCTTGAACAGGTCCTTCACGCGGCCGGTGATGCGCACGCAACCGTCGGCATCCTGCGTGACCTTGTCGCCCGTGTGCAGCCAGCCGTCGGCCGTCAGCGCGTCGGTGGTGAGGCCGGGCTCCTTGTAGTAGCCGATCATCAGCGCCGGGCTGCGCATCTGCAGCTCGCCGGTCGCCGCGTCGATGCGCGTCTGCACGCCGGCATAGGCCGGGCCGACGGTGCCGCGCTGGTTCTTGCCGGGCAGCGTCATGTGCGACAGCGCGAGGTTCTCGGTCATGCCGTAGCCCTCGTTGATGTGCAGGCCCAGCGTGCCGTACCACTCCAGCAGCGCCAGCGACATGGGTGCGGCGCCGCCGACGGCGATGCGGCATTGGTCCAGCCCCAGGGCCTTCAGCACCTTCTTGCGCACCAGGCCGCCGATGATGGGCAGGCGCAGCAGCTTGTTCATCTTCTGCGCCGGCATCTTGGCCTGCACGCCCCGCTGGAACTTGACCCACAGGCGCGGCACGCTGAAGAAGATGGTCGGCCGCGAGCGCTGCAGGTCGGCGGCAAAGGTCTCCAGCGATTCGGCGAAGAACACCTTGAGCCCGACTTTCAGCCAGGCATGCTCGATGAGCACGCGCTCGGCCACGTGGGCCAGCGGCAGGTAGGACAGCATGCGGTCGCTGGCGCCCATCGGGAAGCGATCCAGGCCCGCGCCGATGGCCCAGGCGAAGGCGCCGAAGTTGTGCATCACGCCCTTGGGGTTGCCCGTCGTGCCCGAGGTGTAGATCAGCGTGCAGAGTTCGTCGGCGCCGCGCGTGACCTCGCCCTGCAGCGGCTCGGTGCGGGCGCAGATGGCGTCCCAGCTTTCATAGTGCTGCTTCACGTCGTCGGGCGACAGCGCGTAGCTCGCGCCGGGCAGGCTGGGCAGCACGCCGGGCTTCATGCCTTCCCAGCCATCGAGCTTGCCGATGAAGATGTAGCGCGCCTCGCTGTGCGTGAGGATTTGCGTGATGGTGTCGGCGGCCAGCGTCGGGTAGAGCGGCACCGAGACATAACCAGCCATCCAGATGGCGAGGTCGCTCATCAGCCACCAGGCGCAGTTCTTGGACAAGACCGCCACCTTGGCATCAGCCGGCCAGCCCTCGGCGGCGCCCTTGGCTTTCAGGAAGGCGGCCATGCGGCGCACCTGGTCGCCTACCTGGGCCCAGGTGAAGTCGCGGACCTCGGTGCCACCCATGGGTTGCGTCAGCGTCACCGTGCTGCCGGCCGTGCGCTCCCAGTGGTAGAGGCGGGGCAGTGCGAGTTGGTCGGCGGCGATGGTGGCCATGGGTGTCTCCTGGGGGCTTTTTTCGGATCCGCGAAGTTACCTCGCGCCAGCGGCCGGCCTCTGCGGGTAAACGCTTTTTGGCGTGACGCGCTTCCTACATTCCGTAGAGCGGCGGCTCTAGAAGCGCCAGTCGCAATCCATGGCCAGCCGGCCGTTGAAGAGGGCGATGCGGCTCAGCGGGTTGGGCGTGGAGACCGCGTCAGGTCTCTTGCTGGAAGGCAGCGAGAGCCGCAGCGACATCGGTCTCGCTGGCTTCGCGCTGCACGGGCGCATCCGCCACCCAGCCCTCGCGCTTCAGCCGCGCCACCCACTGGCCGGCCTCGCGGCCCTGCTCGAAGCCGCTGCTCTGCAGCAGCAGCTCGCCGCCGGCCGACAGCAGCTTGAAGTAGAACTTGCCGTCCGCCTCGCGGTACTGTTTGAAGACCGGCAGTGCGGCCTTCTCAGTTCTGGCCACGGCGGTGGCGGCAGTCGCGGTGTAAGGCCGCAGTCCCACGGCCGCGCGCAGCCGCTGCAGGAAGGGCGCAGCGATGGCGCGCGCCTTGGCGGCGCCGGTCTGCAGGATGGCTTCCAGCTGCTCGGGGTTGGCCATCAGCGCGGCATAGCGCTCGCGCATCGGGCCGATCTGCGACTCGATCTGCGCCACGAGTTGCTGCTTGGCATCGCCCCAGCCCAGGCCGCCGAGCAGCGCCGCGCGAAAGGCTTGCCGCTGCTCGGGCGTCGCGAAGGCGTCGTACAGGGCGACCAGCGCCTGGCCCTCCGGCTCCTTGGGCTCGCCGGGCAGCTTGCTGTCGGTGACGATGCGCGCCACCGCGTCCTTCAGCGCCGCGCTGCCGCCTTCAAACAGCGGCACGACGTTGTCATAGCTTTTGCTCATCTTGCGGCCGTCGAGGCCGGGCAGCAGCTCCATCTCAGCGTCAGTCACCGCCTCGGGCAGCGTGAACAGCTCCTCGCCCTTGCCGAACTGGTGGTTGAAGCGCTGGCCGATGTCGCGGGCCATCTCGATGTGCTGGATCTGGTCCTTGCCCACCGGCACCTTGTGCGCGTTGAACAGCAGGATGTCGGCCGCCATCAGCACCGGGTAGCTGAACAGGCCCAGGCTCACGTTGGCGTCGGGCTCCTCGCCGGCGGCCACGGCGGCATCAACGGCGGCTTTGTAGGCATGGGCGCGGTTCATCTGGCCCTTGGCCGTCACGCAGGTCAGCAGCCAGGTGAGTTCGGGGATCTCCGGGATGTCGCTCTGGCGGTAGAAGGTGACGCGGTCGGCGTCCAGGCCGGCCGCCAGCCAGGTGGCGGCGATGGCGCGGCTGGAGTGGGCGATGCGGTCCGGCTCGTCGCACTTGATCAGCGCGTGGAAGTCGGCCATGAAGAAGAAGCTCTCCACGCCCACTGCGCGGCTGGCGGCAATCGCCGGGCGGATGGCGCCGACGTAGTTGCCGAGGTGCAGGGTGCCGGTCGTGGTGATGCCGGTCAGGACGCGTTGGGACATGGGCGGGCTGAAAAGGGAGACAGCCCGGATTGTGGCTTCAGCTTCGTTTGCGGGAGGGCGGTGCGGCCACCGAGGCGCGCCAGGTCACGGCGATGTCGAACTGCCGCGAGATGGGCAGCTCCATGCCGTAGCAGCGGTTCAGCAGCCAGTTCAGGCCGGCCAGCGTCACCTCCTGGCTGGGGATGTGCACGGAGGTCAGGCGCGGCGCGGCGAACTCGGCGCTGGGCGAGTCGTCGTAGCCGAGCACCGACACGTCGCGTGGCACCGACATGCCGCGCTCCTGGAAGTGCGCGAGCAGGCCGATGGCCATTTCGTCGTTGGCGCAGAACACCGCCGTCGGCAGGCGCTTGAGCTTGAGCAGCGTCTCGGCCGCGTCCCAGCCGGCCTGGTTGGAGAAGTCGCCCGGCACGGTCAGCACCTTGGACGTGTCCAACCCGCGCTGCGCCAGTTCGCCCATGAAGCCGTTGAGACGCGCGACGTTGTCGGGCGAGGTCGTGGGGCCGGAGATGACGGCGATGTCCTTGTGCTTGTGCTGCAGCAGCGCGCGCGCCGCCTGCACGCCGCCCTGCACGTGGTCGGCCGTGAAGCACTGCTCCTTGATGCGGTCGAAGTGGCGGTTCAGCACGACCACCTGGCGCGCCGCCGGGCCGAGGGCCTTGATGTCTTCGTCCAGGATGGCGTTGGACAGCACGATGAGGCCGTCGCAGTCGCGGTCGAGCAGGAAGCGCATCGCGTCGTTGGTTTCCTTGCGCTCGTCCTCGATGCCCTCGCCGAAGGCCACCACCATGTGCAGGCCCTTGCCGCGCAGCACGAGGTCGATGACGCGCAGGATGGGCGTGTAGTAAGTGCCGCGCAGGAAGGGGATGTAGACGCCGATCAGCTTGGACGTGCCGTTGCCCAGCGAGCGCGCCGTGTGCGAGGGGCGGAACTTGAGCTGGGCGATGACCTTGCGCACCCGCTCGGCTGTGGCCGGCGCGACGGAACCGTTTCCGCTGATGACGCGCGACGCGGTGCCAATGCCCACGCCCGCCACTCTTGCTACGTCCTTGATCGTTGCCATTCGTCCTCTGCGCTCTTCGACGGGGATTGAATCACAGCCGGCAGACCGGCACCGCAGGCCGGCCAAGCCTGCACGATGGGTCGGATCCAGCGGCGCCGGCAACCCAATAGGAAGTCAAGAGCCGCCTGGCATCGCGGGCCGTGCGGTGGCGGTCGCGACGGTCGATGTTGGGTAAATGAAACGTCAACCCCCGGGCGACTGCGATTGACAAACTCGTGCTCGCCGAATTAGATTTGCGTCGCAAGTGGAACCGGTTCCAACATGTGGCGAAATCCCTGGCCTGGCCAACGAAGGAATGCCGCTACGAGCCGCTTCAACCAACGAACAAGATGAACCAGGAGACAAAACACATGCCTCGCCAATCCATGCCCGCCGGCGCGCCGCACCGGCGCCTGCGCCTCACCCCTGTCGCTGCGATCTGCATCGGCTTCCTGAGCGCCTCGGCGCTGGCGCAGACCGCGCCCGTCGCAGAGCAGAAGCTCGATACCGTCACGGTGACGGGCTTTCGCGCCAGCCTTGAGTCCTCGATCAGCACCAAGCGCAATGCCGATGCCATCGTCGAGGCCATCTCGGCCGAAGACATCGGCAAGCTGCCCGACGTGTCCATCGCCGATGCCATCTCCCGCCTGCCGGGCCTGACCTCCCAGCGCGTGGCGGGTCGCTCCTCGGTCATCAGCATTCGCGGCATGGCCCCGCGCTACGGCGTCACGCTGCTGAACGGCCGCGAGATCGTCTCCACGGGCGACAACCGCTCGGTCGAGTACGACCAGTTCCCCTCCGAGCTGATCAACGCCGCCACGGTCTACAAGACGCCGGATGCCAGCCTCTCGGCGCAGGGCCTCTCGGGCACCGTCAACATGAAGACGCTGCGGCCGCTGGACTTTGCGACCTCGCAAATGGTCATCGGCGGGCGCGTCGAGCGCAATTCCAACGGCTCGCTCAACCCCGAGATCTCCGGCACCGGCAACCGCCTGAGCGCGTCCTACATCACGCAGTCGGCCGACCGCACCTGGGGCGCCGCTGTGGGCTTTGCCCACCTGGACTCGCCTAACCAGGAGAAGCACTACAAGAGCTGGTGGTGGGCCAACACCAGCGTCTGGGACTCGCCGCTGCCTGGCACGCCGGACGACTCGGTGGCGCTGCAAGGCTTCGAGATCGGCGTGGCGTCCTCGCGCCAGAAGCGCGACGGCCTGATGGCGGTGCTGGAGTACAAGCCCGGCAACGGCCTGCACAGCACGCTGGACCTGTACTACTCCCGGTTCAACCAGACCGAGGCACGCCGCACGGTGATGTCCGACATGTCGGTCTGGTCGGGCGCCAGCTGGAGCGGCGCGCAGACGACCGTGGTGAACGGCGACAAGCTCGTCACCAGCGGCATGGTCAACACCGTCAACCCGGTCGCGCTGACGAACTTCAACAAGCGCCAGGACGACATCCGCGCCATCGGCTGGAACAACGAGCTGAAACTGGCCGACTGGAAGCTGGTGGCCGACCTGAGCTGGTCCAAGGCCAGGCGCGACGAGCAGAACGCCGAGCTGGCGGCCGGCGCTCCCGCGCGTGTCAGCCTGGGGCAGGTCAATGTCGCCACCGGCGACGGCATCTCCACCTTCCACCCGACGTTTGACTACGGCGACGGCGGCAAGTTTCTGCTCACCGACCCGCCGGGCTGGGGCCGCGACGGCCGCAGCCAGTTCCCGAAAGTGCGTGATCAGATCAAGGCGCTCAAGCTCTCGGCCGGCCGCACCTTCGAGGGCTTCTTCAACAGCGTCGAGGCGGGTCTGGACTACTCCGAGCGCGACAAGAACATGAACCGCACGGAGGTCTACTACAACCTCAAGAACAACCGCGCGCCGGTGCTCATTCCCGCCAACCTGCTGCGCGAGCCGACCGACCTGTCGTTTGCCGGGAGCCCCATCCGCATGGTCAATTTCGACGTGCCGAGCGCGCTCAGTCTCTACGACGTGGTTGCCGCCTCGGCCGACCAGGCGCCGGGCCGCATCTGGTCCGTGCATGAGAAGGTGACGGCGGCCCATGCCAAGCTGGGTTTCGACGCTGAATGGGGTGTGCCGCTGCGCGGCAGCTTGGGGCTGCGCGTGGTGCACGCCAAGCAGTGGAGCAACGGCCTGCTGTGGAACGCCACGAGCCAGGCCAGCGACCCGACCACGGGCGGCACGAGCTACACCGACGTGCTGCCCAGCCTCAACCTGTCGGCCGACCTGAGCGACAAGACGGTGCTGCGCTTCGGCCTGGCCAAGGTGCTGGCGCGGCCCAACATGGAGGACATGCGCGCCGGCTTCTCCGGCATCAACGTCGGCGAGCAGGACCGCCTCTGGTCGGCCAACGGTGGCAACGCCAAGCTGGAGCCCTGGCGCGCGGACTCGGTGGACCTGTCCATCGAGCACTACTTCAGCAAACGCAGCTACGTGGCGGCGGCGGCCTTCCACAAGCACATCACCAATTTCGTCTACGGCCAGTCGATTCCCTTCGACTTCACCGGCTTCCCCAACCCGACGCAGTGGGTGCCATTGAAGAGCATCGGCACGCTGAACACGCAGGCGAACGGCCAGGGCGGCATGATCGCCGGCACCGAGCTGAGCGGCTCGCTGGACGGCGGGCTGATCAGCCCGGGGCTGGACGGCATCGGCGTCTCGATGAGCTACTCGAACACGCGCAGCTCGCTGCACGAGGAGAACAACGCCAGCAAGCCGCTGGACGGCCTGTCGGGCGTGGCGACCAACTTCACCGTCTACTACGAGCGCGACGGCATCTCGGCCCGCGTCGGCAGCCGCCACCGCTCGCCGTTCGTCACGACGGTGCGTGGCACCTTCGGCGAGAACGTGCCCAGCATGATCCTGGGCGAGACCATCATCGACGCGCAGATCGGCTATGCCTTCGAGACCGGCGCCTTCAAGGGCTTGTCGCTGACGCTGCAGGTGAACAACCTGCGTGACCGGCCCTACCGCACCCGGGTGGGCATCTCGTCCGGCGCCAGCGATCCGAACTCCACGCTGCCCGAGCGCTACACGTCCTACGGGCGGCAATTGCTTCTGGGCGGCAGCTATAAATTTTGAACCTGACCCCATTTTATGAGTGCCCACAACGCCCCGACCCGCAAAGACTTCCCCGCCGACTTCCGTTGGGGCGTGTCCACCTCTTCCTTCCAGATCGAAGGCGCCGGCCAGGAAGACGGCAAGGGCGAGTCCATCTGGGACCGCTTCTGTGCCGAGCCCGGCCGCATCCGCGACGGCTCCAACGCGCTGGTCGCCTGCGACCACTACCACCTGTTCCCGCAGGACATGGACATGGCCAAGGCGATGGGCGTCAACGCCTACCGCTTCTCCATCGCCTGGCCGCGCATCCTTCCACAAGGCAGGGGTGCCGTGAACGAAGCGGGGCTGGCGTTCTATGACCGACTGGTGGACGGGATGCTGGAGCGCGGCCTCGACCCCTGGGCCACGCTCTACCACTGGGACCTGCCGCAGGCGCTGCAAGAACAGGGCGGCTGGCTGTCGCGCGACACCATTGCCGCCTTCCTCGAATACACCGACGTCGTCACCCGCCGCCTGGGCGACCGCGTCAAGCACTGGATCACGCACAACGAGCCCTGGTGCTCCTGCATGATGGGCTACTGGGAGGGCGTCCACGCCCCCGGCGGCAAGAGCCTGGCCGACGGCATGCTGGCCTGCCATCACGTGCTGGTGTCCCACGGCCAGGCTATTCCAGTCATCCGCGCGAACTCGCCCGGCGCCGAGGTCGGCATCACGCTGAGCCTGCACCCCATCAAGGCCGCGTCCAGCAGCGCCGAGGACATCGCCGCACTGAAGCGCCACGACGGGCTGCGCAACCGCTGGTTCCTGGACCCGCTGTTCGGCCGTGGCTACCCCGAAGACACGCTGAAACTGCTGGGCGATGCGGCACCCAAGGTGCTGCCGGGTGACCTCGAAGCCATCGCCACCGCGACGGATTTCCTCGGCGTGAACTACTACTTCCCCGAGGCGGTGAAGGACGACCCGGCCGGCGGCCTGATGCGTGCCAGCCTGGTCGACAAGGAAGGCGTGGAGCGCACCGGCTTCGGCTGGGAGGTCTCGCCGCAAGGCCTGGTCGACCTGCTGACCCGCATCCAGCGCGACTACAGCCCGCCCGTCATTCAGCTGACCGAGAACGGCTCCACCTTCGAAGACGTGCTGACCGCCGACGGTCGCGTGCACGACGCTGAGCGCCTGTCCTATCTGCAGCGCCACCTGGCCGCGTTGAAGCAGGCCGTGGACGCCGGCGTGCCGGTGAAGGGTTACTTCGCCTGGAGCCTGCTGGACAACTTCGAATGGGCCGAGGGCTATCTGCGCCGCTTCGGCCTGGCCTATGTGGACTACGCCTCGCAGCAGCGCATCCTCAAGGACAGCGGCCTTTGGTACGGGCAATTCCTGAACGAAAAATTAAAGGTTTGAAACCCGCGTGTAGGCGGGTACAGGCGGTTTCTAAATGAAATATTACAGGGTCGACCCTCAGGCGGCCCGCGCCGTCCCAAGAGACACTGCGCCCAGCCGCCCACAAGATTCGGAGACAAGATGAAGTACCCCCGCCACGCCCTGGCCGCCCTCGCGCTCGCCGCCGCCTTTCCCGCCGCTGCCCAGCCTGCAGCCCCGCTGAAGGCCGAGGTTATCCATTGGTGGACCTCCGGCGGCGAATCCGCTGCCGCCAAGACCCTGGCCGAGGCCTACAAGGCCCAGGGCGGCATTTGGGTGGACACGGCCGTCGCCTTGGGCGAGCAGGCGCGCTCGGTCGCCATCAACCGCATCGCGGGTGGAAACCCACCCACGGCCGCGCAGTTCAACACCACGCAGCAGTTCCGCGACATCGTCGACCAGGGCCTGCTGAACAACGTCGACGACGTGGCCAAGCGCGACGGCTGGGACAAGTTCCTGCCCGAGACCGTGCTGCAGGCCATCAAGGTCAAGGGCCACTACTACGCCGCGCCGGTCAACATCCACAACATGACCTGGTTCTGGTTCTCCAAGGCCGCCTTCAAGAAGGCCGGCATCGCGGAAGAACCCAAGACCTTCGACGAACTCTTCGCCGCGCTGGACAAGCTCAAGGCCGCCGGCCTCGTCGGCCTGGCGCACGGCGGCCAGCCCTGGCAGGACGGCATCGTCTTCACCGCCGTGCTGGCCCATTACGGTGGCCGCGACCTCTACCTCAAAGTCTTCCGCGACCGCGACCCCAAGGCCATCATGGGCGAGGAGTTCAAGAAGGTGCTGTTGGCCTACAAACGCCTGCAGAGCTACACCGACAAGGGCTCGCCGGGCCGCAACTGGAACGACGCCACCGCCATGCTCATCAGCGGCCGTGGCGGCGTGCAGATCATGGGCGACTGGGCCAAGGGCGAGTTCGCGCTGGCCAAGCAGGAAGCCGGCCGGGACTATGGCTGCGCGCCCGGCTTCGGCCCCAAGGCGCCCTACATCATCCAGGGCGACGTGATGGTCTTCCCCAAGACCGACAAGCCCGACCAGATCAAGGCCCAGCAGCTGTTGGCCAGCGTCATCACGCAGCCCGCCACGCAGGTCGCTTTCAGCATGAAGAAGGGCTCCATCCCCATTCGCACCGACGTGGACGTCAGCAAGATGGACATGTGCGCCCAGATGGGCGTGGCGGCCATGAAGGACAAGTCGCGCCAGCTTGGCAACGGCGAGATCTACATCACGCCCGACCAGAATGGCGCGCTGCAGGACGTGCTGACGAGCTACTGGAACCGCAATATCCCGGTCGAGAAGGTCCAGAAGGACATCGTCTCTGCTCTGAGGTCCTGATGAAGCGCCGTGGTCTCGCGGCCTGGGCTGCGCTGCTGCCCCTGGCCGTCATCGTCCTCGTCGGCTACGTCGGCACCGTGCTGTGGACGCTGCGCACCTCGCTGACCAGCTCGCGCACCTTCCCCAACAGCGACTTCGTCGGCCTGCAGCAGTTCGAACGTCTGCTCGACAACGAGCGCTGGCAGCTCGCCATCCACAACCTCGCCATCTACGGCGTGCTCTACGTCGTCGCGGCCATGCTGCTGGGCTTTCTGCTGGCCGTCTTCATCGATCAGAAGGTGCGTGGCGAGGGCGTGTTGCGCACCGCCTTCCTCTACCCCTACGCGATGTCCTTCGTCGCCACGGGCCTGGTCTGGCAATGGGTGCTCAATCCGGACAGCGGCCTGCAGAACGCGATGCAGCAGATGGGCTGGAAGAGCTTCACCTTCGACTGGATCGTCGACCAGGACATGGTCATCTACACCGTCGTCATCGCCGGCACGTGGCAAGGGGCAGGGCTGGTGATGGCCCTGATGCTGGCCGGCCTGCGCGGCATCGACGAGGAGATCTGGAAGGCCACGCGACTGGACGGCATCCCCACCTGGCGCGTCTATCTGTCGGTGGTGCTGCCGATGATGGGCCCGACGCTGGCAACGGTCTTCACGCTGCTGGCGGTCGGCGTCGTGAAGGTGTTCGACACCGTCGTCGCCATGACGCAGGGCGGCCCCGGCATCGCCAGCGATGTGCCGGCCAAATTCATCATGGATCACCTGTTCGCCCGCGCCAATCTCGGCCTGGCCTCGGCCGGCGCGGTGATGCTGTTGCTCACCGTGCTCGCGCTCGTCGCGCCGCTCGCCTACGTGCGCAGCCGCCAGGTGGCCAAAGGAGGCCACTGATGAGCAAGCGCAAAGCCACGGCCTCATGGGCCCGCCTAGGCGTCTACGCCTTCCTGCTCTTCGCCGCGGCCTTTTTCCTGCTGCCGCTGTACATCATGCTGACGACTTCGTTCAAGAGCATGGACGAGATCCGCCTCGGCCAGATCTTCGCGTTGCCGTCGGCACCGTCGTTGGACGCCTGGCGCGCCGCCTGGAGCGAGGCCTGCACGGGCGTCAGCTGCGAGGGCGTGCGCGGCGGCTTCTGGAACTCGGTCGCCATCGCCGTGCCGTCCATCGTGCTGCCCATCCTGCTCGGCGCCGTCAATGGCTACGCGCTCAGCTGGTGGAAGCCGCGCGGCTCGCAGTGGCTGTTCGGCGTGCTGATGATGGGCGCCTTCATCCCCATCCAGGTGATGATCTATCCGCTCGTCAAGCTGGAAGCGGCCATCGGCATCTACAGCAGCCTGCCCGGCATCGTCGTTGTGCACCTGGTGTTCGCCATGCCCATCATGACGCTGCTGTTCCGCAACTACTACGCCAGCCTGCCGGCCGAGCTGTTCAAGGCGGCGCGCGTGGACGGCGGCGGCTTCTGGCGCATCTTCGTGCAGCTCGTGCTGCCCATGTCCACGCCCATGCTGATCGTCGCGGCCATCATGCAGATCACCGGCGTGTGGAACGACTACATCCTGGGCCTGACCTTCGCCGGCCGCGAGAACCAGCCGATGACGGTGCAGCTCAACAACGTCATCAACACGACGACGGGCGAGCGCCTCTACAACCTCAACATGGCCGCGACGATCCTCACGTCTGCCGTGCCCCTGTTGGTCTATCTGATTTCCGGCCGCTGGTTCGTGCGCGGCATTGCAGCGGGCGCAGTGAAATGAGTGGCGTGAACATCAAGGGCCTGAGCATCAAGTTCGGCCACAACGAGGTCATCAAAGGCCTCGACCTGCAGGTGCACGAGGGCGAGTTCCTCGTGCTGCTCGGCCCCTCGGGCTGCGGCAAGTCGACGCTGCTGCACAGCATCGCGGGCCTCATCGACGTGAGCGCCGGCAGCATCCACATCGGCGGCACCGACATGACCGATGCCGAGCCTTCCGAGCGCGGCATCGGCATGGTGTTCCAGAGCTATGCGCTGTACCCGATCATGACGGTGGAGCGCAACATGAGCTTCGGCCCGCGCGTGGCCGGTGTGCCCAAGCCGGAGATCGAGCGCCGCGTGAAGCGCGCGGCCGACATGCTGCAGCTGACGCCGCTGCTCGGCCGCAAGCCGGCGCAGCTGTCCGGCGGCCAGCGCCAGCGCGTCGCCATCGGCCGGGCGCTGGTGCGCGAGGCCGGCGTGTTCCTGTTCGACGAGCCGCTCTCCAACCTCGACGCCAAGCTGCGCGCCGAGCTGCGCCGCGAGCTCAAGCTGCTGCACCAGACGCTGGGCAACACGATGATCTACGTGACGCACGACCAGGTCGAGGCGATGACGCTGGCCTCGCGCATCGTCGTCATGAAGGCCGGCGTCATCCAGCAGATCGGCACGCCCAGCGACGTCTACGAGCAGCCGGCCAATCTCTTCGTCGCCGGCTTCCTGGGCTCACCGGCCATCAACCTCGTGCCGGCCAAGGTCGGCGCGGATGGCGTGTCGCTCGAAGGCGTGCTGCCGCTGCGGTTGGCCTCCGGCCGCGTGAAGTCGGGCCAGAGCGTTGTGCTGGGCGTGCGGCCCGAGCATGTGCGCTTGCAGGAGGCGGGGCGCTGGCGCGCCACCGTCCAGCTCGTCGAGCCCATGGGCAACCACCAGGTCGTCTGGATGCAGTTCGGCGAACAAGCCTTCTCGACCCTCGTGCACGACGGCCGCCGCATCGCCGCCGGTGACGTGCTGGCCTTCGACATCGATGAGTCCCTGCTGAGCGTCTTCGACGCGACCAGCGAACTTCGACTGAGCTAAGCCATGAAACAACTCCTTTGGGCGGTGACGGCTGCCTGCGCCTTTGGCGCTAACGCCGAACCTGTACGGACTTTCCTCACCACGGCCGACCAGCAGCACCTGCTGTCGCCGAGCGCGGTCACGGCGCCCGCCAGGGCCGACGCCGTCATCCGCATCCACCCCAAGCGCCAGCACCAACGCATCGCCGGCTTCGGCGCCGCCATCACCGAGGGCTCGGCTTGGCTGATCCGCCATGGCATGAGCGAGCCGCAGCGCGACGCGCTGATGCGCGAGCTGTTCACGCGTGAGAACGGTGGCGTCGGTTTCGAGCTGACGCGGCTGACCATCGGCGCGTCCGACTTCTCGCGCCGCCACTACAGCTTGGACGACATGCCGCCGGGCCAGACCGACCCGGAGCTGAAGCACTTCTCGCTCGACCCCGAGCGTGCCGACGTCATCCCCGCCGCGAAGCAGGCGCTGGCGCTCAACCCCCAGCTGCAGGTCATGGCCTCACCCTGGAGCGCGCCTGGCTGGATGAAGACGACCGACAGCCTCGTGCAGGGTCAGCTCAAGCCCGAGTTTTACGGCGCCTTTGCGAACTACATGGTTCGCTACGTCGAAGCGATGAAGGCCGAGGGCGTGCCCATCTTTGCACTGACGCTGCAGAACGAGCCGCACTTCGAGCCACCCGACTACCCCGGCATGCGCGTGCCGCCCGCCACCCGCGCGGCCGTCGTCGGCCAGCACCTCGGCCCGCTGCTGAAAGCCAAGGGACTGACGACGCAGCTGCTGGAGTGGGACCACAACTGGGACGAGCCCTGGAGCCCGCTGGCCATGCTGTCCGACGCGACGGCGCGCAAATACGTGTCGGGCGTGGCCTGGCACTGCTATGCCGGTGACGTGTCCGCGCAGTCGCAGGTGGCCCAGCATTTCCCCGAGCTGGACGTCTGGTTCACCGAATGCTCCGGCGGCGAATGGAAGCCGCAGTGGGCCGAGACGCTGCCGTGGATCACGCGCAACCTCATCATCGGCAGCACGCGCCACGGTGCACGCGGCGTGCTGATGTGGAACCTGGCGCTGGACCCGGCCTACGGCCCGCACCTGGGCGGCTGCAAGGACTGCCGCGGCGTCGTCACCATCGACCCCAAGACCGGTCAGGTCACCCGCAACATCGAGTACTACGCCTTCGGCCACGCCAGCCGCTTCGTGCATCAGGGCGCGCGGCGGGTCGACTCCACCGGCGAGGCAAAGGGGCTGGACCATGTCGCCTTCACCAACCCCGACGGCAGCACCGTCCTCATCGTCAGCAACTCCGGCAAGCAGGCGCGCCGCTTCACCGTGCAGGCGCCGGGCCAGCGCTTTGGCTATGAGTTGCCGTCCAGCGGCGTCGTGACCTTCACGTGGTGATGCGCGCGGCCCTGCGCTAAGCGCGGCTGGCCGCGCCCTAACGCGCCATCCACTCGCCCATGCGGATCGTGCCGCCGGGCTGCCAGGCCGGGTTGAACTGCAAGTTGCTCTTCTCGAACAGCATGACGACCGTGGAGCCCAGCAGGAAGCGGCCCATCTCGTCGCCCTGGGCCAACGTGACCTGGCCAGGGGTGTAATCCCATTCCCGCACCGGCCCGCGCCGATTGACGGGGCCGTGCCAGACGGTCGTCATGCTGCCGACGATGGTGGCGCCCACCAGCACCAGCACCCAGGTGCCGAGCGTGTCGTTCTCGAACACACAGACGACCCGCTCGTTGCGCGCGAACAGCCCCGGCACGCCGCGCGCCGTCGTCGGGTTCACCGAGAACAGCGCACCCGGCACATGCACCATGCGCACGAGCCGCCCGGCGGCGGGCATGTGGATGCGGTGATAGTCCTTGGGGCTGAGGTAGAGGTTGGCGAACAGGCCGTCCTGGAACTTGGCGGCCAGCTGCGCATCGCCACCGACCAGCGCCGTCGTCGAGAACGCCTGGCCCTTGGCCTGGAACACCTGGTCGCCCTGGATGCGCCCCACCTGGCTGATCGACCCGTCCACCGGGCAGATCAGCGGCGCCTCCGCCAGCGGCCTGGCGCCGGGCTTCAAGGCGCGCGTGAAGAAGTCGTTGAAGGTGGCGTAGGCCGTGATGTTCGGCTCGGCCGCCTCGGCCATGTTGACGCCGTAGCGCGCCACGAAGCGGCGGATCGTCGACGTCGTCACGCCGCCACGCGGCTTGCTCGCGATGCGCCCGGCCAGGCGCGTCATGGCGCCCTTGGGCATCAGGTATTGGGGTAGGACTTTGAGGCGGGACATAGCCGTGGAAGTGTACGAGTCGACAATTCGCGGGTATGCCGCTCCTGCACAGCTCCTTCTACCGTTTTACCCCGATGGCCGACCCGACAGCCTTCGCTGAATGGCTGCGCGAACGCGGCGCGGCGCTGGGCCTTGGCGGCGTCATGCTGGTGGCCGAGGAAGGCTTGAGCGCCGCCATCGCGGGCGAGGCCGATGCGGTCCACACCTTCGAGGCCGAACTGCAAGCCCAGGCCGGCCTCGCCGACCTGCACTTCAAGCACAACACCTGCGAGCGCCGGCCGTTCAGCCGGTTCAAGGTGTCGGTCAAGCGCGAGATCGTTGCCTTCGGCATCCCGGGCGTCAGCGGCGACGCGACGGACACGCACGTCAGCCCCCATCAATTCCGCGAACTGCTGGCCGACCCCGCCACCTTCGTGCTCGACAACCGCAACAGCTTCGAGTTCAAGCTCGGCCGTTTCCGCGGCGCCATCGACCCCGGCGTGGCCCACTTCCGCGACTTCCCGGCCTACGTCGAGGCGCACCGCGACGAGTGGCAGGGCAAGACCGTCGCGATGTACTGCACCGGCGGCATCCGCTGCGAGAAGACGGCGGCCTGGATGCAGCAGCGTGGCCTGAAGGTCGCCCAGCTGGACGGCGGCATCCTGAACTTCCTGGAGGCCTTCCCCGACGCGGCGGCCGATTGGGAAGGCGAGTGCTATGTCTTCGACAAGCGCATTGCCATCGACGCCGCCGGCCGCGAGACGGGCACGACGGCTGAGGCCGTGTTTAGCGATCCGGCCGACGCCTGGCGGCTGGCGCGGGCACGGCGGCTGGATCCCGAGGACGGCAAAGCCTGAGGCCCTCAGCGCGTTGCCGCATGCACCTTGTGCGCGACGGACAGCAAGCGCGAACTCAGCCGCAGGCCGGCGCGTTCTGCGCCGTCGAGCAGCACATCGAAACGCACGCGCGCGCCAACGACCAGGAAGTGAATGACGCTGCCGCGCGGAGGCGGCTCACCGGACTCACCCTCGCTGACAAGCAACAGCCCGTGCCGCGCGCTGGCCGACTCGCCCTGAGCCAGGAACAGCAGGTGCAGGCCCGGCGTGGCATCGGCCGCGCGCACGCGCCGCACCTCCACCGGTCGCGCCTGCACCATGCGTCCCTGTACGCCCTGGCGCAGCTCGTCGAGCATGGCTTCAGAGCCCTGCACGCCGATGACAAAGGGCGCTTGCGCAGCGCCCAGCGCGCCGTCGGGCCAGTCCACATAGGCCGTGAACTTGTAGAGGAACTCGGCCTTAATGCGCACCTCGCCGCCGCCATCGTCGGTCTGGGCGCGGCTCGTGCCGCCCGTCAGCAGGCCCAGTGCGAGGGCCAGCAGTGGCCGGCGCCGGGCCTCAGTCACGGTGTCCAACGCAGTTGCGCGTAGGCCTCGGGCCCGAAGACCCGGCGGCCCGGCGCCGCATTGGCCTCGGCATGACGGCCTTGCAGCAGGTTGCGGCCGCCCAGCGTCAGCATCAGCGTGGGCGTGGCACGCCAGCCATAGTTGAAGTCCAGCACGGTGTAGGCGGGCACGGCCGGCAGCGGCAGCGCGGCAACGTGGCGCAGCGCCACGTCCAGCTCATGGCGTTCCGCCGGCTGCAGCGTGGCGCGCAGCTGCCATTGCTGCGGCGGATCGTTGCCCAGCGCGGACGGCCCCACCGGGTCGGAGCTGCCCGGCTGCACGGCCAGGTTCTGCTCCAGACGGTTGAAGCCGGCGCTCAGCCGCAGCCAGGGCTGCGGCTGCCAGTGTCCCCAGGCTTCCAGGCCCCAGCTGTTGCCGGCGATCATGTTCTGCACCATGGCATTGGGCGCCGGCTGGCCGCTGCGCAGCCCTTGCCAGTCGTGGTGATACAGCGTCAGCGCATAGCTCACCGTGCTGCTCGGCTGGCCGCGGTGGCCCAGTTCGACAACGCGCGCCACCTCCGACTTGAAGCCGGCCCCGCCCGCGATGATGAAGGGCGGTTTGGGCGGCACGCGCAGGTCGCGGTCCAGCCGGGCCGGCGCGCGCACCGCCCGCGACAGCGAGGCCCACCACTGCCAGCGTGCCGATGGCGACCAGGCCACACTCAGCGACGGCAGCGTCTCCCAGCCCGTGTAGTCGTTGTGCTCGAACTTCGTGCCGGCCGTCAGCCGCCAGCCGTCCGCCAGGTGCAGTTCGTCCTGCACGAACAGGTTCTGCCACTGCTGCGTCGCGCGTTCGGGTACGAAGCCGAACACCAGCCCCGGCGCGAGGTGGTCGCGCGAGCTGCGCCAGCCGCCGCCCCAGTCGATCTGGTGCGCGCCCCAGGTCAGGCTGTGCTGCGCCTCCAGGTCCTGCACCGTGAAGCTCGGGCTGTACAGGATCGCGTCCTCACGCTCCACATGGTCGTAGTAGGCCTGCACGCGCAACCGTGAGCCGCCGTCCAGCCCGCCGGTCCAGCGCGCCAGCAGGTTCTCGCCCGACGTGCGCACACCGCCGAAGTTCCGTGCGCCACTCAGGCGGTCTGCCGTGTCGCCGCGGTAGACGTCGCCCTGCACCGTCAGCCCGTCCTCGCCGCTCAGCCAGTCGGCGCGCCAGCCCAGCTGCCATCGGTGCGACCTGTCCGTCACGGCCACGCCGGCTTCGGTCTCGCTGGCATCGCGCTGCTGCAGCTTCGCGTAGGCGCGCCAGTGGCCTTGCAGCGGCAGCTCGCCGCCGTGGCGCAGTGCGGCCGAGCGCTCGTCCGCACCGGCATCGACGCGCAGCAGCAGCCCCGTGTCCGCTGCCGGCCGGCGGATGATGTTGATCACCCCATTGACCGCGTTCGTGCCCCAGACGCTGCCGCCCGGGCCGCTGATGACCTCGATGCGGGCGACGTCGTCCAGCAGCACGTCCTGCTGATCCCATTGCACGCCGGAGAAATAAGGCGCGTAGACCGTTCGGCCGTCGATCAGCACCAGCAGCTTGTTGCCCACCGAGTTATTGAAGCCCCGTGCGCTGATGGCGTACTGGGTGGCATCGGTCCGCGCGACCTGCAGGTTGGGCGCCAGTTGCAGCGCCTCGGGCAGGCTGCGCGCGCCGGAGCGCCGTATCGCGTCTGCCGTGATCACGTACAGCGAGGCCGGCACCTGCGCGAGCTTCTCGCGGCGCCGCGATACCGAGCTGATTTCCACGTTGGACAGCTGCTCCAGCGACAGCTGGCTCAAATCCTGCGCCGCCGCAGGGGCGGCGGCCAGCAGCGCCAGCACGACGCCGCCGCCGCAAGTTCGGCGGCGGGTGGGGCGAGGCTTGTCCTCGTCAGTTGGCTGGCGCACGGATCACCTCCCGGTCGTTTTCGGGTCTGAGATGACCCGGGCCCCTCGTGTCAGCATAACAACGCCGTCCGTGGGATGCGGCGGCCGATTCGGGAGGCGAGTGCGATGTCTTCGACAAGCGCATTGCCATCGACGCCATCGACGCCACCGGCCGCAAGACGGGCACGGCGGCGGACGCTGTCTTCAGCGATCCGGCCCGCGCCTGGCGGCTGGCGCGGGTGCGGCGGCTGGATCCCGCCGAATCCTGAGGGTGCGCCTGTTCACGCCGGCACGACGTCGGGCATCGCTGAAGACGCGGGCGCCGGCATCGCCCGCGCCACATCCAGCACCTGGCCGCCCTTGACCTGCACCACCCGCTGCGCCCCGGCAATCGTCTCCGGCCGATGGGCAATGATCAGCCGCGTCAACTGGACGTGCGCAATGGCCGCTGTCACCGCGCGCTCATTGGCGATGTCCAGGTGGCTGGTCGCCTCGTCCAGCGCCAGCACGCGCGGCTGCTTGTAGAGCGCCCGGGCCAGCAGCAGGCGCTGCTTCTGCCCGCCCGACAGGCCCGAGCCCAGGTCACCCACCAGCGTCTCGTAACCCATGGGCATGCGGCAGATGTCGTCGTGCAACTGGGCCATCTGCGCGCAGGTCTGGACGCGCTCCCGGTCCGGCTGCACATCGAAGAAGGCGATGTTGTCGGCCAGGCTGCCGGTCAGCAGCACGTCCTCCTGCATCACCGTGCCGACCTGGCGGCGGAAGTTCTGGATGCCGATGTGCTGCACCCGCTGGCCGCCGTAGAGTACCTCGCCCTCAGTAGGCTTGAGCAGGCCCAGCGCGATTTTCAGCAGCGTCGTCTTGCCCGCACCCGAGGCGCCCACCACGGCCACGCTTTCGCCGGCTTC
This sequence comes from Roseateles sp., assembly GCF_039929605.1. Lineage (GTDB taxonomy): Bacteria > Pseudomonadota > Gammaproteobacteria > Burkholderiales > Burkholderiaceae_C > Pelomonas. The sequence goes on from NZ_JBDSQX010000136.1 coordinate 43,790, forward strand.
GACGCGGAAGTTGGCATCCTTCAGGATCCACGGCTCACCCTCGCCGTAGCGGAAGCTCACGTTGCGCAGTTCGATGCTGGGCACGAGGTGCGTGAGCTCGCTGTGCGGCACTTCGTCCTTCTCGGGCGGCTCGAGGCAGATGTCGGCCAGCCGCTCGGCGTGCAGGTTCAGCATCTTCAGCTCCACCGCGTAGTTGATGAGAGCCGACACGCGGCTGGCGAACTGCGTCTTGTAGCTAAGGAAGGCGAACAGCATGCCGATGGTCATGCCCGCGCCCGAACTGGCACCGCCGCCCGTCATGCCGTTCATGATGAGCCTGGCACCCAGCCACAGCACCAGCAGGTTCTCCAGGCCGAAGATGAAGGTGCTGGCGGTGGAGAAGCCCATGCCCATCTTGGCTGTTCGCACGTCTCGATTCTGTACTTCCACGATGAGGTTCTGCCAGCGTGCGCGACGCTCCTCTTCGCGACCGAAGAGCTTTAATGGTGTGATGGCGCGCAGGGTTTCAATGAAGTGCGTGTTCTCCTTGGCGGCCATGATTAGCCGTTCGGCCGCCGCGTTGCGGAACGGCGCATACGAGATCCAGCGCAGCAGGCCATACAGCGCCACTGCGCCCGCCGTCACCGCCGCGAGCGTGGGTGCGTAGATCAACATCATCACTAACGCAGCCAACGCCATTAGCCCGTCCAGCACGGCTTCGATGACCGCCGTGGTGAGCGTCTTCTGGATGGCCTGCACGGCACCGAAGCGCGACGTGATGTCGCCGAGATGGCGTTTCTCGAAGAAGGCGACAGGCAATTTCACGAGGTGGCTGAACACGTTGCCAGCCCACTGCAAAGCCAGCGTCTGACTCAACACGATCACCATCCATGAGCGCGCCAGACCAATCAGCGTCTGCGCCAGCAGCAGTAGCGCGAAGCCCAGTGCCAGCACGGTCAGCAGGTCGCGATCGCCCGAGGTCAGCACTTCGTCCACGACCATTTGCTGAAACAGCGGCGCGACGATGGCAAAGAGTTCCAGCACGACGGCCACGCCGAGGATCTGCGACAGCGAACGCCTGAGGCCCGTGACCTTGCCGGTCAGTGCGGACAGACTCACGCGCGGGGCAGGCGCCTGGGTCTTGAATTCCGCAGTGGGGCTCAGTTCCAACGCTACGCCAGTGAAATGCTGCGAGACCTCGGTCAGCGTCAGCCGGCGCTCGCCGACAGCGGGGTCGAGGATGGTGATGTTCTTGCGCCCAACCTCTTTGAGGACGACGAAATGGTTAAGGTCCCAATGCAGTATGCAGGGGAGTTGCAGCTTGTCCATTTCGCCAAGATCAAGGCGAAATGCACGAGATGACAAGCCAATATTGGCGGCTTGAGCAATCAGCTGCCTGAGATTGACGCCTTTGAGCGAGGCGGGAAAGCGGTGGCGTAGCTCCGAGATTTCATATGCCTGACCGTGAGCGCTGCAAACCATCGCCAAGCTTGCCAGCGCGCACTCAGAAGATTCGGACTGAAGAACGGTTTTCATCGTGCAAACTTGTTGGCGCGTCGCGCACGTTGCGTGAAGGACTGTTTGTCAGTCGGCTTCTGAAATCTGTGGGGCGTCAAATATTTCTATCACTCTTTGAATTGAAAAATCAAATATTATTGAAAGCGAGATGCGTAAAGAGGTTGGAGGTTTTCTGCCGCAGTCCAAGAGTGCCAATCAGAGCTTCTCCGGTAATTTAGGTTCTATATGGATATATTCTATTTGGCAAAATCTTATTTACAGTCAATGCAGGATGCGATGCTAAAGCTTCCCGTAGATCATGAAATTCCCGGCAGCCAGGTCGATAGGGAATAATTATCTGCAGCGGGAAGATCATTGCTGAAGTTGCAATCTCATTTTGTCTTTATGCTGCTATGGAACGCTGGTCGCGGTGTTGCCTACATTCCTATTCGTTAGGATGGCGGTCTTCTGGATCGAAAACGTAAACCTTAAGCGACGATCCAATAAAAATAACGCGACCATAAAGACCATTGCGAATGCTCCGTGTGAGTATTTCCAAGCTTCGCCGTACGAAGTCAGGCCGTTAGCCGGGACGGCGCGCAGGTTGGTGAATACAATGGCAATAAGATTCCATGCGCAGTGAAACAGAATTGCTGGCGTCAGCGATTTGCATAGTTGAACTATATAAAATAGGCATGCCGCCCAGCCCGCGTAAAATAAAACAATGGTGGGGTCGAAGCTGCGGGTATGAAAGGCTGCGAATATGAGCCCCTGCAGTGCGGCGGCAAACCTAGTTGATTTGGTTTTATTTAGCAGCACTGTCGATAAATAGCCTCTGAGCAATATCTCTTCCAAAATTGGTGCGACAGCCACAAATAAAATAATTTTTTCAATGCTTGTGCCGTTGTATTGAAAGCATGCTCTATAACTTCCCGTTAGAATAAGGCAGGTTAGGCTGGACCATAGTGCAGAGGTTGCGGCACCCAGTACTGTCAGCGCCACGACGGCCTTCACGGGTACACTAATTTTAGGTGCATTCAATGATGAACGCTCTGAGCCTCGGCAATACGCAGCGACTAAAGCGGCACAGAGAATCGCCATCAGCATCGATTGTTCCGTCCATTCCGGAAATGCGCGGCTGAGAACGGCCGCCGCACCCGCCATGGCGAGCACATAAACAAGCGGGAAGAGGAGTTGTCTCATGGCGGCTATTCATTCATTGCGCAGACTACGTCCTGCGAATCGCGAATTGCGCGAAAAGGGGGATTCCCCCCTCTTCAGTTGCACATTAGTCGCACTGGGAGCCATTGGATAGTGGCTTGCCGGTGATCGCTTCGACGATCAGGTTGGCCAAGCAGTACATGGCGCTCGGGCCATCTGAGCCACTGTCAGCCGGAGGTTCGCCATACGAATTCGTGCCGGGCGGCCGCGTAGCTGCCGCATCGCCACCGAAAATTTCGTCCATTTGGGAAATAGAGATAGTCTTCATCATATATAAACAAGAATGGTCAAATCGTTTGACCGCCGATCCCGCACAAGATTGGCATTTTATGTGCCTTGGCGAGGAATAATGACGAGGCAACTACATGTTTGGTCGCCTGCTAGTTGTGATGGCAATGATTGGTTCAAGCAGCCATTCCCAAATTTTCCGACTTTCTTGACGCACGTCAGCGTCGAGACTCATACCAGCGCTCAGTAATGTGCGGTGGCCATATGTTTGTACCGTCTGTTCGCGCAAGCGCACGGTTATTCGATACAGGGGCTCGTTGGCGTTTGATTTGGCTAGCAGGGCTTGTGACTGACCTGCGGGTAGGTCTTGTGGGGCGATTGGGCTCTGACTAACCGCGATGACTTCGCCTTGGGCCATGCCGAACTTCTGGTATGGGAAGGGCGCATACCGCAGCCAGGCGGTTTGCCCCGGATGGATGAAGCCCGCCGTGCGGCTAGGCGCAAAGAGTTGAGCTTGCAATTTGGCTGGATCAGAGGTGTCCGGGCTGGCCGCCGTCGGCACCAGGCTCACCAGCGTTTGCCCCGTCTGCACCGCTTGGCCTGCGCCCAGCGTCAACGCACTGACCCGGCCCGCGTGCGGGGCGGCGAGCGTCAGGCCGTTGCGGCTATCGGCTTCGGCAGCTTCCTGGGTGAGGGTGGCGAGACTGCGGTCCAACTGGGCTAGGCTGGTTTGCGCCTGGTTGTCCAGCGCCTGTCGGTCCGCGCGGGCGGCCTGCAGGTCCCGCTGCAACGCCTGCAGGTTGCGCTCGGCGTTGCGCTGGCGCAGTTGCAGGTCCAGCAGCTCTTCCTGCTTTTGCTGTACCTGGGCGGCGGCAACAAAGCCATCCTGCGCCAGTTGCTCCTGGCGCTCCACGCTTTTCTGCGCCAGTTGCAATCGCAGGCGATGGGTGTCCAGTTCGGACAAAGCTTGACGTTCCTCGGCCTGCAGGTTCTGCAGTCGCTGCTGTAGCGTCTCCTGCCGTTGGCGCAGGTTTTGTTCGGTGAGCCGGCGCTCGGTTTCCAGGCTGGCGCGGCGAGCAGCGAGCGCCTGGGCCGTCAGCAGCGCTGCGTCGCCCTGCGCGGTAACGCGCTCGGCCTTGATACGAAGCAGAGTTTGGCCAGCGGCAACCTCGTCACCTTCGCGCACTAGCACTTCCGCAATGGTGCCGGTCTGCGGCGCGGCGACGTTGAGCAGGCCGCCCACCGGCAACAGCACCCCATGCACGGTGGCTTTGCGGGTGACTTCGCCCCAGCAGGCAAACGCGATCAGCGCGGCAGCCATGGCCAGCGAAGCGCCGGTAACGACGCTGAAGCTCAGCGGCCGCCCGATGCGGATGCTGCCCAGCCACTGGGCCTGGCGGGCCTGCAAGACTTCGGGGCGAAACAGCGGCAGGGCTGCCGCAGGTGAAGCGGGTGCGTCGGCCAATGTCTGCGAAGCGGTGGGAGCTTGCACGGGGGGAGTGGTGGGTAAGCCTGTCCCACAACGCTTGCGGGTGCGGTATGGCGTTGACGTTAGTTCGGCCCCCCAGCGAAGTCCTGACCAACTTCTGACCGACGGTGGCGACCTCGCGTTTTGGGAATAGTCACGCGGCGCGGCCCGCACGAACTTCCGCCCCTCGGGTTGCCAGCGGTTGGTGCAATCAACCGTCAAGAGCCGGGCCCCTCTGTCAAATGGGGACAATCACCGCTTCACCCGGAATCCCTACCCATGTCCCACCTGATCGTCCACGGCGGCACGCCCCTTTCGGGCCGCATCACTCCCTCGGCCAACAAGAACGCCGTCCTGCCCATCCTGTGCGCGACGCTGCTGACCAAGCAGCCCGTGCGCCTGCGCGGCGTGCCGGAGATCACCGACGTGAAGAAGATCGTCGAGGTCTTCCGCAAGCTCGGCTCGCAGGTCGAGCTGGACTTCAAGACCGGCATCCTCGACGTCCATCACCGCGACACTCACTTCGACCCGGCCACGGACCGCCTGCCCGAGGAGATGCGCTCGTCCATCATGCTGGTGCCCGGCCTGATGGCCCGCTTCGGCGCGGCGCGCATCGAGGATGACGTCAAGGGCTGCACGCTCGGTGCGCGCGAGATCGACCCGCATGTGGAGGTCTTCCAGCGCTTCGGCGCCAGCGTCGAGCGCCATCCCGACGGCCTGGTGGTGCGGGTGGTGCATCAGGCGGATGAGGAAGGCCACAGTGGCCGGCTGCTCGCCAACGACCACTGGACCGACTACGCCTCCGTCACGACAACCGAGAACTTCGTGTTGTGCGCAGCGCTGGCCGACGGCGTGTCCACGCTGACCAACGCCGCGAGCGAGCCGCATGTGCAGGAGTTCTGCAACTTCATGTCGCTGCTGGGCGCCAGGATCGAAGGCCACGGCACGTCCAAGCTGAAGATCACCGGCGTGCAGGATCTCGGCGGCGCCGACTACACCTTCACCGAAGATTTCCACGAGATCGTCACCTTCCTGGCCCTGGGCGCCATCACCGGCGGCAATGTGCAGGTCAAGAACGGCGCGCCGGAGATGTTCCCGCTGCTGGACCGCACCTTCGCGAAGTTCGGCGTGCAGATCGTGCACGAAGACGGCTGGAGCCGCTGCGTGACGGACGGGCCCCTGAAGGTGAAGGAACCCTTCACGCGCAACATCCTGCAGAAGGTGGAAGCCGCGCCCTGGCCCTATGTGCCGGTGGACCTGCTGCCCATCTTCGTGGCGCTGGGCGTCAAGGCCGAGGGCAGCGTGTTGTTCTGGAACAAGGTCTACGACGGTGCGATGGGCTGGACGAGCGAGCTTGCCAAGTTCGGCGGCCATGCCTTCCTGTCGGACCCGCACCGCATGATCACCTTCGGCGGCAAGCCGCTGAGCCCGGCCGAGGTCGAGAGCCCGTACATCATCCGCGTCGCCATCGCGCTGCTGATGGTGGCGGCCAGCATCCCGGGCAAGAGCGTGATCAAGAACGCGACGCCGATCCGCCGCGCCCACCCGAACTTCGTCGAGCACATCGGCGAGCTGGGCGCGCGCATGGAGTGGGTGGAAGGCGACTGAGCATGCGCCGGGTCTGGGCCCTGGCGGCCCTGCTGTTGGCGGTGGCCGCGCAGGCCGACACCATCCGCTGGGTGGCGCAGGACGTGCCGCCGCACTTCAGCTTCGTGCAGGGCCATGCGCCGCGCAGCATCGCCGAGCTGGGCCATGGCGAGGTGGACGGCTTCATGCGCGTGCTGCTGGCGCGCATGCCCGAGTCCCAGCATGAGTTCGTCGAAGCCAGCACGGCGCGCTACGAGGCGCTGAGCCGAAGCGGCGAGACGCTCTGCTCCACGCTGCACGCGCGCACGCCGGCACGTTCGAGCTGGCTTTACTTCTCGCACCTCTATCCGCCGCTGGCCTCGCGCGAGATCCACGTCATCGTGCGGCGCGATGCGCTGGCCCAGCTGTACGGCGGCCGGCCGCAGGATGGCCGGCTGGTGCTGGCCGACCTGGTCAAGCGCCGGGAGCTGCGCCTGCTGCTGGCACGCGACCGCTCCTTCGGCCCGCAGCTCGACAAGGCGCTGGCGGCTGAAGTGGTGCCACGCCTGGCCGTTGGGGCCCAGCTCAGCGGCCAGTTGCTGGAGATGCTGCGCGCCGGCCGCATGGACTACACGCTGGAGTACCCGGCCGTCGTCAGGGACTACCTCAGGCGCGTCGGCGACCCTGATGCCCTCGTCGCGCTGCCTGTGGCGGAGGGGCGCAGCACGCTGCTGGCCACCGTGTCCTGCAGCCGCACGCCGGAGGGCCGCCGCCACATCGAGGCCATCGACGCCGCCGTGCGGGCGCTGGCGATCGAGCCCGACCGCGCGGCCTGGGTGCGCGGGTGGCGTGGCGACAAGGTCGACCCGGCCGACATGAAGCGCCTCAACGCCTACATGGATGAGCGCGCCCGCAGCGGCCCGCGCATCGAGTAACCCCAACTCCGGCAGTGGACCGCTTCCCATGACGCAACCTCTGGATCGCTTCGACACGCGGTGGCCTTCTCTCGCCGCAGTGGCTCCGACGGCGAACGCTGCGCACCCGCTGGACGTGCGCTTCGGGCCGCTGGCAGCCTTGCTTCTCCTCGCGGGCGTGCGCCCACAGCGTCGGCGCGCCTTGCCCGCGACCCGCTTCGCCCGCCCCTCGGGCGCGGCCCACCGCCGGAGTTAGGGTGGCCCGTCCCCCCAAACCTGATCTGCCGCTGCGCGACGGGGTCGGCGCCAGTGCCGTCTTCTGCCCGCCCGGGCCGTGGGCGACGGTGCTGGCCTTCCTCGCCGAGCGCCTGCCGCGCGTGGCGGACTGGCCCGAGCGCCTCGCCCGGGGCGACGTCGTCGACGAGGCCGGCCACGCCGTCGACACCGGCTACCGGCCCAACCGCCGCGTCTTCTACTGGCGCTACCTCGAAGCCGAGACCGTCGTGCCCTTCGAGGAGCGCATCGTCTTCCAGGACGAGCACCTGCTCGTGGCCGACAAGCCGCATTTCCTGCCCGTCACGCCCAGCGGCCTCTACGCGCGGCAGACGCTGATGGCCCGCCTGCGCCACAGCACCGGCCTGGCCGACCTCATCCCCGTGCACCGGCTGGACCGCGAGACGGCCGGCCTGGTCGTCTTCTGCGTGCGGCCCGGGGAGCGCGACGCCTATCACCAGCTGTTCCGCGACCGCGCCGTGGCCAAGGTCTACGAGGCCATCGCTCGCTTCAGCGACGGCCCCTGGCCGCGCGTCGTGCGGCACCGGCTGGAGGAGCCCGACGGCGAGAAGTTCCTGCAGATGCAGGTCGTCGACGGCGAGCCCAATGCCGAGACGCGCATCGACCTGGTCGAAGCGCTGCCCGGTGAACTGGCGCGTTATGAGCTGCGTCCGCGCACGGGCGCTCGGCACCAGCTGCGCGCGCAGATGAATGCGCTCGGCCTGCCCATCGTCGGCGACCGCGTCTACCCGGTGCTGCAGCCGCACGAGAACCCGCCCCGCTTCGACGCGCCACTGCAGCTCGTCGCGCGCGAGATCGGGTTCACCGACCCCATCACCGGCGAGTTGCGGCGGTTTTCGCGCGGGCTTTCAAGTGGCAGCGCGACAATCGCGCCGCCATGAGCAGCCCCCCGACCGATCCTCAAGCCCAAGTCCTGGAGCTGCGCCGCCAGCTGCAGTCCTTGCTGGACGCGGCCCATGCCAACGAGCGCAAGCTGGACCGCTTCGACGCGCTGGAGCATCGCCTCATCGCCGTGGGCTCGATGGAGGAGCTGGTCAACCTGCTGCTCGTCGAATGCCGTACTGACTTCGGCCTGGATGCGGCCGAACTCTGGCTGCTCGATCCCGATGGCGAACTGAGCCGCGCGTTGCCCAGCCTGCCCACGGCCAAGGCGCCGCGGCTGCTGGACAGTCACGCACCGCTGAAGGACCTGTTCGGCGCGGCGCGCGTGACCCGCCTCGTCGGCCCGGGCCATGACGAAGCCGTGGTGGCCAAGGCCTTCGGCGAGCGCACGCTGGTTCGCTCGGCGGCGTTGCTGCCGCTGATCCGCCAGGGCCTGTTGATCGGCAGCCTGCATTTCGGCTCGCGCGACCCCGAGCGTTATGACGCCACCTCGGGCACCAAGTTCCTGGAACGCCTGTCGGCCATCGCGGCCGTCACCATCGAGAGCATGCTCAACCGCGAGCGCCTGCGCCGCGCCGGCATGACCGACGGCCTGACCGGCGTGCACAACCGCCGCTACTTCGACCACCGCAGCCTCATCGAGTTCAGCCAGGCCGTGCGCCACCGCTACCCGCTGGCCTGCCTGTTCCTGGACATCGACCACTTCAAGGCCATCAACGACGGCCACGGCCACCTGGTGGGCGACGAGGTGCTGCGACAGGTCGGCGGCCTCATCCTGCGCTCGCTGCGCACCGGCGACCTGGCCGCGCGCTACGGCGGCGAGGAGTTCGTCGTGCTGCTGCCTCGCACTGACCTGGCCGGTGCCCGCGAGGTGGCCGAGCGCATCCGCATGACGGTGCAGGACGCGCCCTTCGTGAGCCCCGAGGGCGGCACCGTCAGCGCCACGTTGTCCGCCGGCCTGGCCATGCTGCCGGCCGGTGCGGTGAGCTTTGCCGAGCTGCTGAGCGCCGCCGACCGGGCGCTCTACAGCGCCAAGCGCGCCGGGCGCAACCGCACGGTGTCGGCGGACGACGCGGAAAAAATCAACGCAGCGCCTGCGGCTACACCGTGAATATGTCGCCGTCTCGGGGGCTTTCGAGCGCGGCGCTCAATGATCGGCCATGACTTCAGACGGGCGCGCAATAACAATTGCCGCCAATGAAGACCCTGTCACCCCTCCTCATTGCTTTTGTCCTCGTGCTCGGCCCTGTCGCCACCGCCGAGGCCGGCCCGACGCTGGAGCGCATCCGGTCCAGCGGGCGCATCGTGCTCGGGCACCGCGAGTCGTCCGTGCCCTTCAGCTATGTGCTGCCTGACGGCCGGCCCGTTGGCTATGCGGTGGATCTGTGCCTCAAGATCGTGGAGGCTGTGCACAAGAAGTTGAAGGTGAGGTCGCTGACGCCGCAGTTCGTGTCCGTCACGCCGGCCAACCGCATCCAGATGGTGATGGAGGGCAAGGTCGACATGGAGTGCGGCTCCACCACCAACAATGCCGAGCGCCGCGAGAAGGTCGCTTTCACCGTGCCGCACTACATCACCGGCGCGCGCTATCTCGTCAAGGTCGACGGCGGCATCGCCGAGCTGGCCCAGTTCGAGAGCAAGACCATGGTGTCCACCAAAGGCACCACGGCGATGAAGGCCATCACCGTGGCCAACAACGAGCGCGCGCTGCGCATCAACCTTGTCGAGGCACCAGACCATGCCAAGGCCATGGAAATGCTCGCCGCCGGCCAGGCCGACGGTTTCGTCATGGACGATGTGCTGCTCTACGGCATCGTCGCCGGGCGGCCCGACGCGGCCAAGTTCCGCGTCGTCGGCAAGTTCCTCACCATCGAGCCGCTGTCCATCGTGCTGCCCAAGAACGATCCCGAACTCAAGGCCATCGTCGACGAGGAGATGATTCGCCTCATCGCCAGCCGTGAGGCGCACGCGATCTACGAACGCTGGTTCATGAAGCCCATCCCGCCCAAGAACACGGCGCTGAACCTGCCGATGAACTATCTGCTCAAGGACTTCTGGAAGTACCCGTCCGATCAAGTTCCTTTCTGATCGACTTGGCCTCGGCCAACCCCCGAGGTTCCCGCACTGCACAACGCGCGGTGAGCCTGTGACAATTCGTGGCGTTGCCTGCGCCACCGATGAGCACTGATTCCCTCGCCGAACCCATCGGCCACGCCGTGCCACGCCGCCTCGGTTCACTGCGGCGGCGGCTGACGCTGGGCCTGCCGGTGCTGACCGGCGTCATCGTTGCGATCTTCGAATGGAGCCAGGGCGGTTTTGACGCGCCGCGCGAGAGCCTGGCGAGCATGGCCTGGCTGGTGCTGCTGCTCAGTGCGGGCCAACTGCTACTCGTCGAGGCCCTGCTGCTGAGGCCGCTGCGCCGGCTCGCGGCCGGCTGCGAGGCCATGGAGTCGGCCCCCGTGCCGCTGACGCCGGAGGAAGCCACGCCCGCCCCGGGTCTGGCCGCCGAGCTCGACCGCATCGGCCATGCGATGCGCCGCGCGCGCGGCTCGCTGTGGCAGCAGGACCAGCACGCCCGCGAGCTGCGCCGTGAACTGACCCAGCAACGCCTGCTGCTGGAGCAAGCCCAGACGGCGCTGGAGGCCAACCAGCGCGAGCTGGCCAGCCTGGCGCGCACCGATGCGCTGACCGGCATTGCCAACCCGAACGCCTTCGACGAAGCGTTGCGCCGCGAGTTCAAGCGCGCCCAGCGCCAGCGCGGCCTGCTGGCCCTGGCCGTGCTGGACCTGGACGAGTTCAAGCGGTTCAACCAGCAGCACGGCACGGCCGTGGGCGACGCGGCCTTGCAGTGCGTGGCGACCCTGCTGAACGAACGCTTCAAGCGCGACACCGACGTCGTCGCCCGCCTGGGCGGCGAGGAGTTCGTCGCGCTGCTGCCCGGCTTCGGCATGGCCGAGGCCCAGGGCGTGCTGGAACTGCTGCGCGAGGACCTGCGCGCGTTGCGACTGCCTGATGGTGAAGGCCACCTGACGCTGAGCATCGGCCTCGCCGCGCTCAGCCCGGCTCACCCCTACCTGAGCGCCCAGGCGCTGATGCAGGCGGCCGACGAGGCGCTCTACATCGCCAAGCACGCCGGAAGAGACCGGCTCAGCCTCGCCGCCTGAAACTCAGCGGCCGTGTTCTTGGGCGGCCAGCAACTGCTCGTTCACGCGGCGTGCCGCGCGCAGCACCAGCGTCTCGTCCAGCTGCGCCTGCGGCGCGATCCGGCTGGCCACCTCGTCGAGCATCTCGGGGTGGATCAGCAGTGCCCAGGCCACGGTGGAGATGGCGGCAACACTGCGGCGGGCCAGGCTTTCGGGCATGATCATCGAGCCCTGAATCTCGACGTGGTGGCGCACGCTGGCCACGGCGGCGGGCGCCAGCCCCCAGCTCTCGCACAGCGCGGCGCCCAGCGCGTCATGACTGACGCCAAAGGCCGTCTTCTCCAGCTCCACCAACTCGGCATCGCGCGGGGCGGCGCGCAGCATGGCGGGGTAGTGCGTCGGCGCGTGGCGGTAGAGCACGGCCTTGCCGCATTCCTCGAACAGGCCGGCCGAGTGCGCGGCCCACGGGTCCACACCCAGCATCTGGCCCATGCGGCCCATCAGCAGACCGCGCTGCGAGGCGCGCGACCACACCGACTCCAGTTCCGCCGCCGCCGGGAAGGCGGCGCGCAGGCCCATCTCGAAGGTGATGGCCGCAACCTCGCGCATGCCCAGATACGTCAGCGCCTGGTGCACCGTCTGCACGCGGCCGCGCAGGCCGTACAGCGACGAGTTGACCGCCTTCATGACGGCTGCGGCCAGGGCCATGTCCGTCTCGACCAGCCCCGACATGGCCTGCAGGTCGATGTCTTCGGCCGCCATCAGCAGCGAGAGCTTGACCAGGACCTCGGGCTGGGTCGGGATCTCGATGTCCAGGTTGCGAAGTTGCGGATCGACGGGCATGGTGAGTTGAGGCGCTAGGGGAGGCTTGATGGTAGATCAGCGGAAGAAGGCATCCCAGGCTGTTTTGAGGATGAGCGCGCCGACGACCGTGACGAAAACGCCGCGCACGAAACCCGCGCCATGCTTGAGCGCCAGGCGCGTGCCGATCAGGCTGCCGGCGAGGTTGGTCACGGCCATCACCGCCGCCACCTGCCACCAGATATAGCCCTTGCTGACGAAGAGCGTGATCGCGAACGCATTGGTCAGCAGGTTCATCAACTTGGCCGTGGCCGAGGCATGCAGGAAGTCGTAGCCCAGCACACGCACGAACAGAAAGACGAAGAAGCTGCCCGTGCCGGGCCCGAAGAAGCCGTCGTAGAAACCCACGGTCAGCGCAATGGCGCCGGCAGCAAAAGCCTCGGCGCGGCCGGCAAAGCGCGGCTTGTGCTCGCGGCCCAGGTCCTTCTTGGCCAGCGTGTAGACGAACACCGCCAGCAGCACCAGCGGCAGCGCCTTGCGCAGCCCGTCGGCGCTGACGAGGGTGAGCACCCAGGCGCCGGTGAAGCTGCCCAGGCCGGCCAGCAAGGCGGCGGGCATCAAGCGGCGCCACGGCAGGGAGACGCGCTTCGCGTACTGCAGCGTCGCCCAGCCCGTGCCCCAGATGGCTGCAGCCTTATTCGTGCCCATCAACGTGGCGGGCGCGGCGTTCGGGAATGTGCTGAACAGCGCCGGCGTGAGGACCAGGCCGCCGCCGCCCGCCACCGCGTCGATGAATCCCGCGAGCAGGGAGGCGAGGGCGACGATGGCGAGGTCGAGCATTTCTGGATTCGATCAACGGGGCGGCCGTAGTGTCCTGCTCGGGCCGAGCGCCGGGCTGCCAAGGGCCAGAGGCCCTTGGCCTGTCGTAGGCACAAGCAGTCCGCAGGGACTGCTTGTGTCCGACTCCAGTTCACCAAGCCGGCCCGTCTGGCGATGTGCTCGCGGCTCAACGCCGCAAGCATCGCCGTCCCCTTGGGGGCTTCGGCCGGACACATTGCGCCCAGTGGGCGCGATGTGCCTGCCGAAGAGTTGCGGCGCCTGCCGCAGCGCGGTCTGCAAGACCGACCAGACACGCCCGCGTTCAGCGGCGCGGGACTGGGCGAGGGGCTCACCCTTTCGCGGCGGCCTTCTTCGCAGGCGCCTTCTTGGCCGCCGGTGCCTTGGCACCCGGTTTGGCGGCGCGCGGTTCGAACTCGAAGATGACCTTGCCTTCCTTCTTGTCGTAGGCCAGGAAGGCCTTGAACTTGCGCCGCGTCTTGTTGGAGACGAAGTTCTCCATCAGGTCGGTCTTGCCGGTGGCCAGCAGCTTCGTCACCTGGGCCGGCTCGATGGGCTGGGTCAGGATGACCTTGCCAGTCTTGAAGTCGCAGGTGACCGTCTCGCCGACCGAACGCTCGCAGACGTAGTTGGCGCCGTGCTCGTAGACATGGCCCGCGCACTTGGGGCAGGCGCCCAGCGAGGCCTGGGCCGAGAAGTCCACCGGCTCGCCGTCGCCCTCGGCCTTCTTGGCGTCCTCGCCGAAGTCGAACTCCAGCTTCCAGTTGGCGATCTCTTCGTCGTAGACCAGCGCCAGCTCGGCCGTGAACGGCCAGCCCGCCTTGGAGCGGAAGCCCTCCAGCGGGCCGATCTTCTTGTTGGCCAGGAAGGTCTCGACCTCGTTCAACTCGAAGCTGCGCCCGCCGGGGATCTTGCCGATGGAGAAACCGCAGGCGTCGCTGCCGTCGCCGTGCTTGCCGGTGCAGGTGAAGCGGCGGTAGTTCTCCTTCACCACGCCGCCGCACTTGGGGCAGGGCGTCTTCAGCGTCGCGTAGTCGCCGGGGATGGTGTCGCGGTCATAGCCCTTGGCCTTGGCGACCATCTTCTCGGTCATGGCCGCGATCTCGGCCATGAAGACCTCGCGGCTCAGCTTGCCCTTCTCCATCTGGGCCAGCTTGAACTCCCAGTCGCCGGTCAGGTCGGGCTGGGTCAGGTCGGCCACCTCCAGGCCGCGCAGCAACGTCATCAGCTGGAAGGCCTTGGCCGTCGGGATCAGCTCGCGGCCTTCGCGCAGCATGTACTTCTCGCTGATCAGGCCTTCGATGGTGGCCGCGCGCGTGGCGGGCGTGCCCAGGCCCTTCTCGGCCATGGCCTCGCGCAGCTCGTCGTCGTCGATGAGTTTGCCGGCGCCTTCCATGGCGCTCAGCAGCGTCGCTTCCGTGTAGCGCGCGGGCGGCTTGGTCTGCAGGGCCTTCACGTCGACGCTCTCGGTGCGCACGACCTCGCCGGTGTTCACCGGCACGAGGTTGGCGTCCTCGTCGTCCACGTCCTTGCCGTAGACGGCCAGCCAGCCCGGCTTCACCAGCACCTTGCCGTTGGTCTGGAAATGGTGCGTGTCCACTTTAGAGATGCGCGTCGTGACCAGGAATTCGGCCGGCGGGAAGAACACACCGAGGAAGCGCTTGACGACCATGTCGTAGAGCTTGGCCTCGATCTCGGTCAGGCTCTTGGGCGCCTGCAGCGTCGGGATGATGGCGAAGTGATCCGACACCTTGGCGTTGTCGAACACCTTCTTGGTGGGCTTGATGTAGCCCTCTTTCAGCGCCGTGGCCGCGTGCTTCGACAGCGCAGCCAGCGGGCCGGGCAGGTCCTCGGTGGCCAGCATCTTGGCGGTGTCCTTGGCCACGGCGACGTAGTCCTCCGGCAGGAAGCGCGAGTCCGTCCGCGGGTAGGTCAGCACCTTGTGCTTCTCATACAGCGCCTGGGCGATGGACAACGTCGTCTTGGCCGAGAAGCCGAAGCGCGAGTTGGCCTCGCGCTGCAGCGTCGTCAGGTCGTAGAGGCCGCCGCAGCTGGTCGTGCTGGGCTTGCTTTCCTCGGTGACCGCTGCCGGCTTGCCCAGTACCGCCTTGGCGATGGCCTCGGCATCGGCCGCGTTCCACATGCGGTCGGCGCGGCGTTCGAGGTCGTCGTTCTTCTTCCACGCCGGGTCGAACCACTTGCCTTCGTACTGGCCGGCCTGGGCGTCGAAGTTGGCGCGCAGCTCCCAATAGTCGCGCGAGACATGCTTGCGGATCTTCTCTTCACGCTCGACGACGACCGACAGCGTCGGCGTCTGCACGCGGCCCACGGTGGTGAGGAAGAAGCCGCCGTCGCGCGAGTTGAAGGCCGTCATGGCGCGCGTGCCGTTGATGCCCACCAGCCAGTCGGCCTCGGAGCGGCAGCGTGCGGCGTCGGCCAGCGGCAGCATCTGCTCGTCGCTGCGCAGCTTGGTGAAGCCGTCGCGGATGGCGGCCGGCGTCATCGACTGCAGCCACAGCCGCTGGATGGGCTTGTTCAACGGGCCCTTGGCCGGCGTCGCGTACTGTTCAATCAGCCGGAAGATCAACTCGCCCTCGCGGCCCGCGTCGCAGGCGTTGATCAGCGCCGTCACGTCCTTGCGGCGGATCAGCTTGGAGAGCGCGTTGAGCCGGCCCTTGTTCTTGTCGATGGGATTGAGGTCGAAGTGCGGCGGGATGACGGGCAGGTTGTTGAAGCTCCACTTGCCGCGCTTGACGTCGAACTCCTCCGGCGCCGCAATCTCGACGAGGTGGCCCACCGCCGAGCTGACCACGTACTGCTCGTTCTCGAAATGGTCGTCGTGCTTGTCGAACTTGCCCGCCACAGGCGTCAGCGCGCGGACGATGTCCTGCGCGACGGAGGGCTTCTCGGCAATGATCAGAGTCTTGCTCATCGGTCTTTCAATCGGTTGTCAGTTCATCTTCCGGGCCGAGCGCCGGGCCGCCCCAAGCGGGCCCGTCAGGCGATGTACGCCTTGGACGAGGGACCTCATTCTTGCTGCCTACAATCCGGGCCTCGCGCGCATGCCTACGCACATGCCTACGCACATGCCTACGCACATGCGCACCCATGAAATCACCGTACCACAGGGCCGATGACCGCCAAAACCCCACGCCGCAAGATCGAAGTCCGTGATTCCGGCGTGCATGGCCGGGGCGTCTACGCCCTGGTGCCCTTCGCGGCGGGCGCACGCATCATCGAGTACACGGGGGAGATCATTTCCTGGGACGAGGCCGTCGAGCGCCATCCACACGACCCGGCACAACCCAACCACACCTTCTATTTCCACCTCGACAGCGGCGACGTCATCGACGGCCTGCGCGGCAACATCGCGCGCTGGATCAACCACGCCTGCGAGCCCAACTGCGAGGCCGACGAGGTCGATGGCCGCGTGTTTGTGCATGCGCTGCGCGACCTGGAAGCCGGCGAGGAACTGTTCTACGACTACCGCCTGATGCTGGACGAGCGCCACACGGCCAAGGTGAAGAAGCAGTTCGCCTGCTGGTGCGGCGCCGCCACCTGCCGCGGCACGATGCTCGAGCCCAAGACCCGAAAGTCAGGGCGCTGACACGATGGAGCGGCGCCACCTCGCCGAATGCGGCTCGACCAACACCGAGGCGCTGGCGCATCTGCGCGAAAGTGGCGGGCCGCTGCTGGTGTCGGCCAGCCGCCAGACCGCCGGCCGCGGCCGCCTCGGGCGCGCCTGGCTGACTGACACGAGCAGCGATGACGCCGCGCTGACCTTCTCCGTCGCGCTGCCGCTGCCGGCCGAGCTGGACCTCTCCGGCCTGTCCCTCGCCGTGGGCTGCACGGTGGCCGACACGCTGGACCCGGGCGGCGAGCGCATCCGCCTGAAATGGCCCAACGACCTGTTCCTGGACGGCGCCAAGCTGGGCGGCATCCTCATCGAGACCGTGCCGCTGCCGGCCGGGCAGCGCGGCGTCGTCGTCGGCATCGGCCTGAACCTGCAACCGCTGCCCGAAGGCGCCGACCGCAGCGCCTTCGCCAGCGGCCACGCGGCGCTGCAGACGCTGGACCCGGGCGCCACCGCCGCAACCACGCTGGACCGCCTGGCACCGGCGCTGCGCGGCATGCTGGCCGACTTCGAGACGCTGAGCTTCGGACCCTGGCAGGCCGCGTTCTCGCGGCGCGACCTGGCAGCCGGCCGGCGCGTGCGCGTCGGCGAGCAGGTGGGCGTGGCGCGCGGCGTGTCCACACGCGGCGAACTGCTGCTGGACACGGACGCGGGCATCGCCTTCGTGAGTGGAGGCGAACTCAGCCTCAGACTGGCGCCGGTATGAACGATCTGGAGACCTCCCCGTGATCCGTGTGCTCGTCATCGTGCTGCTGGCGGTCAACGCCCTGTTCTTCGTCTGGTCGCGCGGCTGGCTGGACACGGTCACCGGCCTGCCCGCCCAAGCCGGGCGCGAGCCCCAGCGCCTGAAGGCCCAGCAGCACCCCGAGCGCATCCAGCCGCTGGCGGCTAACGCCGTCGCGGCCATGGCCCAGCGCAGTTGCCTGGAATTGGGCCCGCTGGACGGCGACGCGGCCCTGGCCGCCGCGCAGGCCGCGCTTCGCAATGCCGGCGCAGGTGCAAGAGCCGAGGTCCAGGTGCGCAGCAGCGAGCAAGCGGGCGTGTGGGTGGTGGCGACCATCAAGCTGGCCGACGCCGAGTTCCGCGCCCGCAAGGAAGCCACCTACAGGCAGATGCGCATCAATTTCGAGCCGCTGGAGGGCCTGCCCGCCGAGCAGCCGGCCTTCGTGCTGAGCCGGCACGCCAGCCAGGCCGAAGCGGCGGCCGAGATTGCGGCCCTGGACAGGCGCGGCCTCAAAGGCCTGCGCGTGTTGGCGCTGAAGGCGCCGGTGAATCGCCACACGCTCGTCCTGCCCCAAGCCGACGGCCTGCTCGCCAGCCGGCTCAAGGCCAGCAAGGACCCGGCGTTGGCAGCGGGCTTCAGGGCCTGCAGCGCAGCGGCTGCGGCGTCGGCCGCTTCAAGCTAGGTTTCAGGCTAAAGGCGGCCAGCAGCAGGGCCAGCAGCCAGGCGGCACTGACCGCACCGCCACCGCCACCCGAGGTGGCAGGCGGGGTGACGACGGGCGCGGCGGCCACGCTGACCGTGGCCACCTGGCTGTGCACATAGCCGTCGCTGTCGGTCACGTCCGCCTGCACGACGAAGTTGCCTGCGGCGGCCGGCGTCAGCGTCGCGGTGGCCGAATTGGCGCCGCTGCTGAAATCGCCGACGACGTTGCCGCCCTTGTCGTTGATCGTCCACTTGGTCGCCGTGACGGTCTTGCCGCTGGCCAGGCCGGTGATGGCGGCCGTCAGCGTGCCCGACTGCGCGGCCGTCAAACCGGCGCTGGGCGTAACGGTGACCGTGGCGCCGTTGAGCGCCTGGGCGGCCTTCACGGCGGCGAAGGCATCCACCATGCCGGCGCCGCAGGTGTCCTTGGTGCAGTAGCACTCCAGCTGATCCGTCGTGGTCGGCGCCACGCATGCGGCGGTACCGACTGACCCTCCGGTGATCGGAAAAGCGCGCGCCGTCAGCTTGAGGATCGGTGTGACCTCGGCCGAGGTCAGCGCCGGCCGCACCGACGCCATCAGGCCCACGATGCCGCTGACAACTGGCGCCGAGAAGCTGGTGCCGACGGAAGCGTTGCTGCCGGTGTAGATGCCGTCGCCGGTGTAGGTCGCTGGCGAGGTCGTGCCGCTGTTGGTAGTACTGACCATGGGATAGAGGCATGGATAGCCAACGGCCAGATTCACGCAATTGCCACCCGGCGCCGCGATGGTCACCTCGCCGCCGACGCTGGAGAAGCCGACCTTGGTGCCCACATGGCGCAGCGCTGCAACCGTGACGACGCCTGGGCAATTGCCCGGCAGACCGACGGCATGACCAGCTGAGTTGCCGGCGGCGATGACGATGGTGGAACCGGTAGCGTTCACCCGAATGATCGTTTCGCGATAAAGCCTGGCCGTTTCGCGTTGTGAGGCGGTGGACGTAGTCGCATCGGGGTCGCAACTACCCGATCCACCAAGGCTCAGATTGAGCACCTTGGCCTTATTGGTGTTCGCTGGCAAGCCTGGGACAGAGAGGCCGGCGGCCCACTTCATGCCGGCCATGATGTCGCTGTCATAGCCGCCGCACTTGCCGAGAACGCGGACGGGCAGGATCTTCAGGATCTCCCTTCCGATGCCGGCCATGCCCAAGCCGTTGTCGGTCTTCGCGGCGATGAGACCTGAGACGCGCGTGCCATGCCAAGAACTGTTGCTGATGTCGCTGGCGTCGCAGCCGTCGCCTAGCGAGCCAATATCAGCCGAGCTGACCCAGTCACCCGGATCGGAAGGGTCGGCATCCGGCCCATCACCATCATTGGCGATGGCCGTTGACAGCTTGCCGGGGCTGCCGAGGCCGATCATGTCGTAGCCGCCGACGACTTGATCCGCAAGGTCGGGATGGTCCAAGCGCACGCCCGTGTCCAGCACGGCGACGACGGTGCCGGAGCCGTTCTTCGCAAGCTCCCAGGCGGCCGGGGCGTTAACGCTAGAAACGACTTGGCCTGGGGTGCTGCTTGGCGCCTTGAGATACCACTGGTCAACAGTACGGCTATAGGTGTCCTGGAGCTTTCCATCAGAGTCAGGAAATCGCCCGATGAAGTTAGAGGGCGCAGATTCAGCGCCGCCGAACAGTGGATCGTCGGGCAATGCCAGTCGCTTGCGTCGCTCGTCCACCGCAACCAGGTCGACCTCCGTGTCGGCCGCCAACCTTTTGGCCAGTTGGGTGCTGGTCATGCCGCGCGCGGTCACGACGTGGGTGCGCTCGTCCAGGCTGAGCCCGGCCCGCAGCGCCTGACCCGTGCGCATACCCAGCGCCGTGGCGCGCGTCTGCGCAATCTCGCGGGCCTCGAAGCGTGTCGCCCGCAGGGTCAGCGCCTTGGCACGCACGCTGTCGGCCTGGGGCTTGAAGCGCACGATGACCCGCGCCTCGGGTTCAGTCTGGGTCTGAGCCAGCGCCGGCACGGCCAGTGCGGCGGCGAAGAGGGCGATCAGCAGCGGGCGCAGGGGCATCATGGGAGGCAGTTGTGCGGAGCAGGGAAAAGTCAGTTTAGGCGGCCCGGCTCCGCGCAAATGCAAACAAATGCGCGCGAACTGACAGCTCCCGCTCAGGTCTGGGCGCGGTTGGCGGCGAGCGATCGTTCCTGGTCGGCCTTGCGGTCGGCCACCACGCGGGCCGCGTGCGGGCGTTCGCCGATGAGCTTGGCGTAGGGCTTCCAGTCCACACCGCCGGCGGCGAGCAGGTCCTCGCCGTAGATCACCTTGGTCGACATCGCGACGAGGGGCAGGCTGACCCAGCCAGCGCAGTCGGCCATCGTGAACGTGTCGCCGGCCAGGTAGGGGCCGAACTTGGCGAGGCGCTTGAAGGCGGCGATGTTCCCCGCCAGCAGGCGGGCGACGCGCTTCTTCGTGCCGTCACTGACCTGGCCGCCGAAGAAGGCCTCGGCATACAGCTCGCGCGCGACCAGTTCCAGATGCAGGTCGACGTAGCTGATGAGCTCGCGCACCTTCGCAGCCTCGAAGGGATCGGCCGGAATGAGCCGCGGCGCACCGGGGTAGGCGGCTTCGAGGTAGTCGACGATGACCTGGCTCTCGCACAGCGAGCCCTGCGGCGTCTTCAGGAAGGGCACCTTGCCCAGCGGCGAGCAGCTCAGCACGGCTTCGTCGTGCGAATGGGTCTCGATGCGCTCCTCGGTGAAGGGGATGCCCTTCTCCAGCAATGCGAACTTGGCCTTGTTGTAGTAGTTGGACAGCGGGATGCCGCAGAGCGTGATCATGGGTGTATCTCCTGGTGTGAAGGCGCAGTCTAGGCAGTGCAGGCCGGGCTCTCTGGCGCGGGCGTGACATCAGCGATTGACGAGCACGATCCCCGCCGTCAGCGCGGCCAGCGCCATCACCAGCCGCGTGCTGACGCCTTCGCCAAGCAGCAGCGCGCCGGCCACCAGACCGAACAGCGGCGTGCTCAGCGTGAACACGGCGAGCTTGGTGGCTGCGTAGTGACGAATGAGCCAGAACCAGACCAGGTAGCTCGCGAACGACACGATGACGGCCTGGAAGCCGAACAGGCCGAGCAGGCGCGGTGACCAGTGCGTGGGCAGAGGCTCACCCGCGAACGCCGCCGCAGCACAGAGCGCGACGGCCGACACACCGAGCTGATAGAGCAGCGTCTTCTCGGCCTGCGCTTGAGCGAGCCGGGTGCCGCGGATGGCCAGGGTCGTGCCCGCCCACAGCACGGCGGCGGCCACGCCGAGCGCGTCGCCCCACCACTGGGTCGGGCTGTGCGGCGACGAGAAGCCTTCGGCAAACGCAAAAGCCACCGCGCCGAAGGCCAACAGCAGGCCGGTCCATTGCTTGCTCGACAGCTTCTCGCCGTGGGCGATCCACGGCATGCAGAGCGCGACGACGAAGGGCGACAGGTAGAGGAACACGACCATGCGCGAGGCACTGGTGTACTGCAACCCGATGAAGATGCAGGCGAACTCGGCCGCGAACAGCGCGCCGGCCAGCAGCCCGCCGCCAAGGCTGCCGTCGCGCTCGAACAGCCGCACGCCACGCGACGCCGCCCACAGCCACACCAGCAGCCCCGCGACGACCGAACGAAGGCCGGCCTGCCACAGCGGCCCAATCTCCGTCAGCGCGACCTTGACGGCGACCTGGTTGATGCCCCAGAGGACGCAGCACAGCAGCAGCAGCGCGATGGCGCGCGGGTCGAGCTGGGTCTGACGGGTGGGGAGGCTCATGGCCTCTATGCTGCCAGCATGCTTGATGTCACTGTGATCGGCGGGGGCGTGATGGGTGCCGCGACCGCCTGCTTTCTGGCGCGCGACCACGGCGCTTCGGTGACCGTCATCGAGCGCGACCCGAGCTACGCGCGGGCGTCGAGCTCGCTGTCGCTGAGCTCCATCCGCCAGCAGTTCTCGCAGCCGGTCAACATGGCGCTGTCACGCTGGAGCATGGACTTCCTGCGCCGTGTGGCGGATGAGCTGGCGGTGCCGGACGACCGCCCCGCCATCGGCCTCGTCGAGCCCGGCTACCTCTACCTCGCGACCGCAGCCGGCAAGGCCACGCTGCGCGAGTTGCATGAGCTGCAGCGTGCCGAGGGCGTGGACGTGGCGTTGCTGACACCCGCCGAACTGAGCTCGCGCTTCCCGTGGATGGAGGTGGGCGATCTGGCGCTGGGTTCGCTGGGCCTCAGCGGCGAGGGCTGGTTCGACGGCCCGGCCCTGCACCGCGCCTTCCGGCGCCGGGCACAAGCCTGCGGCGCGCGCTTCGTCACGGCCGAGGCGGTGGGGTTCGAGACCGCAGGCGACCGCGTGACCGGCGTGCGCTGCGCCGATGGTTCACGCCTCGGCGGCGACGCCTTCGTCATCGCCGCCGGCGCCTGGAGCGCGGCGCTGGGTGATGCGCTGCGCTTCACGCTGCCGGTCAGCGCCAGGAAGCGCGACGTCTTCGTGCTGGAAACGCCGGCCGTGCTACCCGACTGCCCACTGGTCATCGACCCCAGCGGCTTCTGGTTTCGCACCGAGGGCGCATTGATCCTCGCCGGCGGCCCGCCGCGCGGCGAAGACCTTGACGATCTGCCGCTCGACCAGATCGACCACGGCCTGTTTGACGAGATGCTTTGGCCCGCGCTCGCTGCTCGCGTGCCGGCGCTGGAGGCATTGCGCGTGCGCTCGGCCTGGGCCGGTTACTACGAGATGAACGCCTTCGACCACAACGGCCTGGCCGGCCGGTTACCGGGCTGGGCGAACGCCTTCACCGCCTGCGGCTTCTCGGGCCACGGCATGCAGCAGTCACCGGCGGTGGGGCATTCGATGGCGCGGCTGATCGCCGGGTTGGACGCGCCGCTGATCGCGGGGCTGACGCCGCGGCGGCTGCTGGATGGCCGGCCGTTGATCGAGGCCAATGTCATCTAGAAGCAGCGGATGAGACGGATGTATTTCGGGCCGAGCGCCGGGCCGCTCCCAAGCCGGCCCGCGATGGCGATGTGCTTGCGGCTCGATGCCGCAAGCATCGCCGTCCCCTTGGGGGACCGACCGGGCTCGCCCGCGTCCGCGGGGCGAGACCAGGCGAGGGGCTCACTTTCAGCGCTTGCGCACCCGCTTCTTGGCGGGCTCCTGGGTCTGCACCCAGCGCGTCGCCGTCAGCTTGTCGGACACCGAGCTGGTCTTGTTGTCCACGTAGCCCCAGTTGCGCATGGCCAGGCGAATCTCGGTGTCCGACGGGCTGGCCTCAGGGCCCTTGGCGTGCACGACCCAGACGGTCTTGCAGATCATGTCGGCATGGAACTCGGCCATGCGCGGCAGTTCGGACGGGTTGCTCAGCACGGCCACCAGCATGCGCGCCTCGCGCAGGTTGGTGGTGATGCCGCCGGCCAGCGCCTCGGCCAGGGCCGGGTCCAGCGTGCCGACGGTCGGGCCGATCAGCAGGGCCGGGTTGTCGGCGCTGACGCCGAGCTTGGCGGCCAGCGTGGGCGGCGGCGTCTGCAGCTTCTTCAGCCAGCGGCCGGCTTCCTTCTCGCCCAGCACCAGGGCGACGGGCTCCTCGCCGGCTTCGAAGCGCAGTTCCTCGCCTTCGACGCGCAGGTTCTGCAGCGCGGCGATGTCCCAGCGGTGCTTGAGAGCGCCGCGCAGCACGACGGTGGTCGATTCGAGCAGGGCGGTGACCTCTGCGGTCTCGTTGCCGACGCGGGCGGTACAGCTGGCTTCACGTCCCATGCGGGTTCCTCGGTGATTTTGGGTAGCTGCGCATTGTCAGGCTCCAGGCGATGAGTCCGGCGAGGGCGCCGCTGAGATGGGCAAACGGAGCGACGGGGAAGTCGAAACCTTCGGTGGCGCGCAGGGCGGGCCCGAGGGGGTGTTCGAGGGCGAGCTTGGCGATGAGGCCGAGGGCGATGGCCGCGCCGATGAGGCGCTCGCGGCCGGCCCGCGAGATGAGCGTCAACGCGGCAATGGCGGCCAGGGCGTGCAGTTCGCCGGAGAGGCCGGCGTAGCGGTCGAGGTCGGCGCGCAGCAGCAGGCCGAACTGGGTCAGCGGCAGGGCGATGACGGCGGCGAGGGTTTCTCGCTTGCCGAGTTGCGCACGGTGGCCGAGCAGGGCGAGCACGGCGCAGCCGGCGAGGTTGGCGGCCAGGTGGATGGGCGTCCAGTGGACGAAGGCAGCGGTGAGGGCGCGCCAGGGCTGCGGGGCGATCAGCGCCGGCTGCCAGTCGAGTGCTTCGCGGGGCAGCGGCCATGCGATGAGGGACAGCGCGGCGAACGACGCGCAGAGCAGTAGCCAGCTCAACCGGTAGGTCACTGGCCAGGCCCATGCCGGGATTTCGCCCCGGCGGGCGACTCACTTTTTGGGCCGCCAAAAAGTAAGCAAAAAGCTCCCCCCTGACCGCCCCGCCCTTCGCTGCGCTGCGGGTCCCCTGCGGTGCTAAAAGGGGGCATGCAGAAATACATCCGCCACCCGCATTCCGGGTTTGGCTGTTGCGGCTGTTCAAAGGGTCCCCTTTGGAGGAGCCAAGAAGCGCAGAACGGCGAGGCGTGCGCGCAGCGCACTTCGTGAACTGACTCCGCGCAGCTGTTTGACCGCAGCGTAGCGAAGGGAGTTCTGCGCGGGCCTCGCCGTTCGAGCATCGCAGGGAACCCCGAGCGCAGCGACGGGCGACGGAACAGGGGCGACTTTTTGCCTTCTTTTTGGTCGCTCAAAAAGAAGGTCGCCCGCCGGGGCGAACTCCCGGCATGGGCGTTGCCATCAACCAAAAACAGCGAGCCACAACGACCGCACGGCATCACGGTGCAAAGCCAACGGAGCAGCGGCCAAGACATCCAACGCCGTCGACTGCTCATCCAACCTCGCCCTGTGCTGCACCCGCCGCAGCTCGCGGTAAGCCGTCGCTGCGGCGACCCCGACCCCCGCAGGCAGCAGCGCCAAGGTCTCTGCCATCAGCAGCAGCGCAATATTGCCGAGGTCGTCCTGCAGCTGCGGGTGCGTGGCCGAATGCGCCAGCACCAACACCTGCACGGCGAACTCCACGTCCATCATGCCGCCCTCGCTGTGCTTCACATCGAAGAGGCCGTCTTTCACCGGCCGCGCCGCGCGCACCTTCTCGCGCATGGCCTGCACCTCGCGCCTGAGGGCCTCGGCATCACGCGGCGCCGTCAGCACCTGCCGCCTCACGGCTTCACAGCGCTCGGCCAGATCCACGTCACCCGCACAGAAGCGTGCCCGCGTGATGGCCTGGTGCTCCCAGGTCCAGGCCGTGTTGCTGCCCCGGCCCGTTTGATAGGCCTCGAAGTGGCTCAGCGACGTGACCAGCAGGCCCGAGTTGCCGTTGGGCCGCAGCGCCGTGTCGATGTCGAACAGCTCGCCGGCCGCCGTGCGTAGCGTCAGCCAGTTGATGAGGCGGCGCATGAAGGCGCCGTAGATCTCGGAGGCGTTCTCGTCGTCGTCGTCGAAGACGAACACCACGTCCAGGTCGCCACCGTAGCCCAGTTCCTTGCCGCCCAGCTTGCCGTAGGCGATGACGGCCAGGCGCGGCGTGGCGCGGTGCGCCTTGCCAAAGCGCGCCCAGGCCCAGTCGATGGCGATCTGCAGCACGGCGTCGGCCAGCAGTGAGAGGTCATCCGCCACCTGCTCCACCGTGATGCGGCCTTCGACGTCGCGCACCAGCGTGCGGAAGACTTCGGCGTGGTGGGCGCGGCGCAGCGTGTCGAGCAGGGCCTCTTCATCGGCCTGGCCACTGCGGGCCCAGCCCTTCTCGCGGTCACGCAGGTCGGCCAGGAAGGCCTCGCGGTCAAAGCGGGCCTGCAGCAGCAGCGGGTCGGCGAGTTCGTCGATGACGCCCGGGTGCTGCATCAGGTATCGCACCGGCCAACGTGCCAACCCCAGCAGGCGCAGCAACCGCGCCTGCACGGCCGGGCGCTCGACGAGCATGGCCAGATAACTCTCGCGGCGCAGCAGCGGGTCGACCCAGTCGACAAAGCGCAGCGCCGCGTCCAGCGAACATTCCTCTGCCGCCACGGCCTGCGCCGCGCGGTGGAAGAGCTTGGCCAGCCGTTGGCGTGATTCCTCGCGCAGCGCCTGCACGCGCGGCGTCTCGGCCAGCGCGCGCACGGCCGTCGCCAGCGGCTCGGGCAGCCCTTGCAGGAAGTCCTCGCCGTCCACGGCCGGCTTTGGGCCGCCGCACTGGCCGCCCTTGCAGCCGCCCGGCGGCTTGCCGCCCTCGTGCAGCAGCGCGTCGAACTCCATCGCCACCAGCTCGCGCACCTCGCCGAGCTGCTCGAAGAGTTCACAAGTTTCCCGCGAGCACTTCAGGCCCAGCGAGGCGGCGATCCAGGCCAGGTCGGCGTCGGCCTGCGGCAGGCAATGCGTCTGCTGGTCGTCCAGGAACTGGATGCGGTGCTCGACGCGACGCAGGAAAACGTAGGCGTCGCTCAGGCGCTGCGCCGTCTCGGGCTTCATCAGCCCGCCGGCCGCCAGCTGGGCCAGCGCCTTGACGGTGGAGCGCGTGCGGATCTCGGGGAACTGGCCGCCGCGCACCACCTGCAGCAGCTGCACGGTGAACTCGATCTCGCGGATACCGCCGCGCGACAGCTTGACGTCGTTGGCCCGCTCGGGCCGGCCGGCGGCGCGGGCCTTGGCCTCGCTGCGGATCTTGCCGTGCAGCTGCCGCAGGCCTTCGAAGACGCCGTAGTCCAGGTAGCGCCGGTAGACGAAGGGTGTGACGAGGTCGCGCAGCTGCAGCGTGCGCGGGTCGCCCGGCGCACCAAAGCCGGTGAGCGGCGCGACAACGCGGCTCTTCAGCCAGGCGAAGCGCTCCCACTCGCGGCCCTGCACGAGGAAATACTCCTCCAGCATGGCCAGGCTCACAGCCGGCGGGCCGCTCTTGCCATTGGGGCGCAGCGCCAGGTCGACGCGGAAGACCTGGCCGTCGTCGGTCACGTCGCCGATCAGCGCGTAAAGGCGCTTGGCGACGTTGGCGAAGTATTCGTGCGCACTGATCGGCCGGCGGCCTTGGGTCTCGCCGTCGTCTTCGTAGACGTAGATGAGGTCGATGTCGGACGAGACATTCAGTTCGCGCGCGCCGAGCTTGCCCATGCCCAGCACCCAGAAGGCGATGTCGCCGCCCTCGGCATTGCGCGGCTCGCCGTGGATGGCATCCAGCTCGGCGCGGGCGGCGGTCAACGCCCGGTCCAGCGTGACTTCGGCGAGATGGGTCATGGCCAGCGTGACATCCGCCACGCCCGCGCCCTGTTCGATGTCCAGCACCGCCAGGCGCTCCAGCACCAGGTGGCGGGCCACGCGCAGTGCGCTGGCGAGCGAGCGCTCAGGCCGGTCCGTGAGCAGATCGTCGATCAGCGCGCCGATGACGGCCCGGTCCGGCAGGCCCGCCGGCAGCCGGGACAGCTCCTCGGCATAGCGGCGGCGGATGCGCTGGACATAGCGGCTGTGTGCAGCAAAGACGGGAAACAGTGCGCTCATATCCCTGTGCTAGATTGGCCGCCGGCCGGTTCCTACGCGCCTTCTCAAGCGCAAGCGGCAACGCTGAACAACGTGTCTGACTACTTCTCGGCCGCTCTCCATCACTGCACCCGCGCCACGCGCTGGCCTTTGCGCCTCTGCTGGCGGGCTCTGCGCTGGGCGCTGTTGCTGCTGGCCCTGCTGTGGGGCTTGGGCGTGGTGGCTTGGAGCGTGTTGCACTGGGCCATTCTCCCGCACGCCAATGAATGGCGCCCCTGGCTGGAAAAGGAAGCCTCAAAGGCCCTGGGGGTAGAGCTGCGCATCGGCAGCATCACGGTCGAATCCGGTGGCTGGATGCCCCGCATGGAGCTGGGCGACGTGCGTGTGCTGGACGCAAACGGCCATCCGGCGCTGACGCTGCCGCGCGTCACGGCGGTGCTGTCGGCGCAGTCGCTGGTCGTGCTGCAGCCGCGCTTCTCGCAGTTGCTGGTGGACGCCCCCGAACTCGTCATCCGCCGCGACGCCAGCGGCCGCATCTTCATCGGCGGCCTGGGCCTGGACGAGGCCGAGCGCACCGACGCCGGCACCACCGACGCCGGCCTGGACTGGCTGTTCAGCCAACCCGAGCTGGCCATCATCAAGGGCCGCGTGCGCTGGGTGGACGAAAAGCGCGCCGACGCGCGGCCGCTGGAGCTGTCCGACCTCAACTTCATCATGCGCAACGGCCTGCGCCGCCACCAGCTGCGCCTGGACGCGACGCCGCCGGCCGACTGGGGACAGCGCTTCACGCTGCGCGGCCAGTTCACGCAGAGCGTGCTGAAGCGGCCCGCCGAGTTCCAGCACTGGAGCGGCGAGCTCTACGCCGAGCTGCCGCGCGCCGACCTGAGCCAGCTGCGCCGCCACGTGGACCTGCCCTTCCAGCTCAGCGAAGGCGACGGCGCCGTGCGCGTCTGGGGCCAGATCAAGGACGGCGAGCCGGTCAGCGCGACGCTGGACCTGGCCCTGCGCGCCGTGCGCCTGAAGGTGCTCGAATCCGCGCCCGACCTGGACCTGGATCACATCGAAGGCCGGTTGAACCTGGCGCGCAGCCAGGGTGCCCTGAGCCTGCAGGCCCACCAGCTCGGCTTCGTCAGCGGCGACGGTGTCGCCTGGCCGCGCTCGGACTGGGGCGTGTCGCTGCAGCTCGGCAAGAACGATGAAGTGCTGGGCGGCGAGGTCAACGCCCAGCGCCTGGACTTCGCGCTGATGGCGCAGATCGCGCAGCGCCTGCCGCTGGGCGAGCGCGCCCACGAGCTGCTGGCCGAGCTGGAGCCGCGCGGCGTGCTGACAGCGCTCTCCGGCCAATGGCAGGGCGCGCTGGACGCACCGCGCAGCTACCGCGTCAAGGCGCAGCTGGACGGCCTGGCCCTGGCCGCCAAACGCAGCGAGCAGGAAGGCCACCTCGGCCGCCCCGGCCTGCGCGGTGCCAGCCTGGCGCTGGACGCCAGCGAGCGTGGCGGCTCGGCCAGGCTGGCCGTGCACGACGGCGAGGTCGAGCTGCCCGGGCTGTTCGAGGACTCTCGGCTGCCGATCACGCGGCTGTCCACCCAGCTGACGTGGCTGTTGCCCCAAGCCCCGTCACCAGCCCCGCCCCAAGCCCAAGCCACGGCCAAGACGCCCGGCCACGTCGAGCTCCGCCTGCGCGATCTGCAGCTGCAGACACCCGACCTGAGCGGCGAGTTCGACGTGACGTGGAAGCGCCCGGCCGGCGCCACCACGCCGGGCTTCCTGGACCTGACCGGCCGGGTCGCCCAGCGCGTGGACGCGACGCGCGTGGCCCGCTACATCCCCGTGAGCCTGCCCAACACGCGCAGCTACATCGCGCGCGCACTGCTGGCCGGCGAGGCGCGCAACACCCATGTGCGCATCAAGGGCGAGCTGGCGGACTTTCCTTTTGATGCGCCGAAGTCAGGCGGCATCTTCCGCGTCTCCACACAGGCACAGGGCGTGCGGCTGGCTTACGTGCCACCCAGCGATGTCGGGACGAACTGGCCGGTCATGGAAGGCGTGGATGCCGAGGTCATCTTCGAGCGCGGCGGCATGCAGATCAAGGACGGCCGTGCCAAGGTGCTGGGCTATGAGCTGAGCGGCGTCAACGGCGGCATCAAGGACCTGCACCATGGCCGCGTGCTGGCGCTGGACGGCGCCGGCCGCGGTGCCGGCACCGACCTGCTGAACTTCGTGCGCGCCTCGCCGCTGGACGAATGGCTGGGCCACGCGCTGAGCACCACGGCCGCCCAAGGGCCGGTGGCCCTCAAGCTGGGCTTGAGCATCCCGCTGGACGACACCCCGCAGACGGCGGTCAAGGGCCAGCTGCAACTCGGCGGCGTGGACCTGCGGCTGCGGCCCGAACTGCCCGCCCTGGGCGGCGCGCGCGGCCGCATCGACTTCGACCGCAAAGGCCTGCAGCTGGCCGGCATGACGGCGCGGCTGCTGGGCGGCGATGCCGGCATCGAGGGCGGCACCCAGCGCGATGGCAGCATGCGCTTTGCCGTGCAGGGCCAGGCCACCGCCGAGGGCCTGCGCCGTACCACCGAGCTGGGCGCCGTGGCGCGTCTGGCGCAGGCCGCCAGCGGGCAAACGGCCTACCGCTTCCAGCTCGCCGTGGGCAAGGAAGGTCAGCCAGAGCTGAGCGTGTCCAGCAACCTGCAAGGCCTGGCGCTGGACCTGCCCGCGCCGGCGCGCAAGGAGGCCGACACCGTGCTGCCGCTGCGCCTGCTGATCTCGCCCACCGGCGCCGGCCGCGACGAGATCCGCCTGGAGGTGGGCACGGCTGCCGCGCCGCTTCTGCAGGCGCAGCTGCAGCGCGACGTGTCCGGCCCGACCTCGCAGGTGCTGCGCGCCGCGCTGGCCGTGCAGGAGAAGCTGCCCGCGCTGCCCGCTGCCGGCGTGCTGCTGCAGGCCAATGTGGCAACGCTGGACCTGGACGCCTGGCAGGACCGGCTGAGTTCACTGGCCGGCAGTGGTGGCGAAGGCAGCGAGGGTGGCGACGGCCTGGGCCTGCTGCCCAGCCAGATCGCGCTGCGCAGCCAGGCCCTCAAGGTGGGCGGCCGCCAGCTGGGCCGCGTGTCTGCCGTCGTCGCGCGCGACGGCAACAACTGGCGCCTCAACATCGATGCCGAGCAGCTGACCGGGCGCATCGAGTTGAAGGGCGTCAAGGGCGGCCACATCGACGCCGTGCAGGCGCGGCTGACGCGGCTGTCGCTGCCGCGCTCCGAAGTCGATTCGGTCAATGAGCTGATGGACCCGGGCAAGGCCACGGCCAGCAGCAGCCCGCTGCCGTCGCTGGACATCGAGGTGGACGACTTCGAGCTGCGCGGCAAGCGCATGGGTCGCCTGGAGGTGCTGGCCCAGGCGCCCGCCGCCGCGCGCGACTGGCAACTTGAGAAGCTGCAGATCGTGTCGCCCGACGCGACGCTGAGCGCCAGTGGCCGCTGGGCCGGGCGCCGCACCGAGCTCGACTGGAAGCTCGACGTGCACGACGCCGGCAAGCTGCTGGAGCGCCTGGGCCAGGGCCAGAAGGACAGCCCGGTGCTGCGCGGCGGCAAGGGCGTGCTGGCCGGCCAGGTGGGCTGGGACGGCTCGCCGCTGGCGCCGCAGTACGCCAGCATGGCCGGCGCGCTCAACATCCAGCTCGACAGCGGCACCTTCCTGAAGGTGGAACCGGGCGTTGGCCGGCTGCTCGGCGTGCTGAGCCTGCAGTCGCTGCCGCGCCGGCTGCTGCTGGACTTCCGCGACGTCTTCGCCGAAGGCTTCACCTTCGACGGCGTGAGCGGCGACGTGAAGATCGCTGCCGGCGTGGCGCGCAGCGACAACATCCGCATCCGCGGCCTGCAGGCGGCCGTGCTGGTGGACGGCAGCACCGACCTGGCGGCCGAGACGCAGAAGCTGCGCGTCGTCGTCGTGCCCGAGGTGTCGGCCGGCGGCGCCTCGCTGGCTTACGCGGCCATCAACCCGGCGATCGCGCTGGGCGCCTTCCTGGCGCAGATGATCCTGAGCCGCCCGATGGCCGCAGCCAACACGCGCGAGTTCCACATCACCGGCACCTGGGACGACCCCAAGGTGGAGAAGGTGGCAGGGCCGGCCAAGGCCGCTAGCGCGGTGAATTGAGAGCCCCTCGCCCAGTCGCGCGGCGCTGCACGCGCAGCGCGCCTGGTCGGTCTCCCGTGGGGACGGCGATGCGTGCCGGATCAACCGACACGCACATCGCCAGACGGGCCGGCTTGGGGCGGCCCGGCGCTCGGCCCAAATACATGCGGGCGCCGCTCAGCGCTGCGAGGCTTACAACGCGCGCAACTGCAGCCGCAGCCCGGTGTAGCCACGCAGTTGCGCCAGCGCCGTCTTCAACCCCGGCTCGGCCATGAAGAGGGCGTCGAAGCTGCCGTCGGCCACGGCCAGCGCCAGGCCGCGCTGCAGCCGCTCGGCCAACTGCGGCCGGTTGCGCGCGACGAAGAAGTACAGCGGCTGCCGGTACTGCAACGCCAGCCCCGGCAGCTCGACCAAGCCCAGCTCGGGATGCTTCACCACCTCGATGTCGATCTCCTCACGAGTGCGCGGGATGAAGTCGAAGCGGCCGGCCTTGAGCATGCGGAACAGCGCGTCAAACTTGGGCGTCGTTTCCACCGTGAAGCCGTTGGTTCGCAGGATCTGAGCGTCGCTCCAGTAGGTGCCGGCACCGGCACGCAGGCGGCGCAGCGCGTCCAGCGTTCGCAACTCGCGCAGCGCGGGCAAGTCGGCCGACCGCACCAGCAGGAAGCGCAGCTCGTTCGTGCCCTTGAGCAGGTTGAAGCGCACCGGCAGCGCCTGGGCCTCGCGATCGGGTGTCGTGGTGCTCCACAGCAGGTCCAGCTGGCCGTCCGCCAGCATCTGGCGCAGGCGCTCGCGCGGCAGGTCGACTGCCGAGTGGATCAGCGTCGGGGGATGTTCGCCGTCGCTCGTCTTGCTCAGCGCGAGCTTCAACACCTCGATGAAGAACTGGCCATGCGCGCTGTAGGCGTTGGGGTCGGGCAGGCGCAGCGTCAGCGACGAGCCGGCGCCACGGGCCGACGACAGCGCGGCCGCGAGGGGAAGCGCCAGCACATGGCGCCGCAGGCAAGAAGAGGTCGGCATGGAACGCTGATTCTGAGCCCGGGCGCGCCCCGGCGTCGTGACTTCCGTCGCTTTGCCAACGCTGTCAGCGCGCTCGGCGCTAGCATCCCCGTCATGAAAATAGCCGCCCTCCAGATGGTGTCCGGCCCCGACCTGGGCGCCAACCTCATTGCCGGGAGCGAGTTGCTCGAATCGGCCGCCGCCCAGGGCGCCCACCTGGCCGCCCTGCCCGAATATTTCTGCCTGATGGGCCACCAGGACAGCGACAAGCTGGCCATCGCCGAGGAGCTGGGCCACGGCCCCATCCAGGCCATGCTGTCACGCGCCGCGCGGGAGCTGAGGCTGTGGATCATCGGCGGCACGCTGCCGATCAAGGCGGAGCAGCCCGGCCGCGTGCGCAACACGACGCTGGTGTTCTCGCCCACCGGCGAGGTCGTTGCGCGCTACGACAAGATCCATTTGTTCGCCTACGACAACGGCCGCGAGAGCTATGACGAAGCGCGCGTGCTGGAGGCGGGCAGCCAGCCCGCCACATTCGATGCGGATGGCATACGCACGGGCCTGTCGGTCTGCTACGACCTGCGCTTCCCCGAGCTCTACCGCAGCTACAACCCCTGCGAGCTGATCGCCGTGCCGGCCGCCTTCACCTACACGACGGGCGAGAAGCACTGGGAGCTGCTGCTGCGTGCCCGCGCGGTGGAGAACCAGTGCTACGTCATCGCGCCGGCCCAGGGCGGCAAGCACGAGAACGGCCGCCGCACCTGGGGCCACAGCATGATCGTCGACCCCTGGGGCGAGGTGCTCGCCGTGCTGCCCGAGGGCGAAGGCGTCGTCGTTGCCGACATCGACCCGGCGCGCCTGGCCCAGGTGCGCCAGCAGCTGCCCGCGCTCGCGCACCGCAAGCTGTGACAGCCGCTCTTCAGCCGCCTCGCGGCACGGCCTGGCTCATCGGCGCCCTGGTGGCGGCCGCGCTGTTCGGCAACTACTACGTCTACGACTCCATCGGCCCGGTGGCCGACCTGCTGCAGCAGCAGCGCGGCTTCAGCGACAGCCAGGTGGGCCTGCTGAACGCCATCTACAGCCTGCCCAACATCGTGCTCATCCTCGTGGGCGGCGTGCTGGTGGACCGCTTCGGCGCGGCGCGCATGACCTTGGTGACCGCCGCCATCTGCCTGGCCGGCGCGCTGCTGACGGCGTTCAGCCCGAACTTCACCGGCATGGCGGCCGGCCGGCTGCTGTTTGGCATCGGCGCGGAGACCTTCAGCATCGCCACGCTCGCGGCCATTGCCGACTACTTCGGCGGCCGCAGCCTCGCCTTGGCGATGGGGCTGGCGCTGGCCATCGGCCGCCTCGGGTCGTTCAGCGCCGACATGTCGCCGACGTGGTTCGCCGCCGCGTACGCGCAGACCTGGCAGCAGCCGCTCATCATCGCGGCGGCCATCGCGGCGACGTCATTCGCCGCGTCGGTCGTCTACTGGCGCGTCGACCGACGCCCGCGCGAGGCCGGGCTGCTACCGACAGGCCGCACGGCGGAAAAGCTGGCGTGGCGCGACCTGCTGCACTTCGGCCGCGCCTACTGGTATCTGCTGGCGCTGTGCGTGCTGTGGTACTCGGTGATCCTGGCGTTTCGCAGCACCTTCTCGATCAAGTATTTCCAGCATGTCCACGGGCTGGATCTGGCCACCGCCGGGCAGATGAACAGTTATGTCTTCCTGGCCGCCGTGTTCGCCACGCCCGCCTTCGGCTGGCTGTGCGACCGCTTCAACCGCTACGCGCCCTTCCTGGCCTTTGGCGCGCTGCTGCTGCCAGTGGCGCTGGCCGTCATGGCGCTGACGCACTGGAGCCTGTGGGTGTCGACGGCGTTGATCGGCGTCAGCTACTCGCTGGTGCCGGCCGTCATGTGGCCGCTGGCCAGCCGGCTGGTGGCGCCGAGCCGCTTCGGCACCGCCATCGGCCTGATGTGGGTGGCACAGAACGCCGGCATCAGCGGCGCCAACCTCGTGGCTGGCTGGCTGAACGACCGCGCCGGCGCCAGCGCGGCCAACCCGGCGGGCTATGCGCCGATGATGGAGTTCTTCGGCATCGCCAGCATGCTGGGCCTGCTGTGCGCGCTGGCGCTGTGGCTGACGGCCGGGCGCCGCAGCCACGAGAAAACAGTCAGGGTCTGAGCGTGACGAGGTCGCGCAGCAGCAGGCTGATGTTGGCCCGCAGCGCGCGCTCGTTGGCGATGCGCAGTCGCTCGGACGGCGACACGAGGGCGTCGCCGAGGCTGGCCTCTTCGGTGTTGGCAATGCGGCGCTGGTAGACGATCTTGCCGCTGGCCTTGTCCACCAGCGTGTAGCGCACCGCCGTGCCCACCGTCACGCCCATGACCGGCACGAGGGGTTGCTGCAGTTGCAGCAGCTCGGCCTGCAGCTCGAAGCGCGCGGCGGGCTCGGGCGAGGCGGGCCGCATGCCCACGGCGTAGAGCGATTCGTCCAGCGCCTGCTGCAGGGTCACGGCGCTGACCCGAGAGCCCCACCAGCGCCCCGTCGCCTCACCGCCCTGAACGGGGGCAAGGGCGACCTGGCGTTGCAGCGATTCCGGCACCCAGCCACGCACCTGCAGCGCCTCGGCCTGGGTAATGGCCATCGGCAGCGGCTGGCTGGGCGTGCCGCAGCCGGCCAGCACAGAGGCCAGCAGGGCAGCACAGATGAGGGCGAGGCGTGACATGGGTGGGCCATGCTAGGGCGAAGCGGCCACGCCGGTGCGCGCAAATGAGGCCGGGAGGCCGGGCTTTTCGGCGCTCCGCCGTCACGTCGAATCAAGGCGGCCTATATGAGCCCGTGGAAGAGCTACCTGCTCAACGCCAAGCTGATGCCGCTGTGCGCCAGCGTCGTCGAGATCGCCAAGGCGACCGCGCCCAAGGCCTGGTCGGGCGACCTGGACTCGCTGGGCCTGGACCTGCTCGTCACGCACTGCTGGGGCGCCATCTACGAACAGGCCGACTACACGGCGCCGCACAACCCATTGGCCGGCCGACCTGAGCTGCGTCGTCTACCTGGAAGCTGAAGCAGGCTGCGCGCCGCCGGTGTTCTCCAAGACCAGCGCCTACCAGCCGAGGCCGGCCACGCTGATCGTGTTTCCCAGCGTGACGATGCACGAGGTGCCGGCGACGCCGGGGCGGCGCGTTGTCGTGGCCATGAGCCAGTTCAAGCAGCTGGGGCTGGATCCGGCGGCACCGGCGGCAGGCTGAGCCGCGCTCTCAGGCCGGTCTGACCCGGGCCGCCGTGGGCGTCCAGCAACTCGAGTCGGCCGCCGTGGCGCGCCGCGATGTCGGCCGCGATGGCCAGGCCCAGGCCGCTGCCCGTGCCGGCGGCCTTGCCGCCGCGGCGAAAGCGCAGCATCGCCGCAGCCCGCTCCGCCAGCGGGATGCCGGGGCCGTTGTCCTCGACTTCCAGCCAGGGCCCATCGGCCGAAGCGCCGCAGCGCACCGTGATGCGCGCACCGGCGCCGGCATAGCTGACAGCGTTGTGGATGAGGTTCTCCAGCAGCTCGCGCAGCAGGAAGGAGTGGCCCAGGCACCGCGCCTCGGCGAGTTCGAAGCCGAGGTCCACGCCTGAGGGCAGCGCGCGGTGTGCCCAGTCCTGGCCGCTTTCGGTGGCGATGTCGCGCAGGTCGAGCGCAAAGCCGACATCGACGCTGCGGTCCTCCGCGCGGGCCAGCGACAGCAGCTGCTGGGCCAGGCGCGCGCTGCGCACGACGCGCTGGCGCAGCCGCTCCAGCAGTGGCTCCATGCGTTGGTCGTGCGGCTCCAGCATGGCCAGCTCGATCTCGGTCTGCAGCGAGGTCAGCGGCGTGCGCAGCTGGTGGGCCGCGTCGGCCAGGAACTCGCGCTGCGCGCCGGCCGCGCGGTCCAGTCGCTCGAACAGGCGGTTGAAGGCCGCCTGCAGCGGCACCAGCTCACGCGGCAGGCGCGCCGTCAGCGGCGTGAGGCGATGCAGGTCGCGGCGCTCCAGCTCGGCGCTCAGGCCAGTCAGCGGCGTCAGCCCCTGGCGCACCGCCCACCAGCCGGCCAGCGCCAGCAGCAAGGCCAGCGTGAGGCCGTTCAGCGCGACATAGGTGGCGATCTCGCGCTGCAACGCGTCGCGCTTGTGCAGCGTCTCGGCCACCAGCACCTGGCAGATGCCGCCGCCGCCGTTGCCGCAATCCCGGCCCAGCTGCACCAGGCGCAGCTCGCGGCCACGCAGGCGCACATCGCCGTAATGGGCGCTGCCCGCCGGCTGCGGCTTGGGCCGGGGCTGCAGCTCGGTCAGGCCGGCATCGCCCTGCATCACCTCGCCGCGCGGGCCCAGCACGAGGTAGAAGACGTCGTCCTGGCGGTCGAAGCGCAGCGCGCGGTCCATGGTGGCGCTGATGTCGATGCGCGGCTCGCCGCTGCGCAGGTCGATCTGGCCGACCAGCGTCAGCGCGGTGTCTTCCAGGCCTTCGTCCAGCCAGCTCTGGGCGCTGCTCTGCACCTGCTGGTAGAGCGCCATGCCCAGCACCGGCAGCACCACCAGCAGCGGCAGCATCAGCCAGCCGAACAGCCGGCGCTGCAGGCTGGAGCGCGAGCCTTCAGCCACGCTCAGTTGCCTACGGGGTCAAAACGTTGGGCTTTGGGGCCGAGCGCCGGGCCGCTCCCAAGCCGGCCCGGTAGCCGATGTGCTTGCGGCCCGATGCCGCAAGCATCGGCGCCCCCTCGGGGGGCCGGCCAGAATCGCCCGCGTACAGCGGTGCGAGGCTGGGCGAGGGGCGCCATTTCAACCTATCTCTTCGAGCAGATAGCCGAGCCCGCGCACCGTGCGCAGCTGCACGCCGCCCGGCTCGATCTTGGCGCGCAGGCGCGACAGGCAGACCTCGATGGCGTTGTCGCTGACGCCCTGGTCCCAGGCATTGCTGGCCAGCGCGATGTGCTCCTTGGGCACGACCTTGCCGGCACGCGCCATCAGGAAGCCGAGCACGTCCCACTCGCGGGCGGAGAGCGCCAGCGGCTCTTCCTCGATGTAGGCGCGGCGCGCCTCCTGGTCGATGCGCAGGCGGGCGAGCTGCAACTGGTTGCTGGTGCGCGCCTGGCTGCGGCGCACGAGGGCGCGGGCACGGGCGACGAGTTCGGTCAGCGCGAAGGGCTTGACGAGGTAGTCGTCGGCCCCGCCCTCCAGGCCGCGCACACGGTCCTCGACGGCGTCACGCGCGGTCAGGATGAGCACCGGCACGGGCAGACCTTCGGCTCGCACGCGGCGCAGCGTCTCAAAGCCGTCGATGCCGGCCAGGCCGATGTCGAGGATGAGCAGGTCGTAGGCGTCTTCCTTCAACGAGCGCGGCACGGGCTCGCCGCGGGCCGTGCAGTCCACGACCCAGCCCTGCGAACGCAGCGCCCGAGCGGTGGTTTCGACCAGTTGTTCGTCGTCTTCGACAAGCAGGATGCGCATGGGGGGCAGTATGGCGCGAGACGCCTGCAGGCGCTGACGCAGGGCTGTCGCGCCACGACAGCCGGCGGCAAGGCGCGGGGCATGACGTCCGGCTTCAAGCGATGACCCGTCGCTATGCTGGCGCCACTTCTGACTTGGCCTCCTCACCATGCGTCTGCCGCCCCGCCTTGCCGCCATCGCCCTCTTGCTGCCGCTACTGGCCGTGGCCGCGCCCGCCGGATCGCCTGCGCCGGTGCGCGAAGCCGAAGGCGTCAGCGAGTACCGCCTGGCCAACGGCCTGCAGGTGCTGCTGATCCCCGACGCCACCAAGCCCACCGTCACCGTCAACGTGACCTACCGCGTCGGCAGCCGCCACGAGGGCAACGGCGAAACCGGCATGGCCCACCTGCTTGAGCATCTGGTCTTCAAGACGACCGCCAAGTTCGCCAACGTCGGCGCCGAGCTGTCCAAGCGGGGCATGCAGTTCAACGGCTCGACCAATGCCGACCGCACCAACTACTTCGAGACCTTCCCCGCCGACCCCGCGCAGCTGAGCTGGGCGTTGGCGATGGAGGCCGACCGCATGACCGGCTCCAAGGTGTTGAAGAGCGACCTCGACACCGAGATGAGCGTGGTGCGCAACGAGATGGAGGCCGGCGAGAACAACGCCCTCGGCATCCTCATCCAGCGCACCCAGGCCGCGGCCTACCAGTGGCACGCCTACGGCCGCAGCACCATCGGCGCGCGCTCCGACGTGGAGCATGTCGACATCCCCAGCCTGCAGGCCTTCTACAAGCGCCACTACCAGCCCGACAACGCGACGCTGATCGTTGCCGGCGCGTTTGACGCCAAGCGCACCTTGGCTGAGATCGCGCGCGTGTTCGGCGCCCTGCCCAAGCCCGCGCGCCTGCTGCCGCCGACCTACACCGTCGAGCCCGTGCAGGAGGGTGAGCGCCTGGTGACGGTGCGCCGCGTCAGCGCCATGCAGGGTGTGTTTGCGAGCTATCACATCCCGCCGCTGACCCACCCCGATTTCGCGGCCTTCGAGGTCGCCGTCACGGCGCTGGCCGACACGCCTAGCGGCCGCCTGCACAAGCGCGCCGTGGAGCCCGGCCTCGCGGCCCAGACCTTTGGCTGGTCGGGCCGCAACGCCGAGCCGGGCCTGCTCAACTTCGGCCTGGTGCTGAAGTCCGACAACGACGTGGACCGCGCTCAAGCGCTGCTGGCCGACACCGTCGAGAGCCTCGCCAAGGAGCCCATCACCACCGTGGAACTGCAGCGCGCCCAGGCCCAGTGGGCCAAGAATTTCGACGAGCTGATGGCCAGCCCGCAGCAGCTGTGCGTGACGCTGTCCGAGACCATCGCGGCCGGCGACTGGCGCCTGCTGTTCCTGCTGCGCAATCGCATTGAGGCTGCCACGGTGGACAGCGTCAACGCGACGCTGCGCCAATGGCTGCTGCCCAGCAACCGCACGCTGGGCCGCCTCTACGCCACGGCCGCGCCCGAGCGCACGCCGCTGGCCCTGCCCATGGCTGCGGCCGACGCGCTGAAGGGCTACGTGCCCAAGGCCGCCGTCGCGGCCGGTGAGGTGTTCGACACCAGCCCCGCCAACATCGACCGCCGCACCCAGCGCTTTCAGCTCTCCAACGGCCTGCGTGTGGCACTGCTGCCGAAGCGCTCGCGCGGCGAGACGGTGGACATCGCGCTCAAACTTCACTACGGCAGCGTGGACAGCCTGCGCGGCAAGCGCACCGAGGCCAACCTCATCGGCGAGGCGCTGCAGCTGGGCAGCAAACAGCACACGCGGGCGCAGATCGCCGACAGCTTCGACAAGCTCAAGAGCCGCCTGGCCGTCAACAGCAGCGCCACCGGCGGCACGAATGCCACGCTGAGCAGCCGCCGCCCGCAGCTGGCCGAGGCCCTCGCGCTGATGGCCGAGGTGCTGAAAGAACCGAGCTTCCCGCCCACCGAGGTCGAGCAGCTGGTGCGCCAGCAGATCGCCGGCGCGGAAGAGGCCGCCCAGCAGCCGCAGGCCGTGGCCTCGCAAGCCTTGCAGCGCGCGCTGGCTGCGGCCTATCCGACCGATGACCCGCGCTACTTCGCCAGCTTCCCCGACTACATCGCGTCGCTGAAAACGGTGACACCGGAGAAGCTGCAGATCTTCCACCGCGAGCTGCTTGGCGCCTCGCATGGTGAGCTGGTGCTGGTGGGAGATTTCGACCCCGCCGAGGTCAAGCCGCTGGTCGAGCGCCTGTTCGGCAACTGGACGGCACCGCAGGCCTACGCCCGCCTGCCGCAGCCGCTGCCCGCCGTGCAAAGCCTCAAGCTCAACGAGACGCTGAAGGACAAGGCCAACGCCATGGTCTTCGGCGGCCTGCTGCTGCCGATGAACGACGACCACGCCGACCACGCGGCGCTGCGCATCGCCGCCCATGTGCTGGGCGCCAGCGGCTTCGATTCGCGACTGCTGACGCGGCTGCGCCAGAAGGAAGGCGTGTCCTACGGCGCTGGCGCCTGGTTGAACGCCTCCAGCTTCGAACCCAACGCACAGCTCGGCGTGGCCGCCATCTTCGCGCCCGAGAACCGCGCCCGCGTCGAGGCGGCGCTGAACGACGAACTCGCCCGCTTCGTGCGCGACGGCATCACACAGGCCGAGCTGGACACCGCCAAGCGCGCGATGAAGGCCCAGAGCGACACCTGGCGCAGCGATGACAGCGCCGTGGCAGGCGCCATCGCCGGCCACCTGGAACTCGGCCGCCAGTTCAAGTGGAACGCCGACCTCGACGCACGCGGCGAGGCGCTGACGCTTGGCGAGGTGAATGCGGCGATCAAACGCTGGATAGACCCAGCCAAGGCCAACTGGTCGTGGGCGGGGGATTTCGACAAGAAGGCCGCGGCCGCGAAGTGAACCGGCCGGCAGCGGCCTAAGCGCCGCTGCCGAAGGCCTTCAGGGATTGCCTGAGCTTCTTGCGCCCATCGCTGTTGGTCCCGCGATAGGTCTTCAGCGCCAGCGCCAGGAACTGCTGCTCGGCGGGCGTCAGGCCCGTAGGCTCGCGCTCCTCGTCGAGCCAGCCGGCGGGCCTGTCGCAGTGGTGCTCGATCTGGCGCGCCAGCTTGTCGCCGAGGGGCCGGGCGCCGCTCTTGGCCATGGACCACGTCGCGCCGCTGACATCGATGCGCGCTGCCCACGCGGCCTCCAGGCCCTTGGGCGGATCGCCCGCAGTGATGCGCTCTTCGACGAAGGTCTGGAAGAGCGCCAGGGCGTTGAGACGGCGGATGGTGGCGGGGCTGGACACGCTGCAGAGGTGGGGGCTTAGTGTTGTTAAAACACTTCACACGCATTCTAGGTGGCACGCCGCGCTTGACCAAGGCGTGAACAGTTTTCACAATGCAGGGATTCGCTCAACGCCGTTGGGCAACCCAACAACCCCAACCCGACCGAACCGCTTTCGTACCTCGCCATGAACCGCCACCTTTTCAACGTCATCGCATACCCCGGCTCAACGAGCCGGCGCGATGGCGCCTGGATGGCGCTGGTCGAGGGACCGAAAGCAGAGGGCTCGCAACCCCAGGTCGCCTATGCCCACGACTGCGGTCGTGATCGTGATGACACCCACACATCGGGAGAAGGTCCCGGCTGACGCCGCCCTTCCACGCTCTTCTGAGGCCCGGTATCCGCAAGGAACCGGGCCTTTTGTTTTTTCGCTTTTCAACCGAACACCGTGCCGGGGCTGCCCTGGCGCCGCTGCGCACGCGCAGCGCCAGCTCTTTCACAACTCGCATCGAGTGCCCGCCGACCACATCGGCGCGGCACTCAACACTGGCAGGCGCCGAGGCTCGTCCTCGGCTGCCCTGCCCCATCTCGGGTGTGCCCACGCACAAGCATCGGCCGGCCCGGTGTGCATGTGCGCTCGGGCGGCCGCCTGTCGCGTGCAGCGACGCATTGCTGGTTTGCGCAAACCAGTCGCGTCGCGTGTGGACACAGCCGAGATGGTTTTTCCTTTGCCTTGTTAGCTCAGTGGAGTGAGAGCGCCGGTCTACGAAACCGGAGGTCGGACGTTCGAGTCGTTCACAAGGCGCCAATCAACAGCAATGCCCCGTTGGACTTCCGGTGAGGTCCTCGGCCCTTCAAGCCGAAGAGGCGGGTTCAACTCCCGCACGGGGTACCACTCCTTTTTACCCAGAAGCCTCTCGTTGAGCTCACGCCCCGAGAGGCGCAAACCGGCCGCAACGATTGGGCGGCGTCGGAACCCGTGACCGACAACCTTTCTGTCTTTACCCATGTCGCCATAGCTCAGCTGGGAGAGCGCCGGTCTGTCGAACCGGAGGTCGCGGGATCGAAACCCGCTGGCGGCGCCATTGCCTTCACCAGGAGAACGTCATGAAGAAGCACACCACCCACAGCTTTCGAAACCATGAGCAAGCGCCGCAAGGGCTTCCCGTCTGAAACGCAGGTCAAGCGCGGTGACCGCATGGTGCATGGCTACAAGGAGCTGATCGAAAAGCTCGGCAGGAGCGATCCTTGCCCCTGCGGCTCGCGGAGGTCGTTTCAAGCGCTGCTGCCTGCACAGTGGCTGTTTTCGACGGCGTGAACCGCGATCACTACCAACGTTGATCGACCGCCCCCCTCAACCGTGCCAAGCCCAAAGAAAGGAGGCCACCATGCACGACGTTTTGCAGTTGGACATCACCGGCCTCCCGCAGGCCTGGGTCTCGGTCGAACACGCCGCCACGCTCGTCGCCACCGATGCCGTCGTGTGGTCGGCCGGCGAGCGCCCGCTGGCCGTGTTGCGTGGCGGTTTCAATGCCACCACCGGCCGCCAGTCGGTGCTGGCCGTTCCTGCCATCGTGGCCCTGCGCGGCGCGTCGAGGCTCAACCTCTTCGACATCACGCCGGTCTACGGCAAGGCCAAGGTCATCAAGCGTGACCGCTGCACCTGCGCCTATTGCGGCGTGGTGCTCGACGCGCGCGTGCTGACCATCGACCACATCGCGCCCGCCAGCCGGGGTGGGCCCTTGAGCTGGATGAACACGGTCGCGGCCTGCCGCGTCTGCAATTCGCTCAAGGCCGACCGCACGCCGGACGAGGCCCGCATGCCGCTGCTGTTCGCGCCCTTTGTGCCGAGCCGCTTCGAGGACTTCATCTTGAAGGGCAGGCACATCCGCGCGGACGTGCA
Source organism: Roseateles sp. (assembly GCF_039929605.1). Lineage (GTDB taxonomy): Bacteria > Pseudomonadota > Gammaproteobacteria > Burkholderiales > Burkholderiaceae_C > Pelomonas. The sequence continues at coordinate 86,895 of NZ_JBDSQX010000136.1, forward strand.
CGACTGGCTGGCTGCGCGCCTGCCGAGAGGATCTCGCCTCAGTTGAGGCGACCACGAATCTGCCGAGGAAAGCAGAGCGCTCACAGGTCGGGGTTCCCAAGCCCCGCCGGTGCGCCGAGACCGGGTCCGCCCGTCGTTTCGACGTATGCCGCGCCTGCCGGAATCGACGGGTAGCCCGTGAGGCAAGGTTGGGCCGCAAGGCCTTGGGTTCAATTCCCAACTTCACGACCACTGGATAGCTCAGTCGGGTAGAGCAACGAACTAATCATTCGTCTGTCGCGGGTTCGACTCCCGCTCCAAGCTTGGCCTTTCACGCCAATCCAAAACCGGTCGCAAGACCACCCCGCCGAACGTGCGCCCTGGCTCCGGCCAGATCGCGCATCAGCGGCCCGCGCTCGCGCGCCGGGCAAGCGGGGCCCTGCTGCCACGGCCAGCCGCGAGCGCCTTCAAGTGAGGAGGCGTTCAACGCGCACCGTGGCGCCAGGCCCTGGCATCCGACGTCCGCACGGGTTGCTGTAACGGCACCCCTATGGAAATGCAGGCGCAGCCCCTCCGCGCGCAGCGCATCCTTGCTTTGCGGCAGGGCTGCGTCTGCATTTCCTCAACACGCGTCACAACAAGGAGAACACCATGACGATCAAGCGTGTCACTGTGAAGAAGAACGAGCGCGGCATCCTGCTGCGCAATGGCGACTTCGAACGCGTGCTGCAACCGGGCACGCACTGGCTGTTCGCCGGCATGGACGCGCTGAAGGTCGAGCTGTTCGCGATCAGCCAACCGGCCTTCGTGCATCCGTTGACCGACTACCTGATGGCCAAGGAGCCTGAGGTTGTCGAGGCGGAGTTCCTGCGCGTCGAGCTCAATGAGCACGAGGCGGGTCTGCGCACCGAGAACGGCGTGCTCGTCGAGGTGCTGCCGCCCGCCACGCGGCGCCTGTACTGGCGTGGCCTGGTGGACGTGCAGGTCGAGTTGATTGACCTGCGCGCGTCCGCCGAGCTGCCGGCCGCCCTGGCTGCGCGACTGACTCAGCCGCAACTGCGCCCGCGCGCGCTGACCGGCCTGGCTGGCGTGCTGCAGGTGGAGGTGCCGGCAACCGGCGCCGGCCTGCTGCGCGTGGACGGCAAGGTGGAGCGGCTGCTGGCCGCGGGTTCCTACGCGTTCTGGAAGTTCAACCGCAACGTGACCGTGGAGCTGGTGGACCTGCGGCTGCAGGCGCTGGAGGTGACGGGCCAGGAGATCCTGACGCGCGACAAGGTCTCGCTGCGGCTGAACCTCTCGGCCACCTGGCGCTTCACCGATGTGCTGCGCGCGTTCGAGCAACTGGCCAAGCCGGCCGATCACCTCTACCGCGAGCTGCAGTTCGGCCTGCGCGCCGCAGTGGGCACGCGCACGCTGGACGAGCTGCTGGAGAACAAGTCGGTCATCGACGAAGTCGTGACCGCCCAGGTCACTGCCAAGCTGGCCGGCTACGGCCTGCAGCTGGACGGCGTGGGCGTGAAGGACATCGTGCTGCCGGGCGAGATGAAAACCATCCTCGCCCAGGTGGTGGAGGCCGGAAAAGCCGCCGAGGCGAACGTGATCCGTCGCCGTGAGGAAACCGCAGCGACGCGCTCCCTGCTCAACACGGCCAAGGTGATGGAGGACAACCCCGTCGCCTTGCGCCTGAAGGAGCTGGAAACGCTGGAACGCGTGGCCGAGCGCATCGACAAGATCTCCGTGTTCGGCGGTCTGGACCAAGTGCTCAACGGGCTGGTGAAGCTGCGTTGAGTGCTGAACTCACGCACCGCTTCAGGGCGCCCGGCTTCGGTCGGGCGCCCTTTTTTTGACCTCTGCACGCCGCGCCACGGGAGCATTCACGAAGGGCGGGTCGCGCCGGCCGGCACTACCATTGCTGCCCCTACGAGGCCGCCATGAAACTGCTCGTCAAATTCAATCTCGTTTACCTGCTGGTCATGAGCCTGGGCATCGCCGTGAGCGGCTACATCGCCCGCCAGCTGCTGCAGGACAACGCCCAGCAGGAGGTCGTCGGCAGCGCCCGCATGCTGATGGAGAAGGCGCTGGCCGTGCGCGCCTACACCAACACGCAGATCAAACCGCTGCTGGCCTCGCAGATGGCCAACGAGTTCCTGCCGCAAACGGTGCCCAGCTACTCCGCCACGGAGGTGCTGGGCACGCTGCTGGCCAAGCACCCCGAGTTCGCCTACAAGGAGGCGACGCTGAACCCCACCAACCCGCGCGACCGTGCCACCAGCTGGGAGGCCGACATCGTGGGTCAATTCAGAAGCGCAGCCGACCTGAAGGAAACCGTCGGCACGCGCGACACGCCGGCCGGCCCGTCGCTCTACATCGCCCGCCCGCTGCGCATCACCGACCCCGCCTGCCTGGCCTGCCACAGCAGCGTGGACGCCGCGCCGGCCACCATGGTGGCCAAGTACGGCCCGGCCAACGGCTTCGGCTGGAACCTCAACGAAGTCATCGGCGCACAGATCGTGTCGGTGCCGCTGGGCGTGCCGCTGCAGCGCGCCGACAACGTCTTCAAGCTCTTCATCTCGTCACTGATCGGCGTGTTCGTCGTCGTCGGCATCGTGCTGAACCTGATGGTGTGGATGCTCGTCGTCCGCCCCGTCACCCGCCTGTCCGCGCTGGCCGACCGCGTCAGCCAGGGCGACCTGGACGCGCCCGAGTTCAAGGCCAGTGGCCGCGACGAGATCGCCACGCTGTCCGACTCCTTCTCACGCATGCGCGCCAGCGTCGTGCAGGCCATGAAACTCCTGGAATGAGACCACCCCTACCGGCTTCGCCGGCCCCTCAAGGGGCGCTGCTGGTGGCCCGGCAAAGCCGGTTCCACGGCAGCCGCTTGGGAACACCCTACGCAACGGCATGAGCGACAAAAAGCATCCAACGCAGCTCGGCAAATACCGCATCACCGAAGTCCTCGGTGAAGGCGCGATGGGCGTCGTCTACAAAGGCTTCGACCCCGACATCCAGCGCACCGTCGCGCTCAAGACCATTCGCCAGCAGATCGATGCCGAGGACGACAGCCCCGGCGCGCCGGCCTCGCGCTTCCGCAATGAGGCCCAGGCTGCTGGGCGCCTCGGCCACCCGGGCATCGTCGCCGTCTACGACTTCGGCCGCGCAGAGCATTGCGCCTATATCGCGATGGAGTTCGTCGAAGGTCGGTCGCTAGCGAGCTATCTGAGCGCCAAGGTGCGCTTCACCGACAGCGACATCCCCGGCATCATGAGCCAGCTGCTCGATGCGCTGGGCCATGCGCACCATCACGGCGTCTGGCACCGCGACGTCAAGCCCAGCAACATCATCATGATGGCCAACGGCCGGCTCAAGGTGGCCGACTTCGGCATCGCGCGCATCGAGTCGCAAAGCCTCACGCAGACCCACTACATGGTGGGCACGCCCAGCCACATGGCGCCCGAGCAGTTCCTTGGCAAACCGATGGACCGGCGCGTCGATATCTACGGCGCCGGCGTCGTGCTCTACCAGCTGCTGACCGGCCGCGCGCCCTTTGCCGGCACGACCGAGGCCCTCATGTACAAGGTCGTCAACGAGGACGCTATGCAGCCCTCGATGGTGGACGGCGCCGAGCGTCCCGGCTGGTTCGATGCCATCGTCGGCCGCGCGCTGTCCAAGCGCCCGGCCGACCGCTTCGCCGACACCGACGAGTTCAAGCAGGCCCTGATCGACGGCGCCGGCCGCGGGATCGACGACACCGCCTGGGAACGCACGCTGATGATGGCGCCGCCGCGCCCCGCCCGGCCGCCCCTTTCGACCACGATTGCGCCACCCACCGTCGCGCCGCCCACCACCGCCGGTGGCTCCAGCGGCGCGCCGCCGCCCACGCACTGGGACAAGGCCCAGCTCACCCAGGCCGAGCAGACGCTGGCCCGGCTGGTCGGCCCGCTCGCCAGCGTGCTCGTGCGCCGCGCGGCGCGCGAGTGCACCGACATCAACGAGCTCTACAGCAAGCTCGCCGAGCAGGTCAGCGATCCGCGTGCCCGGGACGTCTTCCTCGGCCAGGCCAGCCTGATCACCGGCGGCACCGGCCGCACGGCGGGCGGCACGAGCGGTGCGCTGCCGAGCGTCGGCTCCAAGGGCTCAGCCGGCTCGGCGGGCGGCACGCTGATCGGCGGGCCGCTGAACGATGCGGTGATGGGCAAAGCCGTGCCCCTGCTGGCCCAGCACGTCGGGCCCATCGCCAAGGTATTGGTCAAGCGCGCGGCCGCCGGGACGGACAGCCGCGCGGTGTTCTTCAACCGGCTGGCGGAGGCTGTGAACGATCCAGCGGCGCGCGAGAAGCTGCTGAAGGAGTTGGGGCGCCTGCCCTGATCGCCCTTGGGCGGGACTGGCGTGGCCCGAGGCGTCCGACATCGGCCATCACCGCAGGGATTCATCGTCTGCACCGGTGCCCATCGCGGCCCCGTCGTCCGGCAATTGCAGGTCACGCGCTGGGATGCCCATCGCAGAACAGTACTGCCGGTAGTCGAAGATGCGATCCTCGGTCGTGATGCGCGCGGTCACGCTGCGATGGGGCCCCAGGTACTCGACTGCGCCCTTCACGACAACGTGCACGATCAGGTCTTCTGCGCCCTGGGCTTGCCACCAGTCAGTGTTACCCGCAGGCTCAAACACATAGCCGCCGGGACCGACGACCTGGCCGGTGTTCAGCCGGCGAGACCCTTGCAGGTTCAGCGCGTGGACCTCGCCGCTGTGGCGATGCAGGCCCACTCGCACGCCGGGCCGCAGGCGCATCAATTCCACCCAACCCGCACCCTCGGGCAGGAAGGCGATCGGCAGCGACCACTTGCCTTCGCCCTCGGGCATCCAGTCCGGCAGGCCGCTGCGTTCGAGTGCTGCGGCCACGACATGATCGATCGTCGACATGAGGGTTGCTCCGTTGAAGTGGTGTCATGCACCCCGGTTCGGTCAGCCCTGCGGGTGCTGATGGCGAAACTCCTGGGTCTTGCCGCCGAAGCCGTAGGCGGCAGCGCGCACGTCTTGCACGTAGATATAGCTTTCCTCGTGCAATTCGCCCAGCAGTCTCGAGAAGGCCTCGAATGCTTCGGCGATGTACTGCGCCTTTTCCGCCTTGGTGTTGGTCTCGTCGACCACCTTCACGTCGAAGTAGATGCTGCGCTTGCCCAGTTCGGCCAGCGAGGTTCCGCCGACAAACCAGTCCCGCGGGTCCACGAAGTCGATCGTGACTGCCGTGAGCAGGCGGTTCTTCTTCAAGATCCGGCTGGTCAGCTCCAGCAGCGTTTCGTTGATTTGCTGGCTGAGTGCGGGCGACTTGGTCGCGCACACTTTGACGTTCAGGATGGGCATGTCGGCTCCTTGTTGAAGACAGTGTGGGTTGAACGGCAGGCCCGATCGCAAGGAACTGGATTGAGGGCTGCGACCCGTGGTTTTTCGCCGCTCGACGGCGCAATACTACGCAGGCACTGGACCTTAGGTTGGGCCACTTTGAGGTGAATTCATGGAGCCAGTTTTTCCGTTTGATCTGTCCTTGCCGATGCGTGGCGGGGCGCTCATGGAGACACTGCATCAGCAGTTGCGCGCGGCCGTGCTCGACGGCCGCCTGGCCGCCGGCGCTCGACTTCCCTCGACCCGCTCGGCAGCTCAAGCGCTGGGCGTGAGCCGGAACACCGTCGTTGCAGCCTACGACCGCCTGATCGCGGAGGGCTACCTGCAGCCACGGGCCGGTGCGAGGGCCGTTGTGGCCGAGGTTGCGGCACGCCGCGGCGTGAACCTGCCGCGCGCCGGCAGCCCGACCTTGGAGAAGATGCGATTGAATCCTTTGTGGCGCTCGCCGCTTTTGCAGCCGGAGCCGGCGCGCGACCTTCCCGAGCAGTCTTTCCGACTTGGCTTGCCGGACCACCGCCACTTCCCGCACGAGGCATGGCGCCGCCTCACCGCTCAGTCGCTGCGGGCATGGTCGCGCGTTCGTTTCAGCTATCCGCCGTCCGACGGCTTGCCCGAGCTGCGTGAAGCGATCGCACAGCATGTCGCATTTGCGCGCGCAGTGGCTTGCACGGCGGGAGACGTGCTGGTCACCTCGGGCGCCCAGCAGGCCTTCGACTTGCTTGCACGTTTGCTCGTGACGCCGGGCCAGACCAAGGTCGCCGTCGAGGAGCCCGGCTATCCGCCGCTGCGCGCCGCCTTTATCGCCGCGGGGGCAGAGTTGGTGCCGATACCCGTTGACGATGAAGGCATGTGTGTCGACCAACTGCCTGACGACGTGCGAGTGATCAGCGTCACGCCTTCACACCAGGCTCCGACCGGCGCCGCGTTGTCCTTGCGCCGGCGCAAGGCGCTGCTGGCATTTGCGCGAAAGTGGCAGGCCGTCGTACTCGAAGACGACTATGACGGTGAGTTCCGCTTCGGCTCAAGGCCCCTGGACGCATTGCAGACCCTGGACCGCGATGGCTTGGTGTTCTACATCGGCACGTTTTCAAAGAGCATGTTCCCCTCGTTGCGCAAGGGCTTCGTGGTGATGCCTCCATGGGCACGGGATGCGCTGGTCAGCGTCAAGCATTGCGCCGACTCGCACTGCGACACGATCACGCAGGCCACCCTGGCAACATTCATCCGGGACGGACACTTGGCGCGTCACGTGCGGCGCGTGCGGCCCATCTATGCGTTAAGGCGGGAAGCCCTGCTGGGTGGCCTTCAGCGTGAGCTGGGCGAATGGCTGCATGCGATCCCGTCGGAAGCCGGGCTGCACCTGGCTGCGCGCATCAGGCGCCCACGGCAAACAGCGGTGATTATCGATGCGATGCGCCGTTACGCACCGGGTGCGCAATCGACCGCCGACTATGCGATGTTGCCCGGCCATTCCTCGGCATTGGCCTTCGGATACGGCGTTATCGATGCCGGCGAAATAGGCAAAGCGCTGAGGCGCATGCGAAGGTTCTTGTTGAGCCAGGCTTAGAGACGGTTCGCACCCAACGTGCGCAAGCACTGGCGCCATGAAATTGCCACTAACTGGATCATTTCAAGGCGCGGTTGGTTCGTAAGCTAAGGGTCGCTTGACGCCGGTCCAGTAAGTGAATTGGCGGCACGGGCGATGCCTCGACGGACAGCTCCAACACCACGGAAACAGCCTTAGGCGACGCTGAATAAGTTCCCGCGATGCAGCGCAGCCTGGTTTGGGATGGGCAACGCAACAGGCTGCCCAGCAACTCAATGAGCCAGATCGATCCAGAGTCTTCTATTCGCAGTCTTCACGGCGTCATACGGGTCGTGCGCGCACGCGAAAACAACTTGCGCAATGTCAGCGTCGAGATTCCGAAGAAGCTGATCACCGTGTTTACGGGAGTTTCGGGCTCGGGCAAGTCGTCCCTCGTGTTCGACACGATCGCTGCGGAATCGCAGCGCCAACTGAACGAGACCTTTCCGGCATTCGTGCGCAACCGCTTGCCGCACTACGGCCAGCCCGACGTAGACGCGCTTGAAAACCTGTCGCCGGCGATCATCGTCGACCAGAAGCGACTCGGCGGCAATCCCCGTTCGACCGTAGGAACCGCGACCGACATCTATGCGCTGCTGCGCCTGCTGTTCTCGCGCATCGCGCTTCCAAGCGTCGGCGAATCCTCGGTGTTCTCGTTCAACCATCCGCAGGGCATGTGCCCCACCTGCCTCGGGCTGGGGGCAGTCGTCGCGGTCGACGAAGAAAAGTTGATCGATCGAAGCCGGTCACTGAATCAAGGGGCGCTCACGTTCCACGGCTTTGACGTCGGTAGCGCCCGTTGGAAGCGCTATGTGGCGTCCGGGCTGTTCGACAACGACAAGCCGCTCGGGCGCTACACCCGGGCAGAGTTGCGCCTGTTGATGCATCAAGCGCCGATGGCCCTCAAGGAGCCGCCCGCCGATTGGTACAAGAGTGCCAGATATGAAGGGGTGGTCGACCGCTTCACGCGCGCGTACCTGCAAAAGTCCGCCGACCAGCTGAAGCCGCATGAGCGCGATGCGGTTGCGCGGGTCGTCCACCGCGGCACGTGCCCGACGTGCAAGGGCTATCGCCTCAACCCGACGGTCTTGGGCGCAAAGATCGATGGCCGCCACGTCGGCGAGTTGGCCGCGCTGCCGATCCTGGATCTGCTTCCCCTCGTTCGGGCCATCGACGACGCGCGCGCCGCGACCATCGTCACAGCCATCGCCGCACATCTCGAGAGCCTCGTGGCGATCGGCCTCGGATACCTGAGCCTCGACCGGCCGACGCCAACGCTGTCGGGCGGCGAGTCGCAGCGCGTGAAGATGGTTCGCCACCTCGCAAGCAGTTTGTCCGACATGACCTACATCCTGGATGAACCGAGCATCGGCCTGCACCCGCGCGACGTGCACCAGCTGAACGGCCTCATCGTCGGGCTGCGCGACAAGGGCAACACCGTGCTCGTCGTCGAGCACGACCCCGATGTCATTGCGATCGCCGACCATGTCGTCGACATGGGACCGGGCGCTGGCACTCACGGCGGCACGGTGGTGTTCGAGGGATCGGTTTGCGCGCTCGCCGAAGCGGCGACCTTGACCGGCCGTTTCCTGCGCAGCGGCGCGAGGCTCAAGACCGCTGTCCGCAAACCCGCCGGTGCCTTTCGCATTCGCGGCGCAACGCGGCACAACCTCGCGTCGGTCGACGTCGACATCCCGCGCGGCGTGTTGACCGTCGTCACCGGCGTCGCCGGGTCAGGCAAGAGCAGCTTGGTCAACGGGGTGCTCGTGCCTCAGCACCCCGACATCGTTTGCGTCGACCAAGGCGCACTGGTCGGCTCGACCCGCTCGAACATGGCGACCTACACCGGTGTACTCGATGCCATCCGCGACCTGTTCGCCAGCGAAAACAAGGTCAGCGCGTCGCTGTTCAGCGCCAACTCGACCGGGGGCTGCCCGACGTGCCGAGGCCTCGGCGAAGTCACGCTCGATCTCGGGTTCATGGATTCGATCACCACCGTCTGCGAAACCTGCCATGGCCGGCGTTTCCGCGAAGACGTCCTGAAGCTCAGGTACCACGGCATGGCGATCGACGAGGTGTTGAAGCTGACGGCGGAGAACGCGGCGGCATTCTTCATCGATCAGCCTGCGGTGTGCAGTCCGCTGCAGCGCGTCGTCGAAGTCGGGCTGGGCTATCTCGCACTCGGCCAGCCGCTCAGCACGCTGTCGGGTGGGGAACGCCAGCGCATCAAGCTGGCGACCGAACTGCACCGCGGCAGCCAGACCTACGTCCTGGACGAACCCACCACGGGACTCCACATGTCCGACGTCGCCACGCTGATCACGTTGCTGGACGGCATGGTGGAGGACGGCTCGAGTGTCATCGTCATCGAACACAACCTTGACGTCATCGCAAGCGCCGACTGGATCATCGACATGGGCCCGGGCGCCGGGCGCGACGGCGGAAGAGTCGTCGCGCAGGGCACGCCTGAGCAGATCGCGCGTGACCCGGCATCGGTGACGGGCGCTTTCCTAATCTCACGACTGCACGGCAGCTGAGCACCGATCAGGGACTGAACCGCGGGCCATCGCGTGATGGCCCGTTCGGGCGATGCGGCGCCAGCACGCGCTGGGCACGATGCCGGCAGCCTCAACCTGCCCCTCGGAGCCGCCATAATTCCTCACCACTCAGCCGCCTGGCGCCACTGCCTCGGAACGACCCTGGTCGCCTGCCTGGGCGCACTCAGCCTGGTGATCGCACCGCCCGCGCACGCTGCTGAAGCCGCTTCAGCGCCAGAGCCGTCGTCGCTGCTGGCCCTGTTCCAGCGCCTGCCCGATCTGCCCGCCAATGCCCCCGAGGCAGCGCGGTGGTTCGACGCGCGAGGCCAGCTCATCCACCCCGGCATGCTGGCGTTGCAGGCCGACATCCGCGCGCGCCAGCAGGCACTGGCACCGCTGGCCGCGGCCCTCGGTGAACGCGGCCGGGCGCAAGGCCAGCGGACCGTCGCCGCGCTGGAGCCCTTCGATCCCGCCCTGGCGCACGGCGCCCGAAGCGCTCGCCGCGTTGGCCGCACAGCCGCGCAGCCGCGCAGCCGCCCCAGGCCGTGGCCGAGTTGTTGAACGCGCTGGACGCCTGCGATATGGCGCATGGCGTGCTCGTCTTCGACGACCTGCACCGCGTCGACGACCCCGCCTTCTTCGACTTCCTGGACCGCCTGCTCGAACGCCTGAGCCCGCGCTGGACCGTGGCCGTCGCCACGCGGCACGACCCGCCGTTGGCGCTTGCGCGGCTGCGTGTGGCCGGCGAGCTGGCCGAGTTCCGCCAGGTCGACCTGCAGCTCAGCGAGGCAGAGGTACGCGCCCTCGTCACCGCGCAGGGGCAGCACGCCACGCAGGCCGAGAGCCCGCACGAACGCACGCAGGGCTGGGCCGCCGGCCTGCGCCTGGCATTGACGTCGGGCACGGCAGCGGGCGACAGCAACAAGCTCATCGCCCGCGCCTTCGACCTCAGCCCCCACACCGTCAAGCGGCACGTGGCCAACATCCTCGACAAGCTCGACGCCGGCTCACGCACGCAGGCGGCGGCCTGGTATCTGACCCAGCCCGGCGCCTGACGGCACGCAAGGAAGTTCGCGGAGGGACGCGGTCCGCCTGCGCAGGATGCGCAGTGGCGCTGTGCGCCGCGCCACTGCGGTTTCATCGCGCAATCACATCGAGCCGCATCCGCTGCGTCGGCAGGCCTTCGACGGCAACTTCAACCACGATGGGGCCGGGCGAAGCGCCCGCGCGGACTGCCGCCACCATCCGACCGTGGAAGGTCTTGCGTTCGCCCGATTGCAGGCTGCTCGCATCGACGGGGTCGCCGTTGCCCGCGCCGCCCAGCACGCCGGCGCCGGTCACACTGACCTTCACCTGGCGATCATCGGCGCGCGCGTAGATGGGAACGCCGTCGCCGTCGGCCAGCTCGACCGTCACGTAGGCCAGGTCCTCGCCATTGGCCTTCAGCTGCGACCGGTCCGCAGTTGCCTTGAACGCCGCTGGCAGGCCTGCCGTGCGCAGCTCCCACTGGCCGGCGCGCCTGCCGTCCCGGTAGCCGACCGCCAGCAGGCGGCCCGGCGCATAGGGCACGACGAACCGGGCCTTGTATTCAGTGGCGAGGCCTACGGCCTGCCGCCCCAGGCTCTTGTCGTTCAGGAAGAGTTCGACCTCCGGGAACTCCGAATACACCGCGACGTTCAGCGGCTTGCCTTTCTGACCGGCCCACGACCAGCTGGGATGCACGTCCTCCAGCGTCCAGTCGTTGTGCGGGTCGCCTTCCGGGAAGGGGTAGTGCGGGAAGGCGCGAGTGCCAGCCGGCTGCTCGACGAAGGCCGCGATCGGGTCGATGCCGGTCTTCCACAGTACCTGGCGGTAGTAGGCGGCGGGACGCTTGCGCCCGGTAGCGTCGATCTCGCCGCAATAGGCCAGGTGCCACGGATATGGGCCCCAGGTCTTCCAGTCCTGCTTGGCGTTCACCCAGCCGATGCCGGCCTCGCCGAGGTAGTCGAAGGAGGTCCACACGAAATCGCCGATCACCCACGGCAGGGTCTCCACCGGACGCCAGTAGTTGAAGGCGTAGCGGGACAGGGACTCGCCGCTGTACATGACACGCGACGGGTATTGCTCGTGGTCGCGTTCGAACAGGTGGGGCATGTAGTTGTAGCCGGCCGCGTCGAGCTCGCCATAGGCGCTGGCGATCGTCGGGGAGTCGATGCTGACCGCCTGGGTCACCGGCCGGGTCGCGTCGAGCTGGCGGACCCGCTGGACCAACATCCGTGCGGTCTTCGCGCCCTCGGGCGTGCCCTGCTCCCGGATCTCGTTGCCGATGCTCCAGAGCAGCACACTGGGGTGATTGCGGCCGCTGATGATCAGGCTGTCCAAGTCCTTCTGCCAGTTGTCAGCGAAGAAGCGGGCGTAGTCGGCGCTGGTCTTGCTGTTGCGCCAGGCGTCGAAGGCCTCGTTGATGACCAGCATGCCGAGCTCATCGGCAGCGTCCAGGGTGGCTTGGCTTGCTGGGTTGTGGGCGTTGCGGATGGCGTTGTAGCCGGCCGCCTTCAACAGCGCGACCTTGCGTGCATCCGCATCGGGAAGCCCGGCGGCGCCGAGCATGTAGTTGTCGTGGTGGATGTTGCCGCCGCGCAGCAGGACCTTCTCGCCATTGATGCGCAAGCCGTTTTTCGCATCGATCGCCACGGTACGGATGCCGAAGCGGGTCAGGCGCACATCGATCGCGACACCGTTGACGCGCACTTCCTGGCGAAGCAGGTAGAGATGCGGTGCCGACGGCCCCCACAGCCTGGGCTTGTCCACGGCCAGAGCTTGCCCTGCATCCACCTGGCCGCGCGCCGGCACGACATAACGCTTGCTGGCGCGGGCGACCGTCTCGCTGCCGTCGACGCTGGTCACGGCCGTGACCACTTCCACCTGTTGCGGCTTGGCCTGGCGGTTGGAGAGGCGTGTGCGAACGTCCAGGTCCGCCCGTTGACCGGTCGCGGCGCGGGTCGCTACCGCCACGCTGTCGGGGTCGATGTGCACCGGGTCCAGCAGTTCCACAGCCACCGGGCGGATCAGGCCCGAGCCGGCATACCAGCGCGACGACGAGTCCTCATGGCGCGCCCGCACGGCGATGACGTTGTCGCCCACCTTGACCTTGCCTGTCAGGTCCAGCGTGAATGCGGTGTAGCCGTAGCGATGCTGGCCCACAGGCTCGCCATTCAGCCAGATATCGGCGTCCATGTAGACGGCTTCGAACTTCAGCCGGACCACGCGGGCGGTTTCGGCCGAAGTCAGCGTGAGGTGACGCCGGTACCAGCCGGTGCCACCCGGGATGTAGCCGGAGTCGCGGCCACCCACGGTGGCAGGGTCGAAGGGTGGCGACCCGTCGGCCTTGTCCAGAATGGAGAAGTCGTGCGGCACGGCCACATGGCGCCATGCGCCGTCGTCGAAGTCGGGCCTCTCCGCTCCCTTGACCTCCCCCGCCATGAAACGCCAGCCCATTGAGAGACGGCGTTCCTCAGCGGTCGACGTGATCGAGACGAGCGCCAGCATCAGCGCCCATGGCAAGCGGCGCGTGAACTTGTTGAGCCTCAACATCAATTTGTGTCCCAGGACTGTCCGGTTAAATGAGCCGCGCCGCGCCTGACATCAAGCATTGATGCGGGTTGCAGGCCGACGCGCCCCAAAGTGACCCGCTCGACGCCGCTAACCAGTCGAACCTATTCAGCTTTCAACCGGACAGCAGTGAAGCCGCATAACGTTGCCGTTCAGTAGCCTGGTTCCGAGCGTAGCGATGACGAATCTGTTCCCGGTGTTCAGAAGATCTCGATCACCGTTGCAGCTGGGGCAAGGCCTTCGCTGACGGCGCGCAGCGTGGCGCGACCGGGGCTGCCGGTGGATTGCAGGATCACCTGCGCATGGCCGTTGAACACGCTGCGCTGCCACGGCCCGGTGGACGTGGTGGTGCGCAGCGTCAACCAGCGCCGGCCGCCCTGGGCGTCGTCGAACAGCTGGCGCGTGCCGCCGGCCGGCGTCGCGAAGACGAGGGTCAGCGCGTTGACGTCGGCCAGCTGGGCGGGGTCGAGGTCGATGACGCCCATGCCGTCTTCGCGGCGCGGGGTCACTGCCTTGCCGTTCAGGTAGACCTGCTGGCCGGGCGTGATGTCGCCCACGAACAGCGCCGCGTGGCCCGCTGCCGCAGCCGGGCGGGCAAAGCTGGCGTGCACGACGTTCCAGGCGCCATCGGCCGGCTGCTTCTCAATCGGCAACCAGGCGAAGGGGTCGCGCCAGCCGGCGCTGGCTGCGTCAGCGAGCAGTGCCGTCGCGTCTTCCTGCTTGGCCACGGCTTTCTGGCGCCAGCCGTTGACGGCGGCGTAGCGGTGGAACTCGGCGGGCTTGTCGGCCTCGTGCGAACCGGGGTCGCCGTTGCCCATGCCGATCAGGCGCACCGGGCCCGAGACCTCGAAGCTGATGCGCTGGCTGGCGGTGGGCACCACGCGGCCCTCCCGGTCGACCACGCTGACCCTGACCACCGCCACATCGTCGCCATCGGCGCGGATGCGGGTGCGGTCCGCCGTCAGCCGCACCGCGCTGCCGTCGCCGGTGGTGGCCACGGTCTCGGTGACGACCAGCTTGCCTCCCTGGTAGCCGCGCGCCGTCAGGCTGCCCGGTGCATAGGGAACGCTCCACTGCAGGTGGGCGTAGCGCGCCAACGGCTTGCGGCCCAGCGACTTGCCGTTGAGCAGCAGCTCCACCTCGTCGGTGTTGGCGTAGACGCGCACGTCGATGGGCTGGCCTTCGCGGCCGGGCCAGTTCCAGTGCGGCAGCACGTGCACCATGGGCTCGGTGGTCCAGGCGGCCTTGAGGTACTGGCCGCTGTCCTTGAGCAGCCCGGTCGTGTCCATCATGCCGAACTGCGAGGAGACGGCCGGCCAGCCGTAGGGCGTGGTCTCGCCGCGGTAGTCGAAGCCGGTCCAGAAGAACACGCCGGCCAGGAAGGGGCGCTCGGCGTTGTAGCGCCAAGCCTCCTCGATCGACGCCGTCGACGCGCCGCCGGAGCGCTTGTCGTAGGCGGCGACGAACACATGCGCCGGATCGTCGGCATAGATGCCGCGTGTGGCGTAGGTCAGGCCTTCCTCGGTGACGACCGATGCGCGCTCGGGGAAGCGCTTGTGCATGGCATCGATGTCGTGCTGGGCCTTGTAGTTGAAGCCCAGGACCTCGGAGCCCACCGCCGTGCCTTCGGGGCCACCGGAGCTGGACGCTGCCAATGTGGCCGGCCGCGTCGGGTCCATGCGCCTGACTATCGCCTGCATCTCGCGCGCCAGGCGCGTGCCGACGGCGGTGTTCTCGATGGCCCATTCCTCATTGCCTACCGACCACAGAATGACGGAGGGGTGGTTGCGGTCACGCCTCACCATGCGCTCCATCTCGTCACGGATCTGCGGCGCCGTGCCCATCATGCGGTGCTCGTCGATGACGAGGATGCCGAGCCGGTCGCAGGCCTCCAGCAGCTCGGGCGTGGCCGGATGGTGGGCCGAACGGATGGCGTTCACGCCCATGCCCTTGAGCATCTTCAGCCGCGCCTCGTGCATGGCGTCGGGCAGGGCAATGCCGATGCCGGCGTGGTCCTGGTGGTTGTTGACGCCGTGCAGCTTGACGTGGCGGCCGTTGAGGAAGAAGCCGGCGTTGGCGTCGAAGCGGATGGTGCGGATGCCGAAGGGCGTGTCGTAGCTGTCGACCACGCGGCCGCCGCTCTTCACGTGCGTCGTGAGCTTGTAGAGCTGCGGCGCCTCAAGCGACCACAGCTGCGGCGCCGTCACACGCAACGTGGCCGCCACGTCGGTGCTGGCGTCCACGCCCACGCGCCTTTCCGGCACGGTGGCGCGCGCCACGACGCGGCCGGCGGGATCGCGCAGTTCGTGCTCCAGGGTGAAGGACTCCGCCGCCTTGCCGTCGTTGCGCACTGTCGTGTCGACGGCCACCTCGGCACTGCCGCCGTTGACCGTGGCGCGCACGAAAGTGCCCTCGTGGCCCACGCGCAGCGGCTCGGTCTGGGTCAGCCAGACATGGCGGTAGATGCCCGCGCCTTCGTACCACCAGCCCTCCTGCGTGGTGGCGTCCACGCGCACGGCGACGACGTTGCGGCCGCCGTAATTCAGGTAGTCGCTGATGTCGACACGAAAGCTCGAATAGCCGCTGGCCTCGCGGTGCAGGTAGTGGCCGTTGACCCAGACCACGCTGTCGCGGAAGACGCCGTCGAACTCGATCGCAATGCGCTTGCCCTGTGCGGCTGCGGGAATGGCCAGCTCACGCCGGTACCAGCCGACGCTGTTCTCGGGGAAGGCCCGGCCGATGGCCTTGGAGCCGTGCGCCGCGCTGCCGCGCTCGGAGAACGGCAGTTCCACCGCCCAGTCGTGCGGCAGGTTCAGGCGGCGCCAGGTGCGGTCGTCGAACTCGGCGCCCGCGGGGCCGTCGCCAAAGCCGGCCTTGGCGAAGAAGAAGGACCGCGTGCCGTGGCCGAAGTCTTGCGCCTGGTCATGGGCGTGGCCGAGGGCGAAGCGCCAGCCGTCGTCGATGCGGGTGCGCTGGCGCCCGCCATCGGCGGCAGTGGCGCTGCCGACGGCAAAGGCCAGTGCGAGAGCCCAGAAGACCCAGGAGAAGGGGCGAAGTTGTCTCATCTTGATGTTTGACGTTGGGATCATGGTTCGCTCGATTCGCTTCGGCTGCCTGTCGCGGCCAATGCAGCAGGACGCGCGGCCGCAGCGGCCGCAGCGGCCGCGGACCCGCCGGACGCCGCAGCCAGACCAGCGCCTGCGACGGCGCGGACGAAGCTGCGGCGCGCTGGTTCATTGGGGACGGTACTCATTCAGGTTGCCTTGCTCGTGGCACCGCGCAATTACTGGGCGTTGTCAACGATGGCCTTGATCAGTTCAGGGAAGTACTGAGCGCCGGTTGTGCGGTTGAACAGGCCGAACTGGTGGTTGTCGCTGTAGCCGTTGTCCCACCACACCGGCACGATGCCATGGCGCACCGCCGAGTTCGTCACGTACTTGGCCCATTCCGTGCGGTAGAAGCCCGTCGGGTCGTACTCGGACTTCAGGATGACGCCGTACTCGCCCATCAGCACGGGGATGCGGTCAGCAACTGGCCCTTGGCTGCGGATGTGAGGTTGGTCGTCACTCGGATCGCGGTGCCGTCACCAAAGGGCAAAACGCGCTCGGCCATGACGCTATTGCCCTTCAGCGCGCGCGCGCCATCTTGACCTTGAGCATGATGGGCTCGGCCATCAGGTTCAGGCCACTGTCGACCTGGTCGCCGTTCCAGACGCGCTCCATCTGCCAGCGGCCCTTGTCGTCAAAGCTGCCTTCCTCGACGCGCAGCATGAAGCCGCTTGCTTGCGGCCCGCCTTCCATGCGCACGCGGGTGCGTTGGCCAACGATGAGGAACTCGTCGTCGCCGATCTGCGCAATGGCCACGCCGCCGCCGGGCTGTTCGGTGCCGGCCGGCCGCTCGTCTTTGCTGTCCCAAGCAAGGTCCCAAAACTGCCATTGGCGGTAGGTCAGCTTGGCGACCCAGCCGCCCGGCAGCTCCAGCGACTGCGGCTTGCGGTCGTCGCCCTCAGCGGCACCGCGCGTGCGCCCTTCGAAGGCCCATTGCGCCCACTGGCGCTGGATGGGCCGGAAGGCGCCGAAGACGCGGGCGAAGGGCTCGACCATGGTCTTGTCGGCGCGCTTGGAGCCCAGCGGGAAGTTGGCGTAGTTGAAGTAGTCCAGGCCGAAGGGCGCCACACCCAGGGCGCCGCGGCCCAGCGCCGCGTAGATCCAGCGCGCATAGCCCTCGGCATTGCCGATCTCGGGAATCCACAGCGCGTTGTCCGGTCGCTGATACAGGCGCATGTTGGCCTTGATCCCCTCGGAGTTGGGCGTGTAGATGTCGGGCGCGACGATGTCGATGGCGGGCGCGGCGGCCTTGTAGATGTCGATGACGTCCCAGACCGGCCCACCGCTGGCGAAGTTGCCCTGCCAGGGCTTGGGCGGCTGTTCCAGCGCCTCGCGCAGCGCGCCGTTGACGTACATCGGTAGGTCGTAGACGGCGCGGCCGGCCTTGGCGATCTCACCGATGTAGCGGGCGATGGCCCAGGCGTGGAAGTACTCGTCGGCGTAGTCGCCATAGACCTCGCGCCAGTTGCCTGATGCGGCGGCCTTGGGCTTCTGGCGCGCCACCACTTCGGCGGGCACCGGCTGCTCGAAGGCCGCCTGGGCGGCGGGCGCGAAGTCGCGCACGAGGCCATAGGTGCCGGACTCGTTTTCGACCTGAACCATCAGCACGGTGCGCTCGGTCGCGTCGATCTTCTTCAGGTGAGCCATGAGCGCCACGAAGGCGCGCTTGTCGGCCTTGAGCGTCTCTTCGCCGAAGGGGCTGAAGCAGAAGTTGGGCTTGCCGTCGCGGTCCAGCATGGAAGGGAAACGCTTCCCATTGAGCTTGACCCAGTCGGGGGTGTACGAGCCGCCGGTGTTCTTCCAGGTCGCGAACCACAACAGCACGAGGCGCTTGTCCTGCTGCCGCGCTTCCTTGACCAGGACGTCGAGGAAGCTGAAGTCGAACTGGCCTTCCTGGGGCTCGACCTGCTGCCAGGCCACCGGCATCAACACGGTGTTGGCGTGCGCATCGTTGGCCGCGGCCCAGACCTTGCCCAGGGCTTTGGGATAGTTGCTGGAGTTGTGGGCCTGGGCGCCGAGCATCAGGAAGGGTTTGCCGTCGACGAGCAAGGCATGGTGGCCGTCGCGCTGCACGAAACGCGGGGCTTCGGCCGCGCTGACGGGTATGGTCAGCATTGCGGCGAGTAGGGCCGCGATCAGGGAGGTCTTCTTCATAGGGGAAGCTTTGTGATTCGCTTGCTGAGATCAGGCGCGATGGCTCGGGCGCAGAAGCGGTTGACGAGGTTTCCTGCTGATCGTTGTTGCACTGCGGACGAGTGGGCTTGACGGCAAAGACCTATTGGCAGTGGCTCGCTTGGGACAACTGTTCGTCATCTACGTGTGAGGAGGGCGCGTGATATTTCCGCCGGGATCTACGGGGCCGCGCGCTTGGCAAGGGCATCTTCAGGGAAGGACTCCTTGCGCGCCGCGCGGCCGGGCCCGCCTTACGGTTTCGCAGGGACGGTCAGGCGCAGCATCAGCACGCTGTGTGGCGCCAGCCGCGCTTCCAGTTTGCCGCTGGTGTCGCCCGTCTTCTTGCTCCACAGGTCGGACCAGCGGTAGACGGCCTGCTTGAAATCGACCGATCGCTTGCTCAGGTCATCGCCCAGGACTTGCTTCTTCCAGTCATGGTGAACGTCGGCAGGCTGGTTGGAGCGGTTCAGGAACATCAGTGCCCAATCCCCGCCGTCGAGCGGCTTGGCGTAGAACTCCAGCGGACCGTCGACCAGGACGCGCAGCGCCTGCACACCCAGCTTGTCCTGGTTCACCGCGATCACGCCGGGGTTGGTGAGGATGCGGCGGGTCGACTCGGTCATGGAACGCAGGTCGTTGCCCAGGATGAGGGGCGAGGCCAGCATGGCCCAGATCGACAGATGGGCGCGGTCTTCATCCTCGCTCATGCCGTTGCCCACTTCGAGCATGTCCATATCGTTCCAGTGGCCCGGCCCTGCGAAGTTGCGCAGGTTTGCGTCAGCGTGCTTGTCGAGGATGCGCAGCACGCCCATACCCGTCGAGAAACCGGGATTGAACTGGCAGTCGAAGCAGTTATAGATATCGGGTGTGGTGCGCCACAGATGGCCGACTTTGCCGGCCCACTCCCACGGCTTGCTCATGCCCCATTCGCAGATGCTGAACACCATCGGACGGCCCGCCTTGGCGATCGCGTCGCGCATCGTGGTGTAGGCCGGTTCGGCGCTCATGCCTGGGGTGTCGCACCAGTCGTACTTGACGTAATCGATGCCCCAGCGCGCATAGACCAGCGCATCCTGGTACTCGTGGCCTCGGCTGCCGGGACGGCCGCCGCAGGTGGTGGCGCCAGCATCCGAGTAGATGCCGAGCTTGAGTCCCTTGCCATGCACATAGTCCGCCAGCGCCTTCATGCCGGATGGGAAGCGCTTGGCGTCCGGCTGGATGTTGCCATCGGCGTCGCGCTGGCCTTGCCAGCAATCGTCAATGTTCACGTACTGGTAGCCGGCGTCCTTCATGCCTGACTTGACCATGGCATCGGCGGTCTCGCGGAGCAGACGTTCGTCGATATCGCAGGCGAATTTGTTCCAGCTGTTCCAACCCATCGGCGGGGTAAGCGCCAGGCCTTCAGCCTTTTGAGCCCAGCTATTGCCTGCTACGCCAAAGAACAGGGTCAGCGCCGCGACGGCCATCATTGCCCAGCTCTGGAACGGCGACTTGTGTGTTGCGTGCTTTGTTTTCATTTCTGAATCACTCTCAGTTCGATCAGTTGTAGGTAGCAATCGGCCGGCACGCTTTGGCCTCACCACCACCGCCAGACTCGGCTGGATGGTGGGCGACTCGACAAGGTAGGCCGCCACGCGCATCAGGTTCGGACCGTAGAACAGAACGCTTTTGGTCATACCGTGTAGATGGAACCGCACGCCTTCCGCCGTTCGGCGCCAAGCAGAACCGTCGGACCGCGCGTCCGCCGGCAGCTGCTCGGCAGCGTCGAGCGCCGAAGGTTGCTGCCCTGTCTCGCGCGTCGGCAAACGTGTGTACTAACGCGCAGGGCAGCACTCCTTCGGAGTAATTGTTGTGGTCGTCCTGGCCCAGGAACATACGGCTCTCGTTGCTTTTGCGACTCGATTCATGGGTTAATCAATTTTTGATTAGCCGGTTAATCAACTAATCAAAAAAGGTGCGGCCACGCCGCACGCGCATCTTAAATTAGTCGACCAATTAAGCTGACTAGGGGAAAAACCTAGCACCTCCCCACGTGTCAGGGGATGGTCAGCGGCTCGCTCCGAGGTCCTGGCAAGGTCCGCCTGTTGACGATCTCGACGGGCAGGACGATGTCGCGAGGGCCCTCGTAGGCCTCGCCACGGCGCTGGGCCTCGATCAGCTGCATCAGGGCCTCGACCGCACGACGCCCTATCTCAACCAGGGGCTGGCGCACGGTCGTCATGCCCAGTGCGCGGGCCATCAAGGTGTCATCGAAGCCTGCAATGGAGATGTCCCGAGGAACGCTCAACCCGCAGCTCTCCAGCGCCTGGATGCAGCCGAAGGCGATGTCGTCGCTGCCACAACAGACGGCCTCTGGCAACGGCTGACCGCGGTGGCGTTGCAGCCATTCCCGCATGGCCTGCCTACCCCCTTCGACGGTGAACCATGTGCGGATCAGATGGTCGGACGCCACTTCCACCGCGGCTTCTGCATGGGCGCGCAGGAAGCCATCGACACGGAGATCCGCGCCCTTGACGTTCACCGGACCACCCATGCAGAGGATCCGGCGATAGCCAAGCTCGAGCATGTGGCGTGCAATGGCATAGCCGCCTGCTTCATCGTCGGCCTCGACGTTCACCTGGGCCCGCAATAGCGGGCCAGCGTGGATCGTGACCATGGGCGTATGCCGCGGCAGCCAGGTCGTGCTGTCATCTTCCAGCTGACGCGCCAGCACGACGAGCCCGTCGACGCGGCCATCGCACAAGGCGTGGATGCGCTTGGGCGCTTCCTCCCAGCCGCCGAGTGGAAAGATGGATGTGATCTGGTGGGCCTGGGTCGCACTGCGCACGACGCCGTTGAAAATTTCCTGGAAATAGAGGTTGGGCTCCTCATCGGCAATGTTGGCGACGAAGCCGATGGCATTGGTGCGTTGAAACGTCAGCGCACGCGCGGTCGCGTTGGGCCGGTAGCTCAAGCGCGCCGCCGCCGCGAGGACCCGTTCACGCGTCTCGACCGACACGCGCGTCGAACCCTTCGCACCGCTGAGCGCGGAGGACGCCGCCGCATCAGAAACCCCTGCTTCTCGCGCGACGTCGGCGAGCGTGGGCAACTTGTGACGACGGCTCTTCGGTGGCTTGGAAGGCTGGGGTATCGGAGCGGACACTTCCGGGGGCTGGAGACGGGGCGAGGCACTCTAGCATCGCGTCTGGCTGGAACCGCGGGACCTGACGTCTTCGTGGCTGACGACCGGAACCTTTTCAGTGGACCTATGAACTTGCCCTTGTGCGTCGATCAGCGAGCACTCGGCGAGCAGGTATGACGGGCGCTGGCCAGCCGCTACCTTCCGCTGGCTCGCACCGCAAACGCTCGGGCTGTTGGTCGGTCACCTTCGAGTGCGCCTGCTAGGCACTTCAAGTTCCACCAGTGCAGAGCATTTCCACAGTGACAGCAGGCGTGCTTCATGGGCGGCAGCCCACCCGATACCAGTCCCCGGTGAACGTCAGTTGCTGGCCGAGAGCCGCCCGATGACATTCACCGGCCGGCTTGCGAGTCCGCGACCGTTCGCTGTCACTCGATCTGCTGAAACAAGGAAGGTTCTTCTCGGACGGCCCTTGGGCTACGGCCATCAACCAACTCATCGCTCATCGCGACCGGTCATCGTCAGACCGAACATCAGCCGCAGTCTGGCCCATCGCAGCCACCCGCATGGCTCCATCGGGCGATGCCGGCACACCGCCATCGAGGCGCGACAGCCGGGCGGTGCACGCCACACGGCCGATGACCATGTCGGCCATCTCGACGCCATCGAGCAGCTCGGCCAGGAGCTGCGGGCCCTGCGCTCGGCTCCCGTCGCCGAGCAACCGCTGCGCATGCAGCGCCTGTACCGCCACCTCGCGGCCTTCGTCGGCGAGAACCTCGTGCACATGCAGGTCGAGGAGAGCCAGAACAACGCGCTGCTGTGGGCGCTCTACAGCGACGCCGAGCTGCTGGCCATCCACGAGCGTCTGGTCGCCAGCATCGACCCCGCCGAGATGGCCATCAGCCTGCAATGGATGGCTGCGGCGTTGAACGATGCAGAGCTGGCAATGCTCTTCGGCGATCTGCAACGGCAAGCGCCGGCGGAGGTGTTCAACGCGCTGCTCGGGCTGGGCCACAGCCAGCTCAGCGCACCGCGACAAGCACGACTGAACCGCGGCCTGGGGCTGGCGCCGGTGCAGGGGTTGGTGGAGGCCTGAGGAGCAGGCGGGCGGTCGCGCTCTCACAGCGCAGGCAGCCGGTAAACCGCCACCTTCAAACCCCGATCGAGGGCCACATCCTCGAATGCCGCCGGGTTCGCCACCCACTCGACAAACAGCAGCTTCGGTGCCTGTTCGGCCGTCACGACGCGCAGGAAATCCAGGCCCAGCTTGGGCGTGTTGAGGCACATCAGCGCGTGGCCGCCTGGCGCCAGCAGCGACGGCAGCCGCCGGGCCAGCCGCGCCCAGTCCTTGGTCGCGACGAAGCTGCCCTTCTGGAAGCTGGGCGGGTCGCAGATGACGAGGTCATACGGCCCGCCACGCGTCAGCTTGCCCCAGGAGTTGAAGATGTCGTGAGCCAGGAACTTGGCACCGGTTTTCACGCCGTTGAGTTCATGGTTGCGTCGGCCGATGGCCAGGGCCCCGTCGCTCATGTCGACGTTGACGACCTCGGCCGCGCCAGCCTGCAGCGCGACGACCGAAAAGGCACAGGTGTAGGCAAACAGGTTGAGCACCTTGTCGCCCGGCTGCACGTGCTCGCGCACCCAGCGCCGGCCTTCGGCCATGTCGAGGAAGAGGCCGTGGTTCTGGCCGCGCAGCAGGTGGACGAGGTAGCACGTGCCGGTCTCGGTGACGACATGCGGCTCCGGCGCGGCGCCCGCCATCAGCCGCGTCTCGGTGCGGCCACCTTCCTGGCGGCATTGGTAGACCCATGGCGCCTCCGGCCATCGCGCGGTGATCGCCGCGCCGACGGCCGCGAGCGCATCGCCCTCCAGCGGCTCGAAGCTGGTGAGCAGCAATGCGGGCGGGTAGACGTCGAGCGTCAGGTGCTCGCAGCCGGGAAAGAGGCCGCCACGGCCGTGGAAGAGGCGTTGGGCGTCGGTGGGAAGGGCCATCGTGGCGATGGCGTCGAGCAGGGGTTGCATCAGCGAGATTGTCCCGGCGGGAGAATCCCGCTCATGGACTTCCAGCTCATCCTCGAACAGATCAACGCCGAGTTGCGCCCACTCATGGGCCAGGGCGGCAAGGTGGCGACCTACATCCCGGCGCTGGCGCGCGTGTCGCCGTACCAGTTCGGCATCGCGCTGCGCACCTGCAGGGGCGAGACGGCGGCGGCCGGCGACAGCGAGGTGCCGTTCTCCATCCAGAGCATGTCCAAGATGTTCTCGCTGACGCTGGCCATCCGCTCGCTGGGCGAAGCGCTGTGGGACCGCATCGGCCGCGAGCCCTCCGGCAGCCCGTTCAATTCGCTGGTGCAGCTAGAGACGGAGCGCGGCATCCCGCGCAACCCCTTCATCAATGCCGGTGCGATTGCCGTGGCGGACCGGCTGGTGTCGCTGGGCGACGCCAAGACCGAGCTGCTGGCGCTGCTCGGCCGGCTGTGCGGCGAGCCCGTGCGCATCGACACGGAAGTGGCGCAGTCCGAAGCCGACACCGGCTTTCGCAACGCCGCGCTGGCCAATTTCATGAAGGCCTTAGGCACGCTGGACAACGACGTGGCGACGGTGCTGGACGTCTACTTCAACCAGTGCGCCATTGCGATGAGCTGCGAGCAGGTGGCCTGCGCGGCCGGCTATCTGTGCCGCGACGGCAGCCATCCGCTGGCTGGCACCACCGTCCTCAGCGAGGCGCAAGTGCGGCGCGTCAATGCGCTGATGCTGACCTGCGGCACCTACGACGCGGCCGGCGAGTTCGCCTTCCGCATCGGCCTGCCCTGCAAGAGCGGCGTGGGCGGTGGCATCGTCGCCGTGGTGCCGGACCGCCTCACGCTGTGCGTCTGGTCGCCCGCGCTGGACGACACGGGCAACTCGTTCCTCGGGCGCCAGGCGCTTGAGCTGTTCGTCGCGAAGACCGGGCTGTCGGTGTTTTAAGAGGCGTACTTGACGCTGCAGCCATACGGCCGCGTCGACGCCTTCTCGACTTTGCGGCCCGCAGCCACGGCGGCGAGCGCCTCGGTCACGTAGGGCTCGGCCTTGGCGATGTCGGCCTTGTCGGCGGTGGCAATGCTGTCGATGCCGCCTTTGTAGGCCAGCGTGCCGTCGGGCTTGATGACGTACATGTGCGGCGTGGTCTGGGCGCCGTAGAGCTTGCCGAGCTCGCCCTTGGGGTCCAGCAGCGTGGCCATGGGCGCGGCGCCGCGTTCGCTGTTGAGCTTCCTGGCCGTGGCGCCGTCGACATGGCCTTGCTGGCCCGGCGCGGACGACACCACCTGCAGCCAGACCACGCCCTGCGCAGCTGCGTCCTTCTGCTGGCTCTGCATGTTGCCGCTGCTGTAGTGCTTCTTCACGTAGGGGCAGTCGTGGTTGGTCCACTCCAGCACCACGGTCTTGCCCTTCAGGTCGGCCAGCGACAGCGGTTTGCCCTCGGCTGTGGTGGCGCTGAAGGTCGGCGCGGGCGCCTCGACGGTGGCGGCGGCCTGCGCGAGCGCCGGTGCCAGCAACAGGGCGAGCAAGGTGCGGCGAATCATCATGACGAGCTCCTGGGGGAAGCGCTTGGGGTGGATACCGCCTCGATGACGACGCCGGGCGTGAGGATCTGCGGCAGCACCTGCGCCTCGGCGGCGCCCGGCGCGTAGTAGAGGTAGAGCGGCACGCCGGAGCGGCCATGGGCCTTGAGCACGGCGGTGATGCGCGGGTCTTCACGCGTCCAGTCGCCCTTCAGGTAGACGACGCCGGCCTTGGCGAAGGCGTCTTTCACCTCGGGGCGCGACAGCGCCACGCGCTCGTTGACGAGGCAGGAGATGCACCAGGCAGCCGTCAGGTTGACGAACACCGGCTTGTTCTGCGCGCGCAGCTCGGCCAGGCGCTCGGCGCTGTAGGTCTCGGTGGCCGACTCGGCGCGCACGTCGGCCGCGATGGGCTTGATCCACACCGACATGCCCAGCGCCAGCGCAATGCTGATGACCGCCGCGCCGGTGCCGACGAGGCTGGCACCGCTGCTGTGCCGACACCACAGGCCAAAGGCGATCAGCACCAGGCCCATCAGCGCCAGGGCGACGCCGTCCGGCCCGGTCTGCTGGGCCAACACCCACAGCAGCCAGACGACGGCCGCGTACATCGGGAAGGCGAGGAACTGCTTGAACCTGTCCATCCACGCGCCCGGCCTGGGCAGCCAACGCTGCGCGGCCGGCCAGAAGGCGAGGATCAGGAAGGGCAGCGCCAGCCCCAGGCCCAGCGCCAGGAACACAGCCAGCAGCACCGCCGCCGGCTGGCCCAGCGCGAACGCCAGCGCCGCACCCATGAAAGGCGCCGTGCACGGCGTGGCCACCACGGCCGCCAGCACGCCGGTGAAGAAGCTGCCCGCCAGGCCCTGCCGCGCCGCCAGCCCCGAGCCGACACCGGTGAAGCTGCCGCCGATCTCGAACAGGCCCGACAGGCTCAAGCCCACCAGGAAGAGCAGATAGGTCACCACCAGCACGAACACCGGCGAATGGAACTGGAAGCCCCAGCCCACCTGCTGGCCGCCTGCACGCAGCGCGATCAGCACGGCGGCCAGCAGCACGAAGCTGGCGAGCACGCCGGCCGTGTAGGCCAGGCCTTCCGCCTTGTGGTTGCCCTCGCGCACCAGGGCCAGCGCCTTGATGGACAGCACCGGGAAGACGCAGGGCATCAGGTTGAGGATCAGCCCGCCCACCAGCGCCAGCGCCAGCGCGGGCAGCAGGCCGAGGTCGCTCTCCGGCGCCGGCGTGGGCAAGGGCGTGGCGGCGGGCGCCTCCAGGCCGGCCGGGCCCGGGCCCTTGCCGGCGCCCTCGGGCATGGGGGCGGAAACGGTCCAGGCTTGCTCGCCGGTCGACGTCGTCAGCACGATGACACCGGACAGCGGCTTGCCAGCGGCCATGGGCTCGTCGCCGGCGGGGAGGTCCAGCGCCCAGCCGCTGCCCTCGGCTTTCAAGACCTGCGGTGCGCTGTGGGCCACGGCACCCCAGGTGTCGGCAAAGAAATAGGCCTTGCTTACTTTTTCACTCGGGCCGGCCGTCTGCCCGCTCAACTGCACGCCTTGCGGCGCTGCCTTGAGCTGCACGGCGAACGGCGCCGGCTTGGGGATGGCACGCTGCCACTCGCCGATCTGGGCCGTGTCGGCGCTGGCCTTGGCGTCGGCGGCAGACGCCACGACGGGCAGGTCCAGGCCCAGCGTGACCTGCTCGGGGATGCACACGTCCTTGCACACCAACCACTTCACCTCCGCCGTCGGCTGAAAGCGGCCGCCGGGTTTGGCGTCGGCCGGCACGGTCAACTCCACGAGCAAGGCCGGGCGGCCTTCGTAGCCGTAGTTGACGATGGGGCCGATGATCTGCAGCGACGGCGTCGGCCACTGGATGGGGCCGGCCTCTGCACCCGCCCAGCTGATGGTGGTGGCCTGGCCCGAGTCCCCCGGGTTCTGCCAGTAGGTGTGCCAGTGCGGCTTGATGTCCTGCTCCAGCGCGACCGTGAAGCGCTGGCCCGGCGCGACCGTGGCCTGGCTGGCCACGAGGCGGGCCTGCACGTGCTCGGTGCCGGCCTGGTTCGACGGTGCAGGTGGCTCGGCTTGAGCCAGCAGCGGAGCGGCCAGCAGGGTCAGGAAAATGAGGCGCAGGAACGAAGGCATCCCAAATCCTAGGCGAAACCGGCTTCCCTTCGTCGTGACAGGCCCGCATGAACCAATGCATCGAACGCGGCCCACAGCGGCGCAAAGCGTTCCGGGTCACCTTCCAGCAGCGCCAGCGCGTGCAGGCCGGCCTCCAGCGTCGACAGTTGCCCCGGCCGGTGGGCGCGGCGGATGGCGTAGCGGCCGGGCTGTTCGGGCAGGCTCACGCGCGGCAGCGCGGCCAGCCAGGGGTTGGCGGCCAGCAGGCGGCGGCTCTGGCGCCAACTGCCGTCGAGCAGGATGAGCTGGTTGATCTCGCTGGGCACGGCGGTGGCGGTGGTGGCGCATTCGCCCGGGTAGAGCAGCGCCGTGCCGGGGCCGGCCAGGCTGGCGTCAAACACCTCGCCGCGCAGCAGCCGCGCGCGTTGCAGGCCCAGCGTCAGCAGGGCGGTGGTGTTCTTGGCATGGCCCGCCTCGGCGGGGTGCTGCAGGATCAACAGCTCGGTGCGGTGGGCCAGCGGTGGCGCCGGGAGCGTGGCGCAAAGGCAGGTGGCGAGCGGGCGCTCGCAGCGCGGGCAGCGCAGTCGCGTCAATGCGGTGAGACGGTATGCGGGCCGATGGTTGACACGGTGCTGTCAGGGCCTGCGTCGTCCGCCGTCCGGTCGCCCTTGGGGCGGCGGCGCGAGCGCGTGGTGGGCAGGCCGAGCTGCTTGCGTGTGGCCAGCGCACCGGCCACCCAGACGCCGCCGATGACGCCAAAGATATTCAACGCGCCGAACAGCGGCGCCGCGCTGGACGACAGCAGCATGGTCTGCAGCGGCGCCGAGTAGGAACGCGGCTTCAGCGCAAAGGTGAAGGCCCCAAAGATCAGCCAGCCCGCCCAGGCCATGCCCACGCCGGACATCATCCAGGCGACATAGGGCCGGTGGCGGCGGCGCGACGGACGCAGCGTCAGGTAGGCCCAGACCGCCGCGACGAGGAAGAGCAGCGCGGCGACGGCGACGGCCTCGCTCACCATGACCTGCATGCTGTTGCGCCCGCCGAACTGCGTGTAGAACTGGCGCGGCAGGCCGATGGCCGCGTATTTCATCGCCGCGCCGGCGCAGAAGCAGTACAGCAGGACGCCGGAGACAAAGGCGATGGAACGTCGGGCAGCTTTCATGGAGGGACATTCTCGGTGCCGACACACCGGCAGCCGTAACAAGGGGCCTGACGCGACGTCCTGCGACCGGACGAAGTTCACGGCCACCCCAAACCCGGCCTGGCCGCCGGAGCAAAACAAAACCCGCCGTCCGTCAGCCGGAGGGCGGGTTGTGGCAATGCAGGCCAGCCGGCCTGTGCCGGGCGTGCGGTTCAGCGCTTGCGGTCGATGCGCAGCGCGCGGTTCAGGCCACGCCGTTCGCCGCTGTAGAAACCGGTGTCGAAGGGCTCGTGCTTGCGGCCCTTCTCGACCGACTCCTCGGTGCCCCATGCCGGGTTCATCTCCGGGATGGGAAGGCGGCGTTGCGGATGTTCTTGGCGGGTCTGGATCTTCATGGTGTCTGTCTGGCCTGTTGCCGGGCCGTCTCGCGGTAGAAGCTGCGCGATTGAGAGGCACAACGCCAGCGCTTCAGGCGTGGTTGACAGGGCGCTAACACTTCTTTGCACTCTCGTTGTACCCACAATGTCTGCTTCGAATTCCGGAGCCGCCCCATGACCGTCAAGCTAAAAAAGACCGCGCCGCCTAAGGCCACGCCCATCACCGTTGTCGACCGGGCCGCCTTCCAGGCGCTGGCGCCCGGCCTGCCCGAGGCCACGCGTGCCTGGCTGGCCACCGTCGGCTTCGTCGGCGCGGCCGACAGCCACGCCCTGCTGCCCGGGGCCGACGGCCGCCTGGCCCAGGTCTTCGCCGGCGTGGCCCACGCGGCCCACCCGTTTGCGCTGAGCGCGCTGCCACTGGCCCTGCCGGCGGGCGAATACCGCCTCGACGACGCCGGCCTGCCGCTGCTGCCCGAGTCGGCGGCGATGTCCTGGGAGCTGGGCGGCTACCGCTTCGACCTCTACAAGCCGGCCAAGCGCGAGCCGGCCACGTTGTGGCTCAAGCCCGGTGCCGACGCAGAACGCGGCCTGGCCGTGGCCGCAGCGACCGCAGCGGCGCGCGATCTCGTCAACACGCCGGCCGAGCACATGGGCCCGGCCGAGCTGGCCCGGGCCGCCAAGCTGCTGGCCCAGCAGTACGGCGCCAAGTTCAGCGAGACGGTGGGCGAGGCGCTGCTGAAGAAGAACTTCCCCAGCATCCACGCGGTTGGCCGTGCGAGCACGCGCTCACCTCGGTTGATCGAGATGAACTGGGGCAATCCCAAGCACCCCAAGCTGGCGCTGGTCGGCAAAGGCGTCTGTTTTGACACCGGCGGGCTGAACATCAAGCCCGGCGAGGGCATGCGCCAGATGAAGAAGGACATGGGCGGCGCCGCCAACGCGCTGGCACTGGCGACGCTGATCATGGCGCTCAAGCTGCCGGTGCGGCTGCAGTTGCTGATCCCGGCGGTCGAGAACTCGATCTCGGGCAATGCCTACCGACCGGGCGACGTCATCAAGACGCGCAAGGGCCTGCACATCGAGATCGGCAACACCGACGCCGAAGGCCGCGTGGTGCTGAGTGACGCGCTGGCCTACGCGGCCGAGGGCAAGCCCGACCTCGTCATCGATCTGGCCACGCTGACCGGCGCGGCCCGGGTGGCACTGGGCGCGCAGCTGCCGGCGCTGTTCGCCAAGCACATGGACACGGCGCGTGATCTGGTGGACCTGGGCCTGAAGCTGGACGACCCGCTGTGGCATATGCCGCTGTGGGCGCCGTATCACGCCGGCATCGAAAGCAGCATCGGCGACCTCGTCAACACGGGCCGGAGCCCGCTGGCCGGCGCCATCAACGCAGCGCTGTTCCTGGAAGATTTCCTGCCACCGCAGCAGGACTGGCTGCACGTCGACCTGTTCGCGTGGAACGACGCGCCGCGCCCGGGCCGACCGGTCGGCGGCGAGGCGCAAACCATCCGCACGCTGCTCGCCTACCTGGAGCAGCGGTACGCGGCCTGATTAGTCGGCAGCCCGGTCCCTGGCCTGAGCGTCGACCGACGCCGCGTCAGTGGCCGGCTCGGCTTTGGCGGCCTTGGCGGCCTGCAGGGCTTGAGCCATCTGGGATGGCGCGGCCTGTTCAGGAAGCTGGGGCGCTGGATTGCGGGCCGGCTGCGGCGGGCGGCCGCCTTCACGGCGCTCGCCACGCGGCGCCTCACGCTTGCCGTCACGCCGACCGTCGGCGCGTTGATCGGGACGCCGCTCGCCACGCCCTTCCGGCCGGCCAGCAGCGGGGCGGCGGTCATCGCGGCGCGGGCCGTCGCGGCGCGCGTCCTGTGGCGGAGCCGGCGGCGCCTCGGTGCGCTCCTTGCGGGCGATCTCCAGCAGGCCGGGCAGTTCCTCGGCGACGACGCCCTTGAGCACGCAGAAGTTGGCCTCGGTCAGCGTCGTGCGCTCGAAGTCCCACAGAAGCTGGCCGCGGTTGCGGCGCTGCTGCGCTTCCAGCTGGTGCTGCTCCTGCTCCAGTTGCTGGCGCTCCTGCTGCAAGCCCTTGCGGCGCGTTAGCTCTTCCTTGGCGGCGGCGAGGTGCTCCTCGGTGATCTCGCCAGCCGGGTTGCCGTCGAGGTCGAAGCGGGTCTTGGCCTGGGTCAGCGCGATCAGGTAGCTGGTGCTGCCGGTGTGGCGGCGCAGGAAGGCGCTGAGCTGGGCCTTGCTGAACTTGCCCGGCGCGCGCTCCTGAATGTCGGCCTGCACGCGCAGCTTGACGGGCTTGGGCTTGCCGGTGAAGAGCGCGGGGAACAGGGCCTTCAGCTCGGCGGTGGCGTCGACAGCAGGGGTTGAGGATGCCGCAGCTGCGGCGGGCTCGACCGATGCGGCGGGCTCTTCAGCCTCAGCCGGCTCGACAGCCTCAGCGGGCGCAACAGCCTCGACAGCGGGCTGAGCCTCGGGTGCAGGCACGGCGGCGGCCGGTTCTTCGAACGGGGTAACGGGATCAGGCAGATCGGAATTCATCGCAAAGCCGCCGAAGCAGCAGCAAACAGGCAAGGGCCGGGATTGTCGGCCATCATGGCCCCCTGCACGCCATCCCTTGAAAAGGCCACCATGCACCTCGAAGGCTCCTGCCATTGCGGCAGCATCAAGTTCTCGGTCGAGGCTGACTCGCCCGTGCCCTTCATGCGCTGCTATTGCTCCATCTGCCGCAAGACGGCCGGCACGGGCGGCTACGCCATCAACCTGGGCGCGCAAACGCGCACGATGACGGTCAAGGGCAAGCGGCATCTGCGCATCTACCGCGCCAAGCTGCCCAACAAGACGGGCAAGGGCACGCACAAGAGCAGCGGACGGCGCTACTTCTGCCTGAAGTGCGGCACGGCGCTGTGGCTGTGGGACCCAACCTGGCCCGAGCTGGTGCACCCGCACGCCGGCGCCATCGACACGCCGCTGCCGACACCGCCGTCGCAGGTCCATTGCCTCGTCGGCTCCAAGGCGCCGTGGGTGGAGGTCGAGGGCCACGCCCGCGACCCGCGCTTTGATGGCTACCCAGATACGTCGCTGGCCGAGTGGCATGAGGCGCATGGCTTCAAGTCATAGCGAGCCAAAGACCTTTTTCAGGATCGCGCTGCCGGTGCCGACCGGGTCGCGGCGGATCTTCTTTTCCTCTTCGCCAATGATGCGATAGAGCCCGTCCAGCGCCCGCGCGGTCACGTACTGCTGGATGTTGGCGTCGTCGCCGCGCAGCAGGCCAAAGGCCGAAGCCTTCTTGGCGACGGCGTTGTACTTGTCGGCCAGCGAAACTCGTTCGGTGGCCCGGGTGACGATGGGCAGGAACTGCTGGCCCAGCGGCTCACGCGTCTCGCCGGCAAAGAACTGCGTCACCGAGTCGTCGCCGCCCTTCAGGATCTTCAACCCGTCCTCGACGCTCATATCCTTCACGGCCCTGACGAGCAGGGGCTTGGCCGCCGGCACGGCCGCCTCGGCGGCGCGGTTCATGGCGGTGACGAGTTCATCTAGCTTCGCGCCCTGGCCGGTGGCCTTCAGCAGCTTGGCGGCGTCCTTCAGGTAGCCGGGCAGCTCGATCTTGACCAGCGGATTGCCCAGGAAACCGTCGGGCCGGCCCAGCATCGCCACGGCCGAGTTGGCACCGCGCTCCAGCGCCGTGCGGATGCCGGCATTGGCGTCGCCCTCGCTGAGGTTCAGCGCCCAGGCCGGGCGCAGCAGCAGCAAGGCGGGGGTGCAGACGAAGACATGGCGGCGTTGCATGGCGGGCTCTGGACGGTGGCGCCGATCTTGCCACCGCGCGACGTCAGGCAGCGACGTGCTGCAGTGCGCGCTTGTGGCGATACATGCGCTGGTCGGCCAGCTCGACCAGCAGGGTCACGTCGGTGCCGTCCTCCGGGAAGCTGGCCGCCCCCATGCTCGCGCCCACCGGCAGCATGCGGCCCTCGAACTCGAAGGCGCCGTTGATCTGCTGGGCCAGGCGGCTCGTCGTCGCCTCCAGGCCGCCTTCCTGCGCCAGCGGGCGCAGCAGCACGCCGAACTCGTCGCCACCCAGACGGGCGGCGGTGTCGGAGTGGCGCACTCCGGCCGTGAGGCGGCGCGAGAACTCCAGCAGCGCCGCGTCACCGGCGCGGTGGCCGTGGCGGTCGTTGATAGGCTTGAGGCCGTTCATGTCGAGCATGAGGACGGCCAGCGGCTGGCGGTCGCGCGCGGCCTGGGCCAGCGACGCGCGCAGGCGGTCCAGGAAGAGCGCGCGATTGGGCAGGTTGGTCAGGCCGTCGTGCGTGGCCTTGTGGAAGAGATCCCCGGGCGCAAAGCGAGTTGCGAAATACATCGCCGCGCCGACGAGGTCCGACAGCAGTTCCAGCAACGCGATATGGCGGGCATCGAAATGCGCCACCCGGCCGGACATGGCCTTGAGCACGCCCACCGTCTCGCCGTCATGGCGCAGCGGCACCACCACCATGGAGCGCAGGCCGAGCCTTTCGCAGGCGGCACGGTCGGTGCGGGGGTCGGTCAGCGCGTCGTCACAGTGCAGGGTGCGGCCCTCGCGAACGCACAGGCCCGACAGACTGGCACCGCGCTTGAGCCTCAGCCCGAGGCTGCCGCTGGCCATGCCCGCCGCAGCGCGGTAGACCATGTCATCGCCCTCGGCCAGCTCGACAACGCCACCATCGGCGCCGACCAGGGTCAGCGTGCGCTGCACGACGAGATTCATCAACCCGCCCAGGTCCAGGCCCAACCGGGCCACCTCGGTCTGGATAGCAATCACCTCCAGCAGTTTTTCTCGGCTCGGCACCCGTCACTCCCGTCCCGCATCCGCCTTGGACGCACACGCCCCGCCAGAGCACAACGCTCTTTTTGGGTTACTTCACGCTTTGTGAATTTTCACATCCCGAAGAAATGATGTCGACAGGGATTTCGCAATCAGTTATGCGATTCGCGACAAGCGCTCGGTCAACAGCTCGAAAAAACCGTCCGAGTCGACGTGACGCAGCACCTGGGCGTTGGCGGGCAAGCCGGTCACGCCCCACCAGTCGATGACGCTCATGCCGCGCGTGAGCTCGCTGCGGGTCTCGATGCGCACATTGCAGTCGCGGCCGTTGAAGAGCTCAGGCCGCAGCAGCCAGGCAATGACGCACGGGTCGTGCAGCGGGCCGCCGTCCTGGCCATATTTCTCTTCGTCGTAGCGCTCGAAGAATTCCATCCAGGCCGCGGCGACGGTGCCGGCGCGGTTGCCGATGTCACGGATGGCGGCGATGCGCGCCGACGTCGTCAGCGCCTCGTGCGTGACGTCCAGCGGCGCCATCGTGATGGGCACGCCGCTGGTGAAGACCTCGTGCGCCGCCTGCGGGTCGACGTAGATGTTGAACTCCGCCGCCGGCGTGACGTTGCCGCCCTCGAAGAAGCCGCCGCCCATCAGCACGATGCGGCGGATGCGCGGCGCAATGTCGGGCGCCTGGCGCAGGGCCAGCGCGATGTTGGTCAGCGGGCCGAGCGGGCACAGCGTCACCGTGCCCGCCTCGCGTTCGCGCAGGGTCTGGATGATGAAGTCGACGGCGGGGCGCGGGTCCAGCGGCAGCGTGGGCTCGGGCAGTTGGACGCCGTTCAGGCCGGTGTCGCCATGTACGTGCTCGGCGGTGACGAGCGGTACGTCCAGCGGCCGGTCGGCGCCCGCGCAGATGGGCACATCGCGCCGGCCGGCCAGTTCCATGACGACGCGGGCGTTGCGCGTCGTCAGCGCCAGCGGTACGTTGCCGGCTACGGTCGTCACGCCCAGCAGTTCCAGCTCCGGGCTGGCCGCCGCCAGCAGCAGGGCGATGGCGTCGTCCTGGCCAGGGTCGGTATCAATGATGATCGGCAGAGGCTTCATGGGGCAGGCGCGGGCAGTTCGAGGTCGATGGCACCGAAGAGGCTGGCCCCTGCGGCAGTCTTGAGGTCCAGGTGCAGGCTGTCACCCGGGGCGAGGCTCAGGCCCAGCGTGCCCAGGGCCACGCCCGCGACCTGGCCGGCGCGCAAGGCCCGCAGCCGCGCCAGGCGGGCCAGCGCCGCGCCGGGCATGGCGCTCACGTCGAGCGGCGGCTGCTTGGCGCCGTTGTGCAGCGCGTGCAGGCGAGCCTGGACGCGGCCGGCGGCCCAGGCGTCGCCCAGTTCGTCGGGCGTCACAGCGAGCGGCGCGGCCTGCGTAGCGAGGAGTTCGTCGTCCAGCCGCCAGTCGACGGCGAAGGTCAGCAGGCGCAGCGCGTCCAGCGCTGCCGAAGCGTCGCTGGCGGCCGACAGGTCGCCCACGATGGCGGCCAGCGCCAGCTCACCGCGCGCGGCGGCTCGCAGAGGCTGGTGGGGCGACGAGAAGCTGCCGGCCTCGCGGCGCACGCCGCCCTCGACGTCCACCACCGCCCAGCCGTAGGCGCGCGGCAACGGCGCCAGGCACTTGTCGGGTTCGAAATTGAAGGCGTGCCGCAGCTTGCCGTGGTTGAGCTGCACGGCGAGGTCTTCGAGCTGCGGCGCGATGAAGCCCCAGTCATCAAGGACTTGTTGCAGGCGGGTGGCAATGCCGGTCGCGTAATGCGCCTGGGTCAGGTCGCGCGACACGACGACGAGGTGGCCGTCGCGCGAGCCGTCGGCATAGCTGGCGAGTTTCATGGGGGGATGTTCTGGGAGATGGCAGCATTGTGCGATGCGCGCCCTCCCGTTCCCGCCCCGCGCCGCCCTGCTCGCGCTGGCGGCCAGCCTGCTCGTGCACGCGTTGCTGCTGGGGGGCGAACGGGCGCGGGAGGACGCTGCCAAGCCCGCGCGCGCCATGAATGTTGCACCGCAGCAACTACCGACGGTACCCGTCGCCCTGCCCGAACCCGCGCCGCCCGCCCTGCCGCAACCCGCCGCGCGTTCCACACGACCTGCCACGCGGCCACCGACGCCCGCTATCGATGCGCCCAGCACGGCACCCGACACGCCGCTGCTGCGCCTGGCCGGCCCCGCTGCCTGGCACTACCGCCTGCGCCAGGGCGGCCAGGACGGCGAAGCCCTGCTCGACTGGCAGCCCCAGGCCGATGGCCGCTACAGCCTGCGTCTGACGCGCCGCATCGGTGAACGCGCCCTGCCCGCACTGGAAAGCCTGGGCCGCACCGGCAGCACCGGCCTGGCGCCCGAACGCTTCGCGTTGCAGCGCGGTGGCCAGGACCGCCAAGCCGTCAACTTCAATGCCGACGGGCGGCGCCTGAGCTTTTCGGCCAGCCCGGCGCAGCTGGACCTGCCCGAAGGAGCGCCCGGCGCGCAGGACCGCCTGTCGTGGTGGCTGCAGCTGGCCGCCCTCGTGCAGGCCTCACCGGTGCCCGGTGGCCGCTGGCGCGTCTGGGTGGCGGGGCTGCGTGGCGAACTGCGCGAATGGACCTTCGAGGCCGTCGACGCCGAGCCCGACGACGCCGGCACCGTGCATCTGCGCCGCCAACCACTGGGGCCCTACGACCCGGGCATCGAGCTGTGGCTGGACCCGTCTCGCGGCTATTGGCCGGTGAGGCTGCGCCAAGGCGACCCCGAGACGAGGGGGTACGAAATCACCTTGGCCCACGTGAACTCCTGACGCTTCCTACATCATGTAGGCGCGAGGGATGACCCGATCTGAACCGGGTTCTGCCAGTATCTGTACCAACCAGGGCTTGAAACCCTTGGCCCCATCCGCAGTTGAAGCACCAGGGAGAACTCCATGCACATGCTCTACAACTCCGACAGCTTCATCGTCGTCCAGTTCGACGTACCGACGGTCGAGCCCCAGCAGGTGCCCACAGGCCCGCAGCTCAACCGCGGTGGTTTCGAGATCGTCGACAAGTTCGCCCGCAAGGAAATCTTCATCGAAGGCGCGCTGGCGGAATCCTTCCAGCAAGGCGTGCAGGCCCTCATCGACGGCGGCGAGCCTTCCGAGGACGAGCTCGACACCTTCATCGAGCGTTATGCCGTCATGGGCCAGCAACCAGTCGTGATGCACTGAACGATTTGTGGGGTTGGCGACGCATTGATTCGTCGCCAACCCTGATACAAGATGGGTCAACGCTGGCCGCTGCAGGCCGCGCAAGGAGCCCATCGAATGGTGAAGCGAGTCGCCGCTGAGACAGCCTCCCGGACGCAAGTCCGCGTGCTGCCGTCGCCCGGCCTAGACAGCGCCCCGGTGCTGGACCGCATGTGCTCGCAGTTCGTGCTGACGCTGACCGTCAGGCACGCCGGCCGCTTCAACCTGCGGCGCGATTTCAACGGCTTGCTGTCCTTCACCGGCCGCCACCTCGTCTGGCCCACACGCGTGCTGCAAAGGCTGCGCGGCTATCTGGCCCAGCGCTGCGCTGGCAACGAGCTGTGGCGCGGGCATGACGCTTTGGGCGACGAGGCCTTCCTGGACCGCTTCGGCCAGTGGAGCGGGCCGTTCTCGGAAAGCACCCTGTTCTTCTACCTCGACGAGTACGTCAAGGACGCGCCCAAGGACATGATGGCCCTGCTGGCCACCACCTGCGAGTACCTCGACCGCCAGCTCAAGCGCGAGTCGACGCTGGTCGAAAAGAACATCGCCGCGTTGGGCACGCTGCTGCAGCTGAACCCCGCCGAGCGCGCCATCCTGCTGTACGGCACGCTGGCCCGCTATCAGCGCGAGCTGCGCGGGGCGCTGGTGGAGTTCAAGGTCAACACGGCGCAGGAGGCTTTTGCGGCCATCGCGGCGGTCGCCGGTGTCGATGAGCGAGAGGTGGCCGAGGCCTTGCGCGCCGGCTCGCGGCTGGAACGCATCGGCATGGTCGAGAACCTGATCTCCGAGCACAACATCACCGACCTGGCCGACCTGATGAAGGTCAGCGACCAGCTGCCGCCGGTGCTGATGCGCGAGTACCAGGGCCCACACGACCTGATGGCCGTGTTCACGCGGCCGGCCACGCTGAGCATGCTCAGTGGCAGCGACTTCCAGTTCGTCGCCGATGACCTCGGCCTGCTGCAAGGCCTGCTGACGCGCGCCGTCGCAACGCACGCCACCGGCGTCAACGTGCTGCTCTACGGCCCGCCTGGCACGGGCAAGACCGAGCTGGCCAAGGTGGCAGCCGCCGCTGCGGGGCTGGACCTGTACGAGGTCGAGTACGCCGACCGTGACGGCAATTCCCTCTCGGGCCGCGACCGCTACCGCTCGCTTCAGATCAGCCAGGTGTTTCTCAAGGCCAGTGCCAACGTGGCCCTGCTGTTCGACGAGGTGGAGGACGTGTTCCCGCCGCTGTCCAGCGACACGGCCTCGCTGCTGAGCCGGCTGGATGCCAGCGGCGAGGGCGGCGTGGGCAACTCGGTCAGCGGCAAGGCCTGGGTCAACCAGATCCTGGAAACCAACCCGGTGCCGGTCATCTGGGTGACCAACCGCATCGAGCAGATCGACCCCGCCTTCCGCCGCCGCTTCCAGTACCACCTGGAGCTGAAATCGCCGCCGCCCGGCGCGCGCCGTGGCCTGGTGGCGAAGTCGCTGGGCGAGGTCGTCGTCAGCGAGGCTTTCGTCGCCAAGCTGGCCGAGCGCCCGGGCCTGACGCCGGCACAGATCCGCACCGCCGTGCGCTTCGCCCAGTTGGCCGGTGCGGCCGACGACGCCGAGAAGCTCATCGAGCGCCAGCTGTTCAACGCCGACAAGGCGCTGGGCCGCGACGATGGCGGCAGCGTCGCCCGCCCCTGCGTG
Organism: Roseateles sp.; assembly: GCF_039929605.1. Taxonomy (GTDB): domain Bacteria; phylum Pseudomonadota; class Gammaproteobacteria; order Burkholderiales; family Burkholderiaceae_C; genus Pelomonas. Next base: position 125,276 of record NZ_JBDSQX010000136.1, read on the forward strand.
ACGAGCTACGCGCTCGATCTGCTGAACTGCGAGAGCCGCTTCGAGATCCCGCGCATCGTCGAGGCGCTGCGCCGCAAGGGCTCGGGCCAGCTCTGCTTCTACGGCCCGCCCGGCAGCGGCAAGACCGCGCTGGCCGAACACATCGCCCAGGCCCTGGGCCGGCCGCTGATGGTCAAGCGCGCCAGCGACATTTCCAGCAAGTTCGTCGGCGAGACCGAGCAGAACATGGCGCGCATGTTCGAGACCGCGCAGACCGAAGGCGCCGTGCTGCTGCTGGACGAGGCCGACAGCTTTTTGCGCAGCCGCAAGCGGGCGGAGCGCAACTACGAGGTGAGCGAGGTTAACGAGATGCTGGCCGGCATGGAGCGCTTCAACGGGCTCTTCATCTGCACGACCAACTTGTTCGACGACCTGGACGAGGCCGCGCTGCGGCGCTTCGCATTCAAGATCAGGTTCAAGGCGTTGAAACCGGAGCAGCGCGTGGCGATGTTCGAGCGCGAGGCGGGTGTCGCGCCCGACGATGAACAGCGCTCACGGCTGGTGGCGATGGACTGCCTGACGCACGGCGACTTCGCGGCTGTGCGCAAGCAGGTCGACATCCTCGGCGAGGCCTTCACGCCGGATGAGTTCCTGGCGCAGCTGGAGGCGGAGCATCGGGCGAAGCCGGAGGTGCGGGAGAGGCGCGGCATCGGTTTCAGAGCGGTTTGAAGTAGTAGGTCGTCGAACACGGCTGCCCATCCGGCATCAGCGCGTAGTTCGGAATGTCGCCCGCCTTCAGCCAGCCCGTCCGTTCATAGACCCGCGACGCGTCGCTCCCGGTGACGGTGTCTAGCACCAGCGTCGTCTTGCCCAGTTTGCGCGCCTTCGCTTCCAGTGCGTCTAGCAGCCGCTCGGCGATGCCCTGTCGTCTCGCTCGTCGGTGCACCAGCATCTTGCTGACATCCGCCCGATGCGGCTGGTTGTCCGGCATGTCGATGACAAGCGACAGCGTGCCGCAGATGCGGCCAGCTTCGTCCTCGGCAACGAACAGATGGCGCTCGCCGGCCGCGACACCTGCCGCGACCTTGCGCCAGAAGATCTCAGGCCTCCCTTCGGCCAGCGGCAGCATGAAGCCGACCGACGCGCCGCCTTCGACGCAGTCGCGCAGCACCTCGGCCAGTTCGGCCACGCGGGCCAGCGCTTCGGCGCCGTCCAGTTCACGGATGGTTCTCGTCATGTCCAACTCCTTGCCAAAACACACGGCCGCCGCGTTGCCCGCGTAGCGGCCGAAGTTGTCGATGCGCCGGTAGCCATGGCGCTCGTAGAAAGCGACGGCGCGGGCGTTCACGGCCCGCGTCTCCAGCCACAGCGCGCGGTAGCCCAGTGCGCGGGCCGTCGCCTCCAGGTGGGCCAGCATTGCGGTGCCCGTTCCCCGGCCGCCGGGGCGCGCATACATGCGTTTAAGTTCGGCGACGCCGTCCTGCAGCGGCCGCAGTGCGCCGCAACCGATCGCACGGCCGTCGGCATCCCGCGCCACGACGAAGCGGCTGCGCGGCCCGCGCACGTCGTCGGCCACGAAGCCGTTGCGGCCGCTGTCGCCGGTGATGGCCTGCAAAGCGGCGGAGAGTTCCTCCAGCAGCGCGCGTGCGTCGGCGTGCTCAGGGTCGAGGGCGGCAACGCTCAGCGCCATGCCTCGGCTCCGGTCAGCGCAACGAGGTAGCGGGCCGGCTTGCTGCCGGGGTTGTGGAAGCGGATGGGCGCATCCAGCCGCACGGCCAGGCAGTCGCCAGGATTGAGCTGCCACTGGGCGGCGCCATGGGCGATCTCCATGACGCCGTCGATCATCCAGACGAGCTGGTGGATGTCGGTGTCCCGCTCCGAGGTTTCGAAGGCGACGCGCTGGCCGGCCGGGAAAATGACATCCACCAGTTGCAGCGGCGACACGCCTGGCGGCGACACGTTGCGGCGGATGTAACCCGACGCGGGGTCGCTCCACACGGGCTGGTCGGCCACGCGGGCCAGCGGCGAAGGCGCAGCGGGCGCGGGGCCGACTTCGAACATCGACGCGACGCTGACGCCGAGCGCTGAAGCGAGTTTGTCCAGCACGACGGCCGTCGGGCTGCTCTGGCCGCGCTCGATCAGCGAGATGTTGGAGCGGCTGACGCCGCTCTTGTGCGCCAGCGAGTCCAGCGACAGGCCGGCGGCCGAGCGCAGGTCCCGCAGCCGGCGGCCGATGAGTTCGGTGATGTTGTCGTTCGTCATGCAATCCAGTTTACTGGAAATAATCCTCCATCAAACTGGAATGGCACGTTCGACGGCGCGGCGCCAGGCCGGGTCGGGCCAACGCCGGCCCAGGCGCCAGGCGGCGTGGGTGAGCTTGATGACGTGGGCGTCGTCCTGGGCGCAGGCGGCGGAGATCAGCGCTGGCCAGGGGCGGCTGGGCGGGCGGTCCAGCGCCAGGGCCGGCGCCGCGCCACTGGCGAGCAGGCCGGCGGCAGCGGCGATGCTGAAGCCACGTGGCAATTCGGGCGACGGCCACCAGGGCTGCAGCACGCTCATCGCGTGGCCGGCCGTCAGGAGGTGCAGCACGGTGAAGTTGCCGGTGGCGGCGTAGGTGCGGGCGGCGAGCAGCGCCAGGTCGCGCAGCGTGTCGGGGCCATGGCGCAGGCGGCCGGCGATGGCGGCGAAGCCGGGCGAATCGCCCCAGGCCTGCATGCGGCCGGTGATGAAGCTGCCGCTCGGGTAGGCCGGGCGTGGCAGCGTCGCCAGCGCCTGCAGCCAGTCGAGCAAGTCCAGCGGCGGACTGGCATCGGCTGTCGCCAGCGGCATGAAATGCGATGCCCAGTGTGCGAGGCCGGCGGCCAACTCGCCCTCGTGGCCGGCCAGAACGGCGTGGCCCGTGCGGAGGACGCCGTGGAAAGCGATGGCGCCCGCGCCAGGCAGCAGCAGGGCCAGCGCCTCACGCAGCGCGCCACCCGAGCCCAGTTCCGCGATGCGTGCGGCAAAGTGGGCGCGCCAGGTGGCGTCGCTGTCTGCGCGGCCGAGGTCACGTTCAACCACGATGCGAGCCGGTCGCGCTGCGACGCGTGGCTCTAGCTGGGCCTCGCCGGCCTCCGTGAAGGCCTGCAGCCTTGCAGCAGACGCTCCGAGTTCCAGCAATGCCTGCTGCGCCATCGGCAGGTGGTTGCTCATCTGGCCGCGGTAGGTGGCGGACAGCGCCTGGCCGGCGTCGAGCAGGTGGTGCAGCTGGGCGATGCTGGCGGGGGCAATGGTTTTCATCAACATGGGAACCTCGTCCGTGGGAATATGGCCGCCATGCTCGAAGTTGAAGTGCACTTGAAGTCAAGCACCGCGTTGCTGACGATTGGCCAGCTGGCCCAGCGCGCGGGCGTGGCGACGAGTGCCTTGCGCTTTTACGAAGCCGAGGGCCTGCTCGCCGGCAGCCGCAGCTCCGGCGGCCATCGGCAGTACCCACGTCACGCGCTGCGCCGGGTGGCCTTCATCCGTGCGGCGCAAAACGTCGGGCTGACGCTGCCACAGATCAAGGCGGCGCTGGCCACGTTGCCCGATGGCCGCACTCCGACAAAAGCAGACTGGACGCGGCTTTCCGCCAGCTGGGCGCCGCTGCTGGATGCGCGCATCGCGGCATTGCAACAGCTGCGCGAACGGCTGACCGGCTGCATCGGCTGCGGCTGCCTGTCACTGAAGGCCTGCGCGCTCTACAACAGCCAGGACGTCAAAGGCAATGAAGGGCCGGGCGCGCGCTTGTTGGACGCTGGCGTCGAAACGCCCCCTCAAATGCGGGCGCTCACGGTAAAAGTGACATCAAACCCTCATTAACATCCGCCCTCGACCGGCCAGCCCAAGGCGCGGCGTTCAGGGAGTGATGATGATCAAGACGATTCGGCGCGCGGCCATGGCTGCGTGCGCAGCCGCTGCTTTGCTGGCTTTGAGTGCCTGTGGTGGCGGTGGCGGCGGAGCGAGCGACAGCCCTCCAACCACGTCGCCAGTGGCCGTTGACCCGCCGACGGCCGTCATCCGCGCGACGGCCCTGGCGGCAACCACCACGGGCAATGCCACGGTGCAGGCACCGGTGGGCAGCACCCTCACGCTCGACGGCACAGGCAGCACTTCTGTGTCGGGCGGTATCACCAGCTACCTGTGGACGGTGACGACCAAACCCGCCGGCAGCACCGCCACATTGCAGAGCGCCACGACCGCGACGGCCACCTTCGCGCCGGACGTGGCGGGCGCCTACCAGTTCACGCTGCAGGTCGGGGCCAACGGCACGACGGCCAGCACCATGCTGCCGGTCACCGTCACCGCTGCGGTGCCGGTCGTCAACGTCGATGCGTCGGTGAGCTTCGCCGGCCCCACGACCACCCGACCCACCCAATCCGTGTCGGTCGGATCCGTCGTTGCACTGGACGGCGCAGGCAGCACCGATGCCAACGGCGGCCCGGTGACGCTGGCGTTCTCGCTGTTGTCGGCTCCGGCAGGCAACACCGCAACGCTGACCACCACTGGCATGACGGCTCGACTGACGCCTGACGCCGTCGGCGCGTACCAAGTCCGGGTGAGGGCAACCTCGCCATCCGGCCTCTATGCGGATGCGGTGCACACCTTCGATGCCGCCAAGCTCGCGCCGGCGCTCGCCGTGTCGACCAGCGTGTCGACGGTGGTCGCCAACAGCAGCCTCGACGCCGCAGTGGGCAACATCGTGTCGCTGGACGGCGGCGGCTACTACTGGTTTTCCAACAGCGATGGCACCTGGGTGGTCGCGGGCAAGCCCGCCAACAGTGCGCTGACGCAGCTGACCAGCACGTCCGCGTGGGCCGTGAGCTTCGTCCCCGACGTGCCCGGCACCTACACGCTGCAGTACACGGCGGTGGACCGCAGCAGCGGCGTGTCTGCCATCCACCGGGTCGCCGTCAAAGCCGACTGGGGCCCGATTGCCATCGTGTCAGCCAGCGCAGCGCCTGTGGCCCAGGCCGGCGGCCCCAGTTATGTTGCCGCCACCGGCAGCGCCATCACGCTGCGCGGCACAGGCAGCCAGGATCCGGCTGGCGGCACCCTGACCTACAGCTGGGTGCTGGACACGCTGCCGGCAGGCAGCACGGCCAGCCTGAGCGACGCCGCCACCGCCACGCCCAGCTTCACGCCGGACAAGGACGGCCGCTACGCGGCCACGCTGACGGTCACCAACCCGGCAGGCCTGCGCGCGGTTCAATCCGTCACCGTCGACGTCGGCAATTACGCG
>NZ_JBDSQX010000137.1:0-24350 GCF_039929605.1 Roseateles sp.
GTGCGCAAAGGCCAGGCCTTCGAGCAACTGGGCCACCCAACTGGCGGCGTCCAGCGGCAGCGGCGCGTTCTGGCGGGCGAGGCGCTCGTCCAGCGTCTCGCCCAGGGCGCGGTCGTAGGCGACGTAGGGCCAGTTCTCGACCTGGCCGATCTCGAAGACCGGCGCGAGCTGGGGGTGCTGCACGCGCTCGCCCGCCTGGGCCATGCGCAACCAGTGCTCCAGCGCCGACGCGCTGTTGGGCTTGTCGCGCGGCATGCACAGCATCAGCTCCTGCCCATGGCGCGGATCGAAGACGCGCCAGATCAGGCTGCGCGCGCTCTTGGACAGCAGGGCGCGCAGCTCGAAATGACCGAAGCTTCTCAGCGGCGTGGCGGCAGGACTGGTTTCAGGCACGACAGATGTGATCGAGGTAGTAACACTTGTTATCGCCGCATTGGACTCCAGGCCAGCGAGGCCGAAACCCGGAGAAGCGTCGAAATGCGACGGATTTCAACCGGCTCATTCTGCAATCGATGGCTTGTGTGCATCAGCACACGAAGCGTGCTCAGCCTGCCAGCTGACTCCAAACCTTGTCCAACCGCTTCACGCTGACCGGCTGCGGCGTGCGCAACTCCTGCGCGAACAGGCTGACTCGCAGCTCCTCCAGCTGCCAGCGGAAGTCGTCCAGCCGTGCGTCACGCACGCCCTTCAGCTCGGCCACGCGGCGCGTGTAGCGCTGCTCCAGCGGCCTGACCTCGCTCATCAGATTGGTGTCCCGCGCGGGGTCGGCGCGCAGCTTGTCCAGGCGCGTCGTGATGGCCTTCAGGTAGCGCGGCAGGTGCTGCAGCTGGGCCCAGGGCGTGTCCAGCGCAAAGCGCTTGGGGCAAAGGCGCTGCAACTGCGCCGTGATGTCATCGCCCACCTCCTTGGCCGGCCGCGAGTCCTTCAGCTTGCGGGTCGCATTGGCCAGTTCCTGCAGCACCGCGTGCACGGCGCGGGCGACCTCCTGGGCGATCAGGTTGAGCCGGCTGCGACCTTCCTCGATGCGCTTCTTGAAGGCGAACGGGTCGGTCGGCAGCGGGTCGGCCAGGAAGGCGCGGTCCAGCGCGACGGCGATGACGTGGTCGCGCAAGTCCTCCGCCGTGCCCAGGGCCATGTAGAGCACCGACATGCGTTGCAGGTCAGGGATGTTTTTCTCCAGGAACTTCAAAGGCTCCTTGAGCTGCAGCGCGATCAGGCGGCGCAGGCCGGCGCGGTGCCTGGCGGCGGCGACCTCGGGCTCGTCGAAGACTTCGATCTCGACATGCGCGCCCTTGTCGATCAGTGCCGGGAAGCCAATCAGCGTCTGGCCGCCCTTGCTCACTTCGAGCAGCTCGGGCAACTCGCCGAAGGTCCAGTCAATGTAGGCCTGGCTGGCTTCCCGCGCGGGCGCAGCCGGCTTGACGATCTCGGCGCGGATGCCGCGTTCGGGCTGCGGCTTTGGCACTGGCTCAGACGCCGGCAGCTTCAAGGCCGCCAGCGCCTGGAAGGCCGACCGCGCCTGCCCGCCCAGCTCCGCCTTCAGCGCGGCGAGCTGCCGCCCCTGGCCGAGCTGGCGGCCGTGTTCGTCCACGACGCGGAAGTTCATGAACAGATGCGGCGGCAGCAGCTCCAGCTTGAAGTCGTTGCGCTGCACGGCGATCTGGCTGCGGTCCTTCACGGCCCTGAGCAGCGTGTCCACCAAACCACCGTGGCAGAACGGCTGCAGCTCGATGAACTCGGCGACAAAGTCCGGCAGCGGCGTGAGCCGCGCACGCGGCTTCTGGTGCAGGCTCTTCAGCAGCGCCGTCACCTTCTGCGCCAGCATGCCGGGCACCAGCCACTCGGCGCGCTCCTCGCTAACCTGGTTCAGCGCAAAGATGGGCACGTTGACGGTCAGCCCGTCGCGCGCGTCGCCGGGCTGGTGCAGATAGGTCGCCGCGCAGTCCACGCCGCCCAGGCGGATGACCTTGGGGAAGGCTTCGCTCGTGACGCCCGCCGCCTCGTGGCGCATCAGCTCGTCCTGGCTGAGCTGCAGCAGCTTGTCATCGCCCTTGACGGCCTCGCGCCACCACTTCAGCAGCGTGGCGCCGGAAAACACGTTCGCCGGTAGCTTGTCGTCGTAGTAGGCGTAGATCAGCTCGTCGTCCACCAGCACGTCCTGCCGGCGCGACTTGTGCTCCAGCGCCTCGACCTTGGCGATCTGGCGGCGGTTGTGGGCGAGGAACGGCAGCTGCCGCACGAGCTCATCTGGCAGGTCGTCGTTGACCAGGCCCTCGCGGATGAAGATCTCCCGCGCGGCCTTGGGGTCGACGCGGCCGAAGTTCACCTTCTTGTTGCTGTAGAGCACGATGCCGTACAGCGTCGCCCGCTCGAGCGCCACGACCTCGGCGGCCTTTTTCTCCCAGTGCGGCTCCAGCAGTTGGGTCTTGATCAGATGGCCGGCGATCGGCGGCAGCCACTGCGGCTCGATGTTGGCGATGCCGCGGCCGTACAGGCGCGAGGTGTCGACCAACTCGGCCGCGACGATCCAGCGGCCCGGCTTCTTGCTCAGGTGGGCGCCGGGGTGCCGATAGAACTTGATCCCGCGGGCACCGAGATACCAGTCCTCGTCGTCGCTCTTCTGGCCGATGTTGCCGAGCAGGCCGGCCAGCATCGACAAGTGCAGTTGCTCGTAAGTGGCCGGGCTCTGGTTGAGCCGCCAGCCGTGTTCGGTGACGACGGTGAGCAGCTGTGAATGCACGTCGCGCCACTCGCGCACGCGGCGGATGCTGATGAAGTTCTCGCGCAGCAGTTGCTCGTGGCGGCGGTTGCTGAGCTTGTGCTCGGTGCCACCGCCCTTGCTCTCTTCCAGCCACTTCCACAGTTTCAGGTAGCCAACGAATTCCGACTTCTCGTCGTCGAACTTCTTGTGCTTCTCGTCGGCGGCCTGCGCGGCTTCCATCGGCCGGTCGCGCACGTCCTGGCCGGTCAGCGCCGAAGCGATCACCAGCACCTCAGTCAGCGCCTCACGCGTCTTGGCCTCCAGGATCATGCGGCCCACACGCGGGTCCAACGGCAGGCGCGACAGCTCACGTCCGAGCGGCGTCAGCTCGTTGTCGTCGTCGGTGGCGCCTAACTCCGCCAGCAGCTGGTAGCCGTCTGCAATCGCCTTGGGCCGCGGCGGCTCCAGAAACGGGAAGCGCTCGACCTCACCGAGATGCAGCGCCTTCATGCGCAGGATCACGCCGGCCAGCGACGAACGCAGGATTTCCGGGTCCGTGAACTTCGGCCGCTCGTTGAATTCCTTCTCGCTATACAGGCGAATGCAGATGCCGTTGGCCACGCGCCCGCAGCGGCCGGCGCGCTGGTTCGACGCCGCCTGGCTGACCGGTTCGATCAGCAACTGCTCGACCTTGTTGCGGTAGCTGTAGCGCTTCACGCGCGCCAGGCCGGGGTCGATGACGTAGCGGATGCCCGGCACGGTCAGCGAGGTCTCGGCCACGTTGGTGGCCAGCACGATGCGCCGGCTGCCGTGCGAATCGAACACCTTGTCCTGCTCGGCCGGCGACAGCCGAGCGAACAGCGGCAGGATCTCGACGCCCGGCGGGTGATGCTTGCGCAGCGCCTCGGCCGCCTCGCGGATCTCGCGCTCGCCGGGCAGGAACACGAGCACGTCGCCGCCACCCTCGCGCCACAGCTCGTCCACCGCGTCGGTGATGGCGTTGTTGACGTCGTACTCGCGGCTTTCCTCGAAAGGCCGGTAGCGCTGCTCGACCGGGTAGAGCCGCCCCGACACCGTCAGCACCGGTGCCGGGCCCTTGCTCGACTCGAAGTGCCGCGCGAAGCGGTCGGCGTCGATGGTTGCCGACGTGACGACGATCTTCAGGTCCGGCCGGCGCGGCAGCAGCTCGCGCAGGTAGCCGAGCAGGAAGTCGATGTTGAGGCTGCGCTCGTGGGCCTCGTCGATGATGATGGTGTCGTAGGCCTTCAGCAGCGGGTCGCTCTGCGTCTCGGCCAGCAGGATGCCGTCCGTCATCAGCTTGACCGACGCGTTCTTCGACAGCCGATCCTGGAAGCGCACCTTGAAGCCGACGACCTCGCCCAGCGGCGTCTTCAGCTCCTCGGCGATGCGCTTGGCCACGCTGCTGGCGGCGATGCGGCGCGGCTGCGTGTGGCCGATCAGTCCACCACCGTTGATGCGCCCACGCCCCATCGCCAGCGCGATCTTGGGCAACTGGGTGGTCTTGCCGGAGCCGGTCTCGCCGCAGACGATGACGACCTGGTGCTCGGCCATCGCCTGCGCGATCTCGTCGCGGCGGGCCGAGACGGGCAGCGATTCGGGAAAGGAAATGGAAAGAGCCGGTTGGGCCAACCGGCTCTCATTAGGTTCGGAACTCATTGAACGCGCATTGTCCCGCAGCCATGGACAATCCGCCGCCATGACCGGTCTCGTCTTTCCCCACACCTTTGTGCCGTGGTTTCGTTCCGTGGCGCCGTACATCCATGCCTACCGCGGCGAGACCTTCGTCGTCGGCATGCCGGGCGAGCTGGTGGCGGCCGGCAAGCTGAACGCCTTCGTGCAGGACCTGTCCATCCTGCACGCCATGGGCATCAAGATCGTGCTCGTGCACGGCTTCCGGCCCCAGGTCAACGAGCAACTGCTCGCCAAGGGCCAGACGCCGCGCTACAGCCACGGCCGCCGCATCACCGACGCAGTCGCGCTCGACTGCGCCCAGGAGGCCGCCGGCCAGCTGCGCTTCGAGATCGAGGCCGCCTTCAGCCAGGGCCTGCCCAACACGCCGATGGCCAACGCCACCGTGCGGGTCGTTTCGGGCAACTTCCTGACCGCCCGCCCGGTCGGCATCGTCGACGGCGTGGACTTCCAGCATTCCGGCCTCGTCCGCAAGGTCGACGCCGCCACCATCCAGCGCGCCATCGACATCGGCGCCATCGTGCTGCTGTCGCCCTTCGGCTTCTCGCCCACCGGCGAGGCCTTCAACCTGTCGATGGAAGACGTCGCCACGTCCGCAGCAATAGCGCTGCAGGCCGACAAGCTGCTCTTCGTCTGCGAGGTCGACGGCGTGCCCGAAGACCCGAGCGACCCGGAAAGCCCCATCGACACCGAACTCGCCGTGGCCGACGCCGACCGCATGCTCGCCAAGGCCGGCCCGGCGCCCGAGCCCACCGATGTGGCCTTCTACCTGCGCCACTGCGCGGAGGCCTGCCGCGCTGGCGTGGAGCGCTCGCACATCATCCCGTTCGCCGTGGATGGCGCGCTGCTGCAAGAGGTCTACACCCACGACGGCATCGGCACCATGGTCGTCGACGAGAAGCTCGAAAGCCTGCGCCAGGCGACGGCCGACGACATCGGCGGCGTGCTACAGCTGATCGAGCCGTTCGAGCGCGACGGCACGCTGGTCAAGCGCGGCCGCACCGAGATCGAACGCGACGCCGAGCTCTATACCGTCATCGAGCACGACGGCGTCATCTTCGGCTGCGCCGCGCTTTACCCTTATGTCGAAGCACGCACCGCCGAAATGGCCGCGCTGACGGTATCTGCCGAAGTACAAGGCCAGGGCGATGGCGACCGGCTGCTGAAAAGAATCGAGCAGCGCGCCAAGGCCATGGGGCTGGACAGCATCTTCGTGCTGACGACGCGCACCATGCACTGGTTCATCAAACGCGGTTTCAGCCAAGTCGACCCGGAATGGCTGCCCGAAGAACGCAAGCGCAAATACAACTGGGACCGGCGCTCGCTGGTGCTGGTCAAACGATTTGCCTAAGCCCTCAACGAGGCACCGATAAGGCCGCGCGCTAAAGTGCCTGCCGTTTTCCTTTCTCGCGTCCCAGGAGTCCCACCATGCCCCGCACCGTTCAATGCGCCTATCTGAAGAAGGAAGCCGAAGGGCTGGACTTCCCGCCCTATCCCGCTCACACCGAACTCGGCAAAAAGGTCTGGGAAACCGTCAGCAAGGAAGCCTGGGCGGCCTGGATGAAGCACCAGACCATGCTCGTCAATGAAAACCGCCTGAACCTCGCCGACCTGCGCGCCCGCCAATACCTGATGCGCCAGGCTGAACAGTTTTTCTTCGGCACGGGGGCCGAAGCGGTGGCGGGCTACGTCCCGCCATCGAACTGAGCGCAGCTCAGTGGAAAAACTGGGGGAGCGCTCATTTGCGCGCAGCGCAAGTGATGCGATCACAACATTTTTCTTCGGCACCGGCGCCGAAGCGGTGGCGGGCTACGTCCCGCCATCGAACTGAGCGCAGCTCAGCGCGAAAAACTGGGGGAACGCTCATTTGCGCGCAGCGCAAGTGATGCGGTCACAACAGTTTTCTTCGGCACGGGTGCCGACCAGTGGCGGGCTATGTGCCGCCCACCGCCGAGTGACGCCCGGCTGAAACCAAGGGGCGGGAAAGCCCGTCACGAATATCCAGGGGCCGGGACGGTAGTCGCCGGCCCTTGCAGTTTCAGCAGGCGCTTCGCTACCTCCCCAAGCTGCGGCGCAGCGCCAAATAGGCAATTAATGCAGGCCAAATGGAAACTCGTCGCCCCCGGCCAACGAAAACTCTTGCGCTTATCCCGCTTCCCGCGATTTAATCCGGCCACGGAGATACTCGCGGGCACCGAGCCCCATGGCTCCGAGGCCGCAGCGGTCAACGCCGCGAGTCTCCACGCTCAAATCGCAAGAGGAATAGCAACATGTCCAATCTCAAAGATCTCCTGGCCCAACGCGCCGCGCTGGATGAACAGATCAACCAAACCAAGGACCGCGAGCGCAGCGAAGCGATCTCCAAGGTGAAAACCCTGATGAGCGAATATGGCCTGTCGGTTGCCGACCTCAGCGTTCGTACCCCGAAGCCGGTCAAGGTGTCCAAGGTCGCGGCAAAGTATCGCAATCAAGCCACCGGGGAAACCTGGAGCGGCCGCGGCCTGCAACCCAAATGGCTAAAAGCGGCAGTTGCCGGCGGCGCCAAGGTGACCGATTTCTCCGTTTAATCCTTCCGTCGGGATTCGGCGCCCGTCATCGGGCGCCCCCACGAATCAAGGGGCCATCTACGGGATGGCCCTTTTCATTTGCGGCGAAGCGGCGCCCTAAACTCGCGCGCATGTCTTTCGTCACGCCTTGCGCATCGTCAAGCTTCGGGTTTTACCCAGGCTTGGCAGGCCGCACGTGCGACGAGATTCACGCCATGCCCGCTGGCCGTGCCTGCCACCCGTCTTGCTCAAGCCAGCCGAGCCACGCCAAGGCGCGCAAGCCGGCGCGACGTTGAGCCATGGACCTGCACTCCAGCATTGGCGATGCACTCGAAACCCACGGCGCCAGCGGGTCAGGGGCCGAGCCGCCTTTGACGACGCTGCCCCACGGCCCGCGCCGCATTCATGACCGCCGGGGCTGGCGTCGGTTGCGCAGGGTCGGCCTTGCCGCCCTGACAGGCCTGTCGGGCGGCCTGCTCGTCGCTTGGGTGCTGGCGACGCCCCTCCTGCCGCCGCTGCTGCGACTGCCTCAGCCGGCATCGGCCATTCCGGCGGCCGATCTTTTCATGCCCATGCTGCTGGCCGCGCTCGGCCTGACGGCGCTGTGGCGGCTCGGCGCGTGGGTGCTGCCCCTGGTCGTGGCCGGCCTGCTGCTGGGTTGCGGCCTGCCCTTTTTGTTGGGGCCGGCCATCGACCCGCTGGCCCTGCTCGCCCCCGGGCCGCTGCTCAGCGTGCTGGCCCTGCTGCCGCTGGCCACGCTGCTGAACCGCACGCTGCTGCGCCGTCTGGGCCTGACCGGCCGGCTGGTCATGCGGCGCGAGATGGCCCGCTTCGCCCTGCTCGCCGGCGTGGCGGCGCCGCTGCTTGCCGGCCTGGTCTGCTGGGCCCTCCTGCTCGCCGCCAACGCGGGACGCGGGGACGCCCTCCTCGCCGCGCTGGCCTTGGCCGGCCCCTGGGCTCTCGCCCTTCTGAGTGCCGGCACCGCCCTGCAGGCGAGCACCCAGCGGCCGCGTCGCAGCGGGCGCTGGACAGGCCCGCTGATCGCCGTTGCCGCCGTTGCCGCCCAGGCCGCCGTGGGCTGGCTGCCCCAGGCTGGCGCCCTGCTGCTGACGCCGCACCTGCTGCTGTGCCTGCATGCGCTGCAGGTCTCGCCGCGCAACAACGCCCGCCTCGGCGTCGGCCTGCTGGCGCTATGGGCCCTGGGCGCGCCGGCCACGCCGCTCGCCTACGCTGCCGGGGCGCTGCTGGCCCTGTTGCCGCTTGCCGTCATCGCGCTGAGCCAGCACCAGGTGCGCGACCGCGACGGCTGGCGCAGCGCGCTGGACGCCCAGGGCCTGGCGCTGGCGGAATGGCGCTTCCCGGAGGGTCGCCGGCACGCCTCCATCCGCTGGCTGGCGCTGACGACCCCGGTCGACCCGAACGCCGCCACCGGCAGCGCCCCGCTGGACTGGGTGCGCGCCGCCCACCCGCGCGACCGCGAGCCGGTGCGCCGTGCGCTGCGCGAACTGCTGACCGAACCGGGCGAGCAACGCATCGGCCTGTCCCTGCGCCTGGCGGCCGATGGCGGCGACTGGCGCTGGCACGAGCTGCAGGCCCACGTGCCGCACCGTGACCGCAAGGGCCGTGCGCGCAACCTCATCCTGATGCTGGCCGACATGAGCTGGCGCCACGCCGCCGAGGAACGCGAGCGCATGTCCGCGACCCTCTTCCAACACGCCACCGAGGGCCTGGCGATCGTCGACATGCAGTGGCGCATCGTCGAGGTCAACCCGGCCTATTGCGACATCCTGCATGCGCCGCGCGAGGCCCTGGTCGGCCGCCTGGCCACGCCGCTGAGCACGCCCAACCTGCAGCGCAGCGGCCAGGAGCCGACCGACATGCAGCGCCAGCTGAACGCCGGCCAGAGCTGGAGCGGACAGTTGCAGGCCGAGCTGGACGACGGCGGCCGCCACGTCTTCGCCGCCCGCCTCAGCCCCGTGCCCGAGCCCGCCGGCGCCAACCCGCGCTGGCGGCTGCTGAGCCTGACCGACCTCGGCGAGAGCCTGCGCCAGCAGGAGCTGCTGCACCGCAGCGTGCGCTACGACGTCGCCACCGGCCTGCCCAACCGCGACGAATTCATGCGCCTGATGCACCAGGCCATGACGGCGGCCAACCGCGACGGCTTCAAGCTCGTCATCGGCGTCATCGACCTGGACGACTTCGCCCGCGTCAACGCCGTGCACGGCCAGCTGGTGGCAGACGCCGTGCTGCTGCAGCTCAGCGGCCGGCTGCAGGCCACGCTGCGTGGCGCCCGCGGCGCCTGGCCCGACACCGCCGACCAGCTCGCCCGCCTGCACGGTGACGAGTTCGCCGTGCTGCTGCGCGTGCAAACCCCCGAGGAGGCCCAGCGCGCGGTCGACCGCCTGCTCGGCCTGCTGTCCACGCCGGTCGCCATCCGTGAGAGCCGCATCGGCGACGGCCTGGCGCTGGAGGTCGGCGCCAGCATGGGTGCGACCCTTTATCCGCTGGACGACGCCGATCCCGAGACCCTGCTGCGCCATGCCGGCCACGCCCTCTACCGCGCCAAGCACGCCGGCCGTGGCCGCGTGCAGTTCCACGACCCGACGCTGGACGAGCGCGACGAGGCCGGCCTCATCGCACTGGCCCGCCTGCAGCGCGCGCTGGACGGCGGCGAGCTGCTGCTGCACTACCAGCCCCAGATCGACCTGCGCAACGGCCAGGTCATGGGCGTCGAGGCCCTGCTGCGCTGGCAGCACCCCGAGCGCGGCCTGCTCACGCCGGCGCATTTCCTGCCACTGCTGGAAACCTCGGGCCTGGCCGTCCAGGTGGGCGAATGGGTCATAGAGCAGGCGCTGGCGCAAGCCGCGGCCTGGCGGCGCGACGGCGTCAACGGCGGCCGGGGTCTGCCCGTCAGCGTCAATGTCGGCGCCCGCCAGCTGAGCCACCCGGACTTCCCGCAGCGCCTGCAGGAGCTACTGCAGCGCCAGCCACCCGAAGTCGCTGCCCTGCTGCACCTGGACGTGCTGGAGGCCGACGCGCTGGCCGAGACGCCGGCCACCCAGGCCCTCATCCAGCGCTGCATGGCCCTCGGTGTGGGCATCGCGCTGGACGACTTCGGCGCCGGCTACTCCCACCTGGCATCGCTGAAGCGCCTGACGGTAGACACCCTCAAGCTCGACCGCAGCTTTGTCCAGGGCATGCTGGGCGACGCTCAGGACTTGTCGCTGGTGGAAAGCGTCATCGGCCTGGCCCGCAACATCGGCTGCGCGGTGCTGGCCAAGGGCATCGAGAGCCGCGCGCACTCCCGCGAGCTGCTGCGCCTGGGCTGCCGCCTCGGCCAGGGCAACGGCATCGCCGCAGCCATGCCCCCGGGCAACCTGCCCGGCTGGATCGAAACCTTCGCCGCCGGCAACTGGGTGGCGGGTCAACTGAAGCTGCCCTCCCAGGCGCATCCTTAAACTGCCCGGGTGATCCCACCTGGCTTTATCCAAGATCTGCTGGCCCGCGTCGACGTCGTCGAGGTAGTGGGCCGCCATGTCGAGCTGAAGAAGGCCGGCATCAACCACAAGGGGCTGTGCCCCTTTCACGGCGAAAAGTCGCCTAGCTTCATCGTCAGCCCCAGCCGCCAGACCTACCACTGCTTCGGCTGCGGCGTGCACGGCAACGCCATCGGCTTCCTGATGGAGCACACCGCCGCCACCTTCGTCGAGGCCGTGGAGGACCTGGCCCAGCAGGTCGGCATGCAGGTGCCGCAGGATGAACGCAGCCCCGAGCAGCGCGAGCGCGCCAAGGCCGAGAAGGACAAGCAGCAGAGCCTCACCGATGTGCTGGCGCGCGCGGCCGACTTTTACAAGGCGCAGCTGCGCAAGTCGCCGCGCGCCGTCGAATACCTGAAGGGGCGCGGGCTGACCGGCCAGATCGCCGCCCGCTTCGGCCTCGGCTACTCGCCTGAAGGCTGGCGCTCGCTGGCCAGCGGCTTCCCGGCCTATGACGACCCGCAGCTCGTCGAGTCCGGCCTCGTCATCAGCCCGGACGTCGAGCCGGGGGAGGACGCCAAGCGCTACGACCGCTTCCGCGACCGCATCATGTTTCCCATCCGCAACGTGCAGGGCGAGGTCATCGGCTTCGGCGGCCGCGTGCTGGATAAGGGCGAGCCCAAATATCTGAACTCCCCCGAGACACCGGTCTTCATCAAGGGTCGCGAGCTCTACGGCCTGTTCGAAGGCCGGCAGGCGATGCGTCAGCGCGGCTATGCGCTGGTCGTCGAAGGCTATATGGACGTCGTCGCACTCGCCCAACACGACTTCGGCAATGCGGTCGCAACGCTGGGCACCGCCTGCACGGCCGAGCACGTTCACAAGCTGTTCCGCTTCACCGAATCGGTCGTCTTCAGCTTCGATGGCGACGCCGCCGGCCGCCGCGCCGCCGTGCGGGCGCTGGAGGCCGCCCTGCCCCACGCGACCGAGACGCGCACGGTCAAGTTTCTGTTCCTACCGACCGAGCACGACCCCGATTCCTACGTCCGAGAACTCGGCGCCGAGGCCTTCGAGCGCTGCGTCGAGACCGCCGTGCCGCTGTCGCGCCAGCTCTCCACGGTCGCCTCCGATGGCTGCGACCTGAGCACTCCCGAGGGCCGCGCCCGCATGCTCAACCAGGCCCGGCCGCTCTGGGCGCTACTCCCCGACGGCCTGCTGCGCCGCCAACTGCTCGGCGAGCTGGCGCGCCAGGGGCAGCTGCCGGAGACCGAGCTGCAATCGCTGTGGCTGGGCGAGCCCGTTGCCGCGCCCACTGCGGCCGCCGCGCCCGCCGAGCGCCCGCGCTGGCAACCCAAGGCCGAATGGAAAGGTGGCAAGGGCGACTGGAAAGGCAAGCGGCGGGAAGAGGAGCAGCGCCCCGCCGGCCCGCGCGCCACGCCGTCGACCCCCACCGACAACGCCGTGCGGCTGCTGCTCCAGCACAGCGAGCTGTGGGAAGCGCTCACCGACGAAGACCGCGCCCTGCTTCACGACCTGCCTGGCGTGCATGGCACCCTCGTCCATTGGCTGGAGCGCCATCTGACCCATCACGGCAGCAGCCCCTGGGCGGCAATCCAGGCCGGGCTGGCGTCCGACGGGTTTGGTGACGCGCTCAACCGCCTGGTGAACCCACTCCAGGCGCTGGGCATTGAAGAGCTGGACGCTGCCGGGGACCTCGCGCTCGCCGTCACCGGCCTGCGTTCGCAGGCTTCGACGCCGCTGCCGGCTGGCAGCGGCGCAACCGACGACGAGCGCCGCCGAGCCCTGGAAGCCCTGGCCCGGACGCGCGAGCGACACGGCATTGCGCCGGTCAAACCCACCGGTCTTTGAACCGGTGACGAATTTCGCTGATAATCCTGGTTTTCCGCGCGCGTCAACAAGAGTGACGGCAGAGAGATGCCGGACCCGGCCACCCAGCGAAACTGGGTAACTCGCTCAAGAGTTTTAATGGCCAAAACATCCGCCAGCTCTGCACTCCAAACGATCACGCCAGCTTGTTCGCGGCACGCCAGGGTCCCTCGGCCGAATTCCGGTTGACACCTCGGCGACGAAAGCCACCGCCCCCGCCCCGCCGGTTTTGATGCCGAGCCCGGGCAGGCTGCGGTGGCTGCTGCATTTCCGAAACCGAATCTAGAACGCCCGCGCCACCCGCCGAAGGACCTGCATGACCGCCAAGAAGACCGCGACCAAGGCCAGCCCCGCCCCCGCCGAAGAGCTGAAGAAGAAGCCCGCCGCCAAGACAGCCGCTGCCGAGGCGCCTGCCAAAGCCACCAAGGCTGCGGCCAAGCCGGCCGCCAAGGTCGCCGCAGCGACCGACGACGACAAGCCCAAGCGCGGCCGCAAGCCCAAGGCGGAGACCGAGTCCAAGAAGGCCGTCGGCAAGAAGGACGTCGATGAAGACGTTGACCTGTCCGACGTCGACGCCGAGCTGGAGGGCGAGGTCGAGGAAGTGGCCGAGGTTGGAGAGGTCGCTGTCGCCGAAGACACGCCCAAGGCCAAGCCGCTGCGCATGAAGGTCAGCCGCGCCAAGGAGCGCGCGCTGATGCGCGAGTTCGGCCTGGAAGAGACCGCACTGACGGAAGAGGAAGCCCTCAAGCGCCGCAGCGAGCTGAAGACCCTCATCAAGATGGGCAAGACGCGTGGTTTCCTGACGCACCAGGAAATCAACGACCACTTGCCCGAAAAGCTGGTCAGCGAGGAAATCCTCGAAGCCATCGTGTCCATGCTCAACGACATGGGCATCGCCGTGTACGAGCAGGCGCCCGACGCCGCCACGCTGCTGATCCAGGGCAACACGACGGCCACGTCGACCGAGGAAGAAGCCGAAGAAGCCGCCGAAGCGGCGCTGTCGACGGTGGACTCCGAGTTCGGCCGCACGACCGACCCGGTGCGCATGTACATGCGCGAAATGGGCACGGTCGAGCTGCTGACGCGTGAAGGCGAAATCGAAATCGCCAAGCGCATCGAAGGCGGCCTGCAGGCCATGATGCTGGCGATCTCGGCCTCGCCGACGACCATCGCCCACATCCTCGAGTTCTCGACCAAGATCCGCGCCGGCGAGATGCAGATCTCGGAAGTGGTGGACGGCTTCGTCGCCGCTGACGAGGCCGACGACTACGTGGCCGAAGAAGACTTCGACGAGTTCGACGAGGAAGACGACGACGACGGCAACGGCGGCTCCAAGGCGCTGACCAAGAAGCTCGAAGAGCTGAAGAACGCCGCGCTGGTGAAGCTGGACACCATGTCCACTGCCTTCGACAAGATGCGCAAGGCCTTCGAGAAGGACGGCTACAAGTCGGCCCCGTACAACAAGGCCCAGCAGGCGATCAGCGCCGAGCTGATGACCATCCGCTTCACGGTCAAGACCATTGAAAAGCTGTGCGACATCCTGCGCAGTCAGGTGGACGACGTGCGCCGCTACGAGCGCGAGCTGCGCAAGATCGTGGTGGACAAGTGCGGCATGCCGCAAGAGCACTTCATCAAGACCTTCCCGCCTAACGCGCTGAACCTGAAGTGGGCCGAAAAGGAAGTCGCGAGCGGCAAGCCCTACGCGGTGATCCTGGCTCGCAACCTGCCGCCCGTGCAGGAGCTGCAGCAGAAGCTGACGGACATCCAGAACAAGGCCGTGGTGCCGCTGGACGACCTGAAGGACATCAACAAGAAGATGAACGAGGGCGAGAAGGCCTCTCGTGACGCGAAGAAGGAAATGATCGAGGCCAACCTGCGCCTCGTGATCTCCATCGCCAAGAAGTACACCAACCGCGGCCTGCAGTTCCTGGACTTGATCCAGGAAGGCAACATCGGCCTGATGAAGGCGGTGGACAAGTTCGAGTACCGCCGCGGCTACAAGTTCTCGACCTATGCGACGTGGTGGATCCGCCAGGCCATCACGAGGAGCATTGCCGACCAGGCCCGCACCATCCGCATCCCGGTTCACATGATCGAGACGATCAACAAGATGAACCGCATCTCGCGCCAGCACTTGCAGGAGTTCGGCTTCGAGCCGGACGCCCCGACGCTGGCCGAGAAGATGGAGATCCCGGAAGACAAGATCCGCAAGATCATGAAGATCGCCAAGGAGCCGATCTCCATGGAAACGCCGATCGGCGACGACGACGACAGCCACCTGGGCGACTTCATCGAGGACACCAACAACACGGCGCCCATCGAGGCGGCGATGCAGGCCGGCCTGCGCGACGTGGTGAAGGACATCCTCGACAGCCTGACGCCGCGCGAGGCCAAGGTGCTGCGCATGCGCTTCGGCATCGAGATGCAGAGCGACCACACGCTGGAAGAAGTCGGCAAGCAGTTCGACGTGACGCGTGAGCGCATCCGCCAGATCGAAGCGAAGGCGATTCGCAAGCTCAAGCACCCCAGTCGCTCGGACAAGCTGCGCACCTACCTGGATAACCTGTAATTCGCACTTTCCGTGACGAAAGGCCGGCTCTGCCGGCCTTTTCTACGCCAGTACACTGAAATCATGACCGCGATCCGCGAACGCACCGTCCTCTTTGCCGACCTGCGCGGCAGCACCGGGCTGTACGAATCCCTCGGCAATGCCGAGGCGAGCGGCATGGTCACGCAGACCGTCAACCAGATTAGCGAGGCCGTGCTGGAAAGCGGCGGCCATCTCATCAAGACGCTGGGCGACGGTTTGATGGCCGCTTTCGAGACGCCGCGCGACGGCGTGCGCGCGGCGCAGCGCATGCAGGAGATGCTCGAGCGCACCGTGCAGCGCGCGTACCGCCTGAACAACCCGGCGATGCTGGCCATGCGCCTGCAAGTGGCACTGGCGCGCGGTGAGGTCGTTGAGCTGAACGGCGACTGCTTTGGCGACGCCGTCAACGTCGCTGCCCGCCTTATCGACCATGCCGGCGACGGCGAGATCCTCATCACGACCGAGGTGCTGGCCGGCCTGCATCATGCTTCCAAGGCGCGCTTTCGCAGCCTCGACCGCATCTCGGTGCGCGGCCGCATCGAGCCCGTGCACGTCTACCGCATGGACGCGGCGCCACTGCCCGGCGCCGATGCCACCGCGACCCAGTTCGGTGAGCCGATGCGCTCGGTCGACCCCGACGGCATGCGCCTCGTCTGGCAGGACCTGGACCGCGTCTTCGACATCGGTGCCATGCCCATCGTGCTGGGCCGCAGCGTGCAGGCCACCTACTGCATCACCGACGCCCGCGTGTCGCGCTCGCATGCACGCATCGACTGGCAGGGCAGCAGCTTCGAGCTGACCGACCTTTCCTACAACGGCACCTACGTGCGCTTCGGAGACTCGGGCGAGTTGCTGAGCCTCAAGCGCGGCAGTTGCACGCTGCATGGCAGCGGCGTCATCGGCCTGGGCGGCGTGCCTGGTGACGAGCAATCGCCTACCGTGCGCTTCGAGGTGCTGCACTTCTACGACACCGAGCCGCAACCCTTCGGCGGCCCACGGTCCCGCCGCTGATCCTCATGCGATTCGCACCCGAACCGCCGCAGCGCCACGGCGCCGCTCCTGCTGGCCCGTTGGCAACCGACGTCGCCGTGCTGCTCTGCAACCTCGGCACGCCCGACGCGCCAACCGCGCCGGCGCTGCGCCGTTACCTCGCCCAGTTCCTCGCCGACCCGCGCGTCGTCGAGATCCCCCGTCTGATCTGGCTGGCCATCCTGCACGGCGTCATCCTGCGCGTGCGGCCCGCCAAGTCGGCGGCCAAGTACGCCAGCGTGTGGACGCCCGAGGGCTCGCCGCTCAAGGTGTGGACCGACAAGCAGGCCAAGCTGCTGCAGGGCGTGCTGGGCGAGCGCGGCCAGCGTGTGCGCGTGGCCTACGCGATGCGCTATGGCCAACCGGCCATTGGCGCCACGCTCGATGCGCTGAAACGCGAAGGCGTGCGCCGCGTGCTGGTGCTGCCGGCCTACCCGCAGTACTCGGGTGCGACGACGGCCAGCGTCATCGACGACGTGGCCCGCTGGGCGCTGCAGACCCGCCACCTGCCCGAGCTGCGCTTCATCAACCACTATCACGACGACCCTGGCTACATCGGCGCACTGGCGCAGACCGTGCGCGAGCACTGGCAGCGCGACGGCCGTGCCGACAAGCTGGTCATGAGCTTTCACGGCATGCCCGAGCGCACGCTGCATCTGGGCGACCCCTACCACTGCGAATGCCTGAAAACCGGCCGCCTGCTGGCCGAGGCGCTGGGGCTGCAGGACGGCGAGTGGCGGGTGACCTTCCAGAGCCGCTTTGGCAAGGCCAAATGGCTGGAGCCCTACACCGAGCCCAGCCTCGTCAAGCTCGCTAAGCAAGGTCTGAAAACGGTGGACGTCATCTGCCCCGGCTTCGCGGTGGACTGCCTGGAGACGCTGGAGGAAATCAACCAGGAGGCGCGTGAAGCCTTCCTGCATGCGGGTGGCCAGCGCTTCGGCTACATCCCCTGCCTGAATGACCACCCGGCCGGCATGCGCGCGCTGGCCAAGCTGGCCGAGCGCCATCTGCAAGGCTGGCCGACGGACGCGCCGCACGCCGACACGCTGGCCTTGCAGCGCCAGCGCGCTTTGGCGGCAGGAGCGAAGGTATGAGCGACGCCCCGACCAGCATGCGACTGGACAAATGGCTCTGGGCCGCGCGCTTCTACAAGACGCGGGCCCTGGCCGTCGACGAGATCAACCTCGGCCGCGTGCGGGTGGGCGGCGTGCCAGTCAAGCCGGCGCGGGACGTGAAGGTGGGCGATGTGCTGACCATCCGCATCGGCACCACGGCGCGCGAGATCGAGGTGAAGGGCCTGTCCAACCAGCGTGGCCCGGCACCCAAGGCGCAGGCGCTGTACGCCGAGACCCAGGCCAGCATCACCGCCCGCGAGGCCGCCGCCGAGGCGCGCCGGCTGGCGCCAGAGCCGGCCGATTCCATCGAGCAAGGCCGCCCCACCAAGCAGGACCGCCGCCGGTTGGCGGACTGGGACCGCTGGTCCGCAACGCTTGACGACAGCGACGACGCAGGCGATCCGGGTTGACCCGGATAATTCCTTCCGAATCCCCCCTCTTGAAACCAGGGCATCGCACCTCATGTCGATGCGATCCCCTCCTTTTCTGCCATGACGACCGAACAACCCCTGCCCGAAGACGCAGCCGGCGAGCCCACGGCCGCTGAGCTGAACCCCGTAATCAAGATTGCCGAGCTGGAAGGCCGCCTCGCCGAGATGAGCGACGCCTACCTGCGCGCCAAGGCCGAGGCCGAGAACGTGCGCCGCCGTGCCGAGGAGGACATCTCCAAAGCCCGCAAGTTCGCCGTCGAGAGCTTTGCCGAAGCCATGCTGCCGGTGATGGACAGCCTGGAAGGTGCCATCGCCACGCCGAGCGCCAAGGTCGAGACCGTGCTGGAAGGCGTGCACGCCACGCGCCGCCAACTGGCCGCCGCGCTGGAGCGCAACAAGGTCATCGAGATCAACCCGCCGGCCGGCACGAAGTTCGACCCGCACCAGCACCAGGCCATCTCGGTCGTGCCCGCCGAGCAGGAAGCCAACACGGTGGTTGCCGTACTGCAGAAGGGCTTCCTGATTGCCGACCGCGTGCTGCGGCCCGCACTCGTGACGGTTTCCGCACCTCGCTAATGAACTGGGGACAGACCTTGGCGCGCAGCGACATGCTCTGTCCTCACCAATTCAAAACGCGCCACCGCTCTTGAAGCGGGGCGAGTTATCCACAAATCGAACACATCACCAAATCCTCAGGAGTTCCAAATGGGAAAGATCATCGGCATTGACTTGGGCACCACGAATTCGTGCGTGTCGGTCATGGAAGGCAACACCACCCGCGTGATCGAGAACGCGGAAGGCGCGCGCACCACGCCGTCCATCATTGCCTACCAGGAAGACGGCGAGATCCTCGTCGGCGCGTCTGCCAAGCGCCAGTCGGTCACCAACCCCAAGAACACGATCTACGCGGTGAAGCGCCTGATCGGCCGCAAGTTCGCCGAGAAGGAAGTGCAGAAGGACATCGACCTGATGCCCTACGCCATCACCGCAGCCGACAACGGCGACGCGTGGGTGGAAGTGCGCGGCAAGAAGCTGGCGCCGCAGCAGGTCTCTGCCGAGATCCTGCGCAAGATGAAGAAGACCGCCGAGGACTACCTCGGCGAGGAAGTGACCGAAGCCGTCATCACGGTACCGGCCTACTTCAACGACGCGCAGCGCCAGGCGACCAAGGACGCCGGCCGCATCGCGGGCCTGGACGTCAAGCGCATCATCAACGAGCCCACCGCCGCGGCCCTGGCCTTCGGCCTGGACAAGCACGGCAAGGGCGACCGCAAGATCGCCGTCTATGACCTGGGCGGCGGCACGTTCGACGTGTCGATCATCGAGATCGCCGACGTCGACGGCGAAAAGCAGTTCGAAGTGCTGTCGACCAACGGCGACACCTTCCTGGGCGGCGAGGACTTCGACCAACGCATCATTGACTTCATCGTCACCGAGTTCAAGAAGGAACAAGGTGTCGATCTGACCAAGGACGTGCTGGCCCTGCAGCGCCTGAAGGAAGCCGCCGAGAAGGCCAAGATCGAGCTGTCGAACTCGGCGCAGACGGACGTCAACCTGCCCTACATCACGGCAGACGCGACCGGCCCGAAGCACCTGAACATCAAGCTGACTCGCGCCAAGCTGGAGAGCCTGGTTGACGAGCTGATCGAGCGCACGATGGCACCGTGCCGCATCGCCATCAAGGACGCCGGCGTGGCGGTGGGTGACATCGACGACATCATCCTGGTGGGCGGCATGAGCCGCATGCCCAAGGTGCAGGAGAAGGTCAAGGAGTTCTTCGGCAAGGAGCCGCGCAAGGACGTCAACCCCGACGAGGCCGTGGCCGTCGGTGCCGCCATCCAGGGCCAAGTCCTGGGCGGCGAGCGCAAGGACGTGCTGCTGCTCGACGTCACCCCGCTGTCGCTCGGCATCGAGACGCTCGGCGGCGTGATGACGAAGATGATCAAGAAAAACACGACCATCCCGACCAAGTTCGCACAGACCTTCTCGACCGCCGACGACAACCAGCCGGCCGTGACCATCAAGGTCTACCAGGGCGAGCGTGAGCTGGCGCAGGCCAACAAGTCGCTGGGCGAGTTCAACCTCGAAGGCATCGCGCCGGCTGCACGCGGCACGCCGCAGATCGAGGTCAGCTTCGACATCGACGCCAACGGCATCCTGCACGTCGGCGCCAAGGACAAGGGCACCGGCAAGGAAAACAAGATCACCATCAAGGCGAACTCCGGCCTCTCCGAGGCCGAGATCGAGAAGATGGTGAAGGACGCCGAAGCCAACGCGGCCGATGACAAGAAGAAGGTCGAACTGGTGCAGGCCCGCAACCAGGCAGACGGCATGGTGCACAGCGTGCGCAAGTCGCTGACCGAGCATGGCGACAAGCTCGAAGCGGCCGAGAAGGAAGCGATCGAAGCCGCCGCCAAGGACCTGGAAGAAGCCATCAAGGGCGACGACCAGGCCGCCATCGAGGCCAAGACCGAAGCGCTGATGACGACGAGCCAGAAGCTGGGCGAGAAGATCTACGCCGACCAGCAAGGCGCCCAGGCCGCTGCGGCCGCAGCCGGTGCCGGCGCTGCCGAGCAGCCCCAGGCGGCGCCGCAGAGCGAAGCCAAGCGCCCGGCCGACGACAACGTGGTGGATGCCGAGTTCAAGGAAGTCAAGGACGGCAAGTAAGGCCTCGTTGACCCGGCCCGGCGGTGCTGCGAAGCGCCGCCGGGCCTTTGCCCTTCAAAGAAGACAGCATGGCTTCCAAGCGCGATTACTACGAAACCCTCGGCGTCGCCAAGAACGCGACCGAGGAAGACATCAAGAAGGCCTACCGCAAGCTGGCCATGAAGCACCACCCCGACCGCAACCAGGGCGACGGGGCGAAGAAGTCGGAGGAGCAGTTCAAGGAGGTCAAGGAGGCCTACGAGATGCTGTCCGACGCGCAGAAGCGCGCGGCCTACGACCAGTACGGCCACGCCGGCGTGGACCCGAACATGGGCGCCGGCCGTGGCGGCCCGGGCACGGAGGGCTTTGGCGGCTTTGCCGAGGCCTTCGGCGACATCTTTGGCGACATCTTTGGCGGCCAGGGCGGTGGTGGCCGTCGCCCCGGCGCGGGCGGCCAGCAGGTCTACCGCGGCAGCGATCTCAGCTACGCGATGGAGATCACGCTCGAAGAGGCCGCGCGCGGCAAGGAAACTCAGATCCGCATCCCGAGTTGGGAAGGCTGCGAAACCTGCGGCGGCACGGGCGCCAAGCCCGGCACATCGGCCAAGACTTGCGGCTCCTGCCAGGGCTCGGGCACGGTGCATATGCGCCAGGGCTTCTTCAGCATCCAGCAGACCTGCCCGCACTGCCACGGCAGCGGCAAGATCATTCCCGACCCCTGCACGACCTGTAACGGCCAGGGCAAGGTCAAGAAGCAGAAGACGCTCGAGGTCAAGATTCCGGCCGGCATCAACGAAGGCATGCGCATCCGCTCGGCGGGCAATGGCGAGCCCGGCGTGAACGGCGGCCCGGCCGGCGATCTCTACATCGAGATCCGCATCAAGCAGCACGACCTGTTCGAGCGTGATGGCGACGACCTGCATTGCACGATGCCGGTGTCCATGGTCATCGCCACGCTGGGCGGCAGCATCGAGGTGCCGACGCTGGGCGGCAAGGCCGAGATCGAACTGCCTGAGGGGACGCAGCACGGCAAGACCTTCCGCCTGCGCGGCAAGGGCATCAAGGGCGTGCGCTCCAGCTACCCCGGCGACCTCTACTGCCACATCGCCATCGAGACGCCCGTCAAGCTCACCGAGCATCAGAAGAAGCTGCTCAAGGAACTCGACGAGTCGCTCAAGAAGGGCGGCGAGCGCCACTCGCCCAATGCCAAGAGCTGGACGGATCGGGTCAAGGACCTGTTCAAGTAGGCCCGCGTCACCTCACGCAGCCGCGGCGCCCGCAAGGGCCCTGCGGCTTTTTGTTGCCCATTGCATGGCGTGACGAGAAATGACCGCGTCGGAAATCACGGATTGCGGCTATTGCGCGTGTTAACCAGCGCACGGATCTTGACTGTCAGCCTCTAAAGTCCGCCGACTGTGACAGCGATGGCTCATAAATGATGCTTCGTACGCAACATTCGATCAAAACCCATGGCCCGGTGCGAGGGAAGGATGTCGCATGTTCCTGATGGATCAGACCATCCAGGACGCGTCGGCGCTGATCATCGACAGCAATGCCAACTCGCGCAGCCTGATGTCGGCCCAGTTGCGCGACCTCGGTGTCGGCACCGTGCGCCAGACGCCGCGCGTGAAGGATGCGCGCGTGATGCTGGAGCACCAGAGTTTCGACATCGTGCTGTGCGACTACCACTTCGATAGCAGTGACACGTCGGGCCAGGACCTACTGGATGAGTTGCGCCGCGAAGGCCTGCTGCCCTACTCCACCGTCTTCGTCATGGTGACCAGCGAGGCCACCTACGCCAAGGTGGCCGAGGCCGCCGAGGCCGCACTCGACGCCTACCTCATCAAGCCCTACACCAGCGCCAACCTCGCCGAGCGCCTGGCCAGTGCGCGCCAGCGCAAGCGTGTGCTGAAGGACATCTTCGAGGCCATCGAAAACCAGGACTTCGAGACCGCCGCCAACCTCTGCCTGGCGCGCTTCGAGGCCAAGGAGAAATATTGGCTCTACGCCGCGCGCATCGGCGCCGAGCTGCTGTTGCGCCTGAAGCGCTTCCCCGACGCCAAGATCCTCTACGAGGCCATCATTGCCGCCAAGACGGTGCCCTGGGCGCGGCTGGGCGTGGCCCGCACCGAGGCGGCGAGCGGCAATCTGCAGGCCGCACGGCGCACACTGGAGAACTTGATCGGCGAGCTACCCGACTACGCCGACTCGCACGACCTGATGGGCCATGTGCAGATGGAGCAAGGCGATCTGCGCGAGGCGCTCAAGACCTACCAAACCGCCGCCACCTTGACGCCCGGCTGCCTGCTGCGCCTGCAGCGCTGTGGCTCGCTGGGGTTTTACGCCGGCCAGCGCGCCGATGCGCTGAAGATGCTGGAGCGCGCCATGTCGCAGGGCCTGCGCTCCAAGCTCTTCGACATGCTTAGCCTTGTGCTAATCGGGCTGATGCGCTTCGACAACAAGGACCTCAAGGGCTTCAAGTACGCCCATGACTCCCTGGCCGCGGCTCTGGAGCGCGCGCCGGGTTCCATCCGGCTGCAGCGCTTCGACCTCGTCTTCCGTGGCCTGGCCTTCCTGCTGGAGCGGCGCGTGGGCCAGGCCCTCGTCATCGCACGCGAGTTCACGGGCCATGCCGACGACGGCAACTTCGATCTCGAAGCCGCCTCGCTGCTGACGGCGCTGTGGATCCGCCTGTCCAGCCAGGAGGTGGAGCTCGAAGAGATGATGCCCATCCTGCAAGGCCTGGGCATGCGGCATTGCTCGGCCAAGGCCAGCACCGAGATCCTGGTCGCCATCGCCGAGGTCCACCAGGGCGCCGCCGAACTGTTCCGCGACTGCCATCACCAGATCTTCACCGTCGCCGAGACGGCGATGCGCCACTCGATGCGCGGCACCGCCAAGGCCGCCGTGGAGCTGCTGATCCAGCAGGGCGAGACGACGCGCAATGCCAAGCTCATCGACATGGCCGCGCTGGTGCTGAAGCGCCACACCGACAAGATCGATGGCGCCGAGCAATTGGCCGAGCGCATCGACGACCTCTACGTGCGCTTCGTCAAGCCCATGGCTGCCGGCTCGTCCAAGGCCCGCGCAGCGGGCGGCATGGCACTGCGAACCGCAGCAACGACCACGGCCACGGCTGAAGCGACCGCCTGAGCGCCAGCCAGCGGAAGGCCCCCGAGCAGCAGCGGCGGCGAGAATGCCTCCGCCCTCGCCCACCCTGTCTCCCATGTCCCTGCCTAAGCGCCTGTTGGCCTGGTTTCGCCCTGATACCTCGCGCCCTCTGACCCAGGCCTGGCTGGCCGCCCTGTGGATGGGCCTGTTGGCCAACTGGCCGCTGTGGCAGCAACTGCACGGCATGGCGGATGTGCGGCCGATCTTTGTGGTCGCCTTCGCCGGCATGGTCATCGCCGCCACCGGCGCGCTGCTCAGCCTGCTGGCCTGGCCGCGCCTCATCAAGGGCGTGCTCGTCGTGCTGCTGCTGAGCGCCGGCGCGCTGGCCTATTTCATCGGCAGCTACGGCATCGTCTTCGACCCCACCATGGTCGTGAACATGGCGCAGACCGACGTGCGCGAGACGCGCGACCTGCTGAGCTGGCGCCTGCTGGCCAGCATCGCGCTGCTGGGCGCCGTGCCCGCTTGGTGGCTGCTGCGCCGGCCTGCGGCGCCGAAACAGGCGCTGGCGAAGCGGCTGGGTCGCAACGTCGCGGCCTTTGCACTGGGCATCGTCGCGATGGTGCTGCTGGCGCTGAGCGTCTTCGCCGACCTGTCGTCGACGATGCGCAACTACAAGACCCTCCGCTACATGGTCACGCCGCTGAACGCGGTCTATTCGATCAGCAGCGCGGCACTGCGCCGCCAGGCCGCGCCGGGTGGCCCTCCCGCAGTCATCGGCGCGGACGCTCGCCTGCTGCCCCGCGCTGAAGGGTCCAAGCCGCCGCTGCTGCTGCTCGTCGTGGGCGAGACGGCGCGGGCCATGAACTTCAGCCTGAACGGCTATGCGCGGCCGACCAATCCGGAGCTGGCCAAACTGCCGGTGTTGAGCCTCACGCAAGTCTCGTCCTGCGGCACCAGCACGGCGGCCTCCCTGCCCTGCATGTTCTCGCCGCTGGGCCGCAGCGCCTTTGGCGACATCAAGGGTACGCAGGAGAACCTGCTGGACGTGCTGCAGCGCGCCGGCCTGGCCGTGCTGTGGCTGGACAACCAGAGCGGCTGCAAGGGC
>NZ_JBDSQX010000138.1:0-15727 GCF_039929605.1 Roseateles sp.
GGGCCGAGCGCCGGGCCGCTCCCAAGTCGGCCCGCCTGGCGATGTGCGAGCGGGGCGCTCCCTGCGAGCATCGCCGCCCCCTCGGGGGCTGAGGCCGGACGCAGGGCGTCCAGTGGACGGCCTGTGCCTGCCGAAGAGCTGCGCCACTGGCGCAGCGCGGTCTGCAAGACCGACCAGGCGCGCCCGCGTTCAGCGCGGCTCGACTGAGCGGGGGGCTTCCACTCTCCGGCGCCGGTCCACGGCGTCGATCTTCAGCATCTGCCGGTACTTGGTGACCGTGCGCCTGGCCACCACCAGGCCCTGCTCGGCGAGCTGGCGCGTGATCTCGGCGTCGGACAGCGGCGCTTCGTGGCTCTCGGCCTCAATGATGTCCTTGATCAGCCCGCGGATGGCCGTGCCCGAGCAGGCGCTGCCGTTGGCGCTGATCATGGCGCGGCTGAAAAAATACTTCAGCTCCAGCACGCCCACCGGCGTGGCCATGTATTTGTTGTTGGTCACGCGCGAGACCGTGCTCTCGTGGATGCCCACTTCCTCGGCAATCTCCTTGAGCCCCAACGGCTTCATCGCCATGGCCCCGTAGTTCAGAAAGTTCTGCTGCCGCTTCACGATGGCCTCGGCCACGTCGAGGATGGTGGAGAAGCGCTGCTCCACGTTGCGCAGCGTCCAGCGCGCCTCCTGCAGATGGGCGCCCAGCTCCGCATTGGCCGGCGTGCGGTGGCGAGCAAACAGCTTGGCGTAGACCTGGTTGAGCCTCACCTTGGGCACGACGGCCGGGTTGATCTGCACCGCCCACTGGCCGCGCACCTTCTTGACGATGACGTCGGGCACGACGTAGGGCACGTGGGAGGAGCCGACGCGCCAGCCCGGCCGCGGGTCCAGCCGGCGGATGCGGTCGCAGGCGGCCTCGACGCGCGCTGGCGTCTCAGCCAGATGACGCGCCAGCCCCGGCACGTCGCGCGCGGCCAGGGCGGGCAGGTGGTGGGTGATGATGGCCTGGGCCAGCGCGCGCATGTCGGAGCAGGTGATGGCCGGCAGTTGCAGCAGCAGGCATTCGCCCACATCACGGGCCCCCACGCCGGCCGGGTCCAGCGACTGCACACGCTTCAGCGCGATCTGCATCTCCTGCAGGTCGGGCGCCGGGTCCAGCCCAGTGACGCCGATCAGTTCCTGCAGCGGCGTGCGCAGGTAGCCGTCGTCGTCCAGCGACTCGACGATGGCATGCGCCAGCAGCAGGTCGCGCTGCGACAGCGGCAGCACATTGAGTTGACCCCGCAGGTGGTCGTTCAGCGAGGTTTCCACGGCCATCAGGTCCAGCGCGCTGAGCTCGCCGTCCTCGGCGCGCTTCAGGCCCGAGCCGCCGTCGGCGGCCCACAGGTCGCGATCACTGTCGGCGCCGTCCGCCCCGTCGTGCGCCAGCGGCATGTCGGCATCGGCAGCCGTTGCACCCGGCACCTCGCCCGCCACGTCAACCGCCAGCGGCTCGCCCGGGCCGGCCGAGCCGGCCTCACCGTCCATCGCGGCGTCCAGGGGCTGCGTGCCCTCGGTGCCGTCGGCGCCCTCGGGTCCGTCAGCGCCGTCACTGCCCTCCTCCACCTCCAGGAACGGGTTCCTGCCCAGGGTGTCACGCAACGTGGCGGCAAAGTCCAGCGATGACATCTGCAGCAGGCGCACGGCGTGCTGGAGGCGGGGCGACAAGGTCTGCGTCTGTCGGTGATCGGCGCGGAGGTCGAGAGAGTTCACGGGCGTTCCTCTACAGCTTGGCTGAGGCATTGCGCGCGGCGATGCCACGCGGTGAAGCACTGGTCTACGCAACGTCCGTGCCGGTCAGGCGCCCTGGGTGATAGGCCGGGCCTTTGCCCTGAACGCTGGGCGTCAGCCTGATCCGGCCGGCCCCTGAAGAGAAGCAACGCCTGGAGGATTTACCGACCATCCGCCGTCAGACCCGCAATTTCGGTAAACCGTGCAGCGGGTCGACTGCGGCATTGCGCGACATGCGTTCGCGCTGCTCGTGGGTAGATGCGCCCCCGTGTCGGCGCCGCGCGAGCGGGGCCAATCGTTGCGGGCAGAGGCCGGGCCGCCTGAGCGCTCAGCGTTGGAGCGCTTGGCTGACCTCGCCATCGGCTTTGCACTGGGTTTTGGGCTCGAAGACTCGGGGCTGGTGGCTGATGACGAAGCCTCCGCCCCTGACAACGCCTACGCCCGCCTCGAACTGGCGCAGCTGAGGCGCCAACTGGCCGAACTGACCGGGCAACTGCCCGACGCCGAGCAGCGGGTCATCTTCCGGCGCTACTTTCAGCAGCAACCCTTTGACGAAATCGCTGCGGGCATGGGGCTGACGAAAGGGCGGATCTCCCAGATTCACCATGTCGCGCTGAGGCGGCTGCGGAGCGATTGCGCCAGCTCAATGGCGCTGAGGGTGTGATGGTCTGACGGGCCCCACACAAGCCGGGCTTGAGTGCTTGAAGGTCAAGTTAGGGATTTAGATTTATGACCTGACCCCGAGCCCGTGAAGATTCACCTATGGAGTGGGAATTTGAAAGCGAGATGTCATCGCCGCTGTGGCATCGTTAGGCAAGTTTTCGCACTGATGTCGCTGGCGTCTTTGGGCGGCTATCTTCCACGCCAGAAGCCGTCGGGCGCAACTTAATCCTTCCTGCTCATGAAGCTGCTTCAGCTAGAAATTCAGGCGGCTCTTTCGGCAGGCCATGAAAAAGCGATCTTCATGGGCGAGAGTTGGTCCTAAATTCATCGCCGAACACATTGATAAACTGATCCGAAAGATATGAGTTCGAAAGGTCTACACATGCGCGCCAACAAGAAACAATTAACGTTGTTGACAATGTTTTTCTTTTCACCTGTTTTCGCCAGCACCCTGGATTTCGAGGGCGGAAGCACTCCAGGTGTCACCATCACGGGCGAGTGGTCGACCCTGTCTTCGGTGCTGTGTGGCGGGAATGGTAATTTCGTGCCTACAAGTGGATGTAAGGCGCTTGTTAATTCACCCAATCCACTTATTCTTAGCGAAGCGTGGCGGAAAGTTATCTTTGACGTTGCAGACGGGTTTTCAAGGCTGTCGTTTTACGTGGCCGCCGCCTCACGTGGGAATGCGAAAATGACCGTGTACTCCGGCGCCGGAGGAACGGGTCAGGTTTTATTAACTAAGGCTATGCCCGGCCCCGGATGCACCTCGGAACCTGCATTTTTCTTTTGCGATGCTGGTTTATTAAGTTTCCAGAATTTAGGCGGAGCACGATCCGTGGTCTTTGAAGGGCGGGATTCTGGTTTCATGCTTGACGACGTGGAATTTTCAGGCGACATAGAGGTGGCGACAAACACCGTCCCACCCAGACAATGTCCGATTCTTGTTCGAAAAGGCAATCCTATCGAACCGTTGACTGGCAAGAAGATTCAGACGATTGATCTCGGTGTCTCTTTAGGGGGCATCCCATTGGCACTTCACTACGACAGCAATCGGGCTATTTATCCGGCATCGAAAACCGGTCGTATGCCCAGCTTTGGTGGGGGATGGACTGCGTCTTGGCTACGCAGCATCGTGAGCTTGTCGGACATTCCTGAAAGTGGTCAATCACCGTTTCGAAGCTTTCGGCCGGACGGTCGCGAAGAAAGCTTCATAACCGCCCGCTCAAACCCGTCCGCATGGAAGGCCTACTCCGGGGATGCAGACTATGTGGAATTAAGGAGCGGCACAGTTGACTATCATGCGATCCAAGAGGCGCTAATTGAAAGTTATTCTGCCAGTGTAGGAGGGTGGCGCCCGACAAAGTTGGCTTCAGCCTCTGGCGGCTCGATGGGAATTATGGTATCTAGCGCTGCTAATCCTGTGGTACTTGAATTCGGTCAAGTTATCGGCCTACCTACTCAATTGTTCGATGATCGCGGACGGACAGTCACGCTTCAGTATCAGCAAATTCCTTTATCGGATAACGCTTACGCTAACGCCAAAGTGATAAAAATGACGCTTCCTGACGGAGGCTTCATTCAATTTGGTTACTCAGATCAAGGCAATCTGACCTCAATCCGGTGGCCCGATGGTTCGACAATGGGCCTAACCTACCAAGAAGAAGATCCAAGGGCGCCTGATCCCGCCATCTTCTATCGTTTGTGGACTGGCGTTATCGATGAGTCTGGCAAACGATTCAGTACATTTGGCTACGACAGCTCGGGCAGGGCGATATCCACCGAGCATGCCGGTGGGGTGGACGCATATTCAACCAGTTATAGTGCACCCCCGTCTTTGGTGGCAGATAGAATTTACGACGCTGACATCCAGCGCTGGGTTGCGCGACAACGGCTCACAGTGCCAACTGGCGTGATGCTGACTGATCCAAACGGTTCGACGACACAGCTGGGAGTCGAGCAGGTGGCTAACACCAATGCTCCTGTGTCGTTCTCACAACCAGGCGGTTCCGGATGTGCGCCCAGCACGAGGACCCAGAGTTTTGACTCCAAAGGCAATCTAGTTTGGAGGGAGAATTTCAAAGGCAACCGCACCTGCTACGCCAACGACAGCAGCCGCAATCTGGAAACCGGCCGCATCGAGGGGCTTGCTACCGGCAGTTCCTGCGATGCGCTTCTTATGCCAAATGCGGCGCTGCCCGGCAATTCCAGGCGTACCAGTACCCAATGGCATCCTGTTTGGCGTCAGGAGATCAAGGTCGCCGAACCGCGCCGGCTGACCACCAAGATCTACAACGGCCAACCTGACCCCTTCAATGGCGGCGCGACTGCTTCGTGTGCCCCTTCCAACGCCACCCTGCCCGACGGCAGCCCCATCGTCGTGCTGTGCAAGCAGGTCGAGCAGGCGACGACGGACGCGAACGGCGCGCTGGGGCTCTCCGCCACCGTGGACACCAGCGTGCCGACGCGCGTGCAGCAGTGGACCTACAACCAGTACGGCCAAGTACTCACAGCCAAGGACCCGCTCAACACCACCACCACCAGCACCTACTACAGCGACACCACAGCTGACCACACGATGGGCGACCTTGCCACGGTCACCAACGCACTCAACCAGGTCGTCGCCCGCTACACCAAGTACAACCCGATGGGCCAATGGCTGGAGATGGCCGACGCCAATGGCGTCGCCACCACCCGCACCTTCGACCTGCGCCAACGCCTCAAGAGCACCATGACCGCCGGCCTCACTACCAGCTACGACTACTGGCCCACCGGGCTGCTCAAGTCGGTGACGATGCCGGACACCAGCTCCGTCAACTACGGCTACGACGACGCTCACCGGCTGACCTCGCTCACCGACAACCTCGGCAACAAGGTCACCTACACGCTGGACAACAGCGGCAACCGCATCAGCGAGACCGTCAGCGACCCGGGGGGTCGTCTGGCAAAGACTCTCACGCGCGTGCCGGATGCGCTCAATCGCATTCAACAGATCACGGGGAGGGAATAACCGTGCACCTTACATCTCAATTGGCACGTCCATCGCCGATGCTGAAGCGTCTCGGCGCCGCCGGAATCTGTCTAACCTTGCATGCATACGTGCATGCGCAGACGACCCCTGTG
Source organism: Roseateles sp. (assembly GCF_039929605.1). GTDB lineage: Bacteria > Pseudomonadota > Gammaproteobacteria > Burkholderiales > Burkholderiaceae_C > Pelomonas. The sequence continues at coordinate 5,542 of NZ_JBDSQX010000138.1, forward strand.
GTGGCGTTGAGCGCGACGCCAAATCCGGCCACCACCAGCGATGCCATCATGCTAAAGGCTGTCGTTACGCCAGGCGAAGCAGGCACGGTATCATTCAAAGCTGGGTCTGTGGTGCTTGGTTCCGCAACAGTGGTCCTCGTAAATTCGAGTGCGCCGTGCCCTCCGCCGGCTCCGGACAATGCCCGCCCGTCATCTGGTGTCGCGCGTACCGCTACTCCGTCGGCTGGAACCGGCGCCGCAGCCCAAAGTTGCGGTGGTGGACAGGAAGCCCAAGCTTTCTTGGCCCTGCCCGCTGGAACCCTTCCAGTCGGCACTTATGCCATGAAGGCAAATTACGTCAGCACGGCAGGTCTTGGGAATGGTGTTGGCGTTGGGTCCCTTCAAATCACGGGCAATACGTCCCCACCGCCACCGCCACCGCCACCGCCTGCGCCCGCGCCATTGCCAGCGCCCCCGGTCTCGCCGGTGCCAATCGCCAACTTCGAGTACGACGCGGAAGGCAACCCCACAAAGACCGTCGTTGCCCCGAGCAGCAGAGCCCTGACGACCCGGCAAGCCTACGATTCGCTTGCGCGTCCTACCACCACCACAGATGCAAAGAGCGGCGTGACCCGCTTTGGCTACGACCTCCAGGATCAATTGACGACGGTCACGGACCCAAGACAGCTCGTCACGCAGTACCAGCCCACTGGCCTGGGCGATGTCAAGCAGCTGACCAGCCCCGACACCGGCACGGTCACCAGCACCTTTGATGGGGCGGGCAACCTCAAGACGCGCACCGATTCGCGTGGCGTGCTGGCCACCACCACCTACGACGCGCTGAACCGCCCCACGCAAACGGTGTACAGCCGCAGTGGCAACACCAGCCGCACCGTGAGTTCAACGTACGACCAGACGGGCGCCAGCTTCGGCTACGGTGTCGGGCGGCTGACCACTGCTGCGACACCAGATGGCAGCAACACCTTTCGCTACGACGCACTCGGTCGCGTGACCACGACCGTGCAAAGCAGCGCTGTGGGCAACCCGCTCGTGGTGGGCTATGGCCATGACAACATGGGGCACATCACCAGCGTGACGTACCCATCCGGTCGGGTCATCAACTTTGGTTGGGCCAATGGTCAGCCGCAGTCGATCTCCATCACATCGGGCGGGACCACGACGCAGCTGCTGGACCAGGTCACGATGAGCGCCTTCGGTCCTGTGCGAAGCTGGGTGTGGAAGCTGGGTGCAACGCCTCGGCAGCATGAGCGGGTCTATGACACGACGGGTCGACTCGTGCGGCATCCGTTAGGCAATTTGGTGCGTGACATCACGTACGACGACGCTGATCGCATCAGCCGCTTCACGCACTACACGACCGCCACAGGCCTGCCCGCGACCAGCTTCGACCAGTCTTTCAGCTACGACGATTTAAACCGGCTGCAACTCGTCACGGCCGCTACCAACTGGAGCTATACCTACGACGCCAATGGCAACCGCACGGCTTCATCTGCGGGCAGCACGGCGCGCGGCTACACCATTCCCGCCACCAGCAACCGGCTAGATGCGCTAACCAACCCGGCGCGCACCATGGGCTACGACGCCACTGGCAACACCCTGAGCGACGTCCAGTCCGGCTCCTCAGCAAACTACACCGGCACCTACAGCCTGGAGGGTCGTCTGGCCGCTATGGCGCAAGGCAGCAGCGTTGGGGTGGACTTCGGGTACGACGCATTTGGCCGGCGCGTCACGCGCAGTCAATGGACGGGCAGCCCAGCCAATCCCAGGGTGGTCACGCGGTATGCCTACGACCAAGCTAGCCACCTTATCGGCGAGTACCAAGGCGACGGCACGCTCGTCACTGAATATGTCTGGCTGGGCGATACGCCCGTGGCTGTTGTCAAGCCTGACGGCTCAGGCGTCCAGATTTATGTCATTCACACCGACCACCTCGACACGCCGCGCGTCGTCCTGGATGCTCAGGGGCAGGTGAGATGGCGCTGGATGGGGGAGCCGTTCGGGGCGAGTCCGGCGGAGGAGCAGCCCACATCTGGTTTAGCAGCTCTGCGGCAGAACTTGAGGTTTCCGGGGCAGCAGTACGAGGCGTTTGGCGGCCGGCACTACAACCATTTTCGGGACTATGACCCGACGACGGGGCGTTATGTTCAAAGTGACCCCATCGGGCTGGCTGGAGGGCTGAACACCTATGCATATGTGGGTGGAAATCCGGTTGGCTTGACTGATCCGACCGGTTTGGATGTGTACCTGTGTTCGCAGCCTGCATTTGGAATTTCCTGGAATCCAGTCAACCACAATTGGTTGAAGACGGACTCGGCTGAGGCTGGCATGGGCGGGACTCGAGGGAATGTTCCGGGAAACGAAAGTGGTGACATGCCGGGCGACCGAGTTCAAGTGACGGACCACACTGGAAGAAGCAAGGAGGCCGCCGCCTCATGCGGGAAGGTTCCCGATGTTGATGAGAAGAAGGTCAATGAAGCTTTGAGAATTGGCCGGCCGCTTGGCCGCTGGGGGCCGACTAACCAGTGCCAGTCCTTTGCTCGTCAGACTCTTCGTGACGCATCCTTGGTCCCGCTACCGTCGCTGCCCTACGGCGCACCAAGCCGTTGAATATGAAATCAATTTGGTCTTTGTTCGCTCTTGTTCTTTTGATAGCGGTAACGGTCAGTTGCTCCAAGTCGAATGCCAACTACGAAGCTCTGGCGAGAAAAAATGTTCAGTGTCCCGAGGGATCGCATCTGGAATATCTGCCGTGGGGCGAGTCGGGCCTAGAAGCTGTGTGCCTGCAGAGGCGTGGTCCTTCAGTGATTGCCGAGTACGGCCGAATCAAAATCGAAGGCCAATACGCAGAAGATAAGCAAGTGGGCGAGTGGCGTTGGCTTGATGAGTCAGGAAAAGTTGCTCGCACGGAGCAAAAGGACGCTCACTGAGTAGCCCGGTAGGTTGGGCTGAGCCTGCGAAGCCCAACGCCCTGGGTTCCTGGGGCAGGCCCCAAGTTTGAAGTCCCAGCAAGCACTGCAAGAAATGACCACCACGTTCACCCACGGCATCCGCCTCGAAGTCGCGCAGGACGTGCTGGGCGCACTTCTCGCCCACTGGTCCGAAGCGGCGGCCCAAGCGCTGGACGCCGCAAACCCCGATTCCGGCCGCCTGGCCGAGATCGAGGCCGAGCAGCGCAAATTGCGATCCTTGCGCCACGACCTCGACCCCCGCGATGCTGTGCAAATCGAGCCCGGTAGGTTGGGCTGAGCCTGCGAAGCCCAACGCGCTCGGTGGTGTGGCCGGCACAATCTCTGCCATGGCGCCCACTCGCATCACCCACGGCATCCGCTTCGAAGTCGCGCAGGACGTGCTGGGCGCAGTTCTCGCCCACTTGGCCGAAGCGGCGGCCCAGGCGCTGGACGCAGCAAACCCTGATCCCGGCCACTTGACCGAGATCGAGGCCGAGCAGCGCAAATTCCGCACTCTCCGCCACGACCTCGACCCGCGCGATGTTGTGCAAATCGAGTCCGTGATCGCCGAGCACGCGCCGCTGGCCCGGCGGCTTTATGCAGCCGCGTGAACCCAGCGGCCCGCGTCCACTGCCTGCGGCAAATCTCTTCAGTCGCCAATCCCGGCCATGAACGGCGGGCGAGCCCGCCACCCCTGAAGAACAGCCACACACCACGCAACTGGCGTTGCTGCCCTCAAAACCGCGCGGTGGCGCGGCTTTTAGGGCGAATACGCTGGCCCACACAGGCGAATACGCTACCCCCTGAGTGACGCGGCCAAGTGCCTGTGGCGATTGGCAAAAACACCGCTGCAAGCGTGCTTCGGTACAACGCCGCAGGGAGCCGGGAGGCTCAAGGCATCAGCAGCTCGTAAACCGCCACGCCCAGGGCCTGGGCGATGCGCTCGACGTTGTCGATGGAGACATTGCGCACCTGGCGCTCGACGTGGGCGACGAAGGTGCGATGCAGCCCGCACTCGAAGGCCAGCGCCTCCTGCGACCAGCCCAGATCGCGGCGCAGCCGGATCATGTTGGCGGCCAGCACCGCGCGTGCCGAAACGGCAACGGGAGCGGTGGCACGGACGGCGGCAGACATGCAAACCAGTCTCCCGACCTGCTGCTTTTGCGTCAGCCGCGTTTAAATCACAATCTGTCGAGCACCTCCCGGCAGACAGATCGAACGCGATGCGCAAAACCCCCTCGACCCGTGCTGCGGCCAAGCTGGCGACGGCCGCGATCTATGCCGCCCTGGGCCTGCACGCCAGCCCCGGCCATGCTGATCAAAACCTGCCCCTGCCCCTGCCCCTGCCCCTGCCCCTGCCCCTGCCCCTGCCCCTGCCCCTGGCCGTGGTGGAGCAACGCCTGGCCGACGACCCCCGACTGCTGGCCAAGGTGGCGGCCAGAAACGGCATGACCCCCGCGCGGCTGATGGGCGAGGCCCGGGGCGAGTTGCTCAAGAAAGTGCGCGAGTACCTGGCCGAGCAAGAGGCCGCAGCGCCCATCTTCGCCCGCGAAAGTGTTCCCACCGGCCGCGCCATCCCGCTGGCCGTGGTGCGTCAAAACCTCCTTGCCGACCCCGACCTGCTGGCCAAGGTGGCCGCCAAGAACGGCATGACGGCCGCGCGCTTCATGGGCCAGGAAGAGGGGCGAATCCTGCAGATGGTGCGGGCGTACCTGGCCGAGCGTGAGGCGGCCAGATCGGTGCCGGCGGCGCAGCCACTCCGGCCGCAGCCGGCACCGGGCACCACGGCGGTGGCGGTGCGGCCTTGAGGGTCTATAGAACAACAAAAACACCCCAGCCACCCCGTTGCAGCCGCTGAAGGCTGGGGGTTGAAACTGGAGCGTCGGTGACGCCGAGGGTGGCGCCGCTTCAGCGCTTCGTGGCCTTGTCCTCGGGCGTCACGAAGCCGATGGGGCGCTTGGGCGGATCGGGCGGCACCATCAACTGGTTGACGGCCTCGATGAGCTGCTTGAGCTGGTTGCGGGTGTTGCGGCTGAAGGTGTCGTGCGTGAGTGCCAGGCCCTCGGTCTTCTGCTCCAACTCATCCAGCCGTTTGGCCAGGTCGGCATGCACGCCGGCCAGCTCGCGCATGCGCACGAAGGCCCGCACCACGTAGATACCCATCTCCACGGCCTGGGGCGAAGCCAGCACATTGGCTGCCTGAATGGCACCGTGCTCGGTGAAGGCGTAGGGCAGCACCTTGGAGAACTTCAGCTTGGCGAGGTGATCGCAATTTGCGACCACCTCGGCCTTCTCGGCGGTGTCGAGCTGGAACATGAAATCGCCCGGAAAGCGCTCGCGGTTGCGCTTGACCTGCTCGTTCAGTCGCCGGGTCGGCACGCCGTACAGCGCGGCCAGGTCGGCGTCGATCATGACCTTGTGGCCGCGCAGGACCAGGATGCGGCCCTCGATGCGCGGCAGCAGTGCCGGCGCTGCGGTTGAGGTCGATGGCTTCTCGTTGGCGGCGGGGCTCATTGCGCGTTTGCCGGCTTGGCCACGCCGACGCTGCCGGCCCCGCCAGGCCCACCCCATTGCCGGGCGGCATGCTTGAGCAGCAAGCCTTCCAGCACCGCGCGCGCCACCTGCTTCTCCTCGGGCGTGAACTGGTTCATGGCCTCGAACTGCAGGCGCAGATCTTCATCGGGGCCGCGCTCCATGTCCTCGAACAGCAGCCAGTCGGTGGTGACGCCGAAGCACTTGGCGATCTTCTTGAGCGCGTCGGCCGAGGGCTGCGAGGTGCCGGCCTCGTAGCGCTTGATCTGCTGGACGTGGATGTCGGTCGCGTCGGCGAAAGCCTGCTGGGTCAGGCTGCGCTCGCGGCGTAGCGAAATCATGCGTTGACCAAAGCTCATGGCGTGCAGGTACACCGGGGGTAAGGAGACCTGCATGGTACGAACGGGGTTCATGAACGCTTCCTTGTTAGGTACAAATACGATACTATAAAAATACACCAAAGGAAACTTGACGCGATTCGCGAGGAACCCCGGCATGGCAAGCATTCCAGAGACCGAGCTTGAGCGGCTGAAGAACGAAGTCAGCGTGCAGCGCTTGGTCGAGGCCTCGGGCATCGAGCTGAAGAAGGCCGGCAAGGACTGGATGGGGCGGTGCCCGTTGCATGAAGACGAGACGGCCAGCCTGGTGGTGACGCCGGCCAAGAACCTGTGGCACTGCTTCGGGTGCGGCGAGGGCGGCGGCCCCATCGACTGGGTGATGAAGCTGCGCGGCGTGTCCTTCCGCCACGCGGTGGAGCTGCTACGCGAAGGAGTCACTTCTTCTTCAGCCGCTGAAGACGGCGGCACGGGGCGGGCGCCCGTCAGGGGCACCGTCAAGACCTTGCCCGCGCCGGTGCAGCTCGACGCCGACGACCAGGCGTTGTTGAACCAGACGGTGGGCTACTACCACGAACGCTTGCTCGGCAACCCCGAGGCGCTGGCCTACCTGCAGGCGCGCGGCCTCGCGCACCCCGAGCTGGTCGCGCACTTCAAGCTCGGCCTGGCCGACCGGAGCCTGGGTCTGCGCTTGCCCGACAAGACCCGCAAGGCCGGCGCCGACATCCGTGCGCGGCTGCAGCGCATCGGGCTGTACCGCGAGAGTGGCCACGAGCACTTCACGGGCTCGCTCATCGTGCCGGTGCGGGACGAGGCCGGCCACGTCGTCGAGGTCTACGGCAGAAAGCTCTTGGACAACCTGCGCGCGGGCACGCCCAAACACCTGTACCTGCCGGCGCGGGAGGGCAGAGGCCGGGGCGTGTTCAACATCGCAGCGCTGACCGCCTCGAAGGAAATCATCCTGTGCGAAGCGCTGATCGACGCGCTGACCTTCTGGTGCGCGGGTTACCGCAACGTCACCAGCAGCTACGGCATCGAGGGCTTCACGGCCGAGCACGTCGCGGCCTTCAAGCGTTGCGGCACCGAGCGCGTGCTCATCGCCTACGACCGCGACGAAGCCGGCGAGCGCGGCGCGGCCAAGGTGGCCGAAGCCTTGATGGCGCAGGGCATCGAATGCTTCCGCGTGCAGTTCCCCAAGGGCATGGACGCCAACGAGTACGCGCTGAAGGTGCAGCCGGCCTCGAAGTCGCTGGGGTTGTTGATCCGCAAGGCCGTGTGGTTAGGCAAGGGGGCGGCACCGGCGCAGCCGGTGGCCGAGCCGACAGACATGCCGATGCAGGCCAGCATGGCGGCTGAAAAAAGCAAGCCGGCGCCGGTAGCCATCGCTTCTCCTTCAGCCGCTGACCCCGCGCCTGTCGAGCCGCTGCCGGCCAGTCCGATGCCATTGAGCGCACGCGAGCTGCCGCTCACGGTCAAGGACGGCGAGCACGGCCGCGAGGCCACGCTGACCCTTGGCGAGGGCAAGGACGCCCGCCGCTGGCGTGTGCGCGGCCTGGCCAAGAACCTGGGCGTGGACGTGCTCAAGGTGAACCTGATGGTCAGCCATGGCGACTCGTTCCACGTCGACACGCTGGACCTGTACGCGGCCAAGGCGCGCGGGCACTACGTCAGCGCGGCGGCGGCCGAGACCGGCCTCGACGAGCGCGTGCTCAAGGCCGACCTGGGCCGGCTGCTGCTGGCCATGGAGCAGCTGCAGGACGAGACCATTGCGCAGGCCCTGGCGCCCGCGCCTGCGCCGCAGATGGACCCGGCCGAGCAAGCCGCAGCACTTGCGCTGCTGAAGTCGCCCGACCTCATCGAGCGCATCGGCGCCGACTACGCCGCGTGCGGCCTGGTGGGCGAGGCGACGAACAAGCTCGTGGGCTACCTGGCGGCCGTCAGCCGCAAGCTCGCTCGGCCGCTGGGCGTGGTCATCCAGAGCAGCAGCGCGGCCGGCAAATCCAGCCTGATGGACGCGGTGCTCGCCTTCGTGCCCGAGGAAGAAAAAGTCAAGTACAGCGCCATGACCGGGCAGAGCCTGTTCTACATGGGCGAGACCAACCTCAAGCACAAGGCCCTGGCCATCGTCGAAGAGGAAGGGGCGAGCCGCGCCAGCTACGCCCTGAAGCTCTTGCAGAGCGAAGGTGAACTCACCATCGCCAGCACCGGCAAGGACCCCACCTCGGGCAACCTCATCACCCAGCAATACCGCGTCCAAGGGCCGGTGGCCTTGTTCTTCACGACCACGGCGCGCGACCTGGACGAAGAGCTGATGAACCGCTGCCTGGTGCTGGCCGTCGACGAAGGCCGCGAGCAGACGCGTGCGATCCACGAGCGCCAGCGCGCGCGGCGCACCCTCGACGGCCTGCTGGCCAACCGCCATAAAACCGACCTCATCACCCTGCACCAGAACGCCCAACGCCTGCTGCGCCCGCTGGACGTGCTCAACCCTTATGCGCAATTCCTGAGCTTCCCCGACCAGACCACCCGTCTGCGCCGCGACCACGAGAAGTACCTCACCCTGATCGACGTCATCGCCTTCGTGCACCAGCACCAGCGCGCGGTGAAGACGGCCGCGCGGGGTGATGACAAGGAGGGCCAGCGCATCGAGTACATCGAGGTGCAGCTCACCGACATCGCGCTGGCCAACCGGATTGCGCACGACGTGCTCGGGCGCAGCCTGGACGAGCTGCCGCCGCAGACGCGGCGCCTCTTGACGCTGGTGGATGGCTACGTTGGTGCCGAGAGTGCGCGCCAGCAGATCAAGCGCGCCGAGCTGCGCTTCAGCCGGCGCAGCTTGCGCGAAGCCATCCACTGGGGCGACACCCAGCTCAAGACCCACTTGGCGCGGCTGGCCGAGCTGGAATACCTGGTCGCGCACCGCACCCGCACCGGCGGCTTCGAGTACGAGCTGGTCTATGAGCTGGCCGGCACCGGCGGCGATGCAGGCGGCGCAACAGGGGGCGCAACAGGTAGCGCAACAGGCGGCCTGCGCTTCCCCGGCCTGGCCGACATCGACGCCCTGCAATGTGCCTACGACGCCGCGCGGTCGGGGTCGGACGAGGTCCGGTCGGGGTCTGGTCGGCCCGTGGTCGGGGCGCGGTCGGCGGGTGGTCGGGGTGACGCATCGGCCGGCAAGCCAGTGTCCATGCGGGTTGCGCTCGAAGAGGTCGGCGCCGAGGCGCCAACGCAGAGTTCTGTGCCGATGCACCCGCACCCGTCATACCCGCAGGGCGGCGCTGCTTCTTTAGCTGCTTGCCTGGCGGCCGGGGCCTGACATGCCCCGCGCCGGACAGCGCCTCAAAACCCGCCGTCCCACGGCCATCAAGCCCAGCGCCCCGGCGCACAAAGCCCCCGACGCGCTGGCCCACAACCGGCTGACCCGCTACATGGAAGAGCACTTCGAATGGATGCTCGTCACCGGCTACAGCGCCGACACCGTGCGCGCACGCCGCCAGGCCATCCGCAAGTTCATCGCCTGGGCCGACGAGCGCGGGCTCAGTGACCCGCGCGAGATCACCAAACCCATGCTGGAGCGCTACCAGCGCTGGCTCTTCCACTACCGCAAGCCCGACACCCCGGCGGGTCGCAAGGACGCCGGCGCGCCGCTGACGATCAGCATGCAGTACCAGTACCTCGCGCCGCTGAAGACCTGGTTCCGCTGGCTGAGCCGCGAGCACCACATCCTGGCCAACCCGGCGGCCGACCTGGACCTGCCGCGCCAACCCAAGCGCTTGCCGCGCAGCGTGCCCACGGTGCAGGAGGTCGAGGCCATCCTCGCCGAGGCCGACCCCGGCACGGTGCAGGGCCTGCGCGACCGCGCGCTGCTGGAGACGCTGTACGCCGCCGGCCTGCGCCGCATGGAGCTGGCCGGGGCGGCCGTCTACGACGTCGACCTCACGCGCGGCGTGCTGTGGGTGCGCCACGGCAAGGGCGGCCGCGAACGCGTGGTGCCGCTGGGCGAGCGGGCTTGTGCCTGGCTGGACAAGTACCTCACCGAGGCGCGGCCCGAGCTGCTGGCGGGTGACACGACGGCGCTGTTCCTCAACGACTACGGCGAGCCGGCACACGCCGACTTCATCAGCGCCAAGGTCAAGCGCTACATGGCATTCGCGGGCGTGGAGAAGGTCGGCAGCGCGCACCTGCTGCGCCATGCCTGTGCCACGCACATGCTGGAGGGCGGGGCGGACTTGCGAGCGATCCAGGAGCTCCTCGGCCACGCAAGCCTCACCACCACCCAGCGCTATACCCAGGTCTCCGTCGAGCACGTGCTCAAGCAGTACGACGCCGCGCACCCCCTGGCCCGGCGGTAACGTCAGCGGTACGACGTCG
>NZ_JBDSQX010000139.1:0-15156 GCF_039929605.1 Roseateles sp.
GGCGTGGTGCTGGCCGGTGCGGTCCAGGACTACCTGGTCATGTTCTTCTCGATGCGCCGGGGAGGACGCTCGCTGGGACAGATGGCCCGTGAGGAACTCGGCGTCATTGGCGGCACGGCCGCACTGATCGCGACCCTGGCCATCATGGTCATCATCGTTGCCATCCTTGCCCTGGTCGTCGTCAACGCGCTGGGCGAATCCGCCTGGGGCGTCTACTCGGTCGGCCTGACCATCCCGATCGCCCTGTTCATGGGCGTCTACCTGCGCTTCATCCGCCCGGGCCGCATCGGCGAGGTGTCGGTCATCGGCTTCGTGCTGCTGATGGCGGCCATCTTCGGCGGCCAGTGGGTCAGCGAGAGCGCGACGCTGGCGCCCATCTTCACGCTGGAGCCGACGACGCTGGTCTGGGCGCTGATCGGCTACGGCTTTGTCGCCGCGAGCATCCCCGTGTGGCTGCTGCTGGCGCCGCGCGACTACCTCAGCACCTTCCTGAAGATAGGCACCATCATTGCGCTGGCCATCGGCATCGTCATCGTCGCGCCGCCGCTGAAGATGCCGGCGCTGACGCAGTTCGCGTCAGGCGGTGGCCCCGTCTGGGCGGGCAGCCTGTTCCCCTTCCTGTTCATCACCATCGCCTGCGGCGCGGTGTCGGGCTTCCATGCGCTGATCTCGTCAGGCACCACGCCCAAGCTGCTGGAGAACGAGATCCACGCTCGCTACATCGGCTACGGCGGCATGCTGGCCGAGAGCTTCGTCGCGGTGATGGCGCTGGTGGCGGCCTCGTGCATCGAGCCGGGGGGCTACTTTGCGATGAACAGCCCGGCGGCGGTGGTCGGCAAGGATGCCGCGACCGTGGCGCAGACGCTGTCGACCTGGGGCTTTGTCGTCACGCCCGAGATGCTGACGCAGGCCGCAGCCGACGTCGGCGAGAAGACCATCCTGGCTCGTGCCGGCGGCGCGCCGACGCTGGCCGTGGGCATGGCCGAGATCCTGCACCAGGTCGTGGGCGGCAAGGCGCTGATGGCCTTCTGGTACCACTTCGCCATCCTGTTCGAGGCCCTCTTCATCCTGACCGCCGTGGACGCCGGCACACGCGCCGGCCGCTTCATGCTGCAGGACCTGCTCGGCAGCTTCGTGCCCTCCATGAAGCGCACCGAGAGCTGGGTCGCCAACTTCATCGCCACCGGCCTGTGTGTGGCGACCTGGGGCTACTTCCTCTACCAGGGCGTCGTCGACCCGCTGGGCGGCATCAATACGCTGTGGCCGCTGTTCGGCATCGGCAACCAGATGCTGGCCGCCGTCGCGCTGATGCTCGGCACCGTCGTCATCTTCAAGATGAAGAAGGACCGCTACGCCTGGGTCACGGCCGTGCCGGCCGCCTGGCTGCTGGTCTGCACGATGACGGCTGGCTGGCTGAAGATCTTCTCGGCCGATCCCAAGCTGGGCTTCCTAGCGCACGCCGACAAATACGCCACGGCGATTGCCGACGGCAAGGTGCTGGCGCCGGCCAAGACACTGGACGCGATGTCGCGCGTCGTCTTCAACGACCGGCTGGACGCGGCGCTGTGCCTGCTGTTCATGGGCGTCGTCATCAGCGTACTGGTCTACAGCGTCAAGGCCATCCGCGCGGCGCGCGGCACGGCCAGGGTCACGGCGCAGGAAACGGCCTTCGTGCGCCTGCCGGTGGGCCAGCATGCTTGAACTTGGCGACCTGTCCCGCGCCGGTCGCTACCTCGCGCAGGGCCTGCGCCTGATGGTGGGCGTGCCGGACTACGGCACCTACCTGGCCCACCACCAGGCCACGCACCCGGAGCGGGCGGCGATGAGCTACGAAGAGTTCTTCAGGGAGAGGCAGGCGGCGCGCTACAGCGCGCGGGTCGGGAAGTGCTGCTGAACTGAAACCATCAAGAAAAATGCCGCTCAGATTGAACTGAGCGGCATCTCGATAGGAGCGTCTGCTTTGAGCTGTTCCTGGGTGGAACAGCCCTGCAACATCAGACCTTGGTAGAACGGCGGCGGCCCGCTGCTGCCATGCCGAGCGCGGCGACGCCGATGAGGGCGAGGGAAGCCGGTTCTGGCACCGTAGCGCCACCGTCGCCCACAACCACCGTGATGTCGCTGCGCGTCACTTGCCGGCCGGCTTGGTCGAAAGCCGCCAGGTAGATGGAGTAGGTGCCATCGACCGTGGGATCAAACGCGGCGTTGAGCCATCCGAAGTTTTCGGAGTTCTGGGCGAGGCTGTTCGCGGCGGCCAGGCCGGCCTTGGTGGCTGCCGTGGCATCCGTGCCGTTGCCTTGCGTCGTGCCGGCGTTGCCGAACGAGTTGTCGTTGAACACGGCGAGCGGGTCGAATGACGTGAAGTTCATGCCCAGGCTCGAATCGGTATCGATGCCGAGCATATAGGTATAGCCATTGACCGAGGCGGTGCCCGAATTGATCGAGAAATCGAAGTTCCAGGACGCCAGGTTGTTGTACCCGTACAGCGAGTAGGCGGTGGTGTCGCCGAATGTGTACGTTCCGGCGCCGTTGCTGGGCACGTTATTGGTCGGCATGGGGAAGCGCTCTCGGGCGCGCAACGCCAGAGTGACGCCCGCGTCAGTCTGAGCGGTCCAGCCGTTGTCGCCGACGCCCGAGCCGAAGATTGCGGTGATCGTGGCATCTGCTTGCGCGCTCATCGTTACGACAAGCGCGGTCGCAAGGAACAAGGATTTCGCGCCGAGGCGGCGGAAATTGATCTGCATGAGAGTCTCCTTTGTTGTCCATCCTGCGGATGAAGAATCATCCGATGACACAGTTAGCAACAATCATGCCTTTTGTATTTATTCAAATAAATCAATGCGTTACAGAAATTCTTCTGGAACTTGTCGAGGTTTTGTAAATGTTTTCGACAGGTTCGAGACAGAAAAACGTGCATCGCGCGCTGCACGTTCGCTGTAACTGGCTGTTCTTCACGCGCGCCGTAAGCGCGCGAGGCTGCGGTCATCGCACGGGAACTAGAGCGACGCCGGTGGCGTCGGGCCAGGCAATGGCGTCTGCCTGCACGTGCTGGCGGAAGGCTGGCCGCGCGAACAAGTAGCCCTGCATCAGCGTCACACCCTCGCTGAGGAAGAAGTCGCGCTCGCTGACGGTCTCCACGCCTTCAGCGATGACCCGGATGCCCAGCTCCTGGCAGATGCGCACCATGCCACGCGTGATGGCCTGGCGCGAGGCGCTGGCGTCCACGCCCCGCACCAGCGACATGTCGAGCTTGATGATGTCGGGCTGGAAATCAGCCAGCAGCGTCAGGCCCGCATAGCCGGCGCCGAAATCGTCGATGGCAGTCAGGAAGCCGCAGCGCTGGTACTCACGCAGGATGGTCGCCAGCCAGGGCCCGTCCTCCACGCGCTCGCCCTCGGTCACCTCGAAGATGATGCGTTCGGTCGGGAAGCCATGCGCGCGCGCCGCTTCCAGCGTGGTGCGAATGCACACCTCCGGCTTGTAGACCGCCTTGGGCAGAAAGTTGATGGAAACCCGTTCCGCCACGCCGAGCTGGGCCGCCGTCTTGATGGCCTTGACACGGCAAGCCTGGTCGAAACGGTAGCGATTGGCCTCGTTGACCTGGTCCAGCACCCACATCGCACCTTCGCCCTGCGGCCCGCGCACCAGAGCTTCGTGCGCGTAGACGCTGCGGCTGGCCAGGTCGACGATGGGTTGGTAGGCGTAGTCGAACTGGAAGCCCAGCCGCTCCGCATCGCCGCAGCCGCCGCAGTCGTCCGGCGTGTCACTGGTGAGGGGGATGAAGTCGGACGGTTGTGGCTGGCTCGTGGTCATTTCCGGTCTCTGCGAATGGGCGTCATGCGGACAGCGCCATTCTGCGACGTGGGCGGTTTGATGCCTTGACCCAGTGGTAAAACGCCGGCCCATGCCGGTTCTGAACGACGACGCCTTGCCTGAAGGCTTTCGCCTGATGCCTGGCCTGCTGGCGCCCGAACGCCGGCAGGCGCTGATCGCTGAACTCGCCACGCTGCCACCCGGTTCGGCGGGGCAGCGCGAGCTGCTGGACTGGCCTTGGTGTCAGGCGCTGGCGCGGTGGCTGGCGGAATTACCGCAGCTGCGCGATGTGATGCCAGCCGGTGCGGCGGCGGTGCAATGCACGCTGTTTGAGAAGTCGCCCGACCGCAACTGGCTCGTCGTGCCGCATCAGGACCTGACGATCCCCGTCGCCGAACGAGTCGGGCATGCGGCACTGAGTGGTTGGTCGGTCAAGGGCGGCCGGCATTTCGTGTTGGCACCGGCAGAGGTGTTGGCGGAGATGGTGGCGCTGCGTGTGCATCTGGACGATGCGACGCAAGCCGATGGCGGCATGCGCTTCGTGCCGGGCTCGCATCGAGGCGGTGTGCTTGACGAGTCTGCGGTGCGCGGCTGGCGCGAGCAGGCAGGCGAGGTGGCAGTGGACGCGCTGGCCGGCGATGCGCTGCTGATGCGGCCGCTGGCGCTGCATGCGTCGTCCAAGGCGACGGCGCCGACGGGGCGACGGCGCGTGCTGCACTTCCTGTTCGGGCCACGCGAGTTGCGGTACGGGCTGCGATGGCATTCGGCCATCTGAGCCCTCACAGCGTCGTGCTGCGCTTCCTCGCCATCGGCGGGTTCTTCGCAAAATACTTGGCGATGCCCGTCGCCAGCGCGTCCACCAGCTCGTCCTGATAAGCCGGGTCGCGCAACTTCTTCTCTTCCCCGGGGTTGGAGATGAAGGCCGTCTCGACCAGGATGCTCGGGATGTCAGGCGCCTTCAGCACGGCAAAGCCGGCTTGCTCCACGTGCGCCTTGTGCAGCTTACCGATCTTGCCGATCTGCCCAAGCACCTCGCCGCCGAGCTTGAGGCTGTCCTTGATCTGGGCCGTGGTGCTCATGTCGAGGAGCGCGCGCAGCACGTTGGCGTCCTTGGTGGCCGCGCCGGCATTGACGCCGCCCACCATGTCGGCCGCGTTCTCCTTGTTGGCCATCCAGCGCGCGGCGGCGCTGGTGGCCGCGCCGTCGCTGAGCACGAACACCGAGGCGCCGCGTGCCTGCGGCGTGAAGAAGGCGTCGGCGTGGATGGAGACGAACAGGTCGGCCTGCACGCGCCGGGCCTTGCGAACGCGGTCGTGCAGCGGCACGAAGAAGTCGGCGTCACGTGTCATCAGCACGCGGATGTTGGGGTTGGACTGCAGGAGCTCGCGCAGCTTGAGGCCCACGGCCAGCACGACATCCTTTTCCTTCAAGCCCGAGGGGCCGACGGCGCCGGGGTCTTCGCCGCCATGGCCGGGGTCCAGCGCGATGACGATGAGGCTATCCACGGCTGCGGCAGCGGCAGCGGCAGCGGCTGGCTTGGGCTCGGGCGCCGGTGCGGGTTTGGGTGCGGCGGCAACCGGCGGCGGCGCGGCCACCACCGGCGGTACGGGCGGCACCGCAGGGCGCTCGATCTTCTGGATCAGCTCCTCCAGCGCGTCGTTGACGGCGCTCGCCGCAGCCTCGGCGCGGCGGGCGGCGGCGGGCGGCTTGTCGTGCGCCTGTACCAGCGCGAGCAGCGGGTCGGCCTCGACCTTGGGGTGCAGGTCCAGCACCAGCCGGTGCTTGTAGGCCGCCACCGGCGCGAGGGTGAAGACCTGCGGCGCGGCGGGCTGCTTTAGGTCCAGCACGAGGCGCATGACGGTGGGCGTGTTCTGGCCCACGCGCACGCCGGCGATGTAGGGGTCGTCGGCCTTGACCTTGCCGATCAGCTCGCGCAGGTCGGCGCTCAGCGTCAGGCCGTCGATGTCGATGACGAGGCGGTAGGGCGAGTCGACGAGGAAGTGCCGGGCCACCAGCGGCCGGTCGGACTCGATGGTGACGCGCGTGTAGTCGGCCGCAGGCCAGACGCGCACGGCGACGATGCTGGCCTGGCTGCTTGCCGCCAACGTGTCGGGGGCCTTCAGCAGCAGGGCGAGGAGGCCGAGGGAGGTGCGGCGCTTCATGTCAGGGCCTCGACGAGTCGCGCTCCACCCACCACGCGCACACGGCGGCTGTCGTCGGGCAGCAGTTCGATGAAGAGTTGCAGGTCGGCCGGCGGCAACTGCCCGGCGGCCTTCTCGGGCCATTCGCAGAGCTTGAGGCCGGGCGCGGCGAAGACGTCGCGAAAGCCGGCGTCCTCCCACTCGCGCGGGTCGCCGAAGCGGTAGAAGTCGAAGTGGCTGGCCACGCCTGCGCCGGGCAGTTCATAGCTCTCCATGACGGCATAGCTCGGGCTCTTGATGCGGCCCTCCACGCCCAGCGCCCGCAGCAGCAGGCGTGTGAAGGTCGTCTTGCCGGCGCCCAGCGGCCCGTGCAGCTCGATGAGCGCGTCAGGGGAGGGGAGCAGCGCCACCGCCAGGCGTTCGGCGGTGGCTTGCGCCGCAGTCTCGTCCACCCAAAGGAGTTCAGTTTCTAAAATCGCAGGCAAATGCAAGAGTTCCCGTCCACTGTCGATGCCGCCGCACTGTTGACCAGTTTGCGCGGCTGGGCGCATGAGCTGGGATTTTCACAGATCGCCGTGGCCGATGTGGATCTCAGCAGCGCCGAGCCCGGCCTGCAGGCCTGGCTGGACGCCGGCCACCACGGCCGCATGCACTACATGGCCGCCCACGGCCTGATGCGCGCGCGGCCGGCAGAGTTGGTGCCGGGCACGCTGCGGGTCATCACGGCGCGCATGGACTATCTGCCCCGCACGACCAAACTCGGCACCGACGCGGGCTGGCAGGCGGTCGAATGGTCGGGCCTGAGCAAGCCCGAGCAGGCGCAGGTGTCGATCTACGCCCGGGGTCGGGACTATCACAAGGTGCTGCGCCAGCGCCTGCAAAAGCTCGCCGACAAGCTGGCCGCCGAGGTCGGCCCGCTGGGCTACCGCGTGTTCACCGACTCGGCGCCGGTGCTGGAGGTGGAGCTGGCCACGCGCTCGGGCCTGGGCTGGCGCGGCAAGCACACGCTGACGCTGCACCGCGAGGCCGGCTCGATGTTCTTTCTCGGCGAGTTGTTCGTCGACCTGGCGCTGCCGCTGACCGAGGCCGTTAGCGCGCACTGCGGCGAGTGCACGGCCTGCATCGACGTGTGCCCGACGGCGGCCATCACCGCGCCCTACCGCGTTGACGCGCGGCGCTGCATCTCCTACCTGACCATCGAGCACGACGGACCCATACCGGTCGAGCTGCGGCCACTGATCGGCAATCGCGTCTACGGCTGCGACGACTGCCAACTGGCCTGCCCCTGGAACAAGTTCGCTAAAGGAGCCGTGCTGGCCGATTTCGACGTGCGCCCCGGCATGGTCGGCGAGCCCATCGCCGCGCTGCTGGGTTGGGACGAAGCCGAGTTCCTGCGCCGCACCGAGGGCTCGGCCATCCGGCGCATCGGCTTTGCGCGTTGGCAGCGCAACCTGGCCGTGGCGGCTGGCAACGCGCTGCATAAAGCCGAGCATGCCGAGCTGCGCGCCGCCCTGCAGCGCGCCGAGGCGGGCGCCGACGAACTGGTGCGCGAGCACATCGCCTGGGCGCTGGCGTGATCGCCTCGGGTACGCTGCGCGCCCGTCTTCCGCAGGACCCCCAGCCATGAAGAGCGCTCTCTTCGTCGACTTCGACAACGTGTTTTCGCAGTTGCGCCAGCTGCAGCCGGAAGCCGCCGAGCGCTTTGCCAGCCGCCCGACCGAATGGCTGAATTGGCTGATGGCCTCGCTGGCCTTGCCCGAGCCGCACGAGCCCGGCGCGCGCCGGCGGCTGCTGGTGCGCCGTTGCTACCTCAACCCCAACTGGTACCAGAACTACCGCCACGCCTTCCTGCGCGCCGGCTTCGAGATCGTCGACTGCCCGCCGGTGACGCAGCAGGGCAAGACCAGCACCGACATCCACATGGTGCTGGACGTCGTCGAGCTGCTCCAGCACGAGGTTCACTACGACGAGTTCATCGTCTTCTCGGCGGACGCCGACTTCACGCCCGTGCTGCGCAAACTGCGCCGCTTCGACCGCCGCACCACGGTGCTGGCCATCGGCTTCCCGTCGGCGGCCTATCAAGCGTCGGCCGACCTGATGATCGACGAGCGGGTGTTTGTGCGCGAGGCGCTGGGCTTGGGGCCAGCCGCTGCCGAGGTCCAAGCCGCCGAGATGCCTGCCGTTGAACCCGGGCCGCCTGCTGCAGTCGTTGCCCGGCCGGCGACGGCTGCGGAGCTGGCGGACATCGCAACGCGCATCTGGGCCACGCTGGAGGAGTCGCCCCAGGCCGTGACCGCCGCCAGGCTGGCCGCGCACCTGCGCCAGGAGCACCCCGCCATCATGGAGAACTGGAACGGCTGCGGCACCTTCAAGGCCTTCTTCCGTTCGCTCGGCCTGTCGCGCGTGGTGTGGCTCAGTGGGTCCGGTGGCCGCTTGCTGGACGCCAGCCGGCATGACGTAGGCGACGCGGCGCCCGAGCAGGACGCTGATTCCCCGTGGGCGGGCGTGGACGGCAGCTTCGCGCTGATCCGGGAGGTATGCATGCTGACGGGCGCACCGATGCTGGCGCCCGCGCATTTGCGACAAGTCATCGCCACGCTCGCCGCCGAGTTGGCGGAACTGGCCGGGGCGCCGTTCGACCTGGCCGCAACGGCGCAGCGCGTCAGCGACCGCTGCCTGACCGACGCCGGCCTGCGCGTGCGGCGCCGCGACGTGGCCTTCTTCGTGCGCGGCATGCAGTTGAACGGCCATGTCTTCGGCCAGGGCCGCGACGACCCGCAGACCCTGGCGGAGCGCCTGCTGCACCAAATGCTGTTTCTCTGCGAGCGCGAGCAGAAGCTGCTCACGGCGGCGGAGGCGGAGCAGATCCGGCACTGGGTGGGCGCGGCCGACGTGCAGGCCGGCTAAGGCGACGCTGAACAAGTCCCCGCGATGCAGCGCGCCCTGATTTGGGATGGCGTGCAAGGCACAAGCCGCAGCCATAGCTGGCTATGGCGAGGCTGAGGCCGGACACAAGCGGCGCGCCGCTTGTGCCTGCCGAAGGGCCAGGCCTCTGGCCTGGCGCGGCCTGCAAGGCTTGCAACGCCGCAGGCCGCCCAAAGCAGGGATGCGCTGCGCGCGAGGGAATTGTTCAGCCTTGCCTCAAGTCCTACAGCGGCAGTCAACGGTCGGTGGACCTGCTGCGCTATCGTGGCAGCCTCGTTGTTGGAGCCCCTTGCATGTCCTTGCTTCGCCGTGCCTTGCTGATGACACTCGCCGCCGGTCTGGCCACTCCCGCGCTGGCCGTGCGCTATGAAGGTCAGGACTTCGCCGACACGCTGCAGGTCGGCGGCAGCACGCTGGCGCTGAACGGCACGGGCAGTCGCAAGGTGGCCATCTATTCGCTCTACCTGGCCGCGCTCTATCTGCCGCAGAAGACGTCGGCGCCCGAGGCCATCTATGCCCAGAGCGGCCCCAAGCGGCTGGAGATGCGCATCGTCATCCCGCTGGTGAAGGACGTGTCCACGCAGGAGTTCGTCAAGGCCATCAACAAGGGCGTCAGCCGCAACTCCACCGAGGCCGAGAAGGCGGCGTTGGACGAGCGCGTGAAGCAGTTCAACGCGGCCATCAGTGAGGTCGGCCGCGTGAAGAAGGGCGACCTGCTCGTCATCGACTACTTGCCGGCCCAAGGGACGGTGCTGACCGTCAATGGCAAGGTCTACGGCAAGCCCATCGAGGGCCAGGACTTCTATGCCGCCTTCCTCAAGGTCTTCATCGGCGAGCACAACAGCGATGCCCGGCTGCGCACCGGATTGCTGGGCCAGCCGGGCTAGCCTCGACCCGCGACCGAAACCAACGGAGACAGACACCATGGGCGTGGCCGCGCAGTCCGAAGTTGAGCCTTGACTGACCCTGCGATTGAGACCTTCATCGAGGCGCTCTGGCTGGAAGACGGCCTGAGCGCCAACACGCAGGCGGCCTACCGGCGCGACCTGACCGCGCTGGCAGCGCTGATCGCGCCACGCTCGCTGGACAGTTGCACGGAACACGATCTGCTCAAGCTCGCCGTTGCCAAGGCGGGCGGCAAGTCGAGCAGCGCCAACCGGCGGCTGTCGGCCATCAAGCGCTACTTCCGCTGGGCGCTGCGCGAAGGCCGCCTCGCGGCGGACCCGACGCTGAAGCTGACCGCCGCCAAGGCCCAGCACCGCAACATCAAGCTGCTCAGCGAGGCGCAGGTGAGCGCATTGCTGGCCGCGCCGGACGTGAACACGCCCCTCGGCCTGCGCGACCGGGCGATGCTGGAGCTGATGTATGCCAGCGGCTTGCGTGTGAGCGAGCTCGTCACGCTCAAGGGCGCACACGTCGCCTTCAAGGACGCCGTGCTGCATGTGACCGGCAAGGGCAACAAGGCCCGCCTGGTGCCCTTCGGCGAGCATGCGGCTGACTGGATGGCGCGCTACCTGCGTGAGGCCCGCGCCGAGATCCTGGCCGGCCAGAGCAGCGACGACCTTTTCGTCACCGCCCGCGGCGCGGGCATGACACGGCAGATGTTCTGGACCCTGATCAAGCGACACGCGCTGGTGGCCGGCATCACGGTGCCGCTGTCGCCGCACACGCTGCGCCACGCCTTCGCCACGCACCTGCTCAACCATGGTGCGGACCTGCGCGCTGTGCAGCTGCTTTTGGGGCATGCCGACCTGTCGACGACGCAGATCTACACCCATGTGGCGCGGGAGCGCCTCAAGGCATTGCACGCCATGCACCATCCTCGCGGATGAGCCGTTAAAGGCCCGCGAACTCGTCGCTGCGTACCACGAGGGATTCGAAAGTTTCATTGGTTGCAAACCTGTCGGCGAGCCACAACAGCTGGGCGCGCGGCGGGGCTGCGGCGGGCAAAAATCCGCCGCCATCGCACCTCACCAAGGAATTTCCCCCATGCACGCTATCCGCCTGCTGCCGACCGCTCTCGCCGCCCTCAGCCTCTTCGGCTCCGCCGCTGCCATCGCTCAGGAGGCCAGCAGCCTCGAGCGCATCACCGTCGTCGGTTCACGCAAGACCCTGCCCGCCGCGTCCAGCACCGACACGCTCGTGCCGGTCGACATCTACTCGATGGGCAAGGTGGCCGAGGGTGGTGGTCAATTCGACCTGGCGCAGTCGCTGCAATACCTGTCGCCGTCCTTCAACTCGACGCGCCAGACGGGCGCGGACGGCGCCGACCTGATCGACTCCGCCGCGCTGCGCGGCCTGGGCTCTGACCAGACGCTGGTGCTCGTCAACGGCAAGCGCCGCCACACGGTCTCCCTGGTCAACATCTTCGGCGCGCGCAACCGCGGCACGACGGGCACGGACATGAACTCCCTGCCGCTGCTGGCCATCGACAACGTGCAGGTGCTGCGCGACGGCGCGGCGGCGCAGTACGGCTCCGACGCGATTGCCGGCGTCATCAACATCCAGCTGAAGAAGAAGGCCGGCTGCGAGGCGGTGGCCGGCTACGGCCAGTATTCGGCCGGCGACGGCAAGAACTACCTCGCCTCCGCCTACTGCGGCGTCAAGCTCGGCGGCGGCACGCTGGGCATCACCGGTGAATGGCAGGACCGCGGCCGCTCCAACCGCGCCGACCCCGGCAGCCTGCGCACCATCGGCGACACCCAGGTCAAGAACAAAACGGTCTATCTGAACGGCGAGTTCCCGATCGCCGGTGATAACAAGTTCTACGTCACGGCCGGCGCGCAGAACCGCGACGCCTCATCTGGCGCCTGGGCGCGCGAGGGCGTGGGTTCCGAAGACATTCCCAGCCGCAATTCCGCAGCCATGTATCCCGACGGCTACGTGCCCTTCATCGACGGCAAGATCGAAGACCGCTACCTCATCGTCGGCTGGAAGTCGTCCGTCGCCGGTTGGGACACTGACCTGTCGCAGACCTACGGCAGCAACAAGCTGCGCTACAACATCAACCACACGATGAACGCCTCCATCGCCAACAAGGACCTGTTGGCGGGTGGTAAAGGCATCAGCCCAACGAGCTTCGACGCGGGCGGCTTCGGCTTCAGCCAGGCGACGACCAACTTCGACGTCAGCCGCTTCTTCCCCGACCTGCTCGGCGGCAGCAACATCGCCTTCGGCGCCGAGTACCGCAAGGAAAAGTACAACATCGTCGCGGGCGAGCCGGGCTCCTATGTCGACGCCGACGGCGTTGGCTTCGGCGGCTATGCCGGCAGCCAGGGCTTCCCGGGCTTCTTCCCGTCGGACGCCACCAAGCGCAGCCGCAACAGTCAGGCCCTCTACCTCGACTGGGAAGCGAGCCTGACGCCGAATCTGACGCTCGACGCAGCCGTCCGTGGCGAGCACTACAGCGACTTCGGCTCGACGACGACGGCCAAGTTGTCCGGCAGCTACAAGCTCAGCAAGGAACTGCTGCTGCGCGGCTCCGCCAGCACGGGCTTCCGCGCGCCCAGCCTGCAGCAGCTCTACTTCTCGTCGACCTTCACCGACTTCATTGCCGGCCAGCCGCTCGACGTGGTGCTTGCCCCCAACGGCAGCACAGTCGCCAATGCGGCCGGCGTGCCGTCGCTGAAGCAGGAGAAGTCAAAGAACTTCACCCTCGGCTTCACCGTCAAGCCCAGCACAGACACCGCCATCACGGCCGACCTCTACGAGATCAAGATCAAGGACCGCATCGTGCTGTCGGGCCGCTTCGATGCCGACAACTACCCGGCGCTGGGCACCATCCTGCAAGGCCTGGGCGTGGGTCAGGCGCAGTTCTTCGTCAACTCGGTCAACACGCGCACCCGTGGCCTGGACCTGACGGTCTCCAATCGCACAAAGCTCGGCGCGGGCCAACTCGCCACCTTCCTGGCGCTGAACATCAGCCGCACGACGGTGACGGGCGTCAACGCACCGGCCTCGCTGAAGGGCTTTGAAGACGTGCTGCTGTCCGAGCGCGAACGCCTGTTCCTCGAACAAGGCGGCCCGCGTGCCAAGGCCACGCTGGGCTTCGAGTACAGCCAGGGTGCCTGGACGGGCGAGGCCAAGGTCATCCACTTCGGCAGCCAGACGCAGGGCAGCTTCGACGAAGGGGTGTATCTGCAATACAAGCCCAAGACCTCGATGGACTTGGGGCTGACCTGGCAGGCCACGCCGGCGCTCAAGCTCAGCATGGGTGGCAACAATGTCTTCAACGTCAAACCGACGGGCCAGGACCCCAACCAGACCGACAACGGCTTCCGCTACGACAGCGTGCAGTTCGGCCTGAACGGCGCCTCCTACTTCGCGCGGGCGCACTACCGGTTCTAAGAGAGGCACTGACAATCCGGGCCGATGGACCACAGTTTCCTCTCGGCCCTGATCCTGCTGCTGCTGGTGCTCGACCCGCTCGGCAGCCTGCCCGTCTTCATCCCCATCATGCGTGCGGTGCCCAAGGAGCGCCGCACGCGCGTGGCGCTGCGCGAAGTGGGCATCGCCTTCTGCGTGCTGTTCGCCTTCATGTTTTTGGGCGAAGGATTTCTGCGCGTGATGCACTTGTCGGAGCGCTCGCTGGAGGTGGCCGGCGGTGTCATCCTGATGATCATCGCCATCCGCATGATCTTCGGCAGCTCGGGTGAGTCCGTCTACGGGCTGGAGCCCGGCAAGGAGCCGCTGATCTTTCCGCTCGCCGTGCCGCTGCTTGCCGGGCCGTCGGCCATGGCCACCGTGCTGCTGCTGGCATCCCGCCAGCCAGACCGCATCTACGAGTGGATAGGCGCACTCAGCGCGGCGCTGCTGGTCTCGGGCCTCGTGCTGATGATGGCCGACCGCATCCGCAAGCTGCTGGGCGATTCGGTCGTGTCGGCCATCGAGAAGCTGATGGGCCTGGTGCTGACCGCCATCGCCGTGGAGATGGTGCTGGCGGGGCTGAAGCGCTACTTCATCGGCGGGCTCTGACGCTCGGTCGACCCGCCGACGCGGGCATCACTTGCCCTAGAGCTTGGCTTCCTTGCCCTTGGGCAGCACGGACGTCATCGGCGGGACCGGACGGTCCGAGCCTCCCGCCGCCTTGATGGGCGCGCTGTCCTTCTTGGGCTTCTTGGTCATCTTGTTGCCGCGTTGTTCGCTGTTTGCCATGAGTCCTCCGTGCAAGGGGATAAAAAAGGGAAGGTCAGACTATGCCTCAGCGTCGTACTTTTCCTTGGCTGAAGACGCGCTCCATTGCTCGGCCGTGATGTCGTAGCGCCTGCAATCCATGTCGTACCAACGGCCGTTGCCGACGAAGCGCATGCCGATCTTTTCCATGACGGCGGAGGAGGGCGTGTTGTCGGGCTGGCAGACGGCGCAGACAAGTTCGGGCTTCAACGTGCGGAAGGCCCAGCCCACCATGTGCCGGGCCGCCTCGCTGGCGAAGCCCTGGCCCCAGGCGTCCTGCCGCAGCCGCCAGCCGGTCTCCAGCGGGCCGGCCGGGTCTCGGTTGAGGTGCTGAATGCAGCCGGTGCCGATCAGGTCGCCGTCGTCCTGCTTGACGAAAGCCCACCAGGAGTAGCCGAACTCGGCCCAGCGGGCCTTGACGCGGTCGATCATGGCCTGCGTGTCCGCAGGCGTGTCGGGCCGGCCGGTGATGTAGCGCATCACGACTGGGTCGCTGTTCAGGCGGTACAGCGCATCGAAATGGCGGTCATCCAGCGGCTCAAGCCGCAGCCTGGGGGTGATCAGCAAGGTCATGGTGGCAATTCTGAATCGGGCCGCTCTCACGATTCGAAAGTCACTTTTCAAATCATGAAATCCGCCCGTGTTGCGCTGCCGCAATATTTCTCATTATGGTGAATTGAATTTTGTGATTTGAAAAATCAAATGCAACATGTTGATTTGTATAAATAAAGAATTTTGTCTTGTATAAGACTTGGTCTTACACAACGAGCCCGAGAGGGCCTAGTCTTGCGTCATCGGTTTTCGATGTTTAGCCAGGAGCCTTCATGACCCGCCCGACCCGTGAACAACAGATTGCAGCCCTTGAAAAAGACTGGGCCGAGAACCCCCGCTGGAAGGGCATCACCCGCGGCTACGGCGCCGCCGACGTGGTGCGCCTGCGCGGCTCCATCGAGATCGAGCACACGCTGGCCAAGCGCGGCGCCGAGAAGCTCTGGGGCCTCGTCAACACCGAGCCTTTCGTCAACGCGCTGGGCGCGCTGACCGGCAACCAGGCCATGCAGCAGGTCAAGGCCGGGCTGAAGGCGATCTACCTGTCGGGCTGGCAAGT
>NZ_JBDSQX010000140.1:0-33744 GCF_039929605.1 Roseateles sp.
GCGCGGCGTCATCCCCGGCCAGGCCGCGCCACTGCGCGTGACGCTCGGCGACCGCCTCGTGGCGCATGCGCTCTACGCCACCACGGCCCTCTTCGCCGCGCTGCTCATCAACCGCGTGCTCGGCGCCGCGCTGCGCAAGGCGCTGGACGAAGAGGTGCGCCTGTCGCGCCTGGTGCAGGCTGCGCACAACTGGGCCTGGGAGGCCGACGCCCAGTTCCGTGTCACGTCGCTGTCCGACGAGTTCGAGACGCTGTCCGACCACAAGCGCGAGGACTTCATGCGCCTGGGCGAGGCCGACGGCGCCGTCCTCGTGCGCGACGCCGATTTCCACGCGCTGGTGGAGGACGTCCGCGCCAAGCGCCCCTACCGCGACCGCATCAACGGCTTTCGCACGCCCGACGGCCGCCTGCTGTGGACGCTGAGTTCCGGCGAACCCATCTTCGACGCCGCCGGCCAGCACACCGGCTGGCGCGGTGTCAGCCACAACATCACCGGCGAGCGCCTGACGCTGCAGCAGCATGAGCGCACCGCCAGCATGCTGGACCAGTTGCTGCGCGCCAGCCCCGACGCCATCTGCGTGGCGCGCATCGACGACGGCCGCATCCGCTTCGTCAACTCCGGCTTCTGCACCCTCATCGGCCGCCATCGCGACGACGTCATCGGCCGCTCCGGCCGTGAGCTGGGCCTGTGGCCCGACAGCCGTGAGCCGCGTCGCCTGGCCGCCGAGCTGGCCGCCACCGGCATCGCGCGGGACTTCCGCTCCGCCGTCCTCGTGCGCGGCGAATGGCGCGACCTGCTCGTCTCCGCCGCCTCGCTGGACTGGGACGGCGAGCCCGCGACCATGCTGATCTCGCGCGACATCACCGAGCGCGAACGCGCCCGTATCGAGGCCGACGCCATCGTCGATCACGCCAGCGTCGGCATCGCGCTGATGCGCGGCGAGCGCTTCGAACGCGTCAACCGGCACTGGCAGGAGATCTTCGGCGGCAACGCGCCCGAGCTGCCCGCCGCGCACGTCGCGTCCGGCGAGACCCAGGCCTTCGAGCAGGACTTCGAACGCGCCGACGGCTCGGGCATCACCGTGCGCCTGAATGCCCGCGGCCTGCCGCAGCTCTCCGGCCGCGTCGAGACCGAGGCCGACCGCGCCACGCTGTGGGTGGCCGAAGACGTCACCGAGCATCGCCGCCACCAGCGCGAGCTGCAGGCGGCCAAGCAGCAGGCCGAGACGGCCAGCCAAGCCAAGAGCGCCTTCCTCGCCACCATGAGCCACGAGATCCGCACGCCGCTCAACGGGGTGCTGGGCCTGGCGCGGCTGCTACAGCAAAGCGGTGCCGATGACGTGCACCGGGGCAAATACCTCGCCCACCTCGCCACCGCCGCCGAGTCGCTCAACGAGATCGTCTCCAACGTGCTGGACCTGTCCAAGATCGAGGCGGGTCATCTGGAGCTGGAGAAAATCGAGTTCGACCTGCACGCGCTGGCGCAGGCCAGCTTCGAGGGCTGCGCGGCGCTGGGCCGCGAGCGTGGGCTGGACATGCAGATCGACGTGTCGCCCGCGCTGCCGCGCCTCGTCATCGGCGACCCGGTGCGGGTGCGCCAGATCCTCGCCAACTTCCTCGTCAACGCGCTTAAGTTCACCGAGCGCGGCCATATCAAGCTCAGCGTCGCGCCGGCCGGCCCGGACCGCGTGCGCCTGTCCGTGCAGGACAGCGGCATCGGCGTGTCGCCCGAGCAGCAGGCGCGGCTCTTCCGCCCGTTCGCGCAGGCCGACGACTCGACCACACGGCGCTTCGGCGGCACGGGGCTGGGCCTGTCCATCTGCCGTGAACTGGCCGCGCGCATGGACGGCCATGTCGGCGTGGACAGCGACGGCCGCAGCGGCTCCACCTTCTGGGCCTCGCTGAGCCTGCCGCGCTCGCTGACCATCGACGACACCGCCACGCGCCGGCGCATCCCCATCCCGCAGCGCTACCCGCTGGCCGGCCAGCGCCTGCTCGTGGCCGAGGACAACCCCGTCAACCGCCTCATCATCACGGCGCTGCTGGAGCGCCTGGGCGCCGACGTCATCGAGGCCGAGGACGGCGAGCAGGCCGTGGCCATTGCCCGCGCCCAAGGCCACCGGCTGGACGCCGTGCTGATGGACCTGCACATGCCCAAGATCGACGGCCTGCGCGCCACCCAGCTGCTGCGCGCCGACCCCGCCACCGCCAACCTGCCCATCCACGCCTTCACCGCCGCCGTGCTCGACCAGGAGCGCCAGGCCGTGCTGGCCGCCGGCATGAATGGCTTCATCGGCAAGCCGGTGTCGGAGACGGAGGTCATCCGCGTGCTCGGCAGGCCCTGACGCTGCGGAGAACCGCCATGCCCATCCCGCCGAGTGGGCGGCCTTCACGAAGACCGCGCCGAGATGGCCGCGCCCGAGGCCCAGCACGCACTGGCCTTGCTGGCCACACTGTCGGCGCAGACGAACTTCTCGGTGGGCTGCTATTGCGAGGACGAGGCGCGCTGCCACCGGTCGCTGCTGCGGGCGCTGCTGGCCGACCGGGGCGCGAGCGTGGTGGATTGAGCCGATCAAGGCGCACATATTCACCCTCAAGCAGGTGATCGGGAAAGTCGCGATGCCCAGCAGAATGCGCGCGCATGAACGCCACGGTGTTGGCCGATACCGCGCCCTGACCACCCCTTCAACCCATCGCTGACCGATGACGACCATCTGCCCCAAGTGCCGCCACCTCCGCCCCGCCGACACCCAGGCGCCCGACTGGCAGTGCCCCGCCTGCGGCGTGGCCTACGCCAAGACCGGCGCGGCCATGAACCCGCAGGTTGAAGCGCGCAGCGCGGGCTACCGCGCCAAGTCCAGCAAGAGCGGCCTGCCCTGGCGCGTCATGCTGACCGCCGTGGCCGTGATCGTCGGCCTCTACGGCGGCCACCAGGCCCACCTCGACAAGCGCGGCCTGGGCGAGCTGTTCAGTGGCGCCGACACCCTGGACGAGGCCGCCGTGCGCCAGCTGGCCGGCAGCGTGCGTGCGGAGCAGGTCGTCATGTATTCCACGACCGAATGCGGCTACTGCACCCAGGCCCGCTCCTGGATGAAGGACTACGGCTTTGCCTTCACCGAATGCAATATGAGCCATGACAGCCGCTGCGAGGACGAGTTCCGCGCGCTGCACGCCACCGGCACGCCCTATCTCATCGTGCGCGGCCCGCGTGGCGAGCACCACATGAAGGAAGGGTTCGACAGCGACGAGTTCATCAAGGCGCTGAGCAGCTGAGATCCCGCCACCGCCGGCCTGCCCATCCACGCCTCCACCGCCGCCGTGCTCGACCAGGAACGCCAGGCCGTGCTGGCCGCCGGCATGAATGGCTTCATCGGCAAGCCGGTGCCGGAGGCGGAGGTCATCCGCGTGCTCGGCAAGCCCTGAGCGGGCCGCCACGGCCCCCAGCCGGGTTTTGCGCGGTCACAGGCATGCCGCTTGCCGGTTTTCGGGTCTTCAGCTACCCCGGAGACCCCAGATGCCACACGACCTGAACGATGCCTGCAGGGAGGCCTGCAACGCCTGCGCGGATGCCTGTGACCGCTGTGCAACCGCCTGCCTGCAGGAGCCGGACGTCAAGCCGATGGCGCATTGCATCGCCCTTGACATGGACTGCGCCGCGCTGTGCCGGCTGGCGGCCGGCGCCATCGCGCGCGGCAGCGAGTTCTCCAAGCGCATCTGCGGCCTGTGCGCGCTGCTGTGCGACACCTGCGGCAAGGAATGCGGCAATCACCAGCACCAGCACTGCCAGGACTGCGCCACCGCGTGCGCGGAATGCGCCGCAGCCTGCCGGCGCATGGCGGCTGTCTGAAGCCCGGCGCTCAGGCGCCGCCCTGCTCCTGCCCCTCGCGCCTGCGGTTCATGTCGGCCAGCGTCTTGCCCGGCTCGTCGCGGAAGCTCTCCATCGCCTCCAGCGTCTCGATGCGGTCGACGCGAAAGCTGCGGAAGTCGTTGCGCAGTTCGCACCAGGCGGCCAGCGTCCAGACCGGGCCCCAGAACAGGCAGGCCAGCGGGCGCACGAGGCGCTCGCTCTTCACGCCGCCCAGGTCCAGGTAGCCCATCTTGAGCTTGCGCCGTGCCTCGGTGGACTCGCGCAGCGTCGCCAGGTGGGCGCCGGTTTGCGGGTCCAGCGCCGGCAGCGGCGCGTACAGCGCCAGGCTCTCGGCGGCGGCGCGCGCGTCCAGCGGCAGCACGGCGAGGATCTTGCTCAGCGCGTTCTCGGCTTGCCGCGCTAACGCCGCGTCCAGCCGGGACTCAGCCATGCGCACGGTGGCGACCAGGGCCTGGGCTTCCTGCTTGCTGAACATCAGCGGCGGCAGGTCGAAGCCGGCCCGCATGCGGTAGCCCACGCCCGCCTCGCCCTCGATGGGCACGCCCTGCTGGGCGAGCGCAGCGATATCGCGGTAGACGGTGCGCATCGACACTTCGAGGCGCTGGGCGAGGTAGTCCGCCGTCGTGAGGCGTCGGCCGCGAATGAGCTGGACGATCTGGAAAAGGCGGTCGGCGCGGCGCATGGGAAGGCACTGTAGGGCAGTGGCCACGCCATCTGCGGAAGAGCTGTGTCACCTGCAACGAGGTCAAACATCCTCGTCAACGAAGGGGCTGGCGTGGGCGCCCCGAGCGGGCTCGGCCGGTGCGCTGGCATGCGCTCAGCCCATGGCGGTGCAGAGTTCCACCAGCGTGCCGTCCGGGCAGCGCACATAGGCCACCGTCTGGCCCCAGGGCTTGGTGACAGGCGCGGCCAGCGCGCGGGCGCCCGCGCTAACGGCCTTGTCGAACGCCGCCTGCACGTCGGTCACCGTGAAGCCGATCTCCATGCCCAGCGGCTTGTCGCTCGTGTCGGCGGCCACGTAGGCGTGCTGCACGCTGTCGCGCGCCGTCGCGTGGTCCACGAACGCCAGCTTCGCGCCGCCGCCGCCGGTCTCGACCTCGCCATAGGCGCCGCTCTCGTGCAGGAAGCGCGTCGGCAAACCGAAGGCCCGCTCGAAGAAGGCCAGCGACGCGGCGACATCGGCCACGTAGACGAGGGTGTAGGCAAAGTTCATGTGAAAGGCTCCTGGTTGAAGAGCCCGCATGCTGCGCCCGGCCGCCTGACAAGCCATGTCAGCAAGGCCCGGGAAAATAGCCGGCAATGCAAGCCTTCCTCATCGCCACCGGCCTCGTGGCCCTCGCCGAGATCGGTGACAAGACCCAGTTGCTGGCCTTCATGCTCGCCGCGCGCTTTCGGCGGCCCTGGCCCATCGTGGCGGGCATCTTTGTCGCGACCGTCCTCAACCATGCCGCCGCCGGTGCGCTCGGCAGCTGGCTCACCGGCCTCATCAGCCCGACGGCGTTGCGCTGGGGCCTGGGCCTGTCCTTCATCGCCATGGCGGGCTGGATGCTGATCCCTGACAAGCTCGACGCGGACGACACCCCCAAGCCGGGCCACGGCGTGTTCGTCACGACCGTCATCGCCTTCTTCCTCGCCGAGATGGGCGACAAGACGCAGATCGCCACCGTGGCGCTGGCGGCGCGCTACCCGCTGGACTTCATCGGCGTCGTCGCCGGCACCACGGCCGGCATGATGCTGGCCAACGTGCCCGCCGTGCTGGTGGGCGACAAGCTGTCGCAGAAGCTGCCGGTGAAGCTGGTGCACCGCGTGGCGGCTGTCATCTTTGCCGTGCTCGGCGTGGTGACACTGGTGGCGGGCGGGGCGCTGCTGGGCGGGTGACGGCGCCGCGCTGGCGCCTCAGTTCGCTTGGCCTGCTGGCCAGACATCCTTCTGTGCGTCGAGATGGCGAATCAACGCATCGGCGATCTTCCGGTCGTCAGCGGCGCTCGGGTGGTATTGGCAGCCGGTCAGGCTCAGGTCGCTGACCGGCACGAAGCCGACGCGCGCATGGCCCGCCCGGCGCAACTGCTCGGCCACGCGCCCAACTTCGGTCTGCACCTCCGAACCCTCGCCGGCCGCGATCCACAGCACGATGTAGGCGCCCGGATGGCGCCGCTGCAGGTCGCCGACGAAGCGGACGAAGGTAGCCTCGTAGTCGCCGCGCAGCTGCTCGCGGGTCGCCCAGCGCTCACCGCCATGCAGCGCCGTGGCGAAGTCGTTCGTGCCCAGGCTGATCGCGATGACACGCGGCTGCCAGCCCGCGTTGTCGGCCGTACCGCTCTTGCCGAGCAGCGCGAAGGGGTGGGCCTGCGGCAGCGTGTCGGCCGCAAAGCCGTCGAAGTTGCGCACGACACCCCGCCCGGAGATCGCATTGGCCTCGAAGTCGGCGTCGTAGTGCGCCGCCACCAGGGCCGCGACGCCCTGGGACGTGTCGGTGGTCGCCCAGACCTGCTCCTGCGTGCAGTCCCGGCCGCTCGACGTGTTGCCATAGCCGACGGTGTGCGAATCACCGATGAACTCGATCTGCCGGCTGCGCTGCGGCAGCGCGGCCGGCTGGGCGCCGCCACCGATCAGGAAGCCGCCGAAAACGGTTGGCCCGCCCTGGCTCTCGCTGGCCACGGCGATGCGCAGCCGGTGCTCGCCAGCGCGCTTGAACTTCGACATGCGATACAGGCCGGCAGCGGGCTTCACCAGCGGCACGGCGGCGTCACCGTCAACGCTCAGGCGCAGGCTCACGTCACCCGCGCCGACGCGGAAGAAGACCTCGTCGCCCTGGAAAGCCGTCTCGAAATAGGTACCCGGCCATTGGCGCAGCAGCGCGCCATCGGCCTGCGCAACGACGCGGCCGGTCACGCGGGTGGCCAGCGGCTTCAAGCCCGGCGGCTCAGCCGCGACGCGGGCCACGTCCTGCGCCAACGCTGGGGCTGCGGGCAGCAGCGAACCGCCTGCTATCGCAGCGGCGATGAGCCAACCGGTACGGCCGAACGACGCTTGCACAACGCGCTTGAGCGATTGGGCCAAGGCGTTGCAGATCGACGAGATGTTCATGAAGGGTGGCTCTGCTTGTCAGCGCCTGAGTAAGCGTCAGGCATCCGCTTTCACCAGGACGAACTGTTCATCGGGCATGGGCGGCTCGATCTTGGCTACCAGGAGATTGAAAGTGTCTTCGCTGATGTGGATGGCCTGCCCCGATTCGTCCGCGTTGCGTCGACTGATGCGTCCCCACGCCTGTTGGGCCGTGCACTCAAAAGCGTAGAAGCAGGCTTGGGCGCCCATGGCCCGCACCCGTGCTCGTGCAGCGTCGCGTTCCGCACGCGTCCAGAAGCCGAAGTCGAGCGCAACGTCGCGGCCTGCTCGGACGATCTTCTCCGTCTGAAGCCAGAGAAGCTCATGGATGGGGGAGGCAAACCGCTGGAACTCGTCGCTGCCTGGCTGCGGCCCGAGAAGGCCGACGATCCACTCGTCGTGACTGAGAGCCGCACAGCGGCCACGAGCCGCCAGGCCCGTGGCGAAACGAGTCTTTCCGCACCCGGGCATGCCGAACAGCAGATGAACGGTCGGGGGTATGTCCGATGCCAAACGTTGAAGCTCAGACACCGTCGAAGGCCTTTGATGACTGGTGGGGTCGCAACGTCCTCTGCGTCACCACGGCAGGAGCGCTTGGCAAAAAGGGGGCGTGCATGGATGGGGTGAAGGGTGAACACAAACGAATTCAGGCGGGCCCGATGTTGGGGTTCGCTGGCTCATCCCATTTACCTACAAAGTTCCTAGGCTGCCGACGCATGAAGCTTGACGCCCAAGGCCTTTGCAACCTTGAGCACCGTCGCGAAGCTCGGGTTTCCGCCTGCACCCAATGCCCGGTACAGGCTTTCTCGACTCAGCCCGGCATCCTTGGCAACCTGCGTCATGCCCTTTGCACGCGCGATGTTTCCGAGCGCCTGGGCAATACCGGCTGCATCGTCCGGCGCCTCTTCAAGCCAGGCGTCGAGATAGGCTGCCATCTCTTCCGGCGTGCGCAGATGCTCGGCCACGTCGTACGACGATGTCTTTGTTGCCTTGGCTGCGGTTCTCGGCATGCTCGCTACTCCTTGAAGTTCCTGGCCAGATGGATAGCGAGCGCAATGTCCTTCTGTTGCGTCGCTTTGTCGCCGCCGATCAACAGCAACAAAAGGCGCTCTCCGCGCTGCGTGTAGTAGACGCGATAGCCGGGACCGGAATCGATCTTGAGTTCCGACACCCCATCCGTCAGATCACGATGCTGGCCCGCGTTGCCATCAATCAAGCGATCAACACGCACAAGAATCCGCGCTCGGGCCGTGCGGTCCTTCAGACCATCGAGCCAATCGCGGTACGCATCGGTCTTCTCGACTCGCATCGGCGCAGTGTAGCCCAAACGTTACATTTTGAGCGTTCTCAACTGCGGCGGGTGAGCGTCAATCCGTCAATACCTGCCGCACCGCCCTGGACGAAGGCGGCTCGGCCTCCAAGGTCACGCGAGACTATCTGCTGGAGGCCGACGCGACGGCAGGCGCGCCGCTGCTCAATGTCTGGGGCGGCAAGCTGACGACCTACCGCAAGCTGGCCGAGGACGGCGCCACGCAGCTCGGTGCGCTGCTGGGCGACGAGCGCAAACCGTGGACGGCCGGCACCCATCTCCCCGGCGGCGACTTGGGCCGCATGGCGTGGACATCGCGGCCTTCACGGCCGAGCTGCAAGCCCGGCACGCCGACCGCGCACCGGCCCTCGTCGCGCTGCTGGCCCGCAGCTACGGCAGCGTGGCGGCCGAGCTGCTTGCCGCGCCCACGGGTGCCGAGATTGCACCGGGCCTGTTCGAGTCCGAACTGCGCCAGCTGGTGGACAACGAATGGCCCGCAGCGCGGACGATGTGCTGTGGCGGCGCAGCAAGCTCGGCCTGCACTACACGGCGGATCAACGAGAGGCGGTCGCCGCCCGGTTCCAATAGCCGATGCTCATCGGATTACTGTTCGCTCTGGCCGCCGGCCTCATGTGGGGCCTTGTGTTCGTCGCGCCCGTCATGCTGCCCGGCTATGCGCCCGCCCTGCTGACCGTGGGCCGCTACCTCGCCTTCGGCCTCATCGCGCTGCCGCTGGCCCTGCTGCTGGACCGGCGCGTGCTGCGCGAGCTGCGGCCCGCCGACTGGTGGGAGGCGGCCAAGCTCAGCCTGATCGGCAACTTCCTGTACTACCTGTGCCTGTCGGCCGCCATCCAGCGCGCCGGAGCGCCGCTGCCGACCATGATCATCGGCACGCTGCCGGTCGTCATCGCCGTCTGCGCCAACCACCGCAACCGCGTGCGCGACGGCCATCTGCCGTGGGGCAAGCTGGCACCGTCGCTGGCGCTCATCGCTGCCGGCTTGACCCTCGTCAACCGCGACGAAATGGCCGTGCTGCAGGCCGAGGCCGGCGACCCGCGCCGCTATGCCGAAGGCGCGCTGCTCGCCATCGCGGCCGTGGCCTGCTGGACCTGGTATCCGATTCGCAATGCCGACTGGCTGCGGGCGCACGCGGACCGCAGCCCGCGGGCCTGGGCGACAGCGCAGGGGCTGGTGACGCTGCCGATGGCACTGATCGGCGCCGTGCTACTCGCCCTCATCCACCTCGCCGCGCCCGGCACGCTGATCCCGACCAGCTACACCCTCCCGCTCGGCAACCGGCCACTCGCCTTCATCGGTCTGATGGCCGCCATCGGCCTGTGCTCGTCCTGGCTGGGCACGCTGTGCTGGAACGAGGCCAGCCAGCGCCTGCCGACGTCACTGTCGGGCCAGCTCATCGTCTTCGAGACGCTGGCGGCGCTGGCCTATGCCTTCACGTGGGCCGGCCGCTGGCCGCCCCCGGCCACACTGGCCGGCGTGGCCCTACTGATCGCCGGCGTGGTGTGGGCCTTGCGCATCGATCCCGTGGTCACCGGCGACTGAGGGCACACTCAAGGCGCCGCCTCGCGGGTCAGCTTCGTCTTCCACTCAGACGGCGGCGAGAAGTCCGCCCTGACCGGTCTGGACGTGTTACGCGTCCGGCCGTTCAGACCCTGGCCGTCCGGGGCGAGACGCAGCGTGTAGAAGAGGTTCGTGCCCATCTTCATGTAGACGACGCCGTCGCGGAACTCCCATGTGCCGTTCGAAGTGGAACGTGGTGACGTCATCACTGCAACGCCACCAGGCCGCAGCATCACGGTCGTACTCTGCGTGAACGTCCAACGTGTGTTGTCGAGGACCGCAGTGGCGTTGACCGGGCCGGGCGGCGCCTTCAGGAAATCACCGTCGAGCGGCCACTTGATGCGCTGCTCAGGAAGCGCCGGCTGCCCCTTGAAATCCGGCTGCTTGGGGTCCACGGGGTTGACGATGTTGATGCCGCGGACGGCCGGATCGCGCAGCACGGCATCGATGCCAGCCTCGTCGACCTTGTCGGCCTTGAGGAACTCCTTCGTGAAGCGCAAGTAGGCAAAGCTGCCCGGCACGGCTTTGAACTCGAAGCGCAGCCCGTTGCCGTTCGGGTACACGATCAGGCCGCGTGCCTCACCCTTCTCTGCCAGCACTTCCAAGAGCTTGCGATGCCATTCGGCCAGGACAAAGTCCGGAACACCGCCCACGGCAATGGTGGCGGCGATCGACTCCAGCGGATAAATCGGAAAGCGCGCCGGGCTCAGCGACAGACAGGCCCACCAACCCTTGGCGGTGACAGCGATCGCCCGGCCCTCGGGAGGCGCGTATTCGCGCATCTCATCGGGGTCCGGCGCTGTCATCCTCGCCTCGATCCAGGCGCGTGCTGCATCAGGCTCAGCGCTGCCGACGCACCGCGCGATGCGCACTGCAGCATCGGGGGCGTCAAGGAGAAGCACGTCGCCGAAGCGGTCGGGCACCGGCTGTGCGAATACGGCCGGTGCGGCGAAAAGGGCGGTCATCACGACGAACCCGAAAACAGACATGCGCGCAGCACGCCTGGGTTGAAGCGGGCAATGGCAGGCGGTCATTCGAGCAGCCCCGCTTCCTTGAAGGTCGCCACCAGGGCATCGACGAAGTGATCGACAAAGGCCGCGTCGGGGTCCGGGATGACGAGTCCCAACAGCGTCCAGCTGCTGCGGCTGTCGATATCAGACAAGTACAGCGTCTTGCGGTTGGCGTCCTGGATCATCGCGCGCACGACGATCCCACTGCTGCCGCCGGTCATGTCGAAGTCGCCCGACAGGGGCACGAGCACGAGGGTGTGTGCGGTGCCGAAGGTGACGCCCGCCTTCAACAGCCGATCGGCCGTCGCAGGTACGGCTCGCTCGCGGAAGAGGGCGCCGAGTTGCCGCATATAGGCGGTGGCCCGTTTGCTTTCGGAGTCCGTCAATCGCGTGTCGGCTCCCCGCGTGCGCTTGTAGCTGACCCGGTAGCCGAAGTTGCCGTTCTCCTGCCAGCGCAGTTGCACGTTCGCGAGCTTGAAGCCAGCTGGCTTCACCAGCTCGCGGCTGAACAGGGTGGACCCTGCCGGACGCGCGGTACTGCAACCGCTCAGCGCAGCGCCTGCGCCACTTACCAGCATCAAAGCTTGGCGGCGCCTGATTTCGAAACCCATGGTCGTGTCGTCGAGTGATGAATGCAGCGCCGACTCTAGGGGAGGCGCTGCGACGTCACTTCGAGCCCATGTTCGCCGAAACAGGCCCGTTGTGACCTCGTTCACGCTAGGCCAACGTTGGCGTCAGCGTGACTCAGCGGGTTGCCCGCGGCCACTGACCTCTGGCTCAGCCTGCAAACACCGCAAAAAGCCGCTGGCCGTCGAAGCCATCAGCCTCGCCCTTGCGGAAATGCCCGCGCGCGTTGCTGACGACGCGTGTGTCACCCAGCCGATAGTCCTGCCGGCAGTGCAGGTGGCCATGCAGCCACAGCTGCGCGCCGGGGATGAGGTCTTCATCGTCGTTGCAGAAGCTGGCCGTGCCGGGCTGGCGGCCGTAGCGTGGGTCGGCGCTTTTGAGGCTGGGGGCGAAGTGGGTGATGGCGACCGTCGCGGCCCAGTCCCCTGTTCGCGCGAGCTCGTCGGCCAGCCAGGCGCGGCTCTCCAGCGCCAGTGCGCGCACGGCGTCCACGCCGAAGACCTCGCCATGGCGGGTGGCCTGCATGACCTTCTGGAAGTAGCCGCCCGCCCGCATCGCCCGGTCACGGCCGGCCGGGCCGAAGGCGTTGAAGTCGCACCAGCGCGTGCAGCCGATGAAGCGCACACGCCTGCCTTGCGCGTCGGTCAGCACGGTGGACTCGTCGTCCAGCATGCGCAGGCCGATGGCCTTGACGTGAGCCCGCAGCGCCTCGCGCGCCTCGTCCACGTCGCGGCCGTCGAACTCGTGGTTGCCCGGCACGACGAGCACCGGCACCGGCCATTTGCGGAACAGCTCGAAGCTGCGCCACGTCGAGTCGATGTCGCCGGCTAGGATCAACAGCTCGGCGCCCGGCGCGGGCTCGGGTAGGTAGGACTCCGTTTCGAGGTGGAGGTCCGAGAGGAGCTGTAGCCTCAAGTCAGTTGGGGACAGAGCTTGGCGCTGCGCGCCGGCGGTCTGTCCCGCAAGTCCAAGTCAGTTGAGGACAGAGCTTGGCGCTGCGCGCCGGCGGTCTGTCCCGCAAGGACATTAGTTGCTGCCATGGCAGACCTTGTACTTGCGCCCGCTGCCGCAAGGGCAGGGGTCGTTGCGCCCCACCTTGGGCGTGTCGCGCCGGATGGTCTCGACGCGGTAGCGCTCGGCTTCGGTCAGGTCGGCCAGGTCAGCCACCGTGGCCACCATCTCTTCGATGGCGTCGTCCAGGTCGTTGAGCGGAAACTCGCGGTTCAACGTGGCGACGACTTCCTTCTCCTCGTCCGTCTCGGCCGGCAGGTGGCGGTACAGGCGGGCCAGCGCGGCGGAGATGTCGTCGTTGGGCATGTCGGCCAGTTCGGGGAAGCACAGCGCCGCATGCTGGAAGCCGGCGACCCAGGGCATCAGCGCGCGCGACAGCGGGCCGAGGGCGTCGTAGCTGGCGCGGGCGGACTGCTCCTCCTCGCTGGCGTCCTCCGGCAGCGGGTCGGGCTGCTGCTCCTCGTCCACTTCCAGCACGACGGGGTCGAACCAGCCGTCCTCGGCCAGGCGCTTGTTCAGCGCGGCGTGGCGGCGTTCCACGAGCTGGGTCAGGCGGTCCAGCCAGGTCGCGTCGACGCTGTCGGGCAGCAGGCCGCCGTCATAGTCGAAGATGTTGGGTAGCCACTCGTCCGCCTCGATGAGGCGGGGCTGCACGATGACGCCGCAGAGGTAGCCGTCCAGCATGGAGGCATCCAGCGGCTGCAGTGGCTCGGGCGTGGCGGCGAGGAGTTCGTCGAGTTCGGCGAACTCGGCGTCGGTGAGGTCTTGGGTCGTGCTCATGGCGGCGGATTGTCGACGCTGGAGCGCCTCCCGGTCACGCCACCTTTTGTTCCAGCACGAAGTTCGCACCGTCGTACTGCCCCAGCTTCTCCACCAGCAGCGGCAGGCATTCGGCCAGCTCGTCGTGCAGCGTGAACGGCGGGTTGGCGATGAACATGCCGCTGCCCAGAAGCCCCAAGCCCTTGCCGTCCGGGCGGTTGGCGGGCTCGGCCACGGTCAGGCGCACATGCAGCCAGCCCTTCTTGGCGGTCGCGTCGGCGCTGGCCTTCATGCGCGCGCTCAGCTGGCTCGATTCCAGCAGCTGCAGGTGCGGGTACCAGACCATGAAGACCGTGTCGCCCGCCCGCTCCAGCGCCTCGCGCAGCGCGGCCAGCACCTTGCCGTAGTCGCTCTTGATCTCGTAGGACGGGTCCATCAGCAGCGCGGCGCGGCGGGTGGGCGAGGGCAGCTCGGCGCGGATGGCAGCAAAACCGTCGGTGTCGCGCACCTGGGTCTGCGGGCGGCTGGCGAGGTAGCTGTCCAGGATGCGATGGTCCGTGGAATGCAGCTCGTAGGCGCGCAGCCGGTCGGTCTCGCGCAGCAGCATGTTGGCGATGGCCGGCGAGCCGGGGTATTGGCGCAGCTGGCCATCGGGGTTGAAGGCGCGCACCAGGTCGACGTAATCGGCCAGCGGCGCGGGCAGGTCCTTGCGGTCGTAGAGCCTGGCGATGCCCTCGGCGTATTCGCCCTTCTTCTGCGCATAGCGGCCCTCGACCGAGTAGCCGCCGGCGCCGGCGTGCGTGTCGATCAGGGTGTAGGGCTTGTCCTTTTCGGCCATGTAGCGCAGCACGCGGGTCAGCACCAGGTGCTTGAGGACGTCGGCGTGGTTGCCGGCATGGAAGGCGTGGCGGTAAGCGAGCATGCGCGATTGTCGCGCGGCAGGTTACTGGCGCGCGGGCACAGCCCTCCAGATGGTGTTGGACAGGTCGTCGGCCACGATGACTGCGCCCTTCGGGTCCAGCGTCACGCCAACCGGGCGGCCCATGGTCTTGCCGTCGGCCTGGAAGCCGGCGATGAAGTCCACGGGCGGGCCGCTGGGTTTGCCGCCCGAGAAGGGCACGTAGATGACCTTGTAGCCCACCGGCTGCTTGCGGTTCCAGCTGCCGTGCTGGCCGATGAACGCGCCCTCGGCGAAGGGCGCGGGCATGCCGGCTTGCGAGAACGCCAGGCCCAGTGGCGCGGTGTGCGACTGCAGCGCGTAGTCGGGCCTGATCGTGGCCTGCACCTTCTTGTCGTCGGGCGGCTTGGCACGCGGGTCGACGTTGGGGCCCCAATAGGCGTAGGGCCAGCCGTAAAAGGCGCCTTCGCGCACGGAGGTGAGGTAGTCGGGCACGAGGTTGGGGCCGAGCTCATCGCGCTCGTTCACCACCGTCCACAGCTGCTTGGTGCCGGGCTCGAAGACCAGCGCGGTGGGATTGCGCAGGCCGGTGGCGAAGGGCCGCACGGCGCCGGTGGCGGCGTCGATCTGCCAGACCCGCGCGCGGTGCTCTTCCACGGCCATGCCGCGCTCGCCGATGTTGCTGTTGGAGCCGATGCCCACATAGAGGAAACGCCCCTCGGCATCGACTGCGAGCGCCTTGGTCCAGTGGTGGTTGATGGCCGAGGGCAGCAGTGCCACGGTGACGGGCGGCGCGCCGGCTCGGGTCTGGCCCGCGGCGTAGTCGAAGCGCACGAGGGCATCCTGGTTGGCGACGTAGATCTTGTCGCCGGCGAACGCCAGGCCGTACGGTGCGTTGAGCTTGTCGGCGTAGACCCAGCGGCCTTCGTACGTGCCGTCACCGTCGGCGTCGCGCAGCAGCGTCAGTTGGTTGCCGCCCTTGACCTTGGTGGTGCCTTTGCTCTTGATGAAGCCCGCGATGAAGTCCTTGGGCGTGAGCACCGGCGCGCCGCCGCCCTTGCCTTCGGCCACGAGGATGTCGCCGTTGGGCAGTACCAGGGTCTGGCGCGGGATCTTCAGATCAGTGGCGATGGCCTTGATCGTCCAGCCGGCCGGCACGGTGGGCATGCGGTCGCCCCAGCCGGTGGGCTCGGCAATGCGCATGTCGGGCAGCAGGCCACGCTGCGGCGCGGGCAGATCAGGGTTGGCGCCGTGCTGGCCTTGGGCTGGTTCCGTCTGGGCCACGACATAGCTGCCCGCTGCGGCAAGAGCCGCCAGGGCCACCGCTCCCGCGCCGATGCGCTGTGCAGTCGTCCTCATGCTGGCCTCCTGTGCCAAGCCGCCAAGCCCACGCCGGTGGCGATCACGGCGAGTACGGCCACAACGGCCGACAGCGCCAGCCCCGTGGGCATCGTGGCCCAGGCGTCGCGGGCGTGAACCAGCGCGTTGAAGAAGCCAACCACGAAGGTGGCTGCCAGCAACAGCGGGTAGACGATGCCGCTGCGCCGGCGCAGTACATCCACGAGCGCCCACGCCAGCGCAATGCCGGTGAGCAGCAATGCCCCAGCGATGAGCCAGGACGAGAAGTTGATCCACTGGATCTGGAAGCTGTGGCTGTAGGCCCAGTCGCTGAGTAGCGCCCCGACGAACAGCGGCAGCGCGGAGGCGGCGATGACGACATGCATGAGGCATGCGGCGGCAATTGCGATGCCTGGGCTACGCGTTCTGTCTGCAGTCACCGGCGACGTCTGCCGCAAAAGTTGCAGCAAAACGCTGCAGCGAGCGTGCAAGACGCATGCATAAGCGGGAATGAAGCCGGAAAAAGCGCGGGCAAGCCGCGTGCCTCGTGCGGCCATGGACGAGCCCCAACGCTGGATTCCCTACTGCGGAGAAGCCCCCGGCCCCGAGGCGTGGCTGGGCCGCTGGAACTTCGACCCGGTGCTGCTGGCGGTGTTGGCGGTGGCGGCCTTCGCGCTGTGGCGGTCGCCCGCGCGGCGCGTCAGCCTGCGCTGGGCCTGGGCGCTGGCAGTGCTGCTCTATGTGTCGCCGCTGTGCGCGCTCAGCTCGGCGTTCTTCGCCGTGCGCGTGGCGCATCACATGGCGCTGGTGTTGCTGATCGCGCCGCTGATCGCGCAGGGTGTGGCGCCAGGTGCGGCGCTGCACAGGCTGCCCACGCCACTGTGGACCTGCACGGCCATCGGCACGGCGGTGTTCTGGGCCTGGCATGCGCCGGCCCCGTATGCGGCAGCCCTGTCGTCCAACGCGACGTATGCGTTGATGC
The DNA here is from genome assembly GCF_039929605.1 of Roseateles sp. Taxonomy (GTDB): domain Bacteria; phylum Pseudomonadota; class Gammaproteobacteria; order Burkholderiales; family Burkholderiaceae_C; genus Pelomonas. The sequence goes on from NZ_JBDSQX010000140.1 coordinate 16,485, forward strand.
AGGCCTCGTTGCTGGCAAGCGCCACGGCATTCTGGATGGCCGTTCGCCGCGCGCCGCCGGCCGCAGGCATGGCGGCCATCCTCGTGACGATGGTGCTGATGGGGTTGCTGGGCGCGCTGATCCTGTTTGCCGGCCGGCCGCTGTACGAGCCGCATTTCGCGTCCACCCTGGCCTGGGGCGTGTCACCGCTGGAAGACCAGCAACTCGCCGGCTTGCTGATGTGGGCGCCGGGCAGCCTGGCCTACCTGGCCGCCGCCATCTTCATCGGCTGGCGCTGGCTGCGGGCCGAGCACGGGCTGCGCGCCGAGGCGGCATGAATCTCGTCCATGCCGTCGAATGGGCCGAGGGCCACCACCGGCGCGGGGTGTACTCGCCCATCGGCGTGGCCTTTCACTGGACGATGGCGGCGCTGATGATCTTTCAACTCGGCTACGGCTGGTTCCTGAGCTGGCAGCCGGCCGGCGGAGACAAGCTGCTCGGCTACCAGACGCATGCGGAAGTTGGCCTGACGATCATGGTGCTGGGCTCGCTGCGCTTCCTGTGGCGCAGCCAGATCGGCGCGCCGGACAACGTCGACGAGGACTCGTTATCCGGCAAGGCCAGCCGCGCGGTGCAGGTCTGGTTCTATTTCAGCTTCTTCGCATTGCCGATCAGCGGCTGGGTGATGTGGTCCACGCTGCCGGGCGACCTGCCGCTGTCCATCGCGGGCGTCATCCCATTTCCGAACCTGCCGTTCGACCAACTCTCCGAGCAGCTGCAGTTCACGCTGATGCAAGGGGCCGCGACCGCACATGTGTGGATCGTCTGGATCACCGCGCTGTCCATTCCCGGCCATGCGGGTGCTGCGGTGCTGCACTACCTCATCAAGCGCGACCGTGTGCTGCAGTCGATGCTGGACCTCAACGGGCCGGAGCAGCCGGGCGTGGTGGGATCTGCGCCAGATGGCGGCTCAACGCATGAACCTCCTCGGCCTTGAGCGCTTGCGCCACTTTCAACATCTCATGATTGCCGTCATTTCGCCGCTTGCTAAACCGCCAGTCCTGCAGCTGCTGCGCCAGATACGTGGCCGGCTGGCCGGCGAGTGGCGGGCCGAGCGGGGTGCCTTCGCCGGTGGCGCCGTGGCATTGCTGGCAGGTGCGGGCGTACAGCGCAGGGGTCGTTGCTGGAACTGCTTCAGCGGCGGCGGTCGGCAGTGCCGTCACGGGCAGGGCGGCGTAGTAGTTGGCCACGCTCACGCGCTCGTGGCTGTCGAGGAATCGCGCCACGTCGCGCATCACGTCGTGCGGGCGCAGGCCCAGCGCGTAGTCCTGCATCTGCTTTTGCAGATAGCCCGCAGGCAGGCCGGCCAGGCGCGGCGCGTCGAAACCGTTGCCCTCGCCGCGCGCGCCGTGGCAGCTGACGCAGGCGTAGCGCGCGCCGGCCTCGCCGCCGCTCATCGCGATCAGCTCGCCGCCGCGGCTCCAGCGGTCGTCGCTGGGCTGCATGCGGTCGGTGCAGGCGGTAGCCAGCAGGGCCGCGAGCAGAGTAGGCATGAGGAAGAGGCGCATGTCTGACTTCATGGCAAGGCGCGCGCCAGCTCTGCTGTTTGCGATGGCGACGGCGATGGCGCTCGCCGCCTGCGACGGCCCGCCCGACCGCACGCCCTCGCTGGGCGACGCCGACGTGTCGCGCGGCCGCCAGCTCGTCACCGACAAAGGCTGCGTGGCCTGCCACGCCTTCCCCGACGTGAAGTGGCCGCGCGGCGGGCTCGGGCCGTCGCTGGAGAACTTCGGCCGCCAGAACTTGATCGCCGGGCGGCTGCCCAACCAGCCCGGCGTGCTGATGCAGTTCGTGCGCGATGCACCCGCACAAATCCCCGGCACCGCCATGCCCGCCATCCCCTTGACCGACCAGGAAGCCCGCGATGTCGCTGCCTACCTCCTCCGCCTCCAGCCTCGCTGAGGCCCTGAGCGGCTGGCCGCCGCCGGTGCTGGACCCGCACGGCCCGTTCTCCAACTCGGTCACCACGCTGGCCTGGGTGCTGTTCGGGCTGATGACGCTGATCTTCATCGCCGTGTGCGCGGCGTTGTGGGTGGCGATCTACGGCAGCGACACGCTGCGCGCCAAGCTCGGCGGCGAGCGCGTCGTGAAGTGGTTCGGCCTCATCATCCCGGCCGGCGTGCTGTTGCTGCTGCTGGTATGGAGCCTGATGCTGGTGCGCGGCCTCACCACCATCCAGGGCGACGAGTTGCGCATGCGCGTGTCCGGCAATGTGTACTGGTGGCGCGTGAGCTACCTCGACGCCGCCGGCCGCGAGGTGCACGCCGATGCCAACGAGCTGCACATCCCGGTGGGCCGCCCGGTGGTGGTGGAGATGGTGTCCGAGGACGTCATCCACAGCTTCTGGGTGCCCAAGCTGGGCGGCAAGATGGACATGATCCCGGGCCGCACCAACCGCCTCAAGCTGCAGGCCGACAAGGCGGGCAGCTACGGCGGCCAATGCGCGGAGTTCTGCGGCGGCGCGCATGCGCTGATGGGCTTTGTCGTCGTGGCGCATGAGCCGGCGGATTGGCAGCGGTGGATGGACTCGCGCTTGAAGCCAGTGGCGGCGGCCGATCTCACGGTGGAGGCGCTGCGCGGCAGGCAGCTGTTCAACGAAGTGGGCTGCGCCGCCTGCCACCGCGTGGCCGGCACCGAGGCGCAGGGCATCTCGGGGCCGGACCTCACCCACGTCGGCTCGCGCTTGTCGCTCGGCGCCGGCATCCTGCCCAACACGCGGGCGACGCTGATCGGCTGGATCGGTGACAGCCAGTCCATCAAGCCGAACAACCGCATGCCGGCGTATCGGTCGTTGAAGGCGGAGGAGCTGAACGCGTTGGGCTCGTACATGGAAGCGCTGAAATGAAGCCGGCACTCTTGGCTCAGCCATGACGCGCGCTGCCAGCCCCGGCGTGGAAGGCGCCATTCGCGACGCAGCCACCGAGCCCTCCGAGACCGGCTTCGACGCCAGCCTCTACGCCCGCTTCCCCACGCAAGGCGGCCGCCCCGCCGGTGAGCTGGAAGCGCTCGACAAGGTCTGGCAAACGCCCACAGGCTGGCGTGCGTTCAGCGCCGTCAACAACAACTTCATCGGCTTTCTGTTCATTTGCACGGCCTTCGCCTTCTTCGTTGCGGCGGGCATCCTGTCGCTCGTGATGCGCGTGCAGCTGGCCACGCCGATGGCCGGTGTGGTGCCGCAGGAAACCTACAACCAGCTGTTCACGATGCACGGCTCGGTGATGATGTTTCTGTTCGCCGTTCCGGCCGTGGAAGCGATCGCCGTCATGCTGCTGCCGCAGATGCTGGCCGCGCGCGACCTGCCGTTCCCCCGGCTGTCGGCCTATTCGTACTGGGCCTACGCCATCGGCGGCACGGTCTTCTTCGGCTCGATCTTCTTCAGCCTGGCGCCGTCCGACGGCTGGTTCATGTACCCGCCGCTCAGCTCGGGCGTGTACTCCAAGGGCATCAACGCGGACTTCTGGCTGCTGGGCATCGGCTTCATCGAGATCAGCGCGATTGCCGGGGCCATCGAGCTCATCGTCGGCGTGCTGCGCACCCGCGCGCCGGGCATGACGCTGCGCAAGATGCCGGTCTACGCCTGGGCCATCCTGATATTCGGCGTCATGATCATCCTGGCCTTCCCGGCCATGATCATGGTGACCTTCCTGCTGGAGCTGGAACGCGCCTTCAACTGGCCGCTGTTCGACGCCACTCGCGGCGGCGACCCGCTGCTCTACCAGCACCTGTTCTGGTTCTTCGGCCACCCGGACGTCTACATCATCTTCATTCCCGCGTCGGCCATGGTGTCCACCATGATCGTCACGGTCGCGCAGAAGAAGCTCGTCGGCCACGAGTTCGTCGTGCTGGCCATGATCGCCACCGGCTTCATCAGCTTCGGCGTGTGGGCGCACCACATGTTCACCGTCGGCCTGCCGGGTGCATCGGCCGGCTACTTCTCGGCGGCTTCGATGGCGGTGGCCGTGCCCGCAGGCGCTCAGGTGTTCGCGTGGATCTGCACGCTGGCCTCGGGCAAGCTGCAGCGCAACGTGCCGTCGCTGTTTCTCGTCGGCGGCATCCTCATCTTCGTGATGGGCGGCTTGAGCGGCGTGATGGTGGGCATGGTCGCCTTCGACGGCCAGGCGCACGACACCTACTTCGTCGTTGCGCATTTCCATTACGTGCTGATCGGGGGCATGCTGTTTCCGCTGCTCGCCGGCTTCTACTACTGGACGCCGATGATCAACGGCCGCCAGCTGTCCGAGGCGTTAGGCCGCTGGGTGTTCTGGCTCAGTTTCGTCGGCATGCACGTGTGCTTCCTGCCCATGCACCTGAGCGGATTGATGGGCATGCCGCGCCGCGTGAACACCTACCTGCCCGACCGCGCCTGGGACATCCCGAACCTGATCTCGACCGTGGGCGCCTTCATCATGGCCGCCGGGGTGCTTGTGTTCCTGTTCGACGCCATCCGCTGCTACATGCGCTGGGGCAATGGCGGCAGTGCCCGCAACGCCTTCGGCGGCGGCACGCTGGAGTGGCTGTCGGCTGGCAATTACGCGGTGCGCTCCATCCCGGTGGTCAGCGGCCTGGAGCCGCTGTGGGCCGACCCGGAACTGGCCCGGGACGTGGAAGCCGGCCGCTACTTTCTGCCCAACACCGCCACCGGCCAGCGCGAGACGCTGATCACCAGCACCATGCGCGCCGAGCCGCAGTACGTGCAGGTCATGCCGGGGCCGTCCTGGTGGCCGCTGCTGGCGGCGCTGTTCACGGCAGGCTTCTTCCTGCTGCTGACGGTGAAGGCCATGACGCTGAGCGCCGTCTGCGGCGTGCTGACCGTCGTGTGCCTGATGCGGTGGTGTTGGGGCAACGACCGCCACCTGCCGCAAAAGCACGTGGACGCCGGCGGCGGCATCCTGCTGCCCACCTACGTGGCCGGCCCGCAGGCCCACGGCTGGTGGGCGGCAGTGCTGCTGTGCGTCACGCTCGGCATGATCTTCGTGATGGCCATGTTCGGCTATCTCTACCTCCACGGCGCGCATGCCGACTGGTGGCGCACCGCCGCGCCACGCGGCACGCTGGTGCCGGGTCTTGCGCTGCTCGCGGCATCGGCCAGCCTGGCCTGGGCCGCGCGGCCGGCGATGGCGCGGCTCAAGCGTGGCAGTGGCGCCAGCGCGGTGCTGATGACGCTCAGCATGGCCTGCCTCGCCGCCGCGCTGGCGCTGGACGTGCGCGACTGGTGGCACGCCGGCCTGCGCGGCGACGCCAGCGGCCAGGGCGCCACCGTCTACGCCATGCTGGCCTGGCACGGCAGCGTCGTTCTGGCGGTCGTGCTGTCGGCTGTGTTCTACCTGCTGCGCTGGATGCGCGGGCTCGCGCCGGGCCCGGCGAACAAGACGTTGGAGGCCCTGCGCATCCTGTTCATCTACGCGGCTCTGGAAGGTGCAGCGGGCATGCTGCTGCCAAGGCTGGTGCCGTGGGTCGGCGTGTGAAACCATCTGCCGAATCCAACCGGAGAACTCGCGCAGGCCGCACGCCATGGCGGGTGACGACGCCCGGCTGGTGGTGCTGCCGTCACTCGCGCATTTCGAGATTGCCGACCCGGCCTCGGCCGCCTGGCCTGCGGTGCTGGAAGCGGTGCGCCGCCTGCTCGCTGCCCCGGCGCGATAACACAGCCCGGAGCAACCGCATGCGCGCAGGGGTTGGCGCCGCCGGCTTAGCCTGCGGCCCATCGTCTTGATCTGCCCCACGCCCACGCTCATGCCCACTCTCTTCGACCCCGTCCGCTTCGGCAATATCGCTCTCGCCAACCGCGTCGTCATGGCGCCCCTCACGCGCAACCGCGCGACCCACCAGACGCCGCATGCGCTGCATGTCGAGTACTACCGCCAACGCGCCGGCGCCGGTTTGATCATCACGGAGGCGACCCAGATTCGCCCCGACGGCCAGGGCTACTTCGACACACCCGGCATCCACACGCCCGAGCAGATCGCCGGCTGGCAGCAGGTGACCGACGCCGTGCATGCCGACGGCGGCAAGATCGTCGTGCAGCTGTGGCATGTGGGCCGCATCTCGGTGAACAGCCGCAGCCGGGCGGGCAGCCACCCGTGTCATCCACCGACCGCGCGGCCAAGACCAAGACCTATGCGGCCCACGGTGAGCTGGTGCCGACCGACGTGCCCCGCGCGCTGGCCACGCACGAGCTGCCGCAGCTGATTGCCGACTACGTGCAGGCGGCCAAGAACGCGATGGCCGCCGGCTTCGACGGCGTCGAGATCCACAGCGCCAACGGCTATCTGCTGGAGCAATTCCTGCGCGACAGCGCCAACGACCGCCGCGACGAGTACGGCGGCTCCATCGAGAACCGCGCGCGGCTGCTGATCGAGGTGATGTCGGCCGTGGCCGGCACGATTGGCGCGGGCCGCACGGCGCTGCGCCTGAGCCCCGTCACGCCGAGCAACGACATCGGTCAGGACAGCGATCCGCAAGCCTTGTTCAATTACGTGGCCGAGCAGCTCGCGCCACTGAAGCTGGCCTTCCTGGAAGTGGTGGAAGGCGCCACCGGCGGCGCGCGCGACAACGCACCGTTCGACTACGCCGAGATGCGCCGCCGCTTCGACGGCCCCTACATCGCCAACAACGGCTTCGACCGCGCCATGGCGCTGGACGCCGTGGCCAGCGGCCGCGTGGATGCGGTGGCTTTCGGCCGGCCGTTCATCGCCCTGCGCCTGCGCGAGGACCTGCCCTTGGCCACACCGCAGAAGGAGACCTTCTACGGCGGTGGTGCCGAGGGCTACACGGACTACCCGGTCGCCGCGCGCGAACTCGCGCAAGCCTGAGCCGCTCGCCGAAGGCGTGAATGCCCCGGCGACCCGGTGGCGGTGCCGTCCTACACGCGAGCGCCCGAATGCAGAGAAAACTCGACGCGGTCCAACCGACGCGGCTAGCGTTTTTGCCCTCTGCAGCAGCGCCGCGTGCCGGAGATCCAAGGAGAGCAAATGGAAACGTTGAAGAGCGCCGAATCAAATCCCGCCTGGGTCGAAGGCTGGCTCGTGCTGCGCGTCAAGCAGGCATTGCCCGGCGATTTGGTCAGCATGCATGCGCACGCCGAAGAAGCCCAGGCCGACGCCCACCAGCGAGGCCGCGGTCATCAGGTGTTCCACGGCAAGCGGCGCGTGGGCACCGATGAGTTCATCGTCGACTAGCGGCACCGTCGTCACCGCGCTTGCCCGTCAGAGCCGGCGGCAGTTGATCGCCAGCCTGGCGGCGCCTGAACAAGGCCGCGCGGGCCAGCACCATCGTCGCCACCGGCGCGGTGATCGACAGCACGACGACGATCACCCAGACATGCAACGACAGGCCCGGCGCGCTCGCTGAAAAGTGCAGCACGGAGGCGAGCGCGACGAGCCAGGCCCCCAGCGTGGAGGCCAGTGCGGGCGCATGCATGCGCAGGAAAAAATCCGGCAGGCGCCACAGGCCGAGCGCGGCGGTGAGCACGAGGCAGCCGCTGGCCAGCAGCAGCAGCGCAACCAGCAGGTCGGTCATTCGATCACCTCGCCACGCAACAGAAATTTGGCCAGCGCCATCGAGCTGACAAAGCCGAACAGCGCCAGCAGCAGCGCGCCTTCGAAGTACATGCTGCTGTCGTAGCGGATGGCCAGCACCAGCATGACGAGCATTGCGACGACGAACAGGAAGTCCAGCGCCAGCACGCGGTCCTGCGCGCTGGGGCCGCGCATCAGGCGCAGCAGGCCCAGCGCCATGGCCAGCACGTAGAGCACGAGGGTGACGGTGATGGCCGTCGTGAGCAGCGGGCTCATTCGAAAATCTCCAGCAACGGCCGTTCGTAGCGCTGCTTGAAGTGCGCGATGAAACTGGCCTCGTGATCGTCATCGAGGTCGAAGACATGCAGCAGCACGGCGCTGCGGTCGGGCGCCAGCTCGGACCACACCGTCCCCGCCACCACCGTCGTGATCATGGCCAGCGACGCCAGCGCATGGGCGTTGCGCAGCTCCAGCGGCACCACCACGAAGCGCCCACGCGGCGGCCGCCGGCCGGCGGACAGCATGCCGAGACCGACGCCGAGCGCAGCCGTCACGACATCGAGGCCGACATGCAGGATCAGGCGCAGCAGCAGCCCCGGATGGCGCAGCGGGCCGGCGCGCTGGCGCAACGGCGCCATCAGCACGGGCACCACGAGCGCCACCACGGCGCCCAGCAGCAGCTGGCCGAGGCTGACGGACTGGTTCAACAGCAGCCACAGCACGAACAGCCCGGCCGACAGCCAGGGCGCAGGCAGCCAACGATTCATGGCGCGCCCTTTGCGGCGGTGGCGCCAACCGGCGTCGCACGGAACACCGCGTCGATGTACTGCTGCGGCTGATGCAGGGCGGCCGCCGTGGCGCGGGCATAGGCCAATGCCGTCTCACCACCCACCACGAGCAGCAGGCAGGCCGACAGCAGCAGCGCAATGGGCAGGCACTCGGTGACGCGCAGCCTCGGCGGCGGCCGGTTCTGCGGCGCCCAGAAGTGGCGCACGCCCACGCGCAGCAGTGCGGTGGTGGCGAGCAGGCCCGAGGCGATGAGCAGCACGAACATCGTTCGCCCTGCCGCCGGGCCGGCCGAGCTGGCCGGCGTGTCGAGCAGGGCCGACAACATGGCCACCTTGCCGATGAAACCCGACAGCGGCGGCAGCCCGGCAACGACCAGCGCGCAGAGGATGAAAGCCAGGCCGAGGAAGGCGAGCGCGGCGGGGATGGCGCGGCCGGTCAAGACCTGCTCTTCATCGTCGAGGTTGGTGTCGAAGCGCGGCTCGACGTCGACGAAGTCCGGCAGGTGATCGTCGTCGTCCGCCAGCGGCGCCAGCTCGACCTGGCGCGCCCGCTCGATCAGCTCGACGAGCAGGAACAGCGCGCAGCCGGCCAGCGTGGAGCTGGCCAGATAGAACAGCGCCCCGGCACTGAGGGCCGGCGAGTCGAAGCCGATGGCCGCCAGCAAGGTGCCCGAGGAGGCGATGACGCTGAAGCCGGCCAGGCGGTCCAGCCGCTGCGAGGCCATCATGCCGAGGGCGCCGAAGGCCAGCGTCACCAGCCCGCCCCAGACCAGCACCTCGCCGCCGAACAGCGCCCAGGGGCCGACGCTGGCCGGGAAGCACAGCGTCCACAGGCGCAGCACGGCGTAGACGCCTACTTTGGTGAGGATGGCGAACAGGGCGGACACCGGCGCACCCGCTGCCGCATAAGCCGGCGGCAGCCAGAAGTTCAAGGGCCACACCGCCGCCTTGGCCAGGAAGGCGATGGCCAGGATGGCCGCGCCGGCACCGAGCAAGCCCCGGTCGCTGTCGGGCACCTGGGACAGCTTCTGGGCGATGTCGGCCATGTTCAGCGTGCCCGTCACGCCGTAGATCAGGGCCACGCCGATCAGGAACAGCAGCGAGGCCACCAGGTTGATGGCGATGTAGTGCAGGCCGGCGCGCACGCGGGCGCCGCCGCCGCCATGCATCAACAGGCCGTAGGACGCGGCCAGCAGCACCTCGAAGAACACGAACAGGTTGAACAGGTCGGCCGTGAGGAAGGCGCCGTACAAGCCCATCAACTGCAGCTGCAACAGCGGATGAAAGTACACGCCCGCCCGGTGCCAGCGCGCCAGCGAGAACAGCAGCGCCGCCAGGCCCGCGCTGCCGGCCAGCAACATCATCAGCGCCGACAGCCGGTCGACCACCAGCACGATGCCCACCGGCACCGGCCAGTTGCCGGGCAGGTAGACGCCGAAAGCCGCCGGCGCGTCCTGCTGATGCACCCACAGCAGCAGCGCCACCGCCAGCACCAGGCCAGCGAGCGTGGAAGCCAGGCTGAGCACCACCGCAGAGATCCGCCGCTGCTCGCCCAGCAGCAGCAACAGTGCGGCAGTGACGAGCGGCAGCAGCACCGGGGCGATGACGAGCTGCTGCATCGGCAGATCAGACCAACCGATCATGGCCGCTCCTCCTCGCCGTCGACATGGTCACCGCCGCTGAGCCCGCGCAGCGCGAGCAGCACGACGAGGAACAGCGCCGTCGTCGCAAAGCCGATGACGATGGCGGTCAGCACGAGAGCCTGGGGCAGCGGGTCGCTGTAGTTCACCAGGTCGGCCGCCAGGCCGGGCTTGACGATGGGCTCCTTGTCGATCGACAGGCTGCCGACGCTGAAGATGAAGAGGTTGACCGCGTAGGCCAGCAGCGCCAGGCCGATCAGCACCTGAAAGCTGCGCGGCCGCAGCACCAGCCAGACGCCGGCGCTGGCGAGCACGCCAATGGCCAGGGAGATGACGATTTCCATCAGCCGCCCTCCCCGGCTGCGGCAGCCGCTGGCGCACGGCGCGCTCGCAGCGATTGGTGGGCCAGCGCCGTCAGCAGCAGCATGGTCGAGCCCAGCACGACGGCGAACACGCCGAGATCGAAGAGGGCGGCCGTGGGCAGGTGCACCGCACCGATGCCCGGCAGCGTGACGTGCGCCGTGTGCGTGGTGAGAAAGGGGTAGCCGAGGGCCAGCGCGCCCAGGCCCGTGGCGACGGCGATCAGCAGGCCGGCGGCGATCCAGAGCGGCGGTTGCAACGGCATGCGCGCCTCCACCCAGCGGGTGCCGCCGACCATGTACTGGGCGATGAAGGCAATGGCCATCACCAGCCCCGCGACGAAGCCACCGCCGGGCTCGTTGTGGCCGCGCATGAACAGGTAAAAGGCAAAGACGCCGGCCACCGGCAGGATCAACTGCGCCAGCACGGCCGGCACCAGCAGATAGCCGCCGGCGGCATCGCTGGTGTCGGGCCGGTCGAGCAGATCGCTCTGGCCGTCCTCGGACATCGCCTGCTGCTGCGGCGGCCGCTCGATGACCTCGCGTGGTGGGCGAAAGCGCCGCAGCAGCGCGTAGACGGTCAGGCCGACGATGCCCAGCACGGTGATCTCGCCGAGCGTGTCGAAGCCGCGGAAGTCGACCAGCATCACGTTGACGATGTTGCTGCCGCCGCCCTCGGGCAAGGCGCGCTCGATGAAGAAGGGCGAGATGCTCTGCGGCGCCTGGCGGGTCAGCATGGCGTAGGACAGCGCAGCCAGGCCGGCACCGATCAGCAGCGCGAGGATGAAATCCCGCCCGCGCCGCCACCGGGCCCGCAGGCGCGTGAGCGGGTTGTCCAGCTCCACGCGCTTGGGCAGCCAGCGCAGGCCGAGCAGGAACAGCACCGTGGTGACCACCTCCACCGCCAGCTGAGTCAAGGCCAGGTCGGGGGCGGAGAACCAGGCGAAGGTCAGGCACATCACCAGGCCGACGACGCTCAGCAGCGCCAGCGCGGCCAGCCGGTGGAACTTCGCCTGCCAGGCCGCACCGATGGCGGCGGCGCCGCCAATGAGCCACAGCACGACGAACTCCGGCGTGGCCGGCACGCGGGCCCGGTCGCCCCAGGCCAGCGGCACGACCAGGGCCGAACCCAGCGCTGCCGCACCGGCAATCACCAGCATGCACAGCAGCTGCGGCTGCAGGCGGCGGGTGCTGGCCAGGCGCAGCGACCGGCGTGCCAGCGCGGTGCCCAGGGCCAGCGCGCGCTCGAAGAGCCGCTTGCCGTCGAGCCAGTGGATCAGCGGTGTGTGCCTGAGGGCGCGTTGCTTGAAGTTGCGTGCAAAGCGCATGTAGATGAGGGTGCCGCCCGCCATCGCCAGCAAGCTCATCATCAGCGGCGTGTTGAAGCCATGCCAGACCGCCAGGCTGTAGGCCGGCAGCGTGCCACCGACCACCGGCGCCGCTGCCGCCGCCAGCAGCGGGCCGACCGACCACGCCGGCACGGTGCCCACCACGACGCAGGCCAGCACGAGCAGCTCGACCGGCACGCGCATCCAGTGCACCGGCTCGTGAGGCTGGCGCGGCAGGCCGCGCGCCGGCGGGCCGAAGAACACGTCATGCCCGAAGCGCAGCGAATAGACGACGGCGAACACGCCCGCCAGCGTGGCCGCCAGCGGCAGGCCGAACTCCACCCAGGCATGCGAGCTCACGAACACCGTCTCGGCAAAGAACATCTCCTTGGACAGGAAGCCGTTGAGCAGCGGCACGCCGGCCATCGCCCCGCAGGCGACGATGGCCAGCGTGCCGGTGATGGGCATGCTGCGGAACAGCCCGTCCAGCCGCCGCATGTCGCGCGTGCCGGTCTCGTGGTCGATGATGCCCACCGACATGAACAGCGACGCCTTGAAGGTCGCGTGGTTCATCATGTGGAACACCGCCGCGACCGCCGCCAGCGGGCTGTTCAGGCCGAGCAGCAAGGTGATCAGGCCGAGGTGGCTGATCGTGGAATAGGCGAGCAGCCCCTTGAGGTCGTTCTGGAACATGGCCGCGTAGGCGCCCAGCAGCAGCGTGACGAGGCCGGCGCCGCCGACGAGCCAGAACCACTCGTCCGTGCCCGCCAGCACCGGCCACAAGCGCGCCAGCAGGAAGACACCGGCCTTGACCATCGTCGCCGAGTGCAGATAGGCCGACACGGGCGTTGGCGCGGCCATGGCATGCGGCAGCCAGAAGTGGAATGGGAACTGGGCGCTCTTGGTAAGTGCGCCCAGCAGCACCAGCACCAGCGTCAACGGGTAGAGCGCATGGGCGCGCACCACATCGCCGGCCTTCAGCACCACGTCGAGCTCATAGCTGCCGACGATGTGCCCGAGCAGCAGCGCACCGGCCAGCAGCGCCAGGCCGCCGGTGGCCGTGACCGTGAAGGCCATGCGTGCACCACGGCGGGCGTCCTGCCGGTGATGCCAGTAGCCGATGAGCAGGAAGGAGAAGACGCTGGTCAGCTCCCAGAACAGCACGAGCTGGATCAGGTTGCCCGACACCACCACGCCGAGCATCGAGCCCATGAAGCCCAGCAACAGCGAATAAAAGCGCGCCGCCGGGTCGTCGGCCGACAGGTAGTAGCGGGCATACATCACCACCAGCACGCCCATGCCCGTGACGAGCATGGCGAACATCCACGCAAAGCCGTCGATGCGCACCACCAGGTCCAGCCCCAGGCTGGGCAGCCACACCAGCCGTTCGGACACCACGCCGCCGTCTCGCACCTCCGGGTACAGCAAGGCCAGCGGCACCGCGACGGCCAACGCCACCAGGCCCGCCCAGAGCGACTCGATGTTGCGTGCACCCGTGGGCAACAGCGCGGCCACGGCGCTGCCCACGAAGGGCAGCAGGAGCAGGAGCAAGAGCGACATGCGGTGGAGTCTAAGGAGGTGTGGACGGGCCACCGATCTACCCAGGGACCGCGCCCCACACCGGTGTCGCAGCCGCTGGAGCCTCAGCTCTGGAACGCGCCCGGGTGCCGCGCGGTGCCGCCCAAGGCGACGGTGCCATGCGGGTGGCGGTACTCGCGCATCGGTGCGAGCTTCATGCCCTCGGCGACGCCTGCGTCCTGCGCCTTGCCGCGCAGCGACGAGTCGGGCTTGAGCCGGTAGTCGTCGCGCGCCGCGCGCACGAACTCGTCCCAGTCCGCCGCGAAGTTGGCGCGCCGCGTCCAGTGCCCTTCGGCCGCGAGCTTGGGCGTGCCGACCAGCAGGTTGTTGGCCAGCACGACCTCCGTCTGCGGCGGCGAGACGCGCAGCCAGATGCCGCCACTGGGCCGCTGATCCACCAGCGTGTTGTGCACGAGGTAGAGCGCTTGCTTCGGCCATCTCGCGCCCTCGACGCCGAAGGAGATGACGTGCGGGTTCTCCGTCGTCGAGCTCTGCATGATGAGGTTGCCCATGACGACGGCGACGCCGCCGTTGGGGAACTCCAGCTCGTAGCTGGCGCGGCCGCCGATCTCGTCGGTCAGGCGGTTGTAGAGGATGTGGTTGACGGCCGCGCGGCTCTTCAGCAGGTGGCCCAGCATGCCGCCGTGGAAGTAGCTGCCCGTGACGGCGAGCCGCTTGATGGCGCCGACGTAGATGTTGTGCGTCTTGCCCTCGCGCAGCGGGATGGAGCCGAAGTCGCAGTCGACGATGTCGAGCTCGATGCCCTCGTTGTTGGCCGTCATCAGGCCGTTCTCGTTGTCGCGGAAGCCGCAATCCACCAGCGTCAGCGAGCCGGCCTCGACGCGGATGCCGGCGCCGTTGCGGTCGGGCACCGTGCAGCCCGTGAAGTCGAAGCCTTCGATGCGCTGGCGCTGGCCCGTGGTGACGAACAGGCCCTTGCCTTGCGCGTGCGCACCAGCGGCGACGAGGCGCACGCGGCCACCGACGGCACGCAGGGTCAGGTCGTGCTGGGGCCAGGCGGCCACGTCGGCGATGTAGTCGCCGGCTTCGACCTCGATCAAGGTGCCGTCTCGCGCCTGGCGTGCCGCAGCGGCCAGGGACTTGACGGCCTGGCCCGGGCCGACGTTGAGGATCGGGCCGGCATGCGCGGCGAAGGGCAGCAGCCCGGCTGCGGCCAGCAGTTCGCGGCGGCGCGTCACTTTTGCTTGCGCATGGTGGCGCTGAACAGCTCGGCGACGCCCACCTCGCGCGCCCCGGGGATCAGCTCGAAGTCCTCGCCCGCTGCAATCGTGCCCTCGCGCTTCACGGCCAGATAGAAGCCGCAGTAGCCGCTCTGCACCATCATCTTCACGGCGTGCTTGAAGCCCATGTGGGCGGCCAGCTTGAAGCAGGGGTAGCGCGGCTCGGAGACGATGAGTTCGCAGTCCGGAAAACGCAGCACGTCGCCGATCCAGACCTGGCTCTCGGCCAAGCCGGTGATCGTCAGGTTCTCGCCGAAGTCGCCTGGCTCCAGGGCGGCAGCAACCTGAGCCTGGCCGCGCAACGTGGCCCACACGGCGTAGTGCTCCAGCGGGTAAGCGTAGACGGCCTTCGTCAGGCCGCCGTGCACGCTCGGGTCGGCCTGCTCGTCGCCGTCCAGGCCCAGCGGGCCGACCGCGATGCGGCCTTCCCGCGAGCGTTTGCGGATGGCGGAATCCAAGCGCTCGCCGTTGGTGGCGATGAAGTGCTCGATGCGAGCAGTGTTGACGCTGATGATCTGCATGCACAGCATTGTCCGAGACGGCGGGTGAGTCATTTCGGCGTCTTCGCCTACAAGGGGGGGTCACATGACCCACCTAGGCTACGCGCCCGAACAGCTTTAAGGGAGAGCGCGTGACCGTACTCGACAGCGGCGCCAGGGTTTGGGCCGGCCTGGCCGTCACACCACCCAGCGAATTGATGTTCATCGTCGGCGTGCTGCTGGCCGGTGCGCTGGCCGGCGAATTCATTGCCGCGACGACGCGGTTGCCGCGCGTGGTGGGCTACACGTTGGCGGGCGTCTTCGCGGCCGCCTTCGGCCACGGCGTGGCCATGCCGCTCAGCGGCGCCGCGCAGACAGTCACCGATCTGGCGCTGGGCCTGCTGCTGTTCGAGATCGGCAGCCGCGTGCACCTGCGCTGGCTGCGCCGCAACCCGGGCCTGCTTGCCACCAGCCTGGCCGAGGCGCTGCTGAGCGCCGCCGCGGTGGCCTTCGTGCTGCGCCTGTTCGACGTCGGCTGGCAGACATCCATCGCCTGCGCCATCCTGGCCATGCCCGCACCGGCCGCCGTGTCGGGCCGCGTTGCGATGGAGTTGGGCGCACAGGGCCAGGTCACGCAACGCGCGACGCTGCTGACGGCACTGAACACGCTGTACGCCGTCATCGCGCTGACGCTGATGCGCACCTGGTGGGCGGCCGACGACGGCGGCAACCTGGCGCAGGCGCTGGCCGGCTTGGCCATCTCGCTGCTGACGACGCTGGGCGTGGCCGCGCTGCTGGCCGGCGCCACCTACCTGGCCGCGCGCCGCCTGAACCTGCGCAACGAGAGCGCGGCGCTGCTGCTGTTCGGCATGGTGGCCTTCGCCATCGTCGCGGCAAGGGCCATCGGCGTGTCCACGCTGCTGATGCCGCTGCTGGCCGGCCTGCTGCTGCGCAACACCAGCGAGCGGCCCTGGGTGTGGCCGCGCCACTTCGGCACGTCGGGCGGTGCGCTGGTGCTGATGCTGTGCGTCATCGTCGGCTCGGCCTGGTCGCCCAAGGTGCTGGTGGCCGGCGGCTTTGCGGCACTGGCGGTGATGGCGGCGCGCTTCCTGGCCAAGTCGGCGGCCATCATCGCGCTGGCGCCTGCGGCCAAGGCGACCTGGCGCCAGGGGCTGGCGCTGTCGATCACGATGATGCCGCTGTCGGCCACGGCGCTGGTCATGCTCAGCGAGCTGATGCGCGCCGAGCCCGAACTCGCAGCCGGCGCCGTGCCCATCATCCTGGCCAGCATCGCGGCGCTGGAGCTGGTGGGGCCCATCGCCGTGCAGTTCGCGCTGCGCCTGGCCGGCGAGCTGCCGCCCGCGCCCAAGCTGACCAGAAAGAACAAGGAGGCCAGCGAATGAGCCTGGGCGTCTTCTCAAAATCGCAGCCCCTCACGCTCGGTGTCGAGCTGGAGCTGCAGATCGTCAACAACAACGACTACGACCTCGCACCCGTGTCGGGCGACCTGCTGCGCCTGATGAAAAAGCACAGCCTCCCCGGCAACGTGACGCCCGAGATCACCAGCAGCATGATCGAGCTGTCGACCGGCGTGTGCACCGGCTTCGGCCAGGTGCTGTCGGAGCTGGGCCAGATCCGCGACGCGCTGGTGGACTGCGCCGAGCAGCTGGACGTGAGCCTGTGCGGCGGCGGCACCCACCCCTTCCAGCACTGGAAGCGCCAGCGCATCTTCGAGACGCCGCGCTTTCATGAGCTGTCGTCGCTGTACGGCTACCTGTCCAAGCAGTTCACCATCTTCGGCCAGCACGTGCACATCGGCTGCCCGAGCGCCGACGAAGCACTGGTGCTGCTGCACGGCATGAGCCGCTTCATCCCGCACCTGATCGCGCTGGCCGCGTCGTCGCCGTTCGTGCAGGGCGAGGACACGGGCTTCGATTCGGCACGGCTGAACTCGGTGTTCGCCTTCCCGCTGTCGGGCCGCGCGCCCTTCGTGCAGAACTGGACCGACTTCGAGACCTACTTCACCAAGATGACGCGCACCGGCGTCGTCTCGGGCATGAAGGACTTCTACTGGGACATCCGCCCCAAGCCCGAGTTCGGCACCATCGAGGTCCGCGTGCTGGACACGCCGCTGACCATTGAAAAGGCTGCGGCCATGGCAGGGCTGGTGCAATGCCTGGCGCGCTGGATCAGCATGGAGCAACCTTTCGAGCCAGTAGAAGACGACTACTTGCCCTACACCTTCAACCGCTTCCAGGCCTGCCGCTTTGGCCTGGACGTCACCTTTGTAG